>NZ_JBHVIC010000003.1:355005-1188387 GCF_042799795.1 Nocardia sp. NPDC057668 | reverse complement strand
GCCCGGTCCCATTCCGAACCCGGAAGCTAAGGCCACCTGCGCCGATGGTACTGCACTCGACAGGGTGTGGGAGAGTAGGTCACCGCCGGAACATCCTTCACGAAAGGGGACCCAGATTTGGGTCCCCTTTCGTCGTTTTACACCCGGTGCCGCTAGGACGCTCAGCGGCGCGTGATTGAATTTGTGGTGGCGGGGACTTCCCGCCAGACCCTCACGCGCGCCAGCGCCGCGGGCCGGGACCGCAGGCAAACTATAGAGAGGGCTCACCGTGGCGGAGCAGAACGACGACCGCAAACCTTTCCGCCGGAGCAGCGGTGGATCCGGTCAGGGCGGCGGCTTCGGCGGCCGGCCGGCGCGCGACAATTCCGGCGATCGGCGCGACGAGGGTAGATCGGGCTTCCGCAAGGATCGCAACGAGGGTGGCAGCCGCGACGGCGGCTCCTCTCGCAGCGGTGGTGGGTTCCAGCGCAGCGGTGACAGCCGGGGCGGTCGCGACAACGCGGGCCGCGGCGGATTCAACCGCGACAACGCGGGCAGCGATCGCGGCGGCTACAGCCGCGGCGGCGACCGCGACAATCGAGGGAGTGACCGGGGCGGCTTCAACCGTTCCGAGGACAGCCGCGGCGGTTTCAACCGCGGTGGCGGCGACAGCCGGGGCGGCGAGCGTGGCGGGTACAGCCGCGGCGGCGACAACCGGGGTGGGTTCAACCGCGGCGACAGCCGTGACGGTGAGCGCGGCGGCGGGTTCAATCGCGGTGGCGACAACCGTGGCGAGCGTGGCGGATTCAATCGCGGTAGCGACGATCGCGGTGGCGACCGCGGCGGTTTCAAGCGCGATGACAACCGTGGCGGCGAGCGCGGGGGCTACAACCGGGGTGGCGACAGCCGGGGCTCCGACCGTGGTGGATTCAATCGTGGCGGCGACAGCCGTGGCGGTTTCAAGCGCGATGACAATCGCGGTGGTGAGCGCAGCGGCGGTTTCAACCGGGGTGGCGGCGATCGGGGCGGTTTCAACCGCTCCGATGACAACCGTGGCGGCGAGCGCGGCGGCTTCAACCGCGGCAGCGACAGCCGTGGCGGATACAACCGAGACGACAACCGCGGCGGTTTCAACCGCGGTGGCGGTGGTGAGCGCGGCGGCTTCAACCGTGGCGGCGACAACCGTGGCTCGGATCGCGGCGGGTTCAACCGCTCGGACGATCGTGGTGGCTTCAAGCGTCCGGATGATCGCGGCGGTGACCGTGGCGGTTTCAAGCGCGATGACAATCGCGGTGGCGAGCGCAGCGGTGGCTTCAATCGCGGTGGCGGCGATCGGGGTGGTTTCAACCGCTCCGACGACAACCGTGGCGGCTACAACCGCTCGGACGACCGTGGTTCCGATCGTGGCGGCTTCAGCCGTTCGGACGATCGGGGTGGCGATCGTGGCGGCTTCAAGCGTTCGGATGATCGCGGCGGTGACCGCGGTGGTTTCAAGCGCGATGACAATCGCGGCGGCTACGAGGGCGGCCGTGACCGGGCCGAGCGCGGCGATCGTGACGAGCGGAAGAGCTTCGGCCGCAGCGGTTCCGGTGAAGGTGACCGGGCCGAGCGCCCGGCCGGCAATCGCCCGGAGCGGGCCGAGCGTTCGTTCTCCGGCGGCGACGACCGTCGCCGGGGCGGCGAGGGTGCGCGGTCCGGTGGCAGCGAGCGGCGGGCCGGTCGGCCCGATGAGCCCGAGTTGCCCGACGACGTGCAGGCCGCCGACCTGGAGCCCGCGGTTCGCCGCGATCTGCTGAGCCTGGACAAGTCCAACGCCGAGACCGTGGCCCGGCACCTCGTCATGGTGGCGCAGCTGCTGGGCGAGGATCCCGAGCTGGCGCTCGAGCACGCACGCGCCGCCCGGCAGCGGGCCGGTCGTATCGCCGTGGTCCGCGAGACCAACGGTGTCGCGGCCTACCACGCCGGCGAATGGGCCGAGGCACTGTCCGAGCTGCGGACCGCGCGCCGCATGTCCGGCGGCTCGGGTCTGCTGGCCGTCATGGCCGACTGCGAGCGCGGACTCGGCCGTCCCGAGCGCGCCATCGAGCTGGGCCGCAGCGATGAGGCCCGGCTGCTGGAGGGCGACGAGGCCACCGAACTGCGCATCGTCGTCGCCGGCGCCCGCATGGACCTGGGCCAGTTCGATCAGGCCGTGGTGACGCTGCAGACCGCCGAGCTCGATCCCGCGCGCACCGGTTCGGCCGCCGCGCGCCTGTTCTACGCGTACGCCGAGGCGCTGCTGTCCGCCGGTCGCAGCGAGGAATCGCTGACCTGGTTCATGAACGCCGCGTCCGCGGACACCGACGGTGAGACCGACGCCGAGGAGCGCGCCGCCGATCTGGCCGAGGGCGGCGACGGCAGCGGCTGGACTCTGACCGAGGATGACGCCGAAGACGAAGCGGACGAACCGGATTGGACCGCCGCGGTCGAGGACGACGAGGACGACGACGAGAGCGATGACTCTCCCGAGGTTCTCGATGCCGCCGATTCCGGCACCGCCGCCGCCGAGTTCGGCGATGATGACGACACCGCGAATTCGGGCTCGAAGGCCGAAACCGCCGGTGCGGCCGGTACATCGGCCGTGACGACCATCGAAGATCCGCCCGGTGACCTGACCGAGGCGGCCAAGGATGACGATCGGTCCTGAAGTCGGCGGGCAGAGCTGACATTCGGCGTGACCGCCGCCCGGCACGGGCGGCGGTTCGCTCGGGGACCGGGAAGTGAGAAGGGGCGGCGCTATGCGGCTACGGGATCGATTCGGCGCGCTACTGCTGGATCTCGACGGGACGCTCTATCGCGGGCACGAGGTGGTTCCCGGTGCGCCGCAGGCGCTTTCGGGTGACTCATCCGGCGACGGCCCGGGTCAGCGGCTCATGTACGTGACCAACAACGCCAGTCGATCGGCCGCCGCCGTGGCCGAGCATTTGCGCGAACTGGACTATGCCGCAACGGAAGACGATGTGGTGACCAGCGCCCAGGCCGCCGCCGGTCTGCTGGCCTCCCGGCTGGACCGGGGCGCGACCGTGCTCGTGGTCGGCACCGACGATCTCGTCGCCGAGGTGCGTGCGGTCGGACTCGAGCCGATTCGCCGTTTCAACGGCGTGGCCCCGGCCGCGGTCGTGCAGGGCCACAATCCGCAGACCGCCTGGGCCGATCTGGCCGAGGCCGCCTACGCGCTGCGCGCGGGTGCGCTCTGGGTGGCGGCCAACACCGATGCCACCCTCCCGAACGAACGCGGCCTTGCCCCCGGCAACGGTTCGATGGTCGCCGCCCTGCGCACCGCCTCCGATCGCGAGCCCATCGTGGCGGGCAAGCCGTACGCCCCCCTGATCGAGGATGCCCTGCTGCGCGCGGGCACCCGCGACGCCCTGGTGGTCGGCGACCGCCTCGACACCGACATCGACGGCGGCCACAGCGTCGGCCTGCCCTCCCTGCTGGTCCTGACCGGCGTCAGCACCCTGGCCGACCTGAACACCCAGCCCGCGGACCGCCTGCCCACCTACGTGTCGCAGTCGCTCGACGCCCTGAACCAGCCGGTCGCCGATATCGCCCCCGTGGCCCCCGGTTCCGCCGACATCGCCGAGACCCTGGCCAAGCTCTTCGCCGAGCACCCGGGCCGCGCGATCCCGGTGGCCGCGCCCCCCGTCGCGTAACCCTGCGACGTCTCCGCCCGCACGATGCGCTGCGTGTCGCGGAGGCGGAGCCCACTCCCGGGTATCGAAGCCCGACTCCCGGTTGGTGTGTTTCCCAGCGTATTCGCGGTCGGCATCGGAGCGGGCTTTCTGGTGCGCGCACCGTGACGGTTGTCGACCCGCGTCCTGTTACCGGCTGAGCGTGGATGTCGCGCGGTGATGGGGCGTGTGCGGGAACGGGGAGCGCGAATTGGTCCGTGAGACTTGGGGCGAAGTGGCTCTCGGATCCCTCGCGCCCGCTGAACTACGGTCGAGCCATGAGCGAACTACGGGAGATCTTCGCGGGTGAGACCGGGCTGGGCGGCCCGGCGCTGCTGGAGTTGCGGCCGCGGTGGGGGAGCGCCGAGGCGATCACGCAGCTCGTCGACGAGCAGTTGCGGCCCGCCGGGTACCGGCTGGTCGGTGTCTTCGATGACACGTCCGATTACGCGCGCTCGATCCTGGGTTTCCGCGTCACGCATTCGACCGCGTGGGGCCGGTTCGTCTACGTCGATGACGTCAGCACCGTCCCCGAAGCCCGCGGTCACGGATACGCCGACCAACTCGTCGGCTGGGTGAAGGGCGAGGCCGCGCGGCTGGATTGTGAAGCGGTGCACCTGGATTCCGGCGTTGCCGCGAGCCGTGCCGCGGCGCACCGTCTGTATATGCGCCATCACCTGGCGATCACCTCGCATCACTTCTCGGTCGAGGTGTGAGCAGGCGGCGAGGGCACGTCGCAGCGGGCCACCGAACGGCGGATCCGAGCCGCGGCCGTCGGGTGGACATCATGTGGGGCCGGTCCGGAAACCCCACCGTGCCGACCATCTCCGACGGCAGGTGAGCCGGCACGGTCAGGCGGGTTTGCGCGCCTCGACCAGGGTTCGGGCCGAGTAGGCGACGAACGGCCCGTCGGCCTCGATCGACCGGTGCAGCTCGGCCAGCCGGTCGCGGTACTGCGCGACGGTGAAGCCCGGCACCATCCAGATCACCTTGCGCAGGAAGTACACCACGGCCCCGATGTCGTTGAACTCCATGCGAAGCCGCTCGGTGCGGGACTGCACGATCTCGAGTCCGGCGGCGCGCGCGTCGGCCGCCTCGCGTTCGGGATCGCGGCCCTTGCGCGCCTCGGGCTGCGGTCCCAGGAAGTACTCGACGAGTTCGAACACGCTCGCCGGTCCGACGTGCTGGGCGAAGTAGACGCCGCCGGGTTCGAGCACCCGGGCGATCTCGTCCCACCAGATGGTCGCCGGATGCCGGCTGGTGACCAGGTCGAAGGCGTCGGCCGCGAAGGGCAGCGGCGGTTCGTCCGGATCGGCGACCACCACCGCCCCGCGCGGATGCAGCAGCGCGGTGGCCTTGGCCAGATTCGGCGGCCAGGACTCGGTGGCGACCATCGTCGGCGGGAACCGCTCCGCCTCGGCCAGCACCTCACCGCCGCCGGTCTGGATGTCGAGCGCGGCCCGGGCGGTCGCCAACCGGCCCGCCTGCTGCCGCTGATAACCCCACGACGGCCGCTCCTCGGTGGCCCGACCCGCCAGCCAGGAGAAATCCCAGCCGGCCACCGAGACCGCGTCCGCGGCGGCGATCAGATCCTCGAAGGTGCGTTCCATGGGGTCGATTCTCGCCGATAGCTGTCGTGCGCTCGGACCCGGCACGGTACGTGTGTTCGAATGCGGGTTCGGGTAGCGTTGTCGCCACCATGAGTACGCCAAGCCCTGCCCCGTACGGCGCCGCCGCCGCGCAGCTACCCGGTCAGGGGCCCCGCCCGGGGGCTCCGTTGCCCGGTCAGCACCTGCCCGGCGCGCATCAGGAGTTCGCCGACCCGCAGCGGATACGCGCGGAGGTCGACGCCCTGCTGACCGAATTGACGGCCGGTGCACGGGAATCCACGTCCGACGGCACGGATATCGTTCGGCGCGCTCGCATTCTGGAGCAGGCGCACGACGTGCTGGTGCAGGCGCTGGCCACGGTGGACAAGGTCTGAAGGTGGCCAAGCGCGCACGGGTGGACGCGGAACTGGTTCGCCGCGGACTGGCGCGATCGCGGGAACACGCGGTCGAGCTGATCGCCGCGGGTCGCGTCCTGATCAACGGCAGCGTCGCCACCAAGGCGGCGACGGGCGTCGAGGCCAGTGCCCCGCTGCTGGTCCGGGACGAGCCCGACGAGGTGCAGTGGGCCTCGCGCGGCGCGCATAAACTGCTGGGCGCGCTCGGTGCGTTCGAACCGCTCGGGGTCTCGGTCGAGGGTAAGCGCTGCCTGGACGCGGGCGCGTCCACCGGCGGCTTCACCGATGTGCTGCTGAGCCGGGGCGCGAAGCAGGTCGTGGCCGCCGATGTCGGTTACGGCCAGCTCATCTGGCGTTTGCAGAACGACGATCGGGTGCTGGTCCACGACCGCACGAACGTTCGCGCACTGACGGCCGAACTCATCGGCGGCACAGTCGAATTGGTCGTCGCCGACCTGTCCTTCATCTCCTTGGGCCTGGTGCTGCCCGCGCTGGCGGCCTGCTGTGCGCCCGGCGCGGACCTGCTGCCCATGGTCAAGCCGCAGTTCGAGGTCGGCAAGGACCGGCTCGGATCCGGTGGCGTGGTGCGCGATCCGGCGCTGCGCGCGGAAACCGTCCTCGAGGTCGCGGCCGCCGCGGCGAAGCTGGGGCTGCGTACCCGGGGCGTGGTGGCCAGCCCGCTGCCCGGCCCGTCCGGGAATGTGGAGTACTTCCTGTGGTTGCGTAATGAGGCGGCGGGAGCCCCCGCCGCGGGAGAAAATACTGTCGCGCAGCAAGAAGCCGATCAATCCGCCGGTGGCGATACCGTGTCGGTCGTAACCGATACTGTGTCGGCCGCAGTGGATTCGGCCGCCGCCGCGGATCTCGCGTTCACCGCCTTCGGGCCGGCGGAGCGGGATCGCGTGCGGCTGTTGATCGATCGGGCGGTTCAGGAGGGACCACAGTGAATTCGCCGGGCACCGGACGGGAAGTCCTGCTGGTCGCGCATCCCGGGCGATCGGAGATCACCGAGACCGCGCACCGGGCGGCCAAGATATTCGCCGAGGCCGGTATCGGGCTGCGGGTGCTCGAGGACGAGGCCTACAGCACCCGTTTCGATCTCGACGAGCAGGGCGAGCCCGACGGCGGCTATCCCGTGCGCGTCATGGCACACACCCCCGACGCGGCGGTGGGCGCGGAGATGGTGCTCGCCCTCGGCGGCGACGGCACCTTCCTGCGCGCGGCCGAGCTGGCTCGCAACGCCTCGGTGCCGGTGCTGGGAATCAATCTGGGCCGCATCGGCTTTCTCACCGAGGCCGAGGCCGAGCATCTGGACGAGGCGCTATCGCAGGTCGTGCGCCGCGATTACACGATCGAAGAGCGCATGACCATCGATGTGAGCGTGCGTGTCGACGATGTGCTCGTCGACTCGGGCTGGGCGCTCAACGAGGCCAGCATCGAGAATGCCGCGCGCATGGGCGTTCTCGAAGTGGTGCTCGAGGTGGACGGCCGCCCGGTGTCGTCATTCGGTTGCGACGGTGTGCTGGTGGCCACTCCGACGGGGTCCACCGCATATGCCTTCTCCGCCGGCGGACCGGTGGTGTGGCCGCAACTCGAAGCGCTGCTGGTGATTCCGAGCAATGCCCACGCCCTGTTCGCGCGACCCCTGGTGACCAGCCCCGATTCCCGGATCGCGGTGGAAACCGTTGCCACGGGCCATGATGCGATAGTTTTCCTCGACGGCCGTCGCACCCTCGCATTGCCGCGGGGCGGCCGGGTGGAGGCGGTCCGCGGGACCGAATCGGTGCGGTGGGTGCGGCTCGATTCCGCGCCGTTCGCCGACCGGATGGTGCGCAAATTCCAGTTGCCCGTGACAGGCTGGCGAGGCCGAGCGTCTGCGCGAACGGAGAGCACGAGTGCTGACAGAGATCAGGATTGACGGGCTGGGCGTAATTTCCACCGCCACCGCGCAATTCCATGAAGGGCTGACCGTCCTGACCGGTGAGACCGGTGCGGGCAAGACCATGGTGGTCACCAGCCTGCACCTACTCAGCGGAGCCCGCGCCGATCCCGGGCGGGTGCGCCTGGGCGCCTCGCGGGCGGTGGTCGAGGGGCGGTTCACCGTCGACGCGGTGCACGACGGCGCGATCCTCGAGGTCAAGGAGGTGCTCGAATCCTCCGGCGCGGAAACCGATGACGACGGCAGCATCATCGCCGTGCGCACGGTCGGCAGCGACGGCCGCTCGCGCGCGCATCTGGGCGGCCGCAGTGTTCCGGCCTCGGTGCTCTCGGATTTCACCACCCCGCTGCTGACGGTGCACGGGCAGAACGATCAGCTGCGGCTGCAACGGCCGGATCAGCAGTTGCACGCGCTGGACCAGTTCGCCTCCGACGCCGTCGCGCCGCTGCTGCGCAAGTACCAGAAGGTGCGCCGCACCTGGCTCGAGGCGCGCAATCAGCTGCTCGAGCGCACCGCGCGCAGCCGGGAACTGGCCCTGGAGGCCGATCATCTGACCCAGTCGCTCAACGAGATCGACTCCATCGCACCCGAACCCGACGAGGACGCGCGGATCGTGATCGAGGTGCGCAGGCTCTCGGATCTGGATTCGCTGCGCGAGGCCGCCGCGGCCGCGCACGACGCCCTGGCAGGTCCGTCGGACACGCCCGGCGAGGGCTCGGGCGCGCTGGATCTGCTGGGCACCGCGCGCGCCCGCCTGGAGGCCGCCGACGATCCGGCCCTGACGGCGCTGGCCCCCCGGCTGGGCGAGGCGCTGTCGGTGGTGGTCGACATGACGACCGAACTCAGTTCCTACCTGTCGGATCTGCCGTCCGATCCGGGCGCACTGGATTCGCTGCTCACCCGGCAGGCCGAACTCAAGACGCTGACCCGCAAATACGCGCCGGACATCGACGGCGTCATCGCCTGGGCCGACGAGTCCAGAACCCGCCTGCAATCGCTGGACGTCTCGGACGAGGCGCTGGCCGCCCTGGCCGCGGAGGTGGAGACCGCCGCGGACAAGGTGCGCGAGGCCGCCCGCAAGCTCACCGTCGCCCGCAGCAAGGCCGCGGGCAAGCTGGCCACCGCCGTCAGCGCCGAACTGAGCGGGCTGGCCATGGGCCGGGCCCGGCTCGAGGTCGGGGTGCGCCCGGTTCCGGCCGCTGCGCAGGATTCCGCGCCGCTGCTGGTGGACGGGCAGGAGTTGCACGCCGGTTCGACGGGCGTGGACGAGGTCGAATTCCGGCTCGCCGCGCATTCGGGCGCGCAGCCGCTGCCGTTGAGCCGCAGCGCGTCCGGCGGTGAGCTCTCGCGCATCATGCTGGCGCTGGAAGTGGTGCTGGCCAGTTCCGAGCACGGCACCACCATGGTCTTCGACGAGGTCGACGCCGGCGTGGGCGGTCGGGCCGCGGTCGAGATCGGCCGTCGCCTGGCGCAATTGGCGCGCACCCACCAGGTCATCGTGGTGACCCACCTGCCGCAGGTGGCGGCGTTCGCCGACACGCACCTGGTGGTCGACAAGGTCGACGACGGCAAGGGCGTCAATTCCGGGGTGCGCTCGCTGACCCGCGACGAGCGCGTCGTGGAGCTGGCGCGCATGCTCGCCGGCCTGGACGACACCGAGACCGGCCGCGCGCACGCCTGGGAACTGCTCACCACGGCGGACGCGGAGAAGGTCACCGCCGCACACTGATTCGCCCGCACGACGCCGAACGGCCCCCGAACACACCGTGTTCGGGGGCCGTTCGCATCGGATTCACCGCTTCCGGCGCGCTGCGGAACACCTCTCGCGCCGCGCGGTTCCGGGTCGTGGACGACCTCGGGCTGTCGCGCGGCGGTGCGGCTCGCGCCGGATCAGCCGATCATGTGCCCGGCAATGCCTATTTGACGGCCTTGCGGGCGCCTGCCAGGAACTGGTTGATCAGCGCGCGCAGCCCGATCTCCAGCACCTTGCCCGGCAGCGGCAGGCTGGGCTCGGACTCCATCGTGTAGACCACGCGGGTGCCCCCGGGTGCGTCGGCGAAGGTGACGGTGCCGTAGTGCCGCTTCACCGGCGCGCCCTTGACGATCTTGTAGACGAAGCGCTCGTTGGGGACCAGTTCGACGGTCTCCTCGGTGACGCCGACCGGGCCCAGACCCAGCTGGTACTGCGCGCCCACGCCGGACGGGCTACCCGCGCCCGGCTTCTTGAGCACGATCTGGATCGGCATGTAGCTCGAAATGCCGTCGCGCTCGGTGAAGAGCTTGTAGACGACGTCGCGCGGGGCGTTCAGGACAGTATCGACGGTGGTGCTGACCATAACGGTGGTGTCTCCTCTCGAACCGTTGACCGGAGCATATCTGTACCGGATGTTCACGGATACCGGCATCACTGTGACTGGTGTGGCATCACAGTGACGAATGCGGCAGCCCGGCGCGCCTCCACCACAGGTTGAGACTTTCCGATAATCATCAGTTGCTATGAAGATGCTGGGACTGCTGTCGCGTAGCTCCGAAACGCTCCCCGGAATCGTGGGGCCGGCCCGGGTGGACCGCAACACCAGGCGTCTGCTGCAGCGCGTCGGACCGGGCGACGTGGTCGTCCTGGACGAGATGGATCTGGACCGGCTGACCGCCGACCGGCTGGTGCAGGCCCGGGTCGCCGCGGTGGTGAACGCCTCGCCCTCCATCTCCGGCCGCTACCCGAATCTGGGTCCGGAGGTGCTGGTGGCCAACGGCGTCCTGCTGCTGGACGCGGTCAGCTCCGATGTCTTCACCCGGATCAAGGACGGCGCGAAGGTTCGCGTCGACGGCGGCATCGTCTACGCCGACAGGTCGATCAAGAAGGAACCCGAAGCGCTCGTGGAGGGCATCGAGCTCACCGAACTCGGTATCGCCGAGCGCATGATCGAGGCCCGCAACGGGCTGGCCGATCACCTGGAAGCCTTCTCCGGCAACACCATCGAGTTCATCCGGACCGAAAGCTCTTTGCTGATAGACGGTATCGGCGTGCCCGAGGTCGCGGTGGACATGCGCAAGAAGCACGTCGTGGTGGTCGCCGACGGACCCGATCACGCCGACGATCTCAAGCGCATCAAGCCTTTCATCAAGGAGTACGCGCCGATCCTCATCGGCGTCGGCCGCGGCGCGGACACCCTGGTCCGGCACGGCTACCGTCCCGATCTCATCGTGGGCGATCCCGAGGAGATCACCGCCAACACCCTCAA
Organism: Nocardia sp. NPDC057668; assembly: GCF_042799795.1. Taxonomy (NCBI): domain Bacteria; kingdom Bacillati; phylum Actinomycetota; class Actinomycetes; order Mycobacteriales; family Nocardiaceae; genus Nocardia; species Nocardia sp. NPDC057668. The sequence goes on along the minus strand of NZ_JBHVIC010000003.1, from coordinate 1,177,512 downwards.
GTGCGGCGCCGAGGTGATCCTGCCCGCCGATACCGACGGGCACGCCAAGGGTTTGGAACGAATCCAGGACCTGGGCATCGGCGCGACCACCTTCCCGTCCTCGGGCGCGCCGGCCGATCTGGCGCTGCTGCTGGCCGATCACCACGGTGCGAGCCTGATCGTCACCGCCGGCGCCGCGGTCTCGCTCGACGAGTTCTTCGATCGCGGCCGGCGCGACTCCAGCCCGGCCACCTTCCTCACCAGATTGAAGATCGGCACCAAACTCATGGACGCGAAAGCCGTTGCGGTGCTGTACCGGCAGCGCGGTTCGGGCTGGGCGATCGCCCTGGTGGTGCTGGCCGCGCTGGTGGCGCTGATCGTGGCGATGCTGGCCACCCACATGGGTACCGAGGTGCTCGACTGGGTGACCAACGCCTGGGATCGCACCTGGCTGTGGATTCAGACCACGATCGACGGAATCAGGTAGGGGAGTCGTGCTTTCCTTTCGCCACCATGCTGTTTCGATCGCCGCCATCTTCCTGGCCCTCGCGGTCGGCGTGGTCCTCGGCAGTCAGACCAGGTCGGACGGGTTCATCCCCGGCAAGGGCGACCGCCCCGGCAGTGACGCGCTCATCGCGGAAAACGACCGTCTCACAGCACAATTGCGCGCCGCCGACGACTTCTTGTCCGGCAGTTCGGGCAAACTGCTCGCGGGCAACCTCGCCGGGCGCAGCGTCCTGGTGTTCGCCGCCCCGGACGCCGACTCCGCCGATGTCGACTCGGTGACCGCGGCGCTGCTGGCCGCGGGCGCCGCGGTCACCGGCCGGGTCACCCTCGCCGAGGCGTTCACCGACTCCGGCGAGAGCGACCGGCTGCGCACCGCGCTCACCAACGTGGTGCCCGCTGGCGGGCAACTGCGCATCGACGCCCCGGACCAGGGCAGCCTGGCCGGTGATCTGCTGGGCCAGGTGCTGCTCACCGATCCGGCCACCGGGCAGCCGCGCGGCACCGACCCCGAACGCGGTCTCGCCCTGGAGACCCTGCGCGGCGGCGGCTTCCTCACCTCCGATGTGCAGGGTCCCGCGCAACTGTCGGTCGTGGTGGCCGGCGACGGCGCCCGCGCGCCGGAGAGCAATCGCGGAACCATCCTGGCGCGCTTCGCCGCCGGCCTGCGCGCACATTCGGCCGGAGTGGTGCTGGCGGGTCGCTACGGCGCGGCCGAGGGGCCCGGCGCGATCGCCGTGGCGCGTTCGGAGGCCCCGCTGGCAACGATCACGACCGTGGACAATGTTGACCATCAGATCGGCCGCATCACCACCGTGCTCGGGCTCACCGAACAGCTGAACGGCGGCACCGGGCGATACGGCACCGGGGCCACCGCGACCTCGCTCACAGTCGTGGCGATGCCGCACTGACCGGATCCGGCCGCCGACGGGCAATATTCGCGTTAACGGCGGCCGCCGGGCCGGAATCGAGCGGATGTCCCGCGCGTGGCATTCGATCGGCATCCGGGGTTCGTGTTACCGTGAAGTCCCGTGGGTCAATCACGGATTCCGGCGCGCGCGGCCACGAAACACATCTTCGTCAGCGGTGGCGTTGCCTCTTCACTCGGTAAGGGTCTGACCGCCTCCAGCCTCGGTCAGCTGCTCACGTCTCGCGGTTTGCGCGTGACGATGCAGAAGTTGGATCCGTACCTCAACGTCGATCCAGGCACGATGAATCCTTTCCAGCACGGAGAGGTTTTCGTGACCGAGGACGGCGCGGAAACGGACCTCGACGTGGGTCACTACGAACGCTTCCTCGATCGCGATCTCTCCGGGATCGCGAATGTCACCACCGGTCAGATCTATTCGACCGTGATCGCCAAGGAGCGCCGGGGCGAGTACCTCGGCGACACCGTGCAGGTCATCCCGCACATCACCGACGCCATCAAGGCCCGGATCACCGCCATGGCGGAGCCGGACCTGCACGGCCAGATCCCCGATGTGGTCATCACCGAAATCGGCGGCACCGTCGGCGATATCGAATCGCAGCCGTTCCTCGAGGCGGCGCGTCAGATCCGCCACGAGGTCGGCCGGGACAACTGCTTCTTCCTGCACGTCACGCTCGTGCCCTACCTGGGTCCCTCCGGTGAGCTCAAGACCAAGCCGACCCAGCATTCGGTGGCGGCGCTGCGCAATATCGGCATCCAGCCCGATGCCCTGATCCTGCGCTGCGACCGCGATGTGCCGGAACCGCTCAAGAACAAGATCGCGCTCATGTGCGACGTGGACGTGGATGCCTGCATCTCGACCCCGGACGCGCCGTCGATCTACGACATCCCCAAGGTGTTGCACCGCGAGGGCCTGGACGCGTACGTGGTGCGCCGCCTGGGCCTGCCGTTCCGCGATGTGGACTGGACCGTGTGGGGCGATCTGCTCGATCGGGTGCACAACCCGCGCGAGCACGTCACCGTCGCGCTGGTCGGCAAGTACGTCGATCTGCCCGACGCCTACCTCTCGGTCACCGAGGCGCTGCGCGCCGGCGGGTTCGCCTCGCACGCCAAGGTGAACATCCGCTGGGTGCAGTCCGACGAGTGCGAGACCGAGGCCGGCGCGCGTACGCACCTGGCCGACGTCGACGCCGTGCTCATTCCGGGCGGCTTCGGCATTCGCGGCATCGAGGGCAAGGTCGGGGCGATCAAGTTCACCCGCACCCGCGGCATTCCCACCCTGGGCCTGTGTCTGGGCCTGCAGTGCATGGTGATCGAATCCGCGCGTTCGGTGGGCCTGGACGACGCCAACTCGACCGAGTTCGAGCCGGACGTCAAGTACCCGGTCATCTCCACGATGGCCGATCAGGAACAGGCCGTGGCCGGTGAGGCCGACCTGGGCGGCACCATGCGCCTGGGCGCGTATCCGGCGGTGCTGGAGCAGGATTCGGTGGTGGCGCAGGCCTACGGCAGCACGGAGGTGTCCGAGCGGCACCGCCATCGCTTCGAGGTCAACAACACCTACCGGGACAAGATCGCCAAGAGCGGCCTGCGTTTCAGTGGAACCTCCCCGGACGGCCACCTGGTCGAGTTCGTGGAGCTGCCGCAGGACCGGCATCCGTTCTTCGTCGCCACCCAGGCGCATCCGGAGCTCAAGTCCCGCCCGACCCGTCCGCACCCGCTGTTCGCGGCGCTGATCTCGGCCGCGCTGAAGTACAAGGCGGCCGAACAGCTTCCGGTCGAGCTGGCTCCCGAGCCCGCTCCAGCGGCCGAGCCCGCGACGGGCAAGGCCTCGTCGGCCAAGGCCGCCAAGGGCGACAAAGTCAAGAGCTGACGGTCACCGGCGCACCGCCGCCGCTGCCACACCGGCCCGGTCTCGAACGTCCCTCGGGGGTTCGGGACCGGGCCGGTTCGCGTTCGCCCCGACGCTCGCGGCCGGGTCGTCGACCGGGACGGCGGGCGTGGCCGAACAGTTGGTCGTGTTGCGCGGCGAGGCCGGTCGCGTTCGCACGGGGCGCGGGTCGCGGCGGTCCTCCCCGGGCCGCGGAGTGCGCCCGGAGGGGGCGGATACAGTTGGCTCATGGCTGAATCCGCGCCCGGCACGCACGACTTCGACATCGCCTCGAGCCGCACCGTGTACACGGGCGCGATTCTGGCGCTGCGACTGGATCAGGTGGTCATGCCCGGCGGGCGGGTCGCCGAGCGCGAGGTGATCGAGCATCACGCCGCGGTGGCGGTGGCGGCGGTCGACGAGGACGACAACCTGGTGCTGATCAACCAGTACCGCCACCCGGTCGGCCGCCGGCTGCTCGAGCTGCCCGCGGGGCTCCTGGACGAGCCGGGGGAGGATCCGCTGCACGCGGCCAAGCGCGAACTGGCCGAGGAGACCGGGCTGGCCGCGCGCGACTGGTCGGTGCTGGTCGACATCGAGCTCTCGCCCGGCTTCACCGACGAGGCGCTGCGGATCTACCTGGCCTCGGGCCTGTACGAGACCGAACAGCCCGAACCCGAGCACGAGGAAGCCGACCTGCAGGTGCTGCGGGTGCCGGTGGCCGAGGCCGCGCGCCGGGCCCTCGCGGGTGAGATCACCAACGCCACCGCGGTCGCGGGTGTCACCGCGCTGCTGGCCGCCCGCGCCGCCGGCCTCGAGCCCCGCCCCGCCGACGCACCCTGGCCCGGCCTGCCCACGAAGTTCCTGGACCGCAAAGCCGCTGAAAAATAGCGGGATTGCGGCACTGCCCGCCGAGCTGCGGTGCTGGTCAGGGCATTTCGAGTCGATCGCGTTCCGCCGGGAGACGCGCGGGCCGGTCGAGGTGCCGTCCGTTGTCGGTGGCCGGTGCCATCATGGCAGCGTGCTGAGCCGCCGAATCGACGCCTACCTGGACCATTTGACGGTCGAGCGCGGTATGGCGCGCAACACGCTCAGCGCGTATCGGCGCGATCTGGGCCGATATCTGGATTTTCTGACCGACCGTGCGGTGGCGGATCTCACCGACGTTCGCGAGTCCGATATATCCGATTTCGTGGTGTGGCTGCGCGCGGGTGACGCGGATCATGCCGCGCTGGCGGCCAGTTCGGCCGCGCGCGCCCTGGTCGCGGTCCGCGGCCTGCATCGTTTCTCGGTCGCCGAGGGTGTCACCGAGGCCGATGTGGCGCATCCGGTCAAGCCGCCGACTCCCGCCCGCCGCCTGCCCAAAGCGCTGCCGTACGACCAGATCTCACGTTTGCTGGACGCCGCCGGTGCGGAGGGCCCCGACGCGCCACGCGGATTGCGAGACCGCTCGCTGCTGGAATTGCTCTACTCCACCGGTGCGCGCATCTCCGAGATCACCGCCCTGGACGTGGACGACATCGACACCGCCGAGCGCGCTGTCGTGCTGCGCGGCAAGGGCGGTAAGCAACGCATGGTGCCGATCGGGCGGCCCGCGCTGGCCGCGGTGGACGCCTACCTGGTGCGCGGCCGGCCCGAGCTGTCGAGTCGCGGCCGATCCACCCCGGCGCTCTTCCTCAATCACCGCGGCGGCCGGCTCACTCGCCAAACCGCTTGGCAGGTACTGCATTCCGCGGCCGAACGCGCCGGAATCGCCGCCGGCGTCTCCCCGCACACGCTGCGGCATTCGTTCGCCACGCATCTGCTGGACGGTGGCGCGGATGTACGCGTGGTGCAGGAGTTACTCGGTCATGCCTCCGTAACCACAACGCAGATCTACACTCTGGTGACTGTCGGCACGCTCCACGAGGTGTGGGCAACCGCCCATCCACGTGCCCGCTAGCGGGGCTGAAGTGCAGCTTTAGGGTGCGTGTCCGAACGTGGGTCTTACGCTGACAGACGGTAGCGTCTATTGGTGACCCGGCCGCACACGCGGTCGGGCGCGTCCCCACCGGCACTTTCGGTCGGGCGGGCAAGGGCAGGTACGTCGAAGGAGTAGCGGACGTGACGAAAGCCGGTGGTGCGGGCCAGCGGATCGAGACCGCCGCGCAAACCCTGTGGGAAGCCGCAGATGTGGCCAGCAGCCCGGAGCTCGGTCCGACCGGGCGCCCGCTGCGCGACATCCCGGACCCGCCGGAGGCCGACCACACGGGGGACGCGCTGGTCGTGGCGATGTGCAACCAGAAGGGCGGGGTGGGCAAGACCACCTCGACCATCAATCTCGGTGCGGCACTGGCCGAATACGGGCGCCGGGTGCTGCTGGTGGATCTGGATCCGCAGGGCGCGCTCTCGGCCGGGCTCGGGGTCGCGCATCACGATCTCGATCTGACCGTGCACAACCTGCTGGTCGGGCCGGGCAAGATCAGCGTGGACCAGGTGCGGATGAACACCAAGGTGGACGGCATGGATCTGCTGCCGTCCAACATCGATCTGTCGGCGGCGGAGATCCAGCTCGTCAACGAGGTCGGTCGCGAGCACACCCTGGGCCGCGCACTGGCGCCGCTGCGCAGTCGGTACGACTACATCCTCATCGACTGCCAGCCCTCGCTGGGTCTGCTCACCGTGAACGCGCTCGCCTGCGCGGACGGTGTGATCATTCCCATGGAATGCGAGTACTTCTCGCTACGCGGGCTGGCGCTGCTCAACGACACCGTGGAGAAGGTGCGGGACCGGTTGAATCCGTCCCTCATCCTGTACGGCATCGTTGTCACCATGTTCGATGCCCGTCTGCTGCATTCGCGCCAGGTCATGACGCGCGTGGTCGAGGTGTTCGGTGACCTGGTCTACGACACCGTGATCTCGCGCACCGTGCGCTTCCCCGACGCCAGCGTCGCGGGTGAGCCGATCACCACGTGGGCGCCGAAATCCGGTGGCGCGGAAGCGTATCGGGCGATGGCGCGGGAAGTCATTCACCGGTCGGGCCGTTGAGCGATGCGGCTGCGCCGTCCGCTGCCGATACCGCGGACGGAGAAACCGGCGTGCCCACCGCCGAAGGCGAGGCCGATTCCGGCGCGAAGACCGGATTTCACCTGCGGCTCACCAATTTCCAGGGCCCTTTCGACCTGCTGCTGCAGCTCATCGCCTCGCGTCGGCTCGACGTCACCGAGGTGGCGCTGCACAAGGTCACCGACGAGTTCATCGCCTACACCAAGGCGCTGACCGCGAGCATGTCCGGGGAACAGGGCCTGCGCGCGGACAAGATCCTGGACCTGACCACCGAGTTCCTGGTGGTGGCCGCGACCCTGCTCGATCTGAAGGCCGCGCGGCTGCTGCCCTCGGGCGAGGTCTCGGACGAGGACGATCTGGAATTGCTGGAGGCTCGCGACCTGCTTTTCGCGCGCCTGCTGCAGTACCGCGCCTTCAAACAGGTGGCCGAATTGCTCGGCGAACTCGAGGCCGCTGCGCTGCAACGCTATCCGCGCGCGGTCTCGCTCGAGGAGCGCTACCTGGAGTTGTTGCCGGACGTTACCCTGGGGGTGGATGCCGCGGCCTTCGCGGAGGTCGCCGCGACCGCGTTCACCCCGCGCCCGGTGCCCACCGTCGGGCTCGATCACATTCATCAGCACTCGGTCTCGGTCGCCGAACAGGCGGCCCTGGTCCTCGAGATGCTGAAGAGCCGTGGTGCGGGCGGCTGGACGAGCTTCACCGAGCTGTGCGCCGACTGCGAGGTGCCGGTGCAGATCGTCGCCCGCTTCCTGGCCCTGCTCGAGCTCTACCGTGGCAAAACCATCGAGTTCGACCAGCCCGACCCCCTGGGCCCGCTGGCGATCAGCTGGATCGGCGAGCTCGCGGACCAACCGGCCGAGCCGGTGACGATCGAGGAGGATTACGGGTGACCGAGTCAGTGCGCGCTGCCGGCGACGATGCCGGTGACGTCGAGGCCGGCGCGGCCGACCCCGTCGCGACCACCGCGCAAACGGATTCGAGCGACCCCGTGCTGACGGACTCCGAGGCGGGCACCGCCGATTCGGCGGCCGCCGATGTCTCGTCCGGCGTCGCGGACGAGGGCCCGGCGCATGCTGACGCGGATATCACAGGTGAATCCGCACACGCTCCCGCCGCGGCGGCCGAGGCGCCGGGGCAGGCGCGGCTGGACTTCGGGGACGAGGCGGAGGCGGGGGAGTTCGACGCCCTCGACGAGGACGAGCTGCGGTCGGCGCTCGAGGCGATGCTGCTGGTCGTGGACGCGCCCGCGCCCGTCGAACTGCTGGCGGCAGCGGTCAACGACACCGCGCGGCGGGTGGAGACCCTGCTGCGGGAGATGTCGGCGGAGCTGACCGTGCGGCGCAGTGGCATGGATCTCAGGTTCGTGGGGGACGGCTGGCGTTACTACACGCGGACGGAGTTCGCGCCCTACGTGGAACGTATGCTGTTGGATGGCGCGCGCTCGAAACTGACCCGCGCCGCTTTGGAAACACTGGCGGTCATCGCGTACCGTCAACCGGTTACCCGAGCCCGTGTGAGTGCGGTGCGCGGAGTGAATGTGGACGGCGTGATCCGCACCCTGCTGGCGCGGGGACTGATCACGGAAAGCGGTACGGACCCGGATACCAATGGCACCCGGTACGCCACCACCGAACTGTTCCTGGAACGGATCGGACTCCCGTCCCTGGCGGAGTTGCCGCCGTTGGCGCCCTTGCTTCCGGGCGTCGACCTGATCGACGAGATCAACGAGAGCCTGGAGACCGACCCCCGGTACACCAGGCTGAAAAAACCAGCCGAGGCGGACATCGACCTCGGCGCCGAGGATTGAAACAAGGACATCGTGAATACTCCCGCTCGCCGAGATGGCACACCGGAACGCAGTAAGGGTTACGAACCCAGAGGGTCCCAGCCGACCCGAGGCAGGGCCGACAGGTCCGCCCGAAGTGGCGATTCTTATGGCTCGCGCGGTGCGTCCGCACCGCGGAGCGGAGCTCGTGGCGACGCGCAGTCCTGGGGCGGCGGCTCCGGCCGCGGCGATTCCCGGGGCGGTTCGCGCGGTGGCGCCGGCTCCTACGACAACTCGCGCGGTGGTTCGCGCGGCGCCGGCTCCTATGAAGGCTCGCGCGGCAATTCGCGCGGCGCCGGTTCGTCCTACGAGGGCTCGCGCGGCGGCTCGGGGTCGTACGGCGGTTCGCGCGGCGGCTCCGATTCCTACGGTTCGCGTGGTGGTTCCGACTCGCGCGGCGGCGCGCGGGGCGGTTCGGGCTACGGCGAATCGCGGTCGTTCGGCGGCAACTCCGGCCGCGGCGGCTACGAAGGTTCGCGTGGCGGCGGCAACTCCGGCAACTCCGGCCGCGGCGGCTACGACGGTTCGCGCGGCGGAAACGCTTCGCGCGGTGGCGGTTACGAGGGTGCACGCGGCGGTAATTCCTCGCGTGGCGGCGGCTACGAAGGTTCGCGTGACGGAAACTCCTCGCGCGGCGGTGGTTACGACGGCTCGCGGGGCGGCAGCTCGACCCGCGGCGGCTCCTACGAAGGCGCGCGCGGCAATTCGCGCGGCGCGGCCCCGTCGGCTCGCACCAATTCTTCCGCTCCGCGCGGCGGCGACGCCCGAGGCGCGCAGGGCCGCAGCGGTTTCGGCCGCCCCTCCGCGCCCAGCGCGCAGCCCGCTGCCAAGAAGGTGCATCGGCCCTCGCCGGACGTGTCGGTGCTGCTGAGCAACGCCAAGCCCGCCCGGCACCAGCACGTCGATCAGCCCGAGGCCGGCGGCCCGAAGAAGCTGCCGTGGGGCGAGGGCGAGCGTTTGCAGAAGGTGCTCGCCAAGGCGGGTGTGGCCTCGCGCCGCGCCGCCGAGGAGATGATCGACGCCGGTCGCATCGAGGTCGACGGCAAGATCGTGCGCGAGCAGGGTCTGCGCATCGACCCGCAGAACGCGGTGGTGCGCGTGGACGGCGTGCGCGTCGTGGTTCGGGCCGAGCAGGTCTACCTGGCGCTGAACAAGCCCAAGGGCTGGCAGTCCACCATGAGCGACGAGATGGGCCGCCCGTGCGTCGGCGATATCGTCGCCGAGCGGGTCGCCGCCGGTCAGCGCCTGTTCCACGTCGGCCGCCTGGACGCCGACACCGAGGGCCTGCTGCTGCTCACCAACGACGGCGATCTGGCGCACCGCCTGATGCACCCGTCGTTCGAGGTGTCCAAGACCTACCTGGCCACAGTCAACGGCGAGGTCAAGGAGCGTCAGGTCGCCAAGCTGCTGCGCGAGGGCGTGGAGTTGGAGGACGGCCCGGCCAAGGTCGACAAGTTCGTGGTGCTCGAGGTCGGTCAGGGCCGTTCGCTGGTCAAGGTCGTCCTGCACGAAGGGCGCAAGCACATCGTTCGCCGGCTGCTGGCCGCGGTCGATCATCCGGTCATCGCGCTGGTGCGCACCCATATCGGCCCGGTCGCCCTGGGCGATCAGCGGCCGGGTGCGCTGCGGGTGCTGGGCCGGGACGAAATCGGGAAGCTCTACGAGGCGGTGTCGTTGTGAATGGTGTGGGTTCTCTGATCGACAGGACCGGTGCGGTGACGGGTAGTTCGTCGCTTGTCGTTGCCATGGACGGCCCGTCCGGCACCGGCAAGTCCAGTGTTTCGCGCCTGCTGGCCACGCGCCTGCAGGCGAGCTATCTCGATACGGGCGCCATGTACCGGGTCGCGACGCTGCGCGTGCTGCGCAGCGGCGTGGATCTGGACGATGCCGCCGCGATCGGGGTGGCGGTCAAGGAATTGCCGCTGACCATCGGCAACGATCCGAGCCGCGAGGTCATTCTGCTCGACGGTGAGGACGTGTCCTCGGAGATCCGCGGCGACGCGGTGACCAAGGCCGTGTCCGCCGTATCCGCGGTGCCCGAGGTGCGCGACCTGCTGGTCGCCATGCAGCGCGAGATCGCCGCGGCCGCGGGCCGGATCGTGGTGGAGGGCCGCGACATCGGCACCGTCGTGCTCACCGACGCCGACGTGAAGATCTATCTGACCGCGTCCGCGCAGGCTCGGGCGCAGCGCCGCAACGCGCAGAACGTCGCCGAGGGCCGGGGCGACGATTACGAAGCGGTGCTGGCCGATGTGCAGCGCCGCGACAACCTCGATTCCACCCGCAAGGTGTCCCCGCTGCGTCCCGCCGAGGACGCGATTCTGGTCGACACCAGCGAGCTGAACAAGGACGAGGTTATCGACGAGCTGTATCGCGTTGTGCGGCAGCAGATTTCGGCAGGAGGATCGCAGTGACGCAGGACACCTTCGCCGGTGACGGCATCTGGTCGGACGAATCCGACTGGGAGATAGCCGAACTCGAAGGCGAGGAGAGTGGCGAGTTCCTCGCCATGCCCACCCTGGCCATTGTCGGCCGGCCGAACGTCGGCAAATCGACTCTGGTGAACCGCATTCTTGGCCGTCGCGAAGCGGTGGTCGAGGATGTCCCGGGCGTCACCCGCGACCGCATCTCGTACGAGGCCAACTGGTCCGGACGGCGATTCCTGGTGCAGGACACCGGCGGCTGGGAGCCCGACGCCAAGGGCCTGCAGCAGTCCGTCGCTCGCCAGGCCGAGGTCGCCATGAGCACCGCGGACGCCATCCTGGTCGTCGTGGACGCCACGGTCGGCGCCACCTCCACCGACGAAGCGGTGGCCAAGGTGCTGCGCCGGTCCAAGACCCCGGTCATCCTGGTGGCCAACAAGGTCGACAACCAGAAGATCGAATCCGATGCGGCCGAGCTGTGGTCGCTGGGTCTGGGCGAGCCCAAGATGATCTCCGCCGCGCACGGTCGCGGCACCGGTGATCTGCTCGACGACATTCTGGCCGTGCTGCCCGAGACCCCGCGCGAAGGCACCGGCCAGGTCGGCGGCCCGCGCCGCGTGACGCTGGTCGGCAAGCCGAACGTCGGCAAGTCCAGTCTGCTGAACAAGCTGTCGGGCGCCGAACGTTCGGTCGTGCACGATGTCGCGGGCACCACGGTCGACCCGGTCGACTCGCTGGTCCAATTGGGCGGCAAGACCTGGAATTTCGTCGACACCGCGGGTCTGCGCCGCAAGGTCGCCAACGCCAGCGGCACCGAGTTCTACGCGTCGCTGCGCACCAAGTCGGCCATGGAGGCCGCCGAGGTCGTGGTCATGCTGATCGACGCCTCGCAGCCGGTGACCGAGCAGGATCTGCGCGTCATCTCCATGGTGGCCGAGACCGGCCGCGCGCTGGTCATCGCCTACAACAAGTGGGATCTGGTCGACGAGGACCGGCGCGAGCAGCTCGAGCGGGAGATCGACCGCGAGATGGTGCAGGTCCGCTGGGCGCAGCGGGTCAACATCTCCGCGCACACCGGTCGCGCGGTCCAGAAGCTGGTTCCCGCGATGGAAACCGCCCTGGATTCGTGGGACAAGCGCATTTCGACCGGCCGCCTGAACAATTGGCTCAAGGAGGTCGTGGCCGCGACCCCGCCGCCGATGCGCGGCGGCCGGCTGCCCCGCGTGCTCTTCGCCACCCAGGCGTCGACCCGCCCGCCGACGTTCGTGCTCTTCACCACCGGCTTCCTCGAGGCGGGCTACCGCCGCTTCATCGAGCGCAAGCTGCGCGAGGAGTTCAACTTCGACGGCTCGCCCGTGCGCGTGAACGTGCGCGTGCGTGAGAAGCGGGACCGGGGCAAGAAGTAGCGGCGCCTCGACCGGCCCTCGATCGCGAGTGAATCCACTTGCGGCCGAGGGCCTTTCGCATTCTCCCTTGGCGGTCCGATCCCGCCCGGCTATGGTTGATCGCATGATCGAGAGAATCGAGACCACCCTTCCCCGGTGAGTGCACCCCGCGAGCGCAGTGCGCTCGAGCACCCGGATTCCCTGTTCGACCACATCACCGCCCTGCATCTGCGCAGCCCGGACTCCCCGCTGCCCAAGAGCGGCGACCCCCGCATGGACGCGCTCGAACATCAAGTGCGCGAACGAGGTTCACGGACCGGCCCGCAGAGCCGCGCCGCTGTGTCCGAGATCCTGACCACGTTCTTCGCCGGGCCGGACCAATCCCTGCCCCGGCTGCACGACGCTCTCGCGGATCCGGAGATCGAGATCTCCGCGTTGCGTTTCACCCGTCGATTGATTCCCCTGCCCGCCGTCGGGGCGCCTGCTCCGGCCCGGGCCCGCGAGGTGGGCGCCTGGCTGGTGCGCCACGGCCGTGATCCCCGACCCGTCCTGGTCGGTCTGCGGCTGCTCGAATCCTGTGCCGCCCCCGCCGATATTCCCCTGCTGCGCACGATGGCCCTGCTGCCGTGGTGCGCCGAACGCGCGATATCGATACTGGGCACCGTGCCCGGCGCGGCCTTCGATCTCGTGTGGCTGGGCGAGCGCACCCGTCGCCGGGAGCGCATATTGGTCATGAACGCCCTGGTGAAGCAGGCGGATCCCGCCGCGCGGCAATGGCTTTTGCGCAACGCCTTCATCGCCGAGGGACCCGGCGGCAGCGTCCAGGCCCGCGAGATCGCCAGGGTGACCAGGCTGTCCGACGCACTGGCCGAGGACGGCCGCGACGATCGGCTGCGCGATCAGGCGCTGGCCATCATGGTGCAGTTGATCTCCCATCGGGACTACCGCACCGAGATCGAGAACTATCCGGACGCCCGCCGGGTGCTCGCGCTGCTGGCGGACGATCTGCCCGCCATGGAACCCTCGCTGCCGCGTATGGGCGCCTTCGCGGCGCTCATCCAGGACATGCGCACCGGCGCGGCGGCGGGCCTGGAATGGCAGCGGGGGGAGCGGGAGTCGCTGCTGGAGCGTATGCGGACCGGGCTGAGTTCGGAGCCGTGGGAGTCCTGTCTGCGGGGAGCTCTCGAGTGGGCCCGCGAGCGAAACCACGAGCACACGCTCTGGCGGGCGCGCTGGATTCGCGATCAGCTCGCAGCGCCGCCCGTCCCGCGCGTTCGGGCGGACCTTCGAGAAGGGCAGAGCCGCTTCGAGATCCGCATCGTCAGCCCGGCGCTACCCGGCCGGGACGTCTGTGGAAATACCGAGGTCAGAGTTCTGGTCGATGGCCATCCTGTCATCGCCACCGCCTTCCCGCACGGACACTCCGAGCCGCCGGAGAATCTGCTCGAAGGCCAGCTGCGGGCGACCGGAGAGCGACGCAGGGTGCGGCTCGCGGCCGCGTACAGCACCGAAGGGTCCGGCGGCGCACTGTATGTCACCATCGTCCGAGAGGATGACGAGGTCCTCTGGTGCGAGTGGGACAACACCGGTGAGGGTGACCCGCCACCCGAGATGCGTTTTCCCGCATCCGAATACGACCGCGAACTCGATCTCGCCGAGCGGAATACCGACTGGGAGTGGCCCGCCCGCACCCTGAGCCGCCTGCTGTTGCGCGGCCTCCGCGCCGATCCGGGCATCCTGGAACGCTGGAACTGCTCCATCAGCTGGATCTCCGCCTGGGTGCAGGATCTGGACCGCGCCCGCGTCTACCTGTTCTCGACGACCGAACCCCAACCCCGCCAATTCGGCTTCACCGTCCGAGCCGATCCCGCCGATCCCGAAGCCCAGGCCCGAGCCCTGCTCGAGTCGTTCCGCGCCACCGATCCCCGCGAGGTCTCCCGCTCCCACGGCGGCACGACCCCTCCCGCCCCGAAGTGAACCCGCACATCGCGCCCCACGCCCACCGCCGACATCGCCGCACCGACACTTGGGCCGCGGCCGCGTGCCGGCGCGCCGTCCCCGCCGCACCGCCCTCCTGGCGGCGTCCGCCCGCGATCGTGCCGCGAATGAGCAAGGGATCGCGCGGTTCCCGGGCGAGCCCGGTCCGGTAGGCCGTGGCCGCGCGTCTTCGCCGCATCTCCATCGCGCCGCCTCCCCGTCGGCGTCCGCCCGCATTCGTGTCGCGAATTAGCAAGGGTCGCGCGGTTTCCGGGGCGCGCTCGCGATCGGGTGTGAACGTCGTGGGGTCGCGTGGTGGTGAGCCGGACCGTCCGGGTCCTGCGGTCAGGGCTCCGGGACTTCGAAGGTCGCGATGTACTGGGCGTACCCGTCCAGCAGGCGATCCAGGGCGAACGTGAAATCTGCCTCCTCCCAGTTGATTTCGTCGTCGTCGAAAGCGCGGTGGGCTATCGCGCTGGCGACGGCGGGGAAGCGGGCGGGGTCCAGGACCAGGCTCAGGGCGGTGGTGTAGTCGATGTCGCTCTCGACGTTCTTGACCTGGTCGCGCAGGAACCGGGTGCGGCCGATGACGTAGAGCGACAGGTTCACCACCAGTTGCAGGCGCACCGGTTCGGGGGCGGCGATGCCGGACAGGGCCGTCATGCCCGCTTCGAGCCAGCCCATGTTGTTCGGGCCGACCGGGGGAGAGGTGAGCGGAATGTCCAGCCACCAGTCGTGCCGGCGAATGGCGTGGAATTCGCCCCAGGCCCAGGCTTCGAGTCCGGTGCGCCAGTCCGCGCCCGGCGGGATCACCGGCGGATCGCCGATTGCCCGGTCCGAGAGCAGCTCGACCAGGGTTTCCTTGCTGTCCACGTAGCGGTAGAGCGACATGGTGGTGAAGCCGAGCTTCTTGGCGAGCTTGCCCATGGAGAGTCCGGCGTAGCCGTCGGCGTCCGCGATCTCGATGGCGGCGTCGAGGATCTGGTCCAGGCTGAGACCGCGTTTCGGCCCACGGGTGCCCGCGCCGTCCGCGTCCCACATGAGCTTCATCGCCGGGGGTAGGACCTGCTCCTCGTGCGCCACCGGGCCTCCTGTTCGTATCCGCCGTGCACATGCCGCGCCTCCATCTTGCGCCATGCCAAGAACTGTGTACGCTATAAACACAGTGTATTTCATACACAGTTTCGCATCGCGATCGGATTCAGAGGACCCCATGACAGCAGTCAGTCGGCAGCCCGCCATCGAAGTCTCCGGGCTCACCAAATCCTTCGGCGACAAACCGGTGCTGCGTGGCATCGACGTGAACGTCCCCGAGGGCACGATCTTTTCGCTGCTCGGCCCGAACGGCGCGGGCAAGACGACCATGGTCCGGATCCTGGCCACGCTCGGCACGCCCGATGCCGGTGAGGTCCGGGTCGGCGGCCACGATCCGGTGCGCGCGCCCGGCGCGGTGCGCGACATCATCGGCGTCACCGGCCAGTTCTCGGCGGTGGACCCGGTGCTGACCGGGCTCGAGAACCTGCGCCTGCTCGGCCGGCTGCTGCACCTGGGTGCGGCGGAAACCGACAGGCGCACAACGCGTCTGCTCGAGCAGTTCAGCCTGACCGAGGCGGCGGGCAAGCGTGCGGGAACCTACTCCGGCGGCATGGTGCGCAGGCTGGATCTGGCCATGAGTCTCATGGGCGACCCGCGCATCGTCTTCCTCGACGAGCCCTCGACCGGTCTCGACCCGCGCAGCCGGCGCGAGCTGTGGGCGGTGATCCGCGGCCTGGTCGAGCAGGGCGTCACCATTTTCCTGACCACGCAGTACCTGGAGGAAGCCGATCAGCTCGCCGATCGCATCGCCGTGCTCGACGGCGGTCGCATCGTTGCCGAGGGCACCGCGGAGGAACTCAAGCGCCTGGCCCCCGGCGGTCACCTGCGCCTGAGTTTCGCCGACGCGGAGAGTCTGGCCGCCGCCGCGCGGGCGGTGCCGGGCGCGGAGGTCGACGCCGAGCAATTCGCGCTGCGGGTGCCCTCGGACGGCAGCGTCGCCGACATTCGCGGACTCCTCGATCATTTCGACGGCCACGCCGTGACCCTCGACCAATTGTCCATTCACACACCGGATCTGGACGATGTCTTCCTCGCGCTGACCGGCGCCACCGCGAAAGGCGCACGGCTGTGAACACTCTCGTCCGCGCGGCACAGGACTCGGCCACCATGGCGGGCCGGAGTTTCCGCCACACCCTGCGCAGTCCCGACACCATGCTCATGACGATCGCCATCCCGATCGTCATTCTGCTGATGTTCGTCTACGTCTTCGGCGGCGCCATTCAGGTGGGCGGCGACTACATCGACTACGTGGTCCCCGGAATCATTCTGCTGTGCGCGGGTTTCGGTGCGGCGACCACCGCGGTGAGCGTCGCCACCGATATGCACAACGGCATCGTCGATCGCTTCCGCGCGATGGCGGTATCCCGAACGTCGTTGCTCGCCGGGCACGTGGCCGAGAGCGTGCTGCGTAATCTCGTCACCACCGGTCTGGTCATTCTGGTGGCGGTGGGACTGGGTTTCCGGCCGACCGCCGATCCGCTGCGCTGGCTGGCGGTGCTGGGCGTGCTGGCCTTCTACATCCTGGCGCTGTCCTGGCTGGCCGCGGCCCTGGGCCTGCTGGCCCCGAATCCGGAGGCGGCCAACGGCTTCACCTTCATCTTCATGTTCCTGCCGTACATCAGCAGCGCGTTCGTCCCGGTCGAGACGCTGCCGAGCTGGCTGCGCGGATTCGCCGAACACCAGCCCGTCACCCCGGTCATCGAGACCACCCGCGGCCTGCTCATGGACGCGCCCATCGGGAGCAGCGGGGGAGTGGCACTGGCCTGGTGCGCCGCCATCGCGGTGATCGGCTACCTCGCGGCCGGCGCCCTGTACCGCCGCAGCGGCCGGGACTGATTTCACCCCGCTCCACCTCGTCACGGTGATCCGAGTCCTTCGGATCACCGTGACATTACCATACCTGGATATGCGCATCCAACAATGTGAGCCGGGGGTGTCGTACCCCGCGATCCGGTTCCCTCGCGTCCGGCAAAAACCGCCCCGAGCACCGGGGAAGCGGCCGCCGGACATCCTAAGCCGCAGCCGGATTCGAGACGGGGAGGATCTCGGTCGCTGTTGGGTTTCGCACACTCCCTAACAAGCAAATGCTTGGGTTGGTAACGTCGAAGGGGCAGGAGGACGGTGACGGGCAACCAGTCGCAACGCAGCGACAATCGCACTGCCATACCGGACCGCGCGGGCGGTGCCGTCGGAATATCAATGGGGATGTGACCGGGGGCAATTCTTTTCGGCTCGCAGCTGGATCAAGTGTCGGCGTATGTCGTCGCGTACAGCCCGTCACCGGCAACGCAATACGACAGGACAATTTCATGGACAAGACACCCGTACTGCCCGATCCCAACCACCCGCTGCTGCCGTTCGCGCGGGCGTACACGAGCTATTTCACGCCCACGGTGACCGGCATCGAGAACCTTCCGGCTTCGGGTCCCGCGCTGATCATCGGCAACCATTCCTCGATCTACTGGGCGCCCGAGGTGTGGGTCACCTTCATGGCAGCCCTGGATCGCCGCCCGAACGAGCCCACCTATGGCGTCGCGCACGAAATCCTTTTGCGCGCACCGGGAATCGGTGACGGACTGCGCGGCTTCGGTGTGATCCCGGCCTCGCAGGAGGCCGCCGCGACCGGGCTCAAGGACGGTGGCGCGGTCATGGTCTACCCCGGCGGGGACTGGGAAGCCTGCCGGCCGTGGACCGAGCGCGGCAAGGTGGACTTCGCCAATCGCAAGGGTTTCATCCGGCTCGCGCTGAAGCTGGGGGTGCCGGTGATCCCGGCGGTGGCCAACGGCGGGCACGACTCGATCTTCATCCTCAGTCGCGGCGAGGGCACGGCCCGCGCACTGGGCATCGATAAGATGTTGCGCGCCAAGGTGTTTCCGTACACCGTCGGCCTGCCCTTCGGCGTCGCCCCGGTGCTGCCCCAGATTCCGCTGCCCTCGCACGTGGACGTCAGCTTCCTGCCGGCCCTGGAGTGGTCGACGCAGCCGGGTGATCCGGAGGACAAGGAACTGGTGGCCGGCCTCTACGACGAGACCCTCGGTGTCATGCAGGCCGAGCTGGATCGGCTGCGCGCGGCGACCCCCAACCCGGTGCTGACCGGTTTGAAGAACCACGTGGCCGGGCTGCCCGGTCCGCTGGCGGGGCTGGCGAACCTGCTGTAATCGCGCGCGCTCGCGCGGCCGTCGACGAACGGCTCCCGGAGACATTCTCCGGGAGCCGCTTTCGTTGCCGGCTGTTTTACCGGCGTGCATCCCGGGTGATTTGTCTGGTTTGTGGTTAACTTTCGGCAAGCTTTGGCGGACGGCTTTTCGGCGAGCGGCCCGGTGACGGGCACGGACCGTGGCGCTCGCACCGCCCGGACCGAGAGGCTGGAAACCATGGCGCGCCTTCTGGATTCGTGGCATTCGAGAGGTCCCGCGATAGCGACGGTGGGCGCGCTCGCGGCCATCCTGATCGTTCCGGTGATCGTCGACCACATGGTTCCGACCCGGGAGACCCCGGTCTCGAAAGGCGACACCATCACCCTCGGCGCGGGCGGCGTCGGCGCGATCAGCGGCGGTGTGGATCCGGCCAACGCCATCACCTTCGCGGTGCCCGAGGCCATGGCGCGCATCGCCACCGGCAGCGATTCCACCGCGGTGTTCCGGTCCGAGATCGGCGAACAGCGCCTGGCCATCTCGGTGGTCGACGGCATCACCGATTTCGACACCGCCGCGCCCCGGATGCTGCTGCCC
The DNA here is from genome assembly GCF_042799795.1 of Nocardia sp. NPDC057668. NCBI lineage: Bacteria > Bacillati > Actinomycetota > Actinomycetes > Mycobacteriales > Nocardiaceae > Nocardia > Nocardia sp. NPDC057668. The sequence continues at coordinate 1,158,750 of NZ_JBHVIC010000003.1, read as the reverse complement.
CTGCGCGCGGCCGGTGAAGAGGTGGATTTCGACGGCGGCCTGATCGAGGACGGGTCCTTCCGCGGCCGCACCTGCGTGCTGCCCGGAACCGCGGGCGCGGTGTGCGCGGTGGTCAACAGCGGCGACATCGGGGTGACGATCACCGTGTCCGGACCGACTCGGGAGGCGGGCCGGGCCATGATCGACATGGTGCTCGCGAGCACGAAGGCGGTGGAGCTGTGAGCTGGGCGCAGCGGGATTCGGCGCTGTTCTGGGTGTACTGCGCGGCCCTGGTGCTCGGGCCGGTGCTGTTTCTGGCGCAGGCTTTCGGACTCGTGGTGTACGGCGGCGGCCCGGCGCTGGCGGCCCTGCCGATCACCGCGCTGACCTTCCTGGTGTTCGGCGGAATCCTGTTCTGGCTCGACATGTTCCGGGCGCGCACCCGGCTGCTCGCGCCGATCGTGATGGGTTTCGCCTGGGGATTTCTGGTGTGGCCGGGCACCGCGCTGTGGGCCAACGACCGGGTGACGCGGGTGGTCACGAATCTGGGCGGTGACGAGTTCGCCTCGAACTGGCAGGCCGCGATCGCCGCGCCGATCGACGAGGAGTTCATCAAGGCGATCGGCATCGCGGTGGTGGCGGTGCTGTTCCGGTCGCGGTTGAGCCGCCCGATGCACGGGTTCCTGATCGGCGGCGCGGTCGGGCTGGGCGCGCAGATCTCCGAGGACATGCTGTACAGCCTGCAGACCGCGGTGGCCGCGCCGCAGAATCCGGCGCGGGACGTGTTCGTCGTGGCGCTGCTGCGCCTGGTCACCGCGTTCACCTCGCACTGGGCGATGTCGGCGCTGGTGGGTGTGGGCATCGTGGTGCTGCTGACGCGCACCGATCGGTCCTGGGCGTACCGGGTCGCGACCTTCGTGCTGTTCTATCTGCTGGCGGTGTCCATGCACGCGATCTTCGACGCGCCGCGCGCGGCCGGTCCCGGCGTGCTGGCGCTGCTGCTGCCGGTGGTCATCGATCTGGCGATCTTCCTGCTCGCCTACCGCTGGGTGCTGGCCGCGGAACGGAAGTGGTTCCGCGCCACCATCTCCCAGCCGGTCGCGCGTGAGTTCGGCCCGGAGCCGGCGCTGGAGTCGCTGCTGACCCACCGCGGCAGGCACCGGGCGCGGGCGGCGCTGCGCAGCTCGTTCCACTACACGTACGGGCAGGCCAAGCAGTACGAGCGGGATTTGCTGACCCGGATCGCCGCGCTCGCGGACGAACCGGCGCCCGCCGTTCGATACAGTCCGCCGGGCGCGTTGTGGACCGACCAGCAAACCGTTCCCCGGTAGCGCGGAGGTCGCGTTTTTTGCATCGAATGAAATCTCGAGCGCGCCGATAACCTGCCTCTTATGACCCTGGCGCTAGCTTGTTGGGTATGAGTGAGGCCAAATCACTGCCCGCTGATCCCGGAATGGAGCGCACGAACGAGCTGCTGGAGAGACGCCAGCAAGCGCTGTGCAACTACTTGGACGCCAGCGGCGAGGTGGCGGCCGGCCGCATTCGCGCCAATCTCACCGGCTGGCGGCGCTGGCTGCACCGGTTGCCCGGGGCGTCGATCGCGAACGCGGCGGGACGGCGCGATGTGCTGCTGCGCGAGCTCGCGCACCACGGCGTCGGCGCGGAGGACCACGAATGGGGTGTGCTGTCCGGGGGTCTCGTTCGCAGCCTCGGGCGTTCGATCTGCCTCGAGCACACCCTGCAGGATCTGATCGCGGATCACGAGGCGACCGCACCGCACTGGACGCGGCAGTTGCGCGTCATCTTCGAGACCGCCGAGCGGACCCGCCCGCTGGCCGCGTTCGGGGACCGGGCCGCGGTGGCCGAGCTGACCGAGCAGGTGGTCGCGGTCACCCGGGCCGCTCCCGACGAGGACGCCGCGCGCCGCCTGACCGAGCACCTACCCGGCGCGTTGCGCCCGTTGCCGTCGGACGTGCTGGCCCTGCGCCGCGCGGACGCGCCGGCCGAGGTGGTCTTCGATCTGTACGCCGACACCATCAAGCTCGACAACATCACGGTCAATCCGGAGCTGCGCGGTTCGGGTTTCGGCTCCGCGCTGCTGCAGCAGCTGTGCCGGGCCGCGGACGCCCAGCACCTGTACATCGTCGGCCAGCTCGTGCCGACCTTCCGTGACGACGATTCCGCGGTGCCGGCCTTGGCGGCGTGGTGCCGCCGGCACGGGTTCGCGGTCAACGAACGACTCGGCGGGCGCATCGTGCGCACGCCCGCCAGCGTCTCGTCCTGATCGCCGGGCCGTCTAGAGCCATTTCCAGTCGGCGACGACCGGGATGTCCTCGCCGTGTTCGCGAGTCCACGCCCGTGCCCGCCAGCGCGCGTCGACCATGTCCTGCCGCAGTTCGGCGGCGTGTTCGCGCAGTGATTCCACGCGGTCGATGACGTCCATGACCAGGTGGTAGCGGTCCAGGTCGTTGAGCATGACCATGTCGAAAGGCGTTGTGGTGGTGCCTTTCTCCTTGTATCCGCGCACGTGCAGCCCGGAGTGGTTGGTGCGCCGGTAGGTCAGGCGGTGCACGAGCCAGGGGTAGCCGTGGAAGGCGAAGATGACCGGTCGATCGCGGGTGAACAGGGTGTCGAATTCGCTGTCGGGCAAGCCGTGCGGGTGATCCTCGCGCGGGAGCAGGCGCATGAGGTCGACGACGTTCACCACCCGGACCCGGAGCTCGGGCAGGCGTTCGCGCAGAATCTGCGCCGCGGCAAGGGTTTCCAGCGTCGGGATGTCACCGGCGCAGGCCAGCACCACGTCCGGGGCGGCGCCGGGCTCGGCGTTGTTGCCCGCCCACGGCCAGATGCCGATGCCGCGCGCGCAGTGCTCGGCGGCGGCCTCGATCGAGAGCCAGCTCTCCTGCGGTTGTTTGCCCGCCACCACCACGTTCACGTAGTGCCGCGAGCGCAGGCAGTGATCGAAGGTGGTCAGCAGGGTATTGGCGTCCGGCGGCAGATAGATGCGCACGATTTCGGGGCTCTTGTTGAGCACCACGTCCAGGAATCCCGGGTCCTGATGGGTGAAGCCGTTGTGGTCCTGCCGCCAGACATGGGAGGACAGCAGGTAATTGAGGCTGGCGATGGGCCGGCGCCATGGCACGGCGGCGCTGGCGTCGAGCCATTTCGCGTGCTGATTGAACATGGCGTCGACGATGTGGATGAACGCCTCGTAGCAGGTGAAGGTGCCGTGCCTGCCGGTGAGCAGGTAGCCCTCGAGCAGGCCCTGGCACAGATGCTCGGACAGCACCTCGATCACCCGGCCGGTGCGGTCCAGGCCGACGTCGAACTCCCCGATCTCGCCCTGCCAGTCCCGGCCGGTGACCTCGAGAATGTCCTGGAGCCGGTTGCTGGCGAGTTCGTCGGGGGCGAAGGTCAGATAGTTGTCCGGGTTGCGGCGGGTGACCTCGCGCAGCCAGCCGCCGAGAACGCGGGTGGCCTCGTGTTTCACCGCGCCCGGGGCGCTGACCTCGACCCCGAAGTCCCGCCAGCTCGGCAGCGACAGGTCGCGCAGCAGCGCGCCGCCGTTGGCGACCGGATTGGCGCTCATGCGCCGATCACCGGCGGGGGATTGCGCGAGCAGGTCCGGCACCGGCCGCCCGGCCTCGTCGAAGAGTTCTTCCGGCCGATACGATTTGAGCCACTGTTCCAGGACCGCACGATGTTCGGCGTTCTGGCGGGCGCTGGGCAGCGGCACCTGGTGGGCGCGGAAGGTGCCCTCGACGGGTTCGCCGTCCACCACCGGCGGGCAGGTCCAGCCCTTGGGTGTGTGCAGCACGATCATGGGCCAGGCCGGTCGCTCCCGGCTGCCGTCCTCGCGGGCGGCGCGCTGAGCCGCGGCGATGCCGTCCAGGGCGGCGTCCAGCGCGGCGGCCATGTCCTGGTGCACCGTGCCGGGGTCGCGCCCGGAGACGAAGTACGGTTCGTAACCGTAACCGCGCAGGAGTGATTCGAGTTCGGTGCGCGGAATCCGGGCCAGCAGGGTCGGATTGGCGATCTTGTACTCGTTCAGCGCCAGAATCGGCAGCACCGCCCCGTCGCGCTCGGGACTGAGGAACTTGTCGGCGTGCCAGCTCGCCGCCAGCGGCCCGGTCTCGGCCTCGCCGTCGCCGATGACGCAGAACACCGTCAGATCCGGATTGTCCAGGGCCGCACCGAAAGCGTGCAGCAGCGAGTACCCGAGTTCGCCGCCCTCGTGGAAGGAGCCGGGGGTCTCGGGCGCGCAGTGGCTGGGCACGCCGCCGGGGAAGGAGAACTGCGCGAACAGCGCGGCCATGCCGTCCGCGTCCTGTGGGATGCCGCTGTACAGCTCGGAGTAGGTGCCCTCGAGCCAGCCGCAGGCGTTGGGGCCGGGCCCGCCGTGGCCCGGTCCGGCCACGAAGACGGCGTTCAGATCGCGGGCGCGAATGGCCCGATTCGCGTGCGCCCACACCAGATTCAGGCCGGGGACGGTGCCGAAGTGGCCGAGCAGGCGCGGTTTGATGTGCTCGGGTTCGAGCGGGGTGCGCAGCAGCGGATTGTCCATCAGGTAGATCTGGCCGACCGCGAGGTAGTTCGCCGCGCGCCACCAGGCGTCCAGGGCGGTGAGCTCGCCCGGGGTGAGCGGGCCGGGGGCCTCGGACAGGCGATAGGGCTCGGGGGCGATGGTGTCGCCGTCGCCGGTGTCGAGGTTGTCGGCCGAAGTGTCGCTCGTAGTGCTCACGGATCGCCTCTCACGGGTCGGGTCGGTCCAGGGGATCGTCCGGTTTCGTGCTTTTCGGGCTCATGGCTGTGCGCTCTCGGGCGCTCGCGCACCGGTATCGAGCGTACGGCAGTCGGTTCGCCGAAGTTAGTAGCGTTTGTGAACTGACTGGCTTACGCTGGGCCGATGAACGAGTGGAAGCCCACGGCCTGCATCCTGTGCGAGTGCAACTGCGGTATCCAGATCCTGCTCGGGCCCGACGGCCGCTCCTTCGAGAAGATCCGCGGGGACAAGCTGCACCCCGCCTCGGCGGGCTACACCTGCAACAAGGCCCTGCAGCTGGACCACTACCAGAACGGCCGCGTCGGCCGGGTGACCGCGCCACTGCGCCGCCGCGCGGACGGCGAGTTCGAGGAAATCGATTGGGACACCGCGATTTCCGAGATCACCGCGCGCCTGCAAGAGGTCGGGCTGCGCCACGGCGGGGAGTCGATCTTCTACTACGGCGGCGGCGGGCAGGGCAATCACCTGGGCGGGGCCTACGCGCCCGCGACCATGGCCGCGTTCGGCATGCGCTATCGCTCCAGCGCCCTCGCGCAGGAGAAGACCGGTGACTTCTGGGTGGGCGCGCGGATGTTCGGCTACCCCATGCGCGCCGATGTCGAGCACGCGGAGGTGGCCTTCTTCGTCGGCAAGAATCCCTATCAGTCCCATGGCTTTCCGCGGGCGCGCACGGTGCTCAAGGAGATCGCCCGCGATCCGGACCGGTCCATGATCGTGCTGGACCCGGTTCGCACCGAGACCGCCGAGCTGGCGGACTTCCACCTGCAGTTGCGACCGGGCACCGACGTGTACCTGCTGTCCGCGATGGCCGCGATCATGGTGCGCGACAACCTCATCGACGCCGACTGGCTGGGCGAGCACGCCGAGGGCGTGGACGAGGTGCTCGCGGTGCTGCGCGCGGTACCCATCGAGAAGTACTGCGCCACCGCCGATGTCGACCTCGACCTGGTCACCGCGGCGACCCGGCGGCTGGCTCGCGCGCAGTCGGTGGCCGCCCTCGAGGATCTCGGCGTGCAGATGAACCGCTATTCCACGGTGGTCAGCTACGTCGAGAAGCTGGTGTGGCTGCTGACCGGCAATGTCGCCAAGCCCGGCACCCAGTACGCCTTCACCGGGATGGCCGCCATCGGCCACGATCGCGGGCATCCGGCGGGGGAGGGGCCGGTCTCACCGGTGGCCGGCGCGCCGATCATCAGCGGGCTGGTGCCGTGCAACGTCATCACCGAGGAGATCCTCACCGATCATCCCGCGCGCTACCGGGCCATGTTCATCGAGAGCAGCAATCCGGTGCACTCGCTGGCGGATTCGGCCCGCATGCGCGCGGCGCTGCGCTCGCTGGAACTGGTGGTGGTGATCGACGTCGCCATGACCGAGACCGCCCGCGAGGCGGACTACGTGCTGCCGGCCGCGACCCAGTTCGAGAAGTACGAGGCGACGTTCTTCAATTTCGACTTCCCGCGCAACATCTTCCACCTGCGCCACCCGGTGCTGCCCGCCCCGGACGGCGTGCTCGCCGAGCCCGAGATCCACGCCCGTCTGGTCGAGGCCGCCGGGGTGCTCACCGAGGACGACTACGCGCCGTTGCGCGCCGCGCTCGCCCAGGGCCGCGAGGCCTTCGCCATGGCCTTCCTCGGGGTACTGGCGGATCCGCAGCGCTCGAAACTCGCTCCCGTGCTGCTCTATCGGACCCTCGGGCCGACCCTGCCGGGGGACGCCGCCGCGGCCGCGCTGCTGTGGGCGGCGGCCTACAACTGCGTCCGCAAATTCCCCGACAGCGTCGAACGCGCCGGGTACGGCACGGGATTGGCGGCGGGGGAGCGGCTGTTCGAGGCGATTCTGGCCGGCGAGCACGGCATCGTCATCACCGAGGACGACTACGAGGTGACCTGGAATCGGTTGCGCGGCAACAAGGTCCGCCTGGTGGTGCCCGAACTACTGGCGGTGCTGGCCGGGCTGCCCGACGCCGAGGGCGAATCGGGGGAGTGGCCGTTCGTGCTGTCCGCGGGTGAACGCCGGGCCTTCACCGCCAACACCATCGTCCGCGACCCGCGCTGGCGCAAGCGCGACGGCGGCGGCACCCTGCGCATCAGTCTCGCCGACGCCGAACGTCTCGGGCTGGCCCCCGGGGATCTGGTGCGGGTGACCACCCGGCGCGGCAGCACCGAGGTCCCGGTCGAGCCGACCGACCGCATGCGCCCCGGGCACCTGTCCCTGCCCAACGGCTTCGGGCTCTCGGTCACCGGACCCGACGGCGTGCCGGTCACGACCGGGGTGGCGCCCAACGAACTCACCGAATTCGACTCCCGGGACGAGTGGGTCGGTACCCCGTGGCACAAGTACGTGCCCGCCCGCTTGGATATGGTGCCGGTATGAGTCTGGACAGCGTGCCGGTATGAAGCGCACGACCTTCGCGAACTGGCCGTGCACCGTCGCGCGTACCGTCGATCTCATCGGGGATTGGTGGACGCCGCTGATCCTGCGCGAATCCTTCTACGGGGCCAAACGTTTCGACGAATTCGAGCGCACGCTGGGCCTGAGCCGCAATGTCCTGACCCAGCGCCTGAACCGGCTCGTCGAGGAGAACCTGCTCGAGCGGGTGCGCTATCGCGAGCGCCCGCCCCGGTACGAATACCACCTCACCGTGCAGGGCCGCGATTTCTTCCCGGTCATCGCGGCCATGATGCGCTGGGGCGATCGCTGGCTCGCACCCGAGGCCGGGCCGCCGGTCATCCTGCACCACAGCACCTGTGCCCACGACACCCACGCCGAGGTGGTGTGCGCGCACTGCCGCGAACCCCTGGCCCACGCGGACGTGTCGGTCCGCCTGGGTCCGGGCTTCCCGGCCCGGCACCGGGACTCCGCCCTGGCCACCGGCCGCTTCGACGACCCCGACCGCGCGGGCGTCCCCTCGGCCTGAGCGGTTCGGGCACCGGCGCAGACCGGTCAGGAATCGAGAAGCGCCGGTCCGGTCGCCGGTCCTAGCGTGGAAGCCATGGAACTCACCATTCAATCCAGCTTCCTGCCGCACGACGACGCGGACGCCGCGATCGCCTTCTACCGGGACCGGCTCGGCTTCGAGGTCCGCCAGGACGTGGGCTACAACGGCCTGCGGTGGATCACCGTCGGCCCGCCCGGTCAGCCGGCGACCTCGATCGTCCTGCATCCGGTCGACGGGGATCCGGGCATCACCGAACCCGAGCGCCGCACCATCGCCGAGATGATGGCCAAGGGCACCTACGGCACCATCGTGCTCGCGGCCGAGGATCTGGACGCGGTCTTCGAGCGGGTGCAGGCCACCGGCGCCGAGGTCGTCCAGGAACCGACCGTGCAGCCCTACGGGATTCGCGACTGCGCCTTCCGCGACCCGGCGGGCAATCAGGTCCGCATCAACGAATCGTCTTGAACCCCACCAGCGCCGGGCCGACCCAGGTGTGCAGGTAGGCGCGCAGCCGCACGCCGTGCCGCGGCGGACGGCCGGGATCGATGACGAAGGACTGCACCACCCGCAGCATGTGCTCGGCGAGTTCGTCGAGGGCGGCCCCGGACAGCCCGGCCGCCGCCCAGTCCACCGCGTACCGATCCAGGATCGAACGCCCGAAAGCCAGTGCGACATCGGAGGTCACGCCCGCCGAGAACGCGCCGGCGCGGCCCGGGCTCAGCAGCAGATTCAGGTATTTCTCGTGCGGCAGCCGTTCCAGGGTGTAGGCGATACCCTCCACGACCGCCTCCGCCGGATCCCGGATATCGCCGACGTGGCGGGCCAGCACGTCCAGGAACGCGTCGGTCTGCGCGATGGCGGTCGCGGTCAGCAGCGCATCGGCGCTGGGGAAATACCGGTAGACGGTCTGGCGGGTGACGCCCAGATCGCGGGCCACCTCGGCGATGCTGAAATCGCCGCCCGAGGCGTCGATCGCCCGCCGGGCCGAGGCCAGGATGCGGGCGATGGCCTCGTCGTCGTCGACGGGCGCCGACCCCGACCAGCCATGCGTGCGCACCGAATTCACTCCTTCACCGACTCGTCCGGGTCCGACGGTACCGGGTTGCCCCGCGGCAGACCTTGACCATACACATGGTCATCGATGTATGGTCATCGTGCTTCGACGGAAGGAAGACGATGGCCGCCACCCCGCCCCCGCGCCCCAAACAGCTCGATCACCCCTCGCTCCCGACCATGTTCCGGATCATGGGCCGCGCCCAGGTGTGGATCTTCAAACGCACCGGCGGCCGGATCGGCAACAAGTGGCGCATCGGCGCGGGATTCCGCAAGCCCGTCGCCACCCTGCTGCTCGAACACCGCGGCGCGAAGTCCGGCGCGGACTACACCTCGCCGCTGCTCTACATGCCCGACGGCGACGACATCGTCATCGTCGCCTCCCAGGGCGGCCTGACGAAGAACCCGCACTGGTATCACAATCTGCGCGCCAACCCCGAGACCCACATCCGGATCGGCCGCGAACACCGCCCCGTGCGCGCCGATCTGGCCACCCCCGCCGAACGCGCGCGCCTGTGGCCCCTGCTGGTCGAGACCTACGCCGACTTCGACACCTACCAGTCCTGGACCACCCGCGAGATCCCGGTGTTCGTCCTGCGCCCCCGCTGACCACCGCCCGCGGCACGCCGTCACCCGCGGTCGCGTGCCGCGCGGACGCCGCACGGCGGGCGTCCACCGCGACAGCCGCCGGGATCCGACCGAGTGATCAGAACTTGCCCGAATGGTGCTCGACGCGGTGGGCCAGGAACGTCGTCAGCTCGGCGACGAACTCGTCGGTCAGGGGCGGCCAGCCCCAGAAGTCCAAAGCCAGTGCGCCCAGGGCGAACTCGTCGGCCCACGTCCACTCGGTGATGGGGCTCGCGGCGGCGCAGGACGGGCAGGCTGCCGTGCCGGAGCCGGTGCGCTCCCAGGACTCGATCGCCGTCGCGAACGGGCGCCAGACCTCGGGATCGGCTTCCCACGCGGTGGGGTAGTCGATGATCACCGTGCGGGCCCCGCAGCGCGGGCACCCCGCCCAGGCGGGTTCGATCTCGCCCTGCCCGCCGTAGTGGGCGTGGCGGCCCACGATCACCGCGACGGGGCCGGGGATCCAGTCCGCGCCCCACTCCCGGGTGATCCCCGGCCACTCCGGGCCGGGCAGGTATCCCGTCTCCGCGTGCAGGCTGTACATCGCCTCGCCCGAGGTCTCGCGTCGCAGCCGGCCGTGCGACACCATCCAGTCCACGGTGCGATCGGCGAGCGAACCCGCCTCGGCGGCGGTCACGTCCAGGTCGATGATGCGTTCGAAGAAGTCACCCACGCCTCGCATACTGCCATCGGTTCCGGGACGCGGCATCCGCGAGTTCCTAGCCGCCCGGGATGTGCGCGGGCGCGGCCGGGAGCGCGTCGCGGGGATCCGCGCCGCGGAAGATCAGCCCGATCGCGAAGCCCGCGACCTCCTCGAGCTGGCGGGCGCGCGCGAGCGGGCCCAGCACCGTCGAGCGCGAGCCCGCGTCCCGGATCAGCGTTTCGGTGACGGCCAGGGCGTGCGGGTCGTCGCCGCAGATCGTCACCGTCACAGGCGGATTGGCGGGATCGCTCCACTGGCCGGCGGGAAACAGGTGAAAGGCCTTCACCACGTGCGCGCCCGGCGCGAGCGCGGCGATGTGCCCGGCACCCGACGTGCCGGGCGGGGTCAGCAGCGCGCCGACGCCGTGGTCGATGGCATTGGTCGGGTCGATCAGCGTTGTGCCGCCGAGTGTTCGGTCGCCCGCGCCCGCCGCCCGCAGGATGTCCTCGACCCCGCTCCAGGCCACGGCCAGCAGTACCGCGTCGGCCCCGGCCACCGCCGCGCGCGGGGCGCAGGCCCGCGCGCCCAGCCGCCGCGCGGTCTCCTCGGCTCGATCCGGCGACCGCCCCGCCACCACGACCTCGTGCCCGGCCGCCACCCAGCGACTCCCCAGCGCGGCGGCCAGCGTGCCCGTACCCAGAATTGCGATTCGCATCGTGTGCTCCTGCTCGTGGCCGGTGTTTTCGTGTCCGGCGTTCGGGAGCAACGGTAGGCAGGTCGATCCGCACCGATCGGTGCGAAACGACTGCGCGATCATGGACGTATGAGCGCTGCCGGAGACCCGCGCGACGAGCTGGTCGCGGACTGCCGCATGCGCGCGGCCACGGATCTGTTCGCCCACACCTGGGACCCGGTGGTGATCGCCGCGCTGCACGAAGGACCGCGCCGGCGGCGCGAATTGCGCGCGGGCATCGGGGGACTCAGCGACAAGGCGCTCACCGAGGCCCTGCGCCGGCTGCTCGGCCACGGCCTGATCGAGCGGCGCAGCTACGCGCAGGCCCCGCCGCGGGTGGAGTACGCGCTCACCCCGCTCGGGCAGAGCCTGGTCCGGGGGCCGATGCGCGCGCTGGGCGCGTGGGTGGACGAGCACGGCGACGAACTCCTGGACGCCCAGGAACGATCGGCCCGCGCGCTGCGGGGCTACGGCGCCTGAGCCCGGCCGCGAGCTCGATCACCTTCGATGGCCTTGGCCCGCACCGCGATCCGCCGTACGGAGTCGACCATCGCCTGCTCGAGTCGTCCGAATTGGGCCGAAATCGCCCCCTCGGGGTCCAATCATGGTGCCGCCCCCGCCTCGGCCGACGGCCGAGGCGGGGGCGGCAACGTCGCTCACGGCTGGATCAGCGTCCACTCCGCGGGCAGCCCCTCGACGCGGACCTCCGTCCCCTCGGCCTCGATGGTGACCGTGGCGGGCCCCAGCCGCAGCTCGGCCAGCCGCACCCGGCCCGCGCGCTCGGGCAGGCGCGGCAGCACGGTCAGGGTGCGCCGGGGCACGTCCGGTTCCAGCCCGAGGAACGAGCGCAGCAGCAGCAACGGCGCGGCGCTGGCCCATGCCTGCGGTGAGCACGAGGTGGGATACGGCACGGGCGACCGGAATTCACCGCGATCGAAACCGCAGAACAACTCCGGCGGCCGCGCCCCGAACTCGCGGATCGCCTCCAGCAGCCCGCCCGCGAGCCGCTCGGCCAGATCCCAGGCTCCCGGAATGTGCTGGTAGCGCAGCAGTCCCGCGACGGCGATGGCGGTGTCGTGCGGCCACACCGAACCATTGTGGTAGCCCATGGGATTGAACCGCCCCATGGCCGCGGACAGGGTGCGCAGCCCGAAACCGCTGTCCATGTCGGCGCTCGCGAGCCGTTCGGTGAGCACGGCCGCGCGCTCGTCGGGGACGATGCCGGTCCACAGCAGCTGCGCCGCGTTGCTGCCGAGTGCGTCGACCGGGCGCTTGGCCGCGTCCAGCGCCATGGCGTACCAGCCCCGCTCGGGCAGCCAGAACGCTTGATCGAAGCGGTCTTTCAGCTCTCGCGCCTGCTCGCGCAACCGGGTCGCGGTGGCGTGGTCTCCGGCTGCCTCGGCGATGTCCGCCCGCCCCAGCCGGGCGGCGTACACGTAGCCCTGCACCTCGCACAGCGCGATCGGCGGATCGGCCAGATGCCCGTCGGCGAAGCTGATGGAGTCCCAGCTGTCCTTCCAGCCCTGATTGGCCAGCCCGCGATCGGTCTTTCGCTGATACTCCACGAATCCGTCACCGTCGGCGTCGCCGTACTCGTCGATCCAGGCCAGCGCCGCGTCGGCGGCCGGTAGCAGTTCGGCGATCGCCGCCTGATCCACGCCCCAGCGCCGGCATTCGGTGAGCAGCATGACGAACAGCGGTGTCGCGTCGGCGGTGCCGTAGTAGACCGACCCGCCCAGCACCTGATCGCCGCCGGGCCCGTGCCGCATCTCGTGCATGATCCGGCCCGGCTCCTCCTCGGTGACCGGATTGACCTGCGTGCCCTGCAATTTCGCGAGCTGACGCAGGGTTCCCAGCGCCAGGTCCGAATCCAGCACCAGCGCCATCCACGAGGTGAGCAGGCTGTCGCGCCCGAACAGCGCCATGAACCAGGGCGCGCCCGCCGCCACGTAGGCCGTCCCGTCGGCGGGATCGTCCATGCGCAGCGCGCCCAGATCGCTCTCGGTGCGCTGCAGCACCGCGGTCAGTCCGGGGCCGGTGGCGGCCAGCGACGTCGCGGTGGAACGCCACTGCCGGATCTTGTTCGACGGATTGCCCTCGTCCTCGCAGGCCAGGTTCATCGGCACCGCGCGGTGCTCGAGAATCGGCTGGCATTGCACCGTCGTCTCCCAGCTGCCGCGCCGCGGCACCACGATCTGCCAGGTCAGCGTGCCCGGCTGGACCAGCGGATCGTTGTCGGCGGTGATACTGAGCCCGCGCCCCGAATCACGCCGATCACTCAGGTGCAGTACATGATCCACGGCCCGCAGCTCACAGCCGCCGCTGGTCACCCGGCCCTCCTTGACCGCGAACAGATCCGCGAAATCGGAGTCCGCGTGCAGGGTGACCGTCATGGCGGTGTCCTCGTCACCGAGGTTGCGCACCACGATGATCTCGCGCATGCCGTCGCCGATCATGCGCCGGCGCAGCACCAGCACCGTGGCGTCGGCCACGCCCGGACTCGGCGGTTTGCGCGCGACGAACCGGGCCCGGAAGGCCTCCGGCATCATCACCGAAAGCTGTTCCGGCGCCCGGCCGTCCAGTCGCAGTTCCCACCGGGCGAGGACGCGGGCATCGCGATAGAAGAGTCCCTGCGCGGTGCCCGCGTGCATATCTCCGAGCGCGTCCGACAGACAGAACGTGCTCGCCTCGACCATGGTCACGATGCCGCCGTGATCCTCTGTCACCGGCGGCTGACCGGCATTGAAAATCGTCATGTCCGGCTGGGCACCATCTCGTCCGCCAGTCCGGCCACCGCGGGCACCATGATGCGATGCGCGCGTGCGGCCGAAACCCGTTGCGGCCCCGCGTTCACCGCCCGCCGATACGCCGCCTCGTAGCCCTGTGCCAGGCGATCCGCGGCGAACAGTTCCTCCACCCGGGCCCGGCAGGCGTACGGATCGATCTCGTCGATCCGCGCGATCGCGACGGGCAGTTCCTCGGGGTCGTCGCAGATGAACCCGGTGACCCCGTCCTCGATGACCTCGGCGACGGCGCCGCCGCGCAGCGCGATCACCGGGGTGCCGCACACCATCGCCTCGATCATCACGATGCCGAACGGCTCCTCCCAGGTGATCGGGAACAGCAGGCAGCGCGCGCCGGCGAGCAGCTGGCGCTTGGCGGTGGCGTCGGCTTCGCCGAAGACGTCGTCGGCGTCGGTGAGCAGGGGCCGCACGACCTCCTCGAAGTACTTCTTCTCCGGCGGTTCGTTGCACTTGCCCGCCAGGATCAGGCGCAGGCCGGCGTCGTGCGCGGCCCGCAGTGCCAGATCCGGCCCCTTGTAGGGCGCGTAGCGGCCCAGAAAGAGCGCGTAATCCATTTTCTGGGTCCGGAAGGGCCATTCCTCGGGGCAGATCGCATTGTGCACCCGGGCGATCCAATTCAAATCCGGGGCCAGCGCCTGCTGCCGATCGCTGATCGCCACGAGTTGCACGCTCTGGTCGAAAGACCGGTAATACTCGTCCATATCGGCGTCGACCGGCCCGTGCACGGTGACGACCGTGGGGATTCCCATCATTCGATAGGCGGCGGCGTTACCCGGACCGGCGAAGGTGTGATCGTGAACGATATCGATCGGATCCTCGGCGTGTAATTTCTCGATCACCCGCATTGCCTTGAACGCGTTCACGATCTCCGGATACGGCTCGCCGAGCCGATGGGTCAGCACGTCGTCCCACACCCGGATGAAACGCGCCTTCGTGCCTTCGCGCCCGGCTGCGAGCAGGGTGACCCGGTGCCCGCGGTCGACCAGCTCGTCGGCGAGGGTGGCCACGATGGCCTCGACGCCGCCGTAACCGGCCGGTGGAATATCGAAGTAGGGCGGCGCGACCATAACGATGTGCAGGGGCCGTTCGGTCGTGATGCCCGAACGGGGTGAGCGTAAAGCAGACGAGCGAGGAATAAGGGAGAAAACCGGAGCAGATAATTCTTCTTCGGATTCGGGCCCTTCGAAACTCATTCCGTGCCTCCTCGTTGAGGTGAATGGCAATCGCAAGCAACATTCCACCGATATCGGCGATCCAAACCTTAGCAAGGTCAGCGAGCGAGAAAGCGATTCGAACGGGCCGGACACGAGCCGCGGTCTCGCGCGGCATGGCGTGAACGCCCGCCCGAGACGCGAACCGATCGTATCCATCCGGGGCGCGCCGCGGTAGGGCCGGTGTCCGCCCGGGACGTTCTGGACGCCTGACCGCGAGCCGCGCCGCGACCCTCGGATCCCCAGGCCGGGGGCCGGATCGGCCGGACCGGAATCCGGTGCCGCGAGGTGGCGAATTCGCGTCGGCGGCCCCGGCCGCCCGGCTAGGCTGACCGCCCGTCCAGTCCTGTCCGGGGCCGGCGGTCGCTGATGGAAGTGGTCGGGATGAACAAGGATTCGCGTTCGGCGCGGGCGGGGGCCGGAATGCTCGCCGCGCTGACGTTCGCGGGGATCGTCGGGACGGGACCGGCGCGCGCCGAGACCGGGGAAGGCTCCTGCGCGGGGGAGCGCTGGGTGGGTGCGTGGACAGCGAGCCCCTCGGACGCGGTGGGGCTGATCGATCCGCTGCTGCGGCCCATCGCTTCGATCGGGGAACAGACCTATCGCGTCGTGGTGACCCCGCACCGGGGCGGACGCCAGGTGCGGATCAAGCTGACCAACAGGTTCCGGCCGCTGCCGCTCACCGTCGGCAGGGTCACCGTCGCGGGGCAGACCGCGGGGGCGGGGGTCGAGGCCGCGACGCTGCGGCCCGTGACCTTCGGCGGGCGCGCCGGCGTCACCGTGGAGCCGGGCGGGGAACTGCTCAGTGACCCGGTCGAGTTCGCTTCCACCGCATGGGAATCGCTCGCGGTGAGCGTGTATCTGCCCGGGCCGGCGCCCGCGCTGAGCGGGCACTTCAACGGCAACGCCACCAGCTACTACACCGCGCCCGGCAGCGGCGACAGCGCCGCGGACGTCACCGGCGCTGCCTACGGTCTCACCACCACCTCGGCGCCGCTGGTGTCCGCGGTCGAGGTCACCGCCGGGACCGCGGTCTCCGCCGTTGTCGCACTGGGCGATTCGATCACCGACGGCTACGTCTCGGCCGACTACCTGGGCGTGCCACAGCATTCGGGGATTCTGGACGCCGACGCCCGCTACCCGGACTTCCTGCAGCGCCGCATCGACGCGGCCGGGCTGCCGCTGGTCGTGCTGAACGCGGGCATCTCCGGAAACGAGCTGGTCGACGACGGCATCATTCCGATGTTCGGGCCCGGCCTGGTGTCCCGCCTGGACTCCGATGTCCTTGCCCAGACGGCGGTTTCGGATGTCATCGTGCTGGCGGGCATCAACGACCTGGACTCACCGCTGGGCACGGACTACGACGGCCTGGTGGCCGGTTACACCGCCCTGATCGCCCGCCTGCACGCCGCCGGGCTCCGCGTGCACCTGGGAACCCTGACCCCGGCCGGTGATTCGCTCATCGGCGACACCCTGGCTCCCCGCCAGAACCCGATTCGCCTGCGCGTCAACGACTGGATCCGCGCCCAGCGCCTGTCGGACTCGGTCATCGACTTCGCCGCCGCCCTACAGGATCCGGCCGATCCGGACAGGCTCGATCCGCGCTACGCCGGGCCCGATCTGCTGCACCCGAATCCGGCGGGCTACCACGCCATGGCCGAGGTCGTGGATCTGAGCGCGCTCGGCGGAAACGGCTGCGACACGGAGTAGAACCGCCTCGGGAACGCCGCACACGAAAAAGCGGGAGGGATCCGATTCGGATCCCTCCCGCTTTCTGTGCGAGTACGGGCCGGATGCCCTGCGCGGGTGTGGGTTTAGATGCCCATGCCCTGGGCCAGCAGCGGCCAGGACTCGTGCAGCGCCTGCTCCCAGTACGGCCAGTAGTGGGTGCCGACCGGGTTGAACTGGTAGGTGGCCGGGATGCCCAGGCCGTCCAGGCGGCTCTTGAGGTTGGCGGTGCAGCCGTTGACCGCGGCCTCGATGATGACGCCGAGGCTCAGGTTCACCACGCCGCTGATGCCGGGCGCGCTGTCGAGGTAGTACTGCACGTCCTCCATGACCGGGATGCCGCTACCGGTGGAGATGTACAGGTGGGTGCCGCGCAGCTTCTCGGCGTTGAGAACCGGATCGTTCTCTTTCCACAGCGGGCTGTCGGCCGGTCCGTACATGTTCTCGGTCTTGCCGCCCGCCCAGGTCTCGGCGGAGAGCTTGACGAACTGCTGCCCGACCGGGTCGGCGATCTGCGCGCAGCCGCTGTAGGCCGCGACGGTCTTCCACAGGCCCGGCTTGGCCTCGGCCAGCTGCAGCACCGAGGTGCCCGAGGTGGACAGGCCGGTCAGCGCGTTGAGACCGGTGGAGTTCAGCTCAGCGTCCAGCAGCGGGGGCAGCTCCTGGGTGAAGAAGGTCGTCCACTTGTTCACACCGAGCCGCGGATCCTCCTTGATCCAGTCGGTGTAGTAGCTGCCCATGCCGCCGATCGGCTGAATGACGTTGACCGGCTTGTCCGAGAGCCACTGCAGCGCGTCGGTGCGGGCCTTCCAGTTGGCGGTGCCCTCACCGCCGTCGAGGCCGTTGAGCATGTAGAGGTTGGGCGCGGGAACCGAATCATCGGCCGGGCGCTGCACGTCGACCGTGATCTCCTTGGCCATCGCGGCCGAGTACACCTTCAGGTGCCAGGTGCGGCCGTCCTTCTTGACGGAGGTGATGGAGGAGGGCTTCTGCGGCTCCGCCGAGGAGACACCGCTGAACGTCGCCACCGAGAGGGCGGCGGTCAGCGCTATCGCGGTGATCCGGAGAGCGGCCGCGCCGCGTCGAGCAGAGAACTTCATCGAACAGTCAATTCCAATCCAAAGGGTCAACGTCGGCCACGTCGTCGGTCTGCACCGTACATCCTCACCTAAGTCTTTGATCTAGGTGAAATTGTTACTCGACATTCCTTTTCGGGGCTGGCGCGAGTCCCTGTCAGTGGTGCAGTCGTCGTGGCTATCGTTTACCCGGCGAGTAGTACCGCCGTCAATGCCAGCGCACCCGGCAGGGCCTGAACATAGAGGATTCGCCTGCTGGCGGTGGTGCCGCCGTAGACCCCCGCGACGACCACGCAGATGCAGAAGAAGATCTGGGCCGCCCGCCCGACCGGATCCCCGGCGATCAGGCCCCAGATCAGTCCCGCGGCCAGAAAACCGTTGTACAGGCCCTGGTTCCCGGCCAGCACCTTGGTGTCCTCGGCGAATTCGGCGGTCATTCCGAATGCCGCGCGCACCCGGGGCGTGGTCCACAGGAACATCTCCATCACCAGGATGTAGATGTGCAGCAGGGCGAGCAATCCCACCAGAATCTCAGCCGCAACCCGCATGTCGAACCGCCTTCCGTTCGTGCCCGCCGACGCCGGAGAATTCCCCCATCGTAAATTCCGGCGCGGCGCGCGACGGCCCGCCGCGCCCGAACCGGTCGGTCTGCTTACGGGTCGGCTCGCGCCCGCCGGGCGGAGTTGTCGGAGCCCTCGTCTACGGTCGACGAGCCGGATGCAGCGGCCGGGCGCAGCGGCCCGGATCGCGCCGATCGAGTCGAGGGAGCCGCATGCCGCGGGAGTTGGTTGATCTGCCGTTCGCACGTCATCTGGAGCCGCACACCGAGGTCGGCATCGAGGGCGAATACGACTGCGGCCATTTCGACGGCCTCGACCTGGACGACGTCAACATGCGCGGGGCCAGTTTCACCGAATGCGCCATCTCCGGCACCACCGTCTCCGGCGGCTCCCTGTCCTTCGCCCGCTTCAACGACGTGTGGATTCACAGCACCCAGTGGATCCGCGCCGACCTCACCGAATCATCCTGGCTGGACACCGAATTGGTGATGAACGCGCTCTCCGGGGTGGAAGCCTTCGGTGCGCGCGTGCGCCGGGTGAAGTTCTACAACTGCAAATTCGACTCGGTGAATCTGCGCGGTGCGACCCTCACCGACGTCTCGTTCGTGGATTGCCTGCTGCGGCACGTGGATATCAGCGAGGCGAAACTGACCTCGGTGACGTTCCCGGGGTCGGAGATCGAGGCGCTGTCCATGCGCAAGGCGGTGCTAAAGAAGGTGGATCTGCGCGGAGCCAGGTCCGTGGGCATCTACGAGGGCGTGGAGTCGCTGGCGGGTGCGACCATCGCACAGACTCAGCTGTTCGATCTGGCCCCGACCCTGGCCCATGCCCTGGGCATCATCGTCTCGGACCGTTAGGCCCCGCGGCCGTCAGACCCCGTAGCCACCGTCGATGTCGAGCTTTTGACCGCTGATGAAATCCGCGCGGTCCGAGGCCAGGAAGCACACCGCCTCGGCGATGTCCTGCGCGTCGCCGAAGCGCCGCAGCGGAATGTTGCCGCGCGCCACCTCCAGGGCGTGCTCGTCCAATTCGCCCGCGGCGATGAGCCTTTCGGCCATGCCGTCGGTGGTCATGCCCGGCCCGACGCAGTTCGCGCGGATACCGTACCGGCCCTCCTCGGCCGCGATGCCCCGAATCAGCGCCTCCACCGCGGCTTTCGGCGCGCTGGAGAGACCGTCGCGGATGGGGAACCGCACGGTGGCGGC
The DNA here is from genome assembly GCF_042799795.1 of Nocardia sp. NPDC057668. Classification (NCBI taxonomy): domain Bacteria; kingdom Bacillati; phylum Actinomycetota; class Actinomycetes; order Mycobacteriales; family Nocardiaceae; genus Nocardia; species Nocardia sp. NPDC057668. The sequence continues at coordinate 1,139,410 of NZ_JBHVIC010000003.1, read as the reverse complement.
GGTGGTGACCGCGACGATGTTGCCGGCACGCTCGCGCAGGAAGGGCAGGGCGGCGTGCGCGGCCGCGAAGAATCCGGCGGTGTCGTCCAGGAGCTGAGCGCGGAAGTCCGCGGGCGCGACCCGGCTCAGGTGCCGCATGGGAATGTGCGGGCCGGCCGCGTAGACCAGGGTGTGAATCCCGTCGAATTCGGCGGCGGCCTGTGCGACGACCCGCGCGACCTGGTCCGCGTCCGACAGGTCGAGCTGCCAGCCCCGCGCGCGACGACCCGCCTGCTCGGCCGCGCCCAGCACCGGATCGAGTTTGCTCGCCGAACGGAACCAGGTCAGTGCGACGTCGCTGCCGCGGTCCAGGAACATGCGCGCGATGGCGCCGCCCAGGCCGCCGCTGGCGCCCAGCACCAGGGTGGCGCCGGAGCGGTGTGCGAAGTCGTCCATCGGTGTCCTTCGGGTGTGGTTCGCGTCGGAGGGCGCGACGCGGGTGTACGTCCATTGGTAGCTCACCACAGAAAAACAAGCAACTGCTTGGTTCTGCTAGTGAAGCCGGGACCGCCGCGCCGACCAGGGCAATCTGGACGACTGACCACAAACTGGCCGACTTGTCGCTTTCGCCGCCCTGAACTGTGCGATAGTCGGTGCGCAAACGTGTTCTCGGGTTCGTCGTAGCGAGTGGTGGTCCAGTGAGTGAATCGGTTCTGATCGTCGGCGCCGGCCCGGGTGGACTCGCCGCGGCGGCCTGTCTGCGCGACAGTGGCTTCGACGTGACGATCGTCGACAAGGCGTACACCGTCGGCTCGGCCTGGCGCGGGCACTACGAACGCCTGCATCTGCACACCATCCGCGCGCACTCGCATCTGCCCGGCTTCAAGATCCCGCGCGCGTACGGGGATTGGGTCGCCCGCGCGAACGTGGTGCGCTACCTCGACGCCTACGCCCGTCACCACCGCATCGAATTGCGTTCGGGCACAACGATCGATCGGCTCGACCGGGAGGACGGTCGCTGGATCGCGCGCAGCGCCCAGGGTGATCTCACCGCCGACCGGGTCATCGTTGCCACCGGCTACAACCACACCCCGCTGATCCCGAATTGGCCGGGCCGCCAGGACTTCCCGGGCGAACTCGTGCACTCCTCGAAGTACCGCAACGCCGCGCCCTACATCGGCCGTGAGGTCCTGGTGGTCGGCACCGGCAACACCGGCGCCGAGATCGCGGTCGACCTGGTCGAGGGCGGCGCGTCCCGGGTCTGGCTCGCCGTGCGCACCGTGCCGACCTTCGTGCGCCGCCAGGTCGCGCCCAAGATCGGCCAGAGCTCGGCCGGCATCGTGCTGCGCCACCTGCCGGTTCCGCTGGTCAACCGGATCATCGCGCTGTCGAGCCGGATGACGACCCCGGACCTGTCCGCCTTCGGCCTGCCGCGCCCCGCGCCCGACGCGTACACCCGCCTGCTGGCCGACGGCGCGGTGCCCATCATCGACGTCGGGCTCATCGACCTGATCCGCGCGGGCAAGGTCGAAACCGTTTCGGCCGTCACCGGTTTCGAGGACGGAAAGGTGCTGCTCGCCGGTGGCGGGAGTATCGCGCCCGAGGCCGTCATCGCCGCCACGGGCTTCGATCACGGCCTCACCGAACTGGTCGGGCACCTCGGCCTGCTCGACGCGCAGGGCAGGCCCACCGTCCATGGCGGGCAGGAGCATCCGAACGCTCCCGGTCTGTATTTCACCGGCTTCACCAACCCGATCAGCGGCATGTTCCGCGAGCTCGCCCGCGACGCCCGCCGCATCGCGCGCGCACTCGGAAAGGCGCGCTGAGGCGGCGATTGTCCGCGCCCAGGTTTGCGAGTCCCGATTCCGGTAACTGCGTGAAGGTCTACGCACCCCTCGGGAAGGACTTCACATCATGGCTATGCGACGACTTGCCCGGCCACTGCTGGCGACTGCGTTCGTCGTCGACGGGCTGGACGCCCTCACCGATCCGCAGGAGCGCGCCAAGGCCGCCGCGGATCGCGTGACCCAGATTCAGCGCCGGCTGCCCGAGCAGTACGCGGCCAAGGTGCCCGATGCCGGGCGCATCGTGCGGGTCAACGCCGCCGCTCAGATCGGCGGCGGACTGCTGCTGGCGCTGGGCCGGGCCCCGCGCCTGGCGGCCGCGATTCTGGCGGTCACCGTCATTCCGGCCACGGTCACCGAACAGGATTTCTGGGCGGAGCAGAATCCGGAGCTGCGCTCGGCCAAACGCACCGCCTTCCTCAAGGATCTGAGCCTGCTGGGCGGCCTGCTCATCGCCTCCACCGATCACGGCGGGCGCCCCCCGCTGTTGCGCACGATTGCCGAAAAGGCCGCCGCGGGAGCGGGTTCCGCCGCCACGGCCGCCGAGATCCGCGCCGCGCACCTGGCCGAGACGGCCAAGGAACGCGGTTCGGACGTCGCCGAGGTGGTCAGGGAACGCGGTTCGGAGGTCGCGGGCGTGGTCAAGGAGCGCGGCTCCGACGTCGCGCGCACGGTCAAGGACCGCGCCCCGGAGGTGGCCGACGCGGTCAAGGAGCGCGGCGCCGAGCTCGGCGAGGTGATCAAGGACCGCGGTGCGGAACTGGGCGAGGCCCTCAAGGACCGCAGCGCGGAATGGGGTGAGGTGCTCAAGCACCGCGGCTCGGATTTCGGCGATGTGGCCCGTGAACGCGGAAGCGAACTGGCCGGCGTGGCCCGGGTCCGCGGCGCGGAATGGGCCGATGTGGCCCGCGAACGCGGCGCGGAACTGGCCGAGGTCGCCAAGGATCGCGGCGCGGAACTGGGCACGGTAGCCAAACACCGCGGCTCCCGCTTCGCCCGCTCGGTACGCCGAAGCCGGTAACGGCCGGTATGTAACGCCGCGACCCCGGCGGGCGCTTGCCCCCGGGGTCGCGCTCTGCCCCCGCTCCCGTCGGACCGGGTGTGTTCGTGCCATCGGGGGTCGGCTGCCGCGCTTCTCGATCCAGCCATGACCACGCCGACGGGCCCGGAGCCGGGGCCGGGGGACTCAGCTCAGCAGCGCCCGCACGATGCGGTCCACCGTGGTGTGCGGGTCGAAATTCGGTGCGGGGCTGGTCAATTCATGGAGGGCCGCGCCGTCCAGGTAGTCGACGAGCAGCTTGGCGTCGGTGTTGCCGGGGGAAATATTGCCGATCATGTCCGCTATCCAGGCGGTCAGGCGTTCGTGACCGCGTCGCACGCTCTCCTGTAGCGCGGGCACGGTCTGGGCCTCGAGGAACAGCGCGTAGCGCGCCAGGGTCCGGGTGCGGTCGGTGCGCACCGCGTGGGTCAGCACCGCGGCCAGGCCGTCGGCGAGTTGGGGGATGGTGGCGGGTGCGGGGGTGCGGCTCATGGCGTTCCAGTCCGCGTAATCGCGTTCCTCCAGGCGTTCGGCGATGCCGCAGAGCAGGGCCTCGCGGGTGCGGAAGTAGTTGGAGGCCGATCCGGGCGGCATCTCGGCCAGGCTGTCCACCGCGCGATGGGTCAGTGCGCGCGGACCGCGGGTGCCGAGCAGTTCGATCGCGGCGTCGAGTATCTGTTCCCGCTTGGTGGGCATCCCCGGACACTACATTAGTAGTGAATTCCACTACATCGGTAGTATTGAAACTACACCTGTAGTAACTTCCTCGTATCGGGCTCCCCACCGGAGCCGAGATCGAAGGGAAGTGCGCCATGTCGAAAGCGCTCATCGTCGGCGGCGGAATCGCCGGTCTGGCAACGGCCATCGCGTTCGACCGCCGGGGCTGGGAGGTCGAGGTGCTGGAGCGCGCCCCGGAACTGACCGCGGTCGGCGCGGGAATCTCGCTGTGGTCCAACGCTTTGCGCGCACTCGACGAGCTCGGCGTGGGGGAGCGGATCCGGGAGCGCGCCGTCGAGGATGCCGCCGCCGGAATCCGTGACGCGCGCGGCCGCTGGCTCTCGCGCACGGACACCGCCGCCCTGCGCGCCCGCCACGGCAGCCCCGTGGTCCTGCATCGTGCCGATCTGCTGGAGATCCTGCGCGCCGCGGTCCCCGAATCCGCCGTGCGCACCGGCATTTCCGTGACCGAGGCGCGGGCCGACGGTTCGGTGCTGCACTCGGCGGGGGTCTCGCGCGGCGACGTGGTCGTGGGCGCGGACGGCATTCACAGCGTGGTGCGCCGCGCCGTATGCGGCGTGGTCGAACCGCGCTACAGCGGCTACACTGCCTGGCGGATGGTGGTCACCCCCACCGAGCCCCTCGGTGACCTCGGTGAAAGCTGGGGTCGCGGTGAGCGTTTCGGCTTCGCCGCGCTCGCGGACGGCCGGGTGTACTGCTTCGCCGCGGCGAACATCCCCGCGGGAGCCCCCGACGGCGGCCTGCCCGAACTCCGCCGCCGCTTCCGGGACTGGCACGCGCCGATCCCCGCGCTGCTGGCCGCCGCGGACGCGGACACGGTGCTGCGCAACGACATCTACGAACTCCCGCCCCTGGACACCTATGTGTCGGGCCGGCTCGTTCTGGTCGGCGACGCCGCCCATGCCATGACCCCCAACCTCGGCCAGGGCGCCTGCCAGGCCCTGGAGGACGCGGTCGTGCTCGCGCGGGTGGTCGCCACCGGCGGCGACCCGAGCGCCTACGACGCCGAGCGCCGCCCGCGCACCCGGATGATCGCGGACCGCTCGGCGCGCATCGGCACGGTCGCCCAGCTGTCCAATCCGCTACTGGCCGCCGTGCGCGATGCGGTCATGCGCGCGATGCCCGCGTCGGCGCAGGCACGCGCGCTCGCGCCGATTCTGGACTGGACTCCCGGCGAGCCCGGCGCGATTCAGCGCCCGCGCACGGGCGGAGACGTCCGATCGCACACGAACACCTGATTTCCGCCCCCGCGTTTGGCCCGGTACATCGCGGTATCCGCGCGCCGCAGCAGCTCGTCGGGGGTGGGCCGGGGCCCGATGCGCCCGTCGTAGGCGGCGATCCCGATGCTCACCGTCACCGGGATGTCGGGATCCGCGGCCACCGCGTGCCGCACGGTTTCCGCCTGGGCCAGGGCCGCCTGCGGATCGAGGTAGCCGACCAGCGCGAACTCTTCGCCGCCGGTGCGCGAGACCACCATGCCGTCCCCGGCGAGCGAGGAGAGCAGTTCGGCGGTGCGGATCAGCACCCGATCGCCCGCGGGATGGCCGAGCAGATCGTTCACGCCTTTGAACTGGTCGAGGTCGGCGACCATGACGCAGATGCCGGGCCGGTCCCGCACCCCGAACATGCCGGAGAGCTGGAATTCCAGCCCGCGCCGATTCAGCAGCCTGGTCAGCGGATCGGACAGCGATTCCACCCGGACCAGCCAGAACATGAATTGCAGGGACGGCAGGGTCACCACCACCGCGCTCACCATGGTCAGCACGACGACGACGGCGAGCGGGAAGTCACCGCTGCCCGCCACCATCCGCGCCGACAGCACCAGAACCGAGAGCAGCGACCAGGCCGCGTGCGCCGCAAGGACTTTGGGGCTGTGGAAGAACGTAAGATATCCGCCGGTGACGACCAGCAGCATGGCTCCCAGCGCGCCGTACACCCGATCGGAGTCCTGCAAACAGGCCACGGTGATCATGACGTCGGCCGCGGCGAACATCAGCAGCGATTCGCGTTGGCTCGGCCAGGGCAACAGCCACCAGCGCAACGCCCACAGCAGCGCGCCGAGCGCGATGCCGAGCATGATCACATCTCCGGCGAGGTGCCGTGGCCCGGCGCTGGAGAACGAGGCGGCCACGGCGATGACCGCGAAGAGCAGCCCGCCCATGCCGACGACCGCGCGTTGCAGCGGCACCGTGGAATGGGATTCGAGCACGTGAGTTAGCCAGCGGTGGTCTACCGGATCTCGCCACCACGCTCTGAGCAGTGCAACGGTATTACCCATGGGTCCCGTTCGGTGTGGACGCTGGTGCCGGACTCCACCGTATACGCCGTTTCTGGCAGACGGAATATCGGCCGCGCGGGGTGTGGTGTTACCCATAGCCGCAGGTCGGATGGGCGTGCGGCGTCGGGGCGCGTTACTCGGCGCCGACCGCCGCCGCGACGAACCGCCAGAGTTCGCCGGTCGTCTCGTCCACCGCGGGCCGAGGGTGGCGGCGAAGTTGCTCGGCGATGCCGTGCCGGATCGCGCCCATGACGCAGGCTCCGGCCAGGTCGGGGTCGATGCTCGCGTCGAGTTCGCCGCTGCGCTGGCCCTGCCGGATGTTGCGGCCCGCCGATTCGATGACGCGTGCGAGGTTGGCGGCGTCGACCTCGGCGACTTCGGGTTCGGTGCTGATCCGCCCGAGCAGGAGTTCGGCGAGCGGTTCGGCGAAGTGGTAGGCCACGAAATTGCGGGTCCGCGCGCGCTCTCGCGCGGCCCAGCCCACACCGGCCGGGAGTGTCTCGTCCGCGATGGCGGCGACCAGTCCGGCGTGGAATTCCTCGTAGATGGCCACCAGCAGACCGGCTTTGGAGCCGAAGTGGTGGTAGAGCGCCCCGGTGCTCAGTCCGGACCGCCGTTTGAGGGCGTTGAGATCCACCACGCCGTTCCCGGCGAGCAGTTCCGCGCGCGCGGCGTCGAGAAGTTGTTGACGTCCGAGTGGAGCCCGTGCCATGCTCCGAACCATAACAGAACTCAGTTATGTTAGGGGAACGCCCGTGAGCGCCGAAGTCTCCTCCGTCACCGATCTGGCCGGTGACCTGGCCGGAAAGTATCGCCGCACGCCCAGCGGCGGACAGGATGTCGATCCCGCGGTGGCGGATGCCGACGTCGAAGCCGTGCTGCGCGACGGCTACGTCATCCTGCCGGACGTGCTGACCGCGGCGGAGCTGCGCGCCATTCGCGCCGACGTGGATCCGCTGCTGGACCTCAAGGGCCGCAACAATTTCGAGGGCCACGCCACCCAGCGCGTGTACAGCGTCCTGAACAAGACCCGCACCTGCGACCGCATGGCCGCCCATCCGCGGGTGCTCGCACTGCTGGACCGGCTGCTCATGCCCAACTACCTGCTGTCCATGCTGCAGATCATCAACATCCTGCCCGGTGAGGCCGCCCAGATGCTGCACACCGACGACGGCTTCTATCCGCTGCCGCGCCCGCGCCCCGCGCTCAGCGCCGCGACCATCTGGGCCATCGATGATTTCACCGCGGACAACGGCGCGACCGAGATCGTGCCCGGCAGTCACCGGTGGGGTTCCGAACTCCCGCAACCGGATTCGGCGGATCGCCGGCCGGTCGTCATGTCCGCCGGATCGTGCGTGTTCTTCCTCGGCACGCTGTGGCACGGCGGCGGTCCCAATCGCTCGGGCGCGCCCCGGCTGGCGGCGACGGCCCAGTACTGCGAGCCCTGGCTGCGCCCGCAGGAGGCGTTCACCCTGTCCACCCCGCGCGAGATCGCGCGCGTGGTCGACGAGGACATTCGCCGCATGCTCGGCTACAACATCCACCCCCCGTTCATCGGCCAGGTGGACGGCATGCACCCCAAGCGCCTGCTGGAGGACTAGCCGCGCGGGCCGGTGTGCCGAAACCGGGCGTTAGCCAGGCCATTTCCGTCGCGTTACCTACTACTCACCGGTGTGATTTACCGATGGTGAGGAGTGTCTCCACCTGAGAGCTGATCCATTGGGTACGGTCGAGGGGAGTCGCGCGCCGCGATTCACTGGACGATTGCGACCGTACCCAGACGTGACAAGACGGTAGTTCCTGAAAGGGGATTGTTGTCATGGCGTGGTTGGTTCTGGTGATTTCCGGCGTACTCGAGGCCGTGTGGGCGACCGCCCTCGGGAAGTCCGAAGGTTTCACGAAACTCGCACCCTCGGCGGTGTTCGCGACCGCTCTCGTGCTGTCCATGGCCGGGCTCGCCTACGCGATGCGCACCCTGCCGGTCGGCACCTCGTACGCGGTGTGGGTGGGCATCGGCGCGGTGCTGACCGTCACCTACGCCATGGCGACGGGCGCCGAGAGCGCCTCGGCGGTGAAGATCGCCCTGCTCATCCTGATCGTCGGCGGCGTGGTCGGCCTCAAGCTCGCGCACTGATCGCGAGCGCGGCCCGAGTCCGGAACCGCCGCAGGCACTCTCGGCGGTTCCGGCCTGGACGCCCCTGTCGCGCACTCTCCTTCGCGCGGGATCGATAGCCGATGTGCTCCAGACCCGAAAACTGTGGGCTGGCGCACATCTGAAACATAGGCTATCCAGAGAGTGAACCTCGATCTTGTTCGGCCCCGCGGCCGAGCCGGGCACCGTGCGCCGGCGCGATCGGGGGTGATGGGAGAGCAGAGTGCAGGTGCTTGGTCCGTGGTCCGATTCGGCGGTGATCGATGAACTCGCGGGCGGCAAGGCGCGTGGGCTGTTCGCACTGTACGACGGCGGGGTGCGGGTGCCGGACTGGGCGGTGCTCGGCGGCGATGTCTTCGAGAGATTCGCCGCCGATGCCGGATTGACCACGGCCATAGCGGAATTCGCGGCCCTGACCGACCTGGAACCGGCGCTCGCCCGGGGCGCGGAGCTGCGTGCGGCGGTGGCGGGCGCACCGCTGCGCGGGCCGGTGTTCGAGGTCTTCGCCGAGGCGGTCGAACGCGTGGGCGCGGACCCGATCGCGGTGCGGTCCTCGGTGCACGCCGAGGACGGTGCCGCCAATTCCTTTGCCGGGCAGTTCGATACCTACCTCAACGTGCGCGGTGTCGAAGCCGCGGCCGCGCGGGTGCGCGACTGCTGGGCCTCGGCTTTCTCCGAGCGGGCCATCCGCTACGCCTTCGCCCGGGACCTGCCGCGCGCCGCGGTCCCCGCGGTGGTGCTGCAGCGGTTGATCGCCGCCCGGGTCAGTGGCGTGGCGTTCACCGCCAACCCCGCCACCGGCGCTCGGGACGAAGTGGTCATCAGCGCGGTGTACGGGCTGGGCGAGGCGCTGGTGTCCGGTGCGGTGGACGCGGATTCGACCACGGTGGACAAGCTCGACGGCACGATCCTCGACGTCGTCCTCGGCGACAAGGACTGCCGCTACGAACCCGATGCCGGCCAGGGCTGGGTGCGGCGCGAGGTCGAGGCGGACCTGCGCGTCGCGCCGGTGCTCTCCGCCGCCGAGCTCGCGGAGCTGACCGACATCGCCCGCGAACTCGAAACCCACCGCGGCGCACCGCAGGACATCGAGTGGGCCATCGACGACACCGGGGTGTGGGTGCTGCAGTCCCGGCCGATCACCGCCCTGGCCGCGCCGGACATCGCGGGCCGCACCGCCGAGCTGCGCGGCGCGGGCGAGACGATTCCGGCGGGGGAGCAGCGCATCTGGGACAACTCCAACATCATCGAGAGTTTCAGCGGCATCACCTCCCCGCTGACCTACACCACCGCCGCGGACATCTACGGCCGCGTGTACCGGGGCTACGCGCGTTCGCTGCGGGTTCCCGCCGCACAGCTCGCCCAGACCGATGCCTGGACCCCGGTGCTGCTGGGCACCTTTCACGGTCACGTCTACTACAACCTGCTGCACTGGTATCGCATGGTCGGCATCGCGCCCGGCTATCCGCTCAATCGCAAGGTGCTCGAGGCCGCGCTCGGCGTGGCCGAACCCCTGCCCGACGAGCTGGCGAAGACGCTGCGGCCCTTCACCTTCGACAGCACCGTCGCCCGGCTGCGCTCGCGCGCGCGGACCACGGCCGTCTACGTGCGCCGCATCGCGACCATCGACGCCATGATGGAGCGCTTCAGCGCCGAGTTCTACCGCGTCTACGACGAATTCGACGCCCTCGACCACGCCGGGCCGACCGGCCCGCAGGCCTACGCCGCCTATCGCAGGGTGGATCACGACCTGGTCGAACGCTGGGGCCCGATGATGGTGCTGGACGCCATCCTGCTCACGCTCACCGGCTGCACGTACCTGCTCACGAAACTGCTGCTGCCCCGGGCCCCGGAGTGGTTCCTGTACGCGGTCGTCGGCCCGGGCGCCGATGTCGAATCGGCCGAGCCCGCCCGCGCCATGACCGAACTCGCCCGGCTGGTGCGCGCCGACGACGAGCTGACCGCCATCGTCGATTCCACTGCGCCGGAACAGGTTTACCAGCGCCTGCGCGAGGGTGGCCACACCGACTTCCTGGCCCGGGTCGAGGAGTACATCGACCGCTACGGCTATCGCAGCCTGGACGAGCTCAAACTCGAGACCCCGGATCTGCGCGAGGATCCGGCCGCGCTGTTCACCATGCTGCGCAGCGCCGCCGGTCGCGCCGGCGACACTACCGGGCCGAGCCGATCGGCCGAGGCGGATGCCTACCTCGACGAACACCTGAGCGGACTGCGCCGCCGCCTCTACGAAGGCCTGCGCGCCAAGACCTCTCGCTGCGCCGCGCATCGCGAGAGCCTGCGCTTCTGCCGCACCCGGGCCTTCGGCATGATCAAACGCCTGATCCGGGTGATGGGCCGGGACCTGGCTGCCCGCGGTGTCCTGGACGAGTTCGCGGACGTCTTCCAGCTGACCGTCCAGGAGCTGCGCGCCTGCTACGAGGGCGCGGACACCGCGGGCCTGCGCGATCTCGTCGCGGCCCGGAAAGCGTTGCGCGCCAGAGACGCCACGCTGGTCGCCCCCGCCCGCTTCCACACCATCGGACCGCGCCTGGGCCGGGCCGAACTGGCCGCCCAGGGCTGGGTGCCGCGCACCGCCACCGCCGCCGCGACCGCCGGCACCGTGCTGACGGGCACGCCCTCGGCGGCGGGCGTGGTCGAGGGCCCGGCGGTGGTGGTGGACGCGCCGTGTGACGTCGCGGGCGGCATCCTGGTCGCCTACCGCACCGATCCGGGCTGGGTGGCCGCGCTGCCCTCGGCCACCGCCCTGGTCATCGAGCGCGGCAGTCCGCTCACCCACGTGGCCATCGTCGCGCGCGAACTGGGCGTGCCGACCGTGGTCCAGGTCAAGGACGCCGCCACCCGCCTGCGCACGGGTATGCGCCTGCGCGTCGATGGCGTCAACGGCACGGTCACCGTGCTCGCCGAAGGAGATCGACCCTGATGACCTACGCCGAAGACAGTGCGCGCGTGCGGGATTGGCTCGTCGACCCCGCACGCGACACCGGCATCCACCTCGCCGACGACGCCGACGGCTGGGAGTACCGCAGCTACGCCGAGATCGCCGAGCAGAGCTGGGCCATCGCCGCGCGCATGCGGGAGCGGGGATTCGGCGCCGGCGACGGGGCCTGCGTGCTCATGCCGACCGGGTTTCCGTGCTTCGCGGCGTTCTACGCGGTGTGGGCCTGCGGCGGCGTCTTCACCCCCGTGGCCCCGCCGGTGTTCAGCGACGTGGACCAGATCGTCGCCCAGCTCGCGGGCATCCTGGAACAGGCCGGCGCGCGCCTGGTGGTGACCGCGCCGGAGTTCGAGACCTTCGTACGCCGGGCCGCGACGGCGGCGGGCCGCGCCGACGCGGTGCTGGTGGTGGATGCGGAGACCCTCGGCTCCGCGCCCGCCGCGCGCGAACTCGCCGAACCGGGGGAGGTGGCGCTGCTGCAGTTCACCTCCGGGTCCACCGGTACCCCGCGCGGGGTGCGGGTGAGCTGGGCCAATCTGGCCAACAACATCGGCATGATCAGCGCCCTGCTGGATTGGCGGCCCGGCGAGGCCATGGTGTCCTGGCTGCCGCTCTATCACGACATGGGCCTGGTCGGCACCTTCCTGACCACGGTGACCAATCAGGCCGAGCTGCGCATCATGCGTCCCGATCAGTTCGTGCGCGATCCGCTGCGCTGGCTCCGCGCCGCGGCGGGCGCACAGCATTCGATGTCGCCGTCGTTCGCGCTGGGCTACGTGGCGCATCGGCTGCGGCCCGAGGACATCGCCGGGCTGGACCTGTCGGGGTGGCGCACCCTGGCCGTGGGGGCCGAGCCGGTGGAGGTCGCCGACCTTCAGGCTTTCGCGGAGCTTGCGGGGCCGCAGGGGTTTTCGATGAACGCCTACACCCTCGCCTACGGCTTGGCCGAAGCCACGCTCATGGTCACCGCCTCCATCCCCGACCGGCCCATCGTCGCGCTGCGCATCGACAATCCGGCGCTGCGGTTCGGCCGGCGAGTGCCCGTCCTCGAGGAAGCCCGCATCGACGACGCGCGCCGGGTGGACGGCGCGGGCTGGATCACCGGACTCGGGACCTCGACGCCCGAATGCACGGTCGCCGTGGTCGACGACGAGGGCCGCGAACTGCCCGACGGGGTACTCGGGGAGATCGTGGTCACCGGCGATTCGGTCGCCCTCGGCTACTCCGGGGCCTCCGGAGCGGGCTCGTCCACCTATTTCAGCGGCGGGCGGCTCTACACCGGTGACGCCGGATTCCTCTACCGCGGTGAGGTATTCGTACTCGGCCGCATGGGAGCGAGCCTCAAGGTGCGCGGCCGCTCGGTCTTCATGGAGGACGTCGAATCCCGGATCGCGCAGGAAACGGGTTTGACCAAGGGGAAATTGGCCGCCGTCGGCGTCACCGACGCCGGGGAGCGGGGCATCGCGCTGTTCGCGGAGGCGGCTCCCGGCCCCTGGATCGCCGAGGCCCGCAGAATCATTCGGGCCAACCTGGGCCCCGCGCACACCGTGCACATCGTCACCGGCCCGCGGGGGCTCATCCGCCGCACCTCGAGCGGCAAGCCGCGCCGCCGGCACATGTGGCAGCTGCTGCGCGACGGCGTCCTGGACGGCGCGCTGCGGCACGCGAGTGAGCTCGTGCACGACGGGAGTGCACCGCTGGGCCTGCCCGAGCAGCGTGTGCGCCAGCTGCTGGAATCGGCCCTGGAAGTCGTCGCGGTGCCGAGCGCGGCCGCGGTGCTGTTCGAGGGATCGCTCGCCGAGGGCTTCGGCAACGAGGGCTCCGATATCGACTTCCTCGTGGTATCCCCGGGATCGGAGGAGTTGCCGACGCTGCCGACCGTGCTGTTCCTGGACGGGCGGCGGGTGGAGGTGCGGACCCGCTCGGTGGCTCAGCTGCGCAGGCAGCTCACCGAGGTCGCGATCGCGCCGACCGAGGATCTGCTCAATCGCTGCCAGCGTTTCCTGCGCGCCACGGTGCTTCGCGAGGGCGCGGTGGATCTCGTGGAACTGCGCGGAGTGCTCACCCACGACGACCTCGCCACTATCGCGGCCGGCTGGTGGGCCGGGCGCGCGGTGCAGAACCTGCGTTTCGCGGTCGCGCTGCGGGCCTTCGACGCCCGAGCCGAGTCCGCCGAATGGGCCCTGGACGGTTTGCAGCAGGCCGTCAAGGGCTGGGCGGCCCGCCGCGGCGAGACCTACATCGAGACCAAATGGCTGCCGCACCAGCTGGATCGGATCGGCGCGCACGACTACGTGGTGCGCTACCGCGCCCTCACCGGCGCCCGCACCGTCCTGGATCAGACGCGCTGGGAACAGGTGCTGATGCTGGCCGCCGAACTCGGCGCGGCGGTCTGCGACGACCCGCACCAGATCGTGTTCACCCGCAGGCCCCGGATCACCACGTGGGCCATCGGCGCCCGCGTGCACGTCCTGCGCGCGGACCGGGAGGTCTTCGTCCTGTCCGACGCGGCCGCCGCGGCGTGGCGTTCGGTGGTGTTCCGGCACTCGATCCGTGACGTCCTGGCCCGCGCCACCCGCGAGATCGGCCCGGCCCTGGCCGAATTCGTGCACCTGGGCCTGGTCGGGCTGCAGTGGCGCGGGGCCGAAGCCGTCGAACCCGCACTGGCCATGTGCAAACCGCCCAAGCCCTACACCCCGGTGCCGAGCGCCGCCGCGCCCGCCCTGGGCCTCACGGGCGGCGTGTCCGAGGACGACATCGCCACGCTCGCACCGTTTTCCGCCGCCACCTTCGCCGAGTGCGGCATGAACCTGGTGTGGGCCAACGTGGTGGTGGAGAACGCCCGCGAAGATCTGGTCGGGGCCATCAAGAGCGCGCAGGGCGCGGTCGCCGACATCGCCGCGCATCGGCTGCTGGCCATGGGAACCCGGGTGGTGCTGACCGCGTTCGGGGTGTACCCGCTGCCCGCCGACGTGGCGCCGCTGTCCGCGCTGGCCCGGCTGGTGCCCGCGCGCACCCCGCGCCGCGCCGAACTGCTCGCCACCCTGGAAGCCGCCCAGCGAGTGCGGTTCCCGGAGCTGTTCGCCGACGGCGGCGATCCGCTCGAAGCCCTCGCTGTCATCGACGAGTTCATCGGCCTGGCCCGCGTCGTCGCCGGGGAACCCGATGCGGCTCAGGGCTTCCCGGCCTCCTTCGACTCCCGCGAGCAATGGCAGCGCACCCTGGCCATCGGCTACGACTGGCTGCGCCTGGCGGGCTACCTGAACACCGATCTGCCGCTGGACGAAACCCGCGACCTGCTCGCCAGTGGTGGACATCAGCCGCATCTGCGGGAAAGCGAGCATTCATGAGCACCGACCGCGCCGCCCGGATCCGCGACATCGTGACCGCCATGGCGCCGCAACCGCCCGCGGCCGTGACCGGCGCGCACCGGCTCATCGAGGACCTGGGCTACGACTCCCTGCGCCTGATGGAACTGACGGTGGTCCTCGAACGCGCCTTCGACCTGCCCCGCTTCCGGCCCGAGGATCTGGTGGACGTGCTGCGCGTGGACGCGGTCATCGCGCTCGTCGATCGGACGGTGCACGCGTGACCGGGCCGCGCGGCGGTCTTCGCACACCGGGCGGCACGGCATGAGCGGGGGAGACGGCGTGCTGGTCACCGGGGCCAGCGGACTGGTCGGCGCCGAGGTGGTCGCCCGGCTGCACGCGGCCGGGCGACCGGTCACCGCTGTGCTGCACAGCAATTCGGCTATCACCCCCAACGACGGCACGCCGCTCGAGCTCGGCGACCGGATACCGGGGGACATCCGCCGGCCGGGCTTCGGCCTGGCCGCGCCGGAGCTGACCGCCCTCGGGGCCCGGGTGGGGCTGATCGTGCACTGCGCGGCGACCACCGCGTTCGACGCCACCGCCGAGGTCTACGAGGAATTGAACGTGCGCGGCGCCGCGCACGCCATCGACCTGGCCCTGGCGTGGGACGTCCCGCTGGTGCACGTGAGCACCGCCTACGTGTGCGGCATGCGCGGCGGCTCGATCCCGGAGGAGGCCGCCGCGGCCGGGCACGGATTCGGAAACGGATACGAGGAGAGCAAGTTCCGCGCCGAGGCGCTGGTGCGCGCGGCCGGCGATCGCGGCCTGCGCTGGACGATCGTGCGGCCCGGCATCGTCACCGGCGACAGCCGCACCGGCGTCATCCGCGACTACAAGAATCTCTACACGGTGGTCAAGCTCATGGTCGAGGGCAAATTCCGCACCCTGCCCGGCCGCTACGACGCCACCCTGTCCCTCGCCCCGGTCGACCACGTCGCCGAGGTGATCGTCGCCGCCGCAACTCGTTTCGACGCGGTCTGCGGCCGGACCATGCACGCGCTGGGCCGCGACACCCTGTCCCTGCGCGAGGTCTCGGACGTGCTGGCCGAATACCCGTCCTTCGAAGTCGCCACCTTCGTCCCCGAAACCACTTTCCGGGCGGCGGAACTCGATCCGATCGAGCGCGAGTACTACCTGCGCATCGGCACGCTCTACACCAGCTACTTCAAGCGCCGCATGGTGTTCGACACCGTCGTCGCGGATGCCCTGCTGGACCGGCTCTCCCCGGCCACCGGCAAGGATTACCTGCGACTGGTCCTGGATCACTGCCTGGACTCGGGCTACCTGGGCCTGCCGTTGCCGTCGATCGCGGACATGCTGGCGCGTCTCGAGATCGGCGGCCGCGCGTGACGGCCGATTCGGTGCGCACCCTGCTGTCCGCGCTGACCCCGTCGCGGGCCAAGGTCGAGGCGTATCTCGGCGACACCTACGTGCTCGAGACCGTCGAACACCTCGAGCGCCTGGGCGTGGATGCCACCGGCTTCGCCCGCGAACACTCGCTGCTGCTGCTCAAACCGGACGCCATCGTCGCCCGCGCGGTGGAGCCCACCCTGGAATGGCTCGGCGACAACGGTTTCCGCGTCGTGGCCGCTCGCCGGGTCGCGGTGGATCGCCATGTGGCCCGGGCCCTGTGGTACTACGCCTGGAACATCGCCTCCCCGGAACGCCGCCGCCTCGCCGATCTGCTGGTCGGCATCTCCGACGTGCTGTTGCTCGTCGTGCACGCCCCGGACGGCGAACCGCCGGTTCCGGTGCGGCTCACCGCCGCCAAGGGCGCCACCGACCCGCGCAAGCGCCGCCCGGGCGAGCTGCGACACCTGCTCGGGCGGCACAGCTACCTGCTCAATCTCGTGCATTCGCCCGACGATCCGGCCGACGTGCTGCGCGAACTCGCCATCTACTTCGACGAGCGCGAGCGCACGGGGGTGTTCGAGCAGGCCGCCGCGCGCCTGGACCGCACCGGTGAGGCCGCGGTGCTCGGGCACGAGCTGTACGCCACGGTCCCCGCGCGCGGCTTCGACCGCGCGGACGCACTCACTCGCCTGTGCGGCGAACTCGGTGTGCCGGAACCGGATTCCGACGCGGACTGTGCCCGGCTGCTCGAGACGGCGTGGTCCGCGGGCCACGACCTGGATCCCTGGTCACTGATCGTGCTCGGGTCCTACGTATTTCCCATGCGCGTCGGCACCCGGGCGCAGACCCTGCGGCCGATCAGCGCGCACGATTGGTTGGAGGCACGACCGTGATGCACACCCGGGCCATGACGGCGACCCATATCCGCACCATCCCGCGGACCCTGGCCCACCGGCACGCCATCGCGGAGGTGTTCGTGACCTCCCTGGACACCCTGGCCCCCGACACCTTCCTGGTCGGGGCCCAATTGCCGCGCATGCACGGCCATTACGGCGATCACGCCGGCGCGCTGGGCCTGCGGCACGACCTGGTCGCGGTGATGGAGGCGGCCCGGCAGGCGTCCATCGCGGTGACGCACGAGTTCTACGGCGTTCCCACCGACCGCGCCTTCCTGGTCCGCACCTTCAACGGCACCGGACCCGACACCGCGGCCTGGGAAATCGGTTCCGCCCCCGCCGATCTGGTCATGCGGGTGCGCGCCCTGCGCACCCACTATCGCGGTGACGACCTGCAGGGACTGGACCTCGTCCTCGACATCGGCTGCGACGGTGTGCCTTTGACCACGGTCGACGGCTCGTTCTCCTGGGTCGCGCCCGGGCAGTGGGCCGCGATCCGCGCGGGCTTCCGGAAACAGCTGGGCCTGGGCGACTTCGAGGGCGCACTCGGGGTCGGTGAACGCGCACCCGCCGCCGTCGTCGGCCGGGAGAACTGGCGCAACGTGGTGATCGGACCGCCCGTCACGGCCGCCGGCCGCACCCGCGCCGAACTGGTCGCCGACACCTCGCATCCGATTCTGTTCGACCACCAACTCGATCACGTGCCCGGCAACCTGCTCATCGAGGCGTGCCGTCAGACCGCGCTCGCGGCCCTGCGGCCGAACCTGCGCCGACTGATCGGCGTCACCAGCACCTTCCATCATTTCGTCGAACTCGACCGCATCGCCGAGTGCGTCGCCGAGGTCACCGACGCGGGCGTCGACGCCACCGTGGTGCGCTGCGAGATCCAGCAGCAGGGCCTGATCGCGGCGAGCATCGACCTCGAATTCGCCGCGCCCACCGACGAAACGGACCGCTGATGGGCCTGGACCTGCTCACCACCACGCGCGCTTTCCGCCGCCGCCTGGACCTGACCCGCCCGGTGGACCCGGCCGACCTGCTCGCCTGCCTCGACATCGCCACGCACGCTCCCAGCGGCACCAACCGCCAGCCCTGGCGCTTCGTGGTCGTCCGCGATCCCGATCTCAAACGGCAGGTCGCCGACTACTACCGCAAAGGGTTCGCCGCCTACCTGTCCGCGCGCACACCGCGCCCGGACCAGCTCGCGGATCTGGCCTCGGGCCGCTACCTGGCCGAACATCTGCACGAGGTCCCGGCGCTGGTCGTGGTGTGCGCGCTCGGCCGCCCGCCCGCCGAGCCCTCCGTGCCGGGCGCGGCGAGCTTCTACGGCTCGGTCTATCCCGCGGTCTGGAATTTCATGCTGGCCCTGCGCGAACGCGGCCTGGGCACCACCCTGACCACCGCGCACCTGCGCTACGAGCACGAGGTCGCCGAGGTGCTCGGCATCCCGGACACCGAGGCGACCCAGGTGGCGCTGCTGCCGGTCGCGCACCTGCTGCCCGGCCCGGACACCCCCGCACCCCGGCGCACCCCCGCCGCCGAGCTCACCGGCTGGGACGGGTGGAACCGGCCGCTGACCGGGGAGCGGACATGACCGAAGCGCTCGCCACCCGCCGGAGCCCACTCGAATCCCTCGGGCGCATAGCCACTTTCACCCGGGTGATGTACAAACCGCACTACCTGCTCTACGGGGTGCTGTGGGTGCTCGCCCTGGAGGGAACGGCCGCGCTGGTATCGCACCCCGATATCGGGTGGCGGCCGACGGGCGCGACCTGCGCGCGCATCGCGATCGTGGCCATCGTGCTGCTGTACCTGCGCATGGTGGACGAGCAGAAGGACCTGCGGTACGACCGGGTGCACAATCCGGACCGGCCGCTGGTAACCGGCGCGGTCGACGCGGGTGAGCTGCGCGCCGCCATGGCCGTCATCGCGCTGGTCGCGGTCTCCGCGAGCCTGGCGCTGTCGCCGGCCTCGGGTGCGCTGATCGCGGTCGTGCTGGGCTACGGCCTGCTGCTGTGGGGCCTCGAACGGCTCTCGGCGACGGTGCGCGACCGTATTCTGCTGAATCTGGTGGTGACGTACCCGGTTCAGCTGCTGGTGACCGCGTACGTGGTGTGTTCGGCGGCCGACAGCGGGACCGCCGTCGTCACCGCCCGCGCGGCGGCCGTGGCGCTGATCTTCGCCGGGGCGTTCCTGCAATTCGAGTTCGCCCGCAAGACCTCTCGCGATGTCCGGCCCGGTGAACTGCTGTACTCGAACGCGCTCGGTACCGGCGGCAGCATCGCGGCATCCCTGCTGCTCGCCACCGGTGCGGTCGCGGCCGATATTGCGGTCGTGCGGCCCTGGGAACTGGATGGAGCGGCAACGGTCATCGGCTGTATTCCTGTGGCGCTGCTGTTGATTCCCTTCGCGTCCGCGGCGCGATTCCTGCGCTCGCGCGAGCGGGACTATCCCGTCGTTCCGCCCGTGCTGTTCATTCTCGCCCTCTACCTGACCCTGATCGCCCAGGCGGTGGCCGGGACCGCCTGATCATCGGCGTGCGAGTCGCGCGTAAACGGTTCCCGCCCCGGCGAATCCGGCTCCGGCCAGTACCGCGCACCACAGCACGGCCGCCGTCCAGCGTTCCGCCCCGGTGGCGTCCAGCAGCCCGCGCACCGTATCCACCACCGGGGTGGCGGGCTGGTGTTCGGCGAATCCGCGCATCCAGCTCGGCATGGTGCTCGTCCGCACGAACGCGCTGCTGACGTAGGGAATGAAGGTGATCGCGTAGGTCAGTCCGCCCGCGGCCTCCGGATTGTCCACGGCCATACCGAGCGCCACCGCGATCAGGGTGATCGCCACGACGAACAGGGCGATGATCGCCGCCGCCCCGCCCCATCCCGCCGGCCCCGATCCCGGCCGATAGCCCAGTGCCACGGCCACGCCCACCGCGATGCCGATGGCCGCCAGCGTCCGGACCACGCCCTCCACCACGTGCCCGGCGATGAGCGCCTGCCGGAACATCGGCAGCGTCCGGAACCGGTCGATGCTGCCCCCGGCCATATCCGCGCACACCGCGGTCGCGGTGATGGACGCGCCGAATCCGGTGCACAGCAGCATGATCCCGGGCACCACGTAGTCGAGATAGGGTCCGCCGACCTCGATGGCCCCGCCGAAGACGTAGGTGAACAGCAGCATCACCAGAATCGGCATGGTCAGCGAGATGACGAGCGTGTCCGGACTGCGCAGCGTGCGGCGAGCACTGCGCCGGAACATGACCAGCGTGTCCGCGACCTGGTGCGTGGTCACTTCCCGGCGGCCTCGACCAGGTCGGCGGCGTGTTCGGCCGCGCCCTCGGTGCGCAGTGTGCGCGCGAATTCCCTTACCCGAGCGCGGCTTTCGTCGCTCAGCAGCGGAGCCAGGCCAGCGCGCAGCCGATCGGCCGTCAGCCGCGTGAACGGGATGTGCCCGCCCAGTCCCAGCCGCTCGACCTGCCCGCCCCACATCGGCTGCTCGAAGGAGACCGAGCACACCAGCGTCGGCAATCCGGCCCGCAGACTCTCGAACAGCGTGCCGATCCCGCCGTGATGCACCGCCGCGGCACAGCGCGGGAAGGCCACGTCGTAGGCGAACGGGCCGACGATCTTCACATGCGAGCCCGTCCGGGCGGCGGCGGTGTCGAGATCACTCCACCCGGCGCTCACCAGCGCTCGCACCCCGAGATCCGCGGACACCTGTTCGACCATGGCCAGCACCGCGGCACTGTCGCGAATCGGCATGCTGCCGAAGCCGAAGAACACCGGGGGCTCGCCCGCGTCGATCCAGGACAGGATCGCATCGTGATCGCCCGCGAGATCGCCCACCGCGGTGCGGGTCTCGTGATCCAGGGACAGGAATCCGGTGAACGGCCTGCGCTCGTCCCACTGCTCCGGCAGGCCCGGAACCAATGCGGGATCGTAGATCTGGACTTCGGTGACCCGAGCGCGCGCCAGGGCCGCGGCCGGACTGGTCACCGATCGGCGGAGTCCGAGGGTGGTGCGCAGGGCATTGAGGTATCGCAGGAACACCACGCGGCGCAGATTCTCCGCGAAGAGCCAGGTCGCGCGATTGACCAGCGCGGGCGGATTCCAGTGCGGCGGCAGCGCGCCCGGGAACGGATAGGCGCCGTTGGCTCGAATCGGGAAGTAGTGCAGCACGATCAGCGGAATGCCCGTGGCCTCGGCGACCGAGGCCGCGCGATCCTCGGTGACGGTGCTGGCGACGATCAGATCGGCCCCGGCGCAGACCTCGATGACCTCCCGATTCATCTGCTCCGCATAGCCGGCCATTTGCTGTGCCACCATGTGCATGAGCCGCAGCGTGTTTCCCGCCGCCAGCGCCCGCTGACCCTGCTCGGAGCTGTACAGCTGCTGTACATCCGGGCCGCACGCGCGAGCCGCGAGTCCGGCGGACTCGACGAACTCGACCAGATTCGGCGGCGCCCCGATCAGCACCTCGTGCCCGCGTCGCCGTAATTCGACGCCGAGCGCGACGATCGGATGCACATCGCCACGAGTTCCGGTGAGCGGGATAGCAATTCGCAAGGGGCTACTTTCCACGCGGGGGTGCGACCCCCTCGACAGTGTGTGCTGCCCAGTAGACCGTCCAGCCCGAAGAAATATGGGCATTTCAGATAATGTCCAGCATCGGTACAGTGCCGGTGATGCACATCGCCATGTTCGTGGACTACCACCCGGGCACGCTCGGCGGCGTCCAGACCGCGATAGCGGCCCAGCGTCGCGGTCTCGAACGCGCGGGTCACCGGGTGACGCTCTTCGTCGCACCCGCGCCGGGTTTCCGCTCCGGTGACCCGAATGTGGTGGAACTGCACGCCTTCTCGATACCGGCGGTGAACGGCTTCGCCGTGGTACTGCCCACCCGGCGCAACGCCGCGCTCATCGACGCGGTCTTCGCCGCGCGCGGGCCGGTCGACGTGGTGCACACCCAGAGCACCTACGGTGTGGCCATCGCGGGACTGAAAGCGGCTCGGCGGCATCGCATTCCGCTCGTGCACAGCGCGCAGAGCCGGGACGACGTCTTCCTCGAGCACAATTCCCCCGCGCCCTACCCGGCAGCGCTGGCCCTGCGCGCCCTGCACGGTCGCTATGTGCCGCACCGGCAGCACATGCCGCGCCGGGTCGAGACCCGGGCCGCGCGCCACGCCTGGTGGACCATCGTGGGGCAGGCCGAGGCAGCGGATCGAGTGATCACCCCGACCGGGCACTTCGCCGATCTGCTGCGGCGGCACGGACTCACCCGCCCGATCCGCGTGATCTCCAATGGCGTGGACGACGCACTGCTCGACGATCTCGTGCCCTCCGAACGCCCGGCCGGCGGGCCACTGCGGCTGATCTGGTGCGGGCGACTCTCGGCGGAGAAACGACTGCTGGAAGCCATCGAGGCGGTCCGGCGCTCGGACGATTGCACCCTGGACGTCTACGGCGACGGCGACCTGCGCGGCGCGGCAGCGGGCGTCATCGTCTCGCACCGGCTCACCGAGCGAATTCGACTGCACGGCCGTGTGACCCAGGCCGAATGCCTGCGCGCGATGACGACGGCGGACGCCCTGCTGTTCCCGTCCGACGGCTTCGACACCCAGGGCATGGTGCTGCTGGAAGCCGTGGCCGCCGGACTGCCGATCATCTACTGCGATCCCGCACTCGACGAAACCGTGCCCGCGGGCGGTGGCGTCCGCACACCCGATGCCTCGGTCACCGGCCTGATCGAGACCATCGCCAAACTGGCCGCCGACCGCACCGCCGTGACGGACATGCGCGGCGTGCTGGCGGAGCAGCGGAATTCGGTGCGGCAATCGCGGCACATCGACGCCCTGGTGGAGACGTACCGGCAGGCAGCCGATCCCGCCGCTCCGCTGCCGTTGCCGCGTTCGCTGGCCGAAATCCCCGCCGCGCCGGGCGAATTGCCGATCCTCGGGCACAGCGTGCGAGCGCTGAGTGACGCACCCGGCTTCGTCCGGGCTCTACCGCGCCTGGGTCCCATCGTGCGTGTGCGCTTCGGCAGCAAGAACGGCTATCTGCTCACCACCCCCGAACTCGTGCGCGAAGTCCAGCTCGGACCGGCCGAATTCGATCGAGAGGACCTGCGCGAAGCCATCGCCGATGTGGCGGGCGGCTCGGTCAACGTGCTGCGCGGGGAAGAACACAAACTCCGCCGCCGCATGATCGCGCCCTCGTTGCGGCAGACGCGCCTGGCCGAATACGCCGAGGCCGCAGCCGATATCGCCAATGCCTGGTCGGCGGGACTGCCCGCGGGGCAGCGACTGAACCTCATGGACGAAGCACACGGACTGGTGCTGGACACCGTGTCCTCCACCCTGTTCCAAGCCGATTTCGGCACCGCCGCCCGCCGCGAGATCCGCGACAGCGTGCCGTGGCTGCTGAGCCAGGTGATCGTGCGCACCGCGCTCCCGCCCCGAATCCGTCGCCTGCGCGTCCTCGCCAACCATCGCTGGCAGCGCAAGGCGAATCACCTGCGCGGTGCGGTCGGTGCGGTCATCGCCGAATACCGCCGTCGCGACCAGGATTTCAACGACGTGATCTCCGCGCTCATCCGGCACACCGACGCCGAGACCGGCGCCACCCTGGACGACGAACACATCATCGACGAAGCGATCCTCATGCTCGCCGGCGGCGTGGGATCGATGGCCTCACTCGCGGGCTGGCTCTGGCACGAAGTAGTGCGGCACCCGGAGATCGCGCACCGGCTGTACACCGAACTCGACGCCGTCATCGGCGCGAGCGATGTCCGTCCCGAGCATCTGCCGCGCCTGCCGTACCTGAAACAGACTGTGGCGGAGGTGATCCGCTACTGGGGACCGTGGATCAGCGCCGCCAACTCCACCTCGGACATCACGATCGGCGAACTGACCATCCCGGCGGGCTCACCGATCATGTTCAGCCCGTACATGGTGCAGCACGATGCGCGGTATTTTCGCGACCCCGACGCTTTCGACCCATCGCGATGGGATCCCGAGCACGCCGAGGAGACGGCCAAGCTCGCGAGCCTGTCCTTCGGCGTCGGGCGGCGCCGATGCCTGGGCGATCACTTCGCCATGCTGGAAATCGCATTGGCGTCGGCAGCCCTGCTGAACAGGTGGCGGCCCACACCGGTGGCCGGGTATCGAGTGCGCGCCTCGAACCGGGATTTCGTGCTCTCGCCCTCGGCCCTGCCGGTCGTGCTGCACCCGCGCTGACGTACCTGTCCGGGACAGCCGACACCGGGCTTGGTAAGAATGCCCCATGGCCCGACACCTCTACCTATGCCCCCTGCGGTGGTCCGACATGGACTCGGACGGACATGTGCACAATGCCGTTCACCTGCGCTACCTGGAGGAAACCCGGATCAACGTCTTCCGGGAGCGAGGCGGACTCGCGGGAGCGTGCGTGGTCGCGCAGATGGACATCGACTACGTGAAACCCCTGCGCTACCGGCCCGACCCCGTGCGGGTGGAAACCTGGCTGTCCAAGCTCGGCGGATCGTCGTTCACCCTCGTGCAGGAAATCCGCGACGAGGACGTGCTGTACTCGACCGCCACCTGCACACTGGTCGCCTTCGACACGGTCAACCAGCGCTCGCGTCCGCTCCAGGACGAGGAACGCGCCATGCTCGAGGAGCTGAGCGCCTGATGCACACCTACGCCATACAACTGCGGCGCACCGATATGGACGCGCTGCAGCACCTGAACAACGTGGTCTTCGCCCAGTACCTCGACGAGGCCCGCGCGGACCTGCTCGCCCGGCACGGCTCGGACGAATGGCGAGTGGTGGTCGCGAATCAGCGCCTCACCTACCGCATGCCGCTGGTCTTCCGCTCCGAACCGGTCACGGTGACCACCGCCGTATCCCGCATCGGAACCAGCTCCTTCACCCTGACCCATGAAATCCGCGACGGGGAATTGTCGTATCTCGCAGCGACTTCCACTCTGGTCACCATCGGCGATGGAGCCCCGCGGCCGCTCTCGCCCGCCGAGCGCGACTACCTGGGCACGCTGGCCTCCGTGCCGAACTGAGACCCGATGCCGCGCCACCGCGCGGAATCGCCGCCTATGATTGATGTACCGCCTGGTCAGCGCTGCAAGGGGTACATCATGGCCAAGATGACCATCGAAGAACTGCTCACCGTCTTCAAAGACATGACGCTGCTGGAGCTTTCGGAATTCCTCAAAGCTTTCGAGAATCAATTCGACGTATCCGCCGCCGTGCCCATCGCGGCACCGGCCGGTGACGGCGCCACCGCGGTAGCGGATACCGCCGAAGAGCAGACGGAATTCGATCTCATCCTGGAATCCTTCGGCGACAAGAAGATTCAGGTCATCAAGGCAATGCGCGAACTCATCCCGGGACTGGGCCTCAAGGAAGCCAAGGACCTGGTCGAATCCGCGCCCAAGCCCGTGCTGGAAGCGGTCAGTCAGGACGCGGCCCAGAACGCCAGGAACAAACTGGAGGCGGCGGGCGCACGCGTGGCCATCCGCTGACGCGCCCGATCATCCGGCAGCCGAAACCTGTCGGACCCGAGCAGTACGGTATTCGGTCATGCTTGCCCCTACCGCAGCTGTAGCCGAGCTCATCACCGCCATCGAACCCTGGGACGATCGCGAAAAAGCCCATATCGCACAAACTCTCACCTGGCTCGCATCGACAGACGACATTCACCGCCGCATCCCACCGGCCACACCGTCGCCGCACCTGGTGGTCTACACCGTGCTCGTCGATCCCGGCGCCGAATCCATCTTCCTGGGCCGGCATCTGAAATCCGGCCTGGACCTGCCCATGGGCGGCCACGTGGATCCCGGCGAACACCCACTGACCGCCGCCCGCCGTGAAGCGCGGGAGGAACTGAACCTGACCGCCGACTTCGACGTGGTCGGCGCTGCGCCGTTCTTCCTCACCGTCACCCCCGTTCTGCTGCCGGCGCCCCACACCGACATCACCCTCTGGCATGTCATCCGAGGCGACCGGGCCACTCCCTACCCACTCGACCCCGGCGAATTCAGCTCCGGGCGTTGGCATCCATTCACGCCTGTTCCCGACTCGGACCCGCACCTGCCCCGCTTTCTCGCCAAACTCACGCACGCTCTGACGAATCGATCTCGCGCGTGAGCATTCTGGTGGTGATCCGCGGCAACTCGGGATCGGGTAAGTCGACGGTCGCGAGTGCGGTGCAGCGACTTTTTCCGCGAGGGCGGTGTCTGCTCGTGCCACAGGACATAGTTCGGCGGCATATGTTGCGGGAGTACGACACTCCGTCCGGGGGGAACGTCGAGCTGATAGAGCGTATCGCGGGGTTCGGGCTCGAGCGGGGGTTGGTTGTTGTCGTCGAGGGCATTCTCAGTGTCGGGCATTACGGGGGCATGCTCGAAAGGCTTTCGGGGCTTGCGGAGTTCGCGTTTCACTACAGTTTTGATCTGACGTTCGAAGAGACGCTGGTTCGGCATGCGGGGCGAAAGCAGGCGGGGGAGTTCGGGGCTGTGGAAATGGCGGGGTGGTATCACGGGTGGCAGCCATTGGGGTTTGTCGATGAGGTTCGGATCGATGTGGGGTGGGGTGTGGGGGATGTTGTGGAGCGGATTCATCGGGATGTGTTGGGCGTGAGTCCGTGGCCTTCGTAGCAGAGTGGGGTGGTGTCGTTGCGTTCCAGCGGGGTTAGGGAGAGCAGGGCAAAGCAGGTAACGGGGTCGAGTTGGGTGCCGTGCCCGACCTGTGTTGCCGCAGGAGCGTTGTGATTCTTGCGTTTTCGGGGGACGACTTTCGACGGCACCTTTCGAGGGCGCCGGCGAGGGATATTCGGAGCGTTGGGAGACCGGCTGGGTTGAGAGACGACAGGATAATGAGAACCAGCGGGGTGCGATTGGGTGGGTGGGCTGCGGTTCCAGCCCTGCCGGGGGGCAGAGCTGCCTGGATAACGAGACACCCAGCGGGGGCCGGTTGGGGGGTCGGGCTGCGGTTCCAGTCCCCTCTGGGAGAGCGGCCTGGATAACGAGAACCAGCGGGGACCGGTCGGGGGTCGAGCTGCGGTTCCAGCACCCTCGGGGAGAGCAGCCTAGATAACGAGAACCAGCGGAGTGCGGTTGAGAGAGTCGGGCTGCGGTTCCGGCCCTCCCGGGGAAAGCAGCCTGGATAACGGAATACCAGCGGGGACCGGTTCGGAGCCTCGACGGCGGTACCAGCCCTACCGGGCCGATAAACGTGATCCACCAACGGTGAGGGTACGAGCAACCCTCGAATCGATTACCGCTCACCACAATCACCCTCTGAAGCAGTACCGGCATTCAACGATGACGGATTTTTGTCTGTAGGTCTCGAGAAGGTTCCCGCGGCCATCCGGCCAGGCTGGGAGGGCGAATCAGCTCCCAGCTGGGGAGCCGAGGTCGTGTACGGCAGGCGAAGTGACCAGCATTGCCGCGTTGTTCTTGCTTGTTCTCCCGAACCCCGCTGGAAAGCGAAGGGTGTGTGCGGGTCTGGGCTACGTCGGCCACTGGAGTGAACACCGATGCCGCTCTTTGTCTCTTGGGGTTGGGCTTTTGGGTTTGGGCTCCGGCTGGAGGGCAGGGCTCTAGCAGAGTCGCCGAGACGGGATACCCGGGATCCCTGAAGGACTCGGCACACGCGGGTGATGACGGAAGTTCACCCGGGGTCTACGAGCCGGATCGATATGCGGTGGTGGTATCCACCCGGTTTTGCCCGGATGCTCCGAATCGGGCGGCATCACGATCGTTTTCCAACCGTTCGGGCCAGAATTGACCTGTGCGTGGCAGGCATCGCACGCGAATGTCAGGTTCTCGATGTCGGTTTCGCCACCATCGGCCCACTCTGTGATGTGGTGGACCGCCGAGCGGGTGGCGGGGGCGTCGCATCCGGGTCGGGTGCACCCGCGTTCGACCGCGGTGAGTGCCAGGCGCTGCTCTACCGAGGCCAGGCGTTGACCACGGGACAGGTGCAGTGGACGGCCGTTGGCATCCACGATCACCAGGTACGGGGTCGAACGCGCGGCCAACTTGATCGCTTCGGTGATCGAGAGCGTCCCACCGGTATTCGTCGTAGCGAGCCCGGTACGCTGCTCCAGGTCCGTCAACCGCATGGTCACCACAGTCGAGACCGGCAGCCCCCGGTGATACCCGAGCTTGGTGGGCCCCATGTCCGGGTGCAGGAACCGCAGCAACGCATCGTGATTGCGTTGCGCTTCACTGCGGTGATCACGCTTGGCAGCTGCCCGCAACACGTTCCGCGCGGCGACGGTGGCAGCATCGGCGTCACTGTCGTCGGCCTCGGACTCGGTGTCGATTCCGAGCTGCGCGGTCGTGTGCGGGCTCTCCGGATCATCGGGATTACACATGCCGGGGCGCGCGAACTTGGCGAACATCGGCAGGAACACCGCACCCAACTCCGGAGTCAGCAACCCCGAGATCGGGAACATGCCATCCGCACGTTGACGACCGATGCAGATCCCGCGCATCCGCTGCCGGTCCTTGTCCGCGGTCAACACCCCATCCGGATCGGCAAAGGCCAGGACCCGGACACCGAGTTGAGTCACCCCTTTCGGGTCACCGAGGCGCGCGAAGTCGGTCAGGGAGCGTTCAGCGAGTTCCTTCAATGTCGGTTCCACGCTCGCAGGAATCCGGTCCAGGACCTTCACGATCGCCTGCACATGATCGGCGGAGATCTCACCGGCACGCTGCGCGGCGGCGATGTGCGGGAACGCCGGTGGCCGCTGGAAACTGCCTTCGGACACCGTGGAGAGCCGGTCCGCGTTCCGCACTCGGGCAGCCGCGTCGAAATGCGAGATCCGCAGGGTCTGTTGCAGGTACACGATCGGGCTCTTGATCCCGGCCTGCGCGGGCAATCCTCGTGCCGCGCACTCGAGCGCGAAGCGCTGCTTCACCGCTTCGAGTTTGCGGTAATCCGCTTCGAGCTTGTGCATCATCTCGATGATCTGGTCATCGGATGAGGAATACAGGGGTGATTCGAGAAGTCCTTCGACCACGACACCGTGTTCGTCTACACGGTGCGCGATGCTGGATTCCCCTCCCGAATTCATACCCCTATTCTACTCCTCGATAGCCATCCGCAATAGCCCAATTCGATTGTGATATAAGCGTATTCGGATTAATCGCCCACTCTCCAAGCATGTATTCCGCAAAACTAATCACTGTCCGATCCGCGCGAGAATCCAGCCGGCCGAATAGCCGTTCCGAGCCCACCTACATTCGCCGAATCGCCCGCACGACAACATCCCGAAGCGAAACCGCCCGCCCCTCACCCACGCGAACTGTGCGCGCGAGCTCCTCGGCTGTGACGACCTCCCAGTCATCCGGATCCAACCGCGCCGTAATCCCCGCCGCCGTAGCCGACGCTTCCGCGGACGGCTGGTGCCCGCTCGCCTCCCCGGCCTCGCCATCGGCCCCGTGCCCGTGAGTCCCGTGTCCGTGCGAGTGCGCCGAATCCCCACCGTGCAAATGCCCCACGATCAACAGCGACCCACCCGGCGCCACCCACTCCGCGATCCGCGCGTAGAACTCCAACTGCGGCATATCCGGATGCGCGTAGTTCGTCATGACCAGTTCGAACCGCGAATCCGGCTCCCAGTGACTCAAATCGGCCTCCACCCAGCGGATGTCCTCTCCGACCCCGCTCGCGGCAGCTCGCTCGCGTGCGCCTGCCAACGCTCGGGCCGAGATGTCGGCGGCGGTCACCTGCCACCCCCGCGTAGCGAGCCAGATCGCCTCCGCCCCGCCGCCGCAGCCCGCGTCCAGGGCGGTGCCGGGAGGCAGCTCGGCCGTCTCGCGTCCGACGTACGGGTTCGCAGGCAGGGCGGCCGTGGACCCCGAGGGCCGCTGCTCCCAGTGCCGTTCCCAGAAGTCCTGGTCGAAGGTCTGTGTCATCGGGGCGTCCTCCTCGTTCGCGGCATCGGCGGTGGTTCGCCGGTGATAGCGCCATCGTGCGGGGCGGCGAGTCGGATGTGCAAACAATATTGCCGAATGGCAAACTCCGGGCATGGACGATGCTGTGGATCGCACTCTCGACGCCGTGGGGCCGCGGCTGAAGCGGTTGCGGTTGCGGCGGGACGTCACGCTGGCCGACCTCGCGGCGGAGACCGGGATCTCCACCAGCACGCTGTCCCGGCTCGAGGCCGGGTTGCGGCGGCCGACGCTCGAGCAGCTCCTGCCGCTGGCCCGGGCGCACGGGGTCACGCTCGACGAGCTGGTGGACGCGCCGCCCACGGGGGATCCGCGCATCAACCTGCGGCCGATCCCCGCGGGGGACGGTGCGGTCGTGCTGCCGCTCACGCGGCGGCCGGGTGGGATTCAGGCGTACAAGTTCGTGCTTCCCGCCGGAGCCGACGATGCGGTGCCGGACATGCGCACCCATGACGGGTACGACTGGGTCTACGTGCTCAACGGGACCCTGCGGCTGGTGCTGGGGGAGCATGATCTCCGGCTCGAACCGGGGGAGGCCGCCGAGTTCGACACCCGGACCCCGCACTGGTTCGGGGCCACCGGCGGCGGGCCCGTCGAGTTCTTGAGTCTCGTTGGCAGGCAAGGGGAACGGGCGCACATCCGGGCGGCGCCGCCGCGCGACTCGAGATCAGCTGAACAGTAGCCGGTCCGGCTCTTCTCGACCGCGCGGGGAACGGTCCGGCTCGGGCCCGCCGCGTTCGTGCGGGTGCGGGGAATCGCCGTGCACCGCGCCGCGAACCCCGGGTGCTCCCACCGCCGCGCCGGTCATTCCGTAGACTGCCGAGGAATACCCCTTAGTGGTATTTCGCTCATTCACCACGCCAAGGAGATCATCGTGTGCCAGCGAATCGTCTGTCAGGGCTGCGGCAAGCCCTCCTTCCAGGGCTGCGGCGAGCACGTCGAGGAAGTGCTCGGCGACGTCCCCACCGCCCAGCGCTGCGCCTGCAACGCCGGCTCCGGCACCACCAGCAGAGGCCTCTTCAGCCGCCAGTGACGCCCTGACTCCCCAGGGTGCTACAGCCCAGCCCAATCGCTGTTCCACCCTGGGTATGACCCACCCTCGCCCGCCGCATCGATGACGACGGGCAATGGTCTTGCCCCGTAAGGGAATCCGGTGTAGCCGGGGCCGCTTACCGCCGCTGTGACAGCTGCTTCTGCTCGTGAGCCTGCACATCGCGCGCGGCCTGCGCGACGAAGTCTTCGATCGCGTTGTTCGCCTTCTTCATCAGGATCGCGTGATCCTCGGGACTTGCGGGAGCCACCCCGGAACGCTGAATCGCCCGTATAGCCTCGATCGCATGATCGGCCAGGTCCTGAATCCGGGGATCGCTGGTGAGCAGCTTGACCCGGACCAGCTCCGACCTCAGCTCGACTTTCTTCGAGTAGGACTCCGAGCGGGCGGTCACCTCGGTGTCCGGGTTCTGCCGGAGCCGATGCCAGCGTTCGATCTGGTGATGTCGGTATTCGATGGCCGAGGCCGCGAACGCGTTGTATGCGCTCAACCGGTCCTGCCGGAGCCGGTCGGCGAAGTTCTGTCGGGTCGTCCGGTCGGCGGTCATGCGCTGAAATACATGGGTGACAATGGATCCCAGAAGTGTTCCGGCGACGGCGATCAGTGCGGTAACCACCGCATCAACCTAGCCGCTGCGACCGAATATGGTGCGGCGCCGGTTTTTTCGGGTCCGTACTCGCCTGGCCGTCAGACCAGATTGATCGAGTCGAGGAACCGTGTCGCGAGGGCGGTGTCGCCTTCGATAGTGATGTCGCAGTCCTTCCACGCGCGGCGCGTGGTGCTCCAGGCCGGGAAGTCCGTTGCGGCGGTGTGGATATGGGCGGCCGGGGCCGCGGCGGTGGTGGGAACGACGCGGAGCTTGGAGCCGGGTTCGATCGTCCAGGTGGAGGCTCCGGGGCCGGTGAAGGTCAGGGCTATGGGCGCGGTGAGCCAGGACAGTTGGTCTCGGTGGGAGTGTTCGAGCAGGGTCATCAGCCACGTGACGATGGCTCGCATGCGGGTGTCGTCGGTGGCCGGGGCGGGGCGGTCCAGCGCGGGGGCCAGGTCGTGGCGCAGGTGGGTGTGCCAGTCGAAGATGTACAGGGCGGGGAAAATGTGCAGGGGGTACCAGCCGAGTTCGCCTATGCGCAGCGGTATTCGGGAGACGCCGGGTGCGGTGAACAATCTCAGGCCGGTGATGCCGCGGGCGCTCCAGTTCTCGAAGTCGCGCAGGGTCTGCTGCGGTGTGCGAGTACGGCTTTCGGCCACCACGCGATCATTGGTGCGCTCGACGGCACGGGAGAAGACCAGTTGCAGCGCCGCGGGGGTGATGGCCGCGCGGATCACGCCCGTCATATGGGTCACCACGTCCTGCACTGTCCAGCCCGCGGCCGCGCTGGGGCGCGCCCACTCCGCGTCGGTCAGGGTGCCCAGGAAGTCGAGCACGGCCGCGCGCTCGGTGCGGATCGCCGCCAGGGATTCGGTACGCGTCGCGGTCATGGCGTCAGCCTAGTGCGGGCGTCGTGCCGGAAAAGCGGCTATCGGCGGGGCTCGAGTGCACCGGCGGCCGGACCTCCGGCTACGGTCGAATCGTTCGTTCGAGTAACTGTGGAGGTAGTGGCATGGCTGGAATTCCCGCGGTACCGACTTCGCTGCTGGCGGTCGGCGGTCTCACCGGCGGTTTCGCACTCGCGCAGGCCACCAAGCAGCGGCAGTTGGGCGGGGCGGTGTTCGCGGCCGGCACCGCGGCGGCGTTTCCGCGCTGGCGGCGGGCGGTCGGCACCCCCGGCGCCGCGGCGCTGACCGGGCTGTCCATCGGCGCGATGGGCGCGTCGCACCCGCTCGCCAAGAAGATCGGCGCCTGGCCGTCGGTGGCCGTCGTCTCCGGCGTCGTTGCCCTGGTTTCCTGGGCGGCGGTGGATCGCCGCGGCTGATCGGCTGCGCGACAGGGGGTTTCGCGGGCGGCCTCGCCGCGGCACGGGTCAGCCCGTCGCCCGGTCCGATTCGGGCTCGCCCGCGAGCACCCGCGCCACCTCGTACGGCCGCGCCAGCGCGGTGGGGGAGAGCCGGCCGCGCAGGGTCACCGATTCCCCGACGCTCCAGTGCGCTGCCTCGGCGGAATCCGCTGCGGCAACGGTGTTTCCGGAGGTCAGAATGAGGCTGACCTCCTGCTTGGCGAGTTCGCACAGCCGGGCGGCCTGGTTCACCGCGTCGCCGATGACGGTGAACTCGTAGCGTTGATTCGAGCCCACGTTGCCCGCTACCACCCGGCCGGCCGCCACCCCGATGCTCGCGGTGAAATCCGAGGACTGGCAGATCAATTGGTCCTGGATCGCCCGGGCGCACGCCAGTGCGGCGCCGGCGGCGGAGTCGAGTTCGGCGGGGGTGCCGAACACCGCCAGCGCGGCGTCGCCCTCGAACTTGTTGAGCAGCCCGCCGTGTCGCTCGACCTCGTCGACCACGATGCCGAAGAACCGGTTCAGGATCTGCACCAGGTCGTTCGCGGGCAGCGTCGCGGCCATCGTGGTGGACCCGATGATGTCGATGAACAGCGCCGCCGCCTCGCATTCGGTGCCGCCGAGGGCCGAATCGCTGGCGATGGCCGCCACCGCGACCTCGTGTCCGACGTGTTTGCCGAACAGTTCGCGAATCTGCTCGCGCTCGCGCAAACCCTGCACCATGTGGTTGAAACCCGTTTGCAGTTCCCCCAATTCGGTGCCGTCGTAGACCGTGACCACGACGTCGAGATCGCCGTCCTCGACCTGTCGCAGCGCGCGGCGCACACCGCGAATGGGCGCGACCGTCGCCGCGAGCGTCTGCATCATCATGAGCAGGCCGTAGACCAGGGTCACGCCGCCGAGCGTGAGCACGCACACCGCCAGCCGCGCCTTGCTCACCTCCGGGACGAGAAGTGCCTGGATCGCCACGACCATCGAGAGCGCCACCGGCACCCCCGTGCCCAGCAGCCACACGAGCACCGACCGTCCGAATACGCCCATCCCGCGCCGCCGCCGCGTGTGCCCGGCGTCCAGCACACGTGCGGTTACCGCACGCAACGCGAACTGCGACGCCAGGTAGCTGTTCGCGCACACGCCGACGGCGGTGGCCCCGATGCCGAGCACGACCTTCGGTATCAGCCCCGGATCCACGCGCCCGTACAGCACGGTCAGCACGGCGATCGCGCCCAGCCACAGCACGCCCTGCACGATCGCCAGGTTCCGCGGCACCCGCACCGCCGACGCCTGCTCGGCTTCGGTGGGAATCCGGTCGGGGTCGATGGTCCAGCTCAACGTGCCCAGCGCCCACCGGGTACCCCACAGCACCCCGGCGATCAGCGCGGCGATCGCGTAGAGCGGCAGCGCGACGGCGTTGACGTACCAGAGTTCGTCGGTGAACAGCGGTGGCCCGGGCAGCACGAACCCCACGAGCAGCACCACCAGCGCGATGCCGAAGAGATTGGACGTGACGACGGCCGCGGTCAGCAGCAGCTGGATGCGAACACGCCGAACCCCGGAGTTCTCCTCCGCCGACCCCAGCAACCGGCTACCCCACGGCGCGTGGCCTCGTACAACAGTGCCCGACCCGCTGTCGCCCATGGCGTTGCAGCGTACGCGCAGCAACCCTTCTCGTGAACCCCGGACCCTTGTTGATAGCTAAAAACTATTGACCCATGTGGGAGCGGTAAACGCCCTGCCCGCATGGCCGCCGAGGCCCCCACGACCTGGCCTCTCGGCGCGCAAGTGATCGCCGCCGCACGACCCGCTCGAAGAGAGCTGCGCCGCTACCGGATAGTTCGCCGACCACGAAGCCCGACCCGTGCACTCGTACACCAGCATGCTGGTCCAACAGCGCCTCGAGCACGACGCGCGCACGGGCGGTGCGGCCACCAACGGCAGCAGGTACCCGCGACACCGAACCGGTGAGCGGGATGGAACCGCCCACACCGAGTTCGCGACCTCGGTGTTCGACGCCTTGCCCATGGCCTCGCGCGTGGCGGGATAGGCGGGACTCGTTGCGCCCGCGGCGAATCCGGCGCCGACGTCACCGCCCCGGCGCGTCGGCCCGCCCCAGCACCGCATTCCGGCAGTCGACGCGCAGTCGCCGCCGACGCGCCGATCGCCGTGGCAAGCGGTCATGAATTCGGCCCGCCCACAATCCGTCCCGGTGAACGACCCTGGCGACGATGCCGCACTTTGTCGAGTGAATGCATGAGCGTACGGGACCGCGGATGTCGTCCCTGGCGGCCCGAATGGTCGTCCATAGACCAGCCGCTCGTCTCGTCGAGTTCGGCGATGATCTCGGCCCGGAGCAGCGCCCCGGCAGGCATATGCCTTCTCGAGACGCGCGCACGCCGGGCGGTCGGTGCCGCTCGCTCGGCAGAGAGCCGCCCAGCGGTGGGTCGAGACCAGAGGCCCGCTGCGTCGAGGCGTTGGACTGTGGTCCGTCCCCAGCGCATCGCTGATGTGGTCCGCTCGTCAGGCGTTTGTGACGACGTTCGGCCCGCCCGGTGAGGCGGTCGCGCCGGTGTCGGGTGGTGTTTGGTTGACTGGGGGCGTGAGTGGGCCATTCGTCAAGATTTGCGGGTTGAAGACCGGGGCGGACGTCGCGGCGGCGGTCGAGGCCGGGGCCGACGCGGTGGGGTTCGTTTTCGCGGCGGGGAGTCCGCGTACCGTCGATGCCGTGACCGTGCGGCGGTTGATCGCGGACGTGCCGGAGGGGGTGCTCACCGTGGGTGTTTTTCGGGGGCAGTCGGTGGACGAGGTCGCCGAGTTCGCCGCCGCGAGTGGGGTTCGGGCCGTGCAGTTGCACGGCGAGGAGGGGCCCGAGGACTTCGCTGCCCTGCGTGCGGCGGGGCGAACCCTGTTGCGCGCCACGGCGAATCGGGTCGAGATCTGCGGGGAGTACGGCGAGGACCTGCTGCTGCTGGACGCGCCCGACCCGGGGTCGGGCAAGCCGTGGAACTGGGGCGCACCCGAATTCGTCGCGCCGCGCGGCCGATGGCTGCTCGCGGGCGGTCTCACCCCCGCCACCGTGGCTGCCGCGCTACGGGCCACCGGCGCGTGGGGTGTGGACGTCTCCAGCGGCGTCGAGATCGAGCGCGGCGTCAAGTCCCCGGAGTTGATCCGCGCTTTCGTGGCCGCCGCACGCGGCTAGGGCTGAATGGGAACGGCGTGGCGAAGCCCCATGTTCGCCGCTCACCAGGAGAAGCCACACCGAGATGCGTTGGGGTAGTTGCGTTGCGGGCACCGGGAGCCACGGGCTCGTCAGCGAACTACCGCCCCGGCAGGCGCGCCACCACGGTCCGGAGCATGGCTTCGGCTATCGGGCAGTTCGATTCGCGCGTTCCTTCGGTCCAGCGCACGGTCACCGCCACCGTGTCGGTGCCGCTGTTCGGGACCAGGTACTCGCGGGTGCAGGTGTCGGCCGCGGCGGGGGTGTCCAGGAACATCCGGACGCCTTCCACCACGGCGGTGTCCGGGCCGCCGGTGTAGCGGCCGGACTGGCTCGCGCGCACGGTCAATTCGAGGCCGCCGTCCCACACGCAGCTGTGCGCGTCCGCGACCGAGGGCTGGGCGGGGGTGGGCCCGATGGCCTTGGTCACCACCTCGCGGGTCAGCAGGTCGCAGGGTGCGAGCACCGCGAGCGCGGTGTCCGGGCGGTTCGCGCCCGGCGCGGTCGCGAACGTCCGGACCAGGTTCGCCGCCACGTATTCCAGTCCGCGGCAATCCTTCACACCGGCGGGTAGTCGCAACTCGACCGTGACACCGGCCGCGTCCTCCGGCGCGGGCGCGGCGATCGCGCGGGCGCAGCGCTCACCCGCGCCGTGCCGCAGGCGAATTCCGTCGAGCACCGTCTCCTCGGGCGTGAATCCGGCCAGCTGCGTGCCGAGCTGGAGTTCCAGTTCGTAGCCGGCGGCCGCGGCCCGGCAGCCCCAGCCCGCGGTGACGGCGGTCTTCCAGGCCGCGGCCGGTTGGGGCGTGGGGGCCACCGGCACCGAACCGCCCAGGGCGTCGCCGAGCCAGCGGCACGCGTCGATCCGGCGCGACTCGTCCAGCGAGAGACCGCTCACCGCAACGGGTTCCGGCGCGGGGTCCGTGGAGTCCCCGCCGTCCCGCACGGCCAGCACCAGCGTCGCGATGGTCACCACAACCAGCGTGAGACCCACGACCGCCTGTATCTGCCCGGTCGTGTCGCCGGTCCGGGTCCGGATCGCGCGCACCGAGCGCTCGCCGAACTCGGTGGTGGCCCCGGCGGCCGCGGCCAGCGCCGATCGCCACGCTCGCGGCTCCCCGGAGGTCGCGGTGGTGGCCTGCGTTCCGGCCAGCTCCGCCGCCTCGCGTTCCTGCGCGTCGATGGCGTTGAGCACCGACACTGGCCAGGCCGCGGCGGTCGTGGCCGGTCCGAGGTAGTCCAGGATCTGTTCGGGCGTGGGCCGGCCCGCGGGGTCCTCGCGCAGGCACGCCGCGATCACCGTCCGCAGCGGCTCGGGCACGTCTCGCAGGTCGGGTCGCACGCCCCGCGCCGGTGTGCGGGCGAACGGGTCCCGGCCCGAGGCCGCCGCGGCCAGCACCACCCCGAGCGCGAACACGTCCGAGGCGACGGTGTGGTCGGCCCCGCCGTTCAGTTCCGGTGCGGGACAAACGGACTCGACCGCCCCGCCGGTAGCCGGGACGGCCTCGGCCAGCCGCACACCCTGCCGGGTGAGCGCGACGGTATCGGGCCGTACCCGCCCGTGCACCAGCCCCGCCGCGTGTACGTCACGCAATGCCGCGGCCAAGCCGGTGGCCAGCGCCAGCACGGCGGGTTCCGGGAGCGAACGGTGCCGGTCCAGCACCCCGTCGAGCCGCGCGGAGGCCACGAACAGCGTGGAGCGCCAGGGGTATTCGTCATCCGCGTCGACGTCGACCACGGCGGTGTTCCCCGCCCCGGCGACCCGCATGGCCGCGAGCGCGTCCCGGCGCCAGCGCAACCGGAAGCCGGGCTCGTTCAGCTGCGGGCCGCCGGCCTGGCGCACCACGTGGACGCCACCGTCCGGCCCCACACCCAGCACGCAGCGGAATCCGGGCCCGGATTCCAGCACGCCCAGCAGCCGATACGGCCCGATGCGCAGGGGCTCCCCGGCCGGAATCGATTCGATGGTCATAACCTCGGCAGTTTCTTCAGAATCGGAATGGCCACGGCGTCCGCGATATCGCACGCGTCGCGGTCGGACGGTCGGCGGGCCGTGTAGTCGATGGCGGCGATCTCGGCGTTCTTGCCCGCGGAGGGCTGGATCATGACCACGTAGGAGCAGCGTCCGGGCGCGCGCTCGACGGTCCACGCCTTGCGGCTGTCGACCGATCGGAAACCGAGGGTGCGCGCACCGGACCAGGCGGGCCGCAGTCGATCGTCGAAGGTGATCGCGAAGTCTCCGTCCCGGCCCGAGAGCCGGCAGCCGTGCGGTCCCGACACCAGGGGCGCCGCGGGATCTCCGATCCCCGCCGGTATCGGCCCGTCCTCGAACAGCGCGCACGGGTCGAGCCCGAGCAGGGAGGGACCGCTGAGCGCGCGCACCGGCGGATTCACCGCGAGCCGCCCGATCACCGCCCGCAATGCGGATTCGGCTGCCGGGCAGGCGTCGCCGGTGGCGACCTCGGCGCGCATGCCCACGGCCAGCGGCAGGCCGCTTTGGGTCACGACGTAGCGATCGCAGCGCGCGGCGGGCGCGGGCGGTCCCAGCAGCGGCATCCACGCCACGGTCTTGCCCGTCGTGGGTTGTTCGGCTCGGATCCTGGCCGCCGGTGTCGCGAGCCCGAGCGTGTACGTGGTCTTGCGCTTGTCGGCGTCGGTGAGCGCGGTGCTGCACGACATGACGCCGTCGGGCTGCAATTCCGCGACATACGAACCGAATTGGTGCATGACCCGCTGTTCGAGCAGCGCGCAGACATCGAGGGTGCGCGCTTCCAGGTCGGTCAGCGCCACGGGCGGATCCCCCATCGCGATGGCGTGTCCCGGCACCGTGACGTCGGCGAGCAGGCTCGCGGTCAGCACCACCGCACCCAGCGCGGCGGCGGCGATGAGCGCCCGCGCCCGCCGACTCGCGCCGCGCCACAGCGGTTTCGCGTCCTCCGGCGCGGGCTGCTCCGCCCAGCGCACCGCCTCGGCCCGGAATTCCTCGATCGTGCGCCGAATCGGCCCGGGCCACACCGGGTCACCCGGCACCGATTCCGCCGCGTCCAGCAGTTGGGCCGGGGTGGGCCTGCGCGCGGGATCGGCGGCAAGGCAGGCGTCGATCAGACCCCGGATCTCCACCGGCACCCCGCCGAGTTCGGCGCGCCCGTGCAGGGGACCGGCGGTGCCGAACGGAATGACCCCGGTCGCCGCCGTCACCAGCACCGCGCCCAGGGCAAACACGTCCGAGGCCTGGGTGAGCGTGAGCCCGGCCGCCTGCTCCGGCGACATGTACGCGGGCGAACCGATCCGCGCGCCCGCGATCGTCAGCGGCGCATCGCTTTCCAGCGCCAGCGCGATGCCGAAGTCGATGACCCGCGGTCCCTCGGCGGTCAGCAACACGTTGCCGGGCTTGAGATCGCGGTGCACCAGTCCGGCGCGATGGATCTCCACCAGCGCCGAGGCCAGTCCGATGGCCAGCAGCTTCAAGCCGGACAGCGACAGCCTGCCGTGCCGGTCGAGCACCTCCTGCAGGGTCGGCCCGGGGATGAATTCGGTGGCCAGCCAGGGGCGTTCGGACTCGATGTCGTGATCGACGATGCCCGCGGTGTACGCCCCGGTCACCCGCTCGGAGGCCTCGATCTCGCGCCGGAACCGGGCCTGGAAGGTGTCGTCATCGGCGAGTTCGCCGTGAATGAGCTTGATGGCCACCGGCCGGCCGTCCGGGCTCCGCCCGAGCAGCACCTCGCCCATCGCGCCGTGCCCGATCATCGCGTGTACCCGGTAGCGGCCCAGCTGTTTCGGGATGTTCCGCCCGCGCGCCTTCATCGGTCCTGCTCGAACAGCATGGACTGGGCAGCGGCCAGTCGGCGGACATCGGTGTCCTGATTGCTGTTGACCCGCACCACGAATTCCGCGTGCCGGAGCAGGCACGTGTATCGCCGGGCCTCGATCACCAGCGGATCGGGTTGGGTCGCGCGGTAGCAGGCCACCCCGGATACCCCGGGACCGGCGTCGATGGTTTCGTAGCCCTGCGCGGTGAGCCGGTCGCTCATCGAGCGCACGAGGCCCTCGGCGGTCTCCGGGTTCCGGGTGCGGTACAGCTGATTGTTGTGCGACAGCGCGATTGCGGTGACCCCCTGTTCCCGGAACTCGGCCAGCCGGGTCGCCGGGCGATCGAGCAGCAGTGCGTGCGCGCGCGGGCCGTACACCGCGAAATCCAGTTTGTTCGGGGTGTCCGCGCCGGTGCGCACCAGCCGGGGGAGCAGTCGATCGCCGTCGAGCTTCAACTTCGGCACGCCCGCGGCCGGGGTGGGGACGAAATCGGTCAGTGCGCTCACCTGCGCGCGCACGGCGCGGGACAGCATATCGGCGAGCTGGTCACCGCTGGCGCCGCCGAACTTCGCCGAGATGCCGATGGCGAGCGATTTCCACGCCAGCCAACTGCCCGCGGTCGCGGTCGACGGACGCCAATAGCCTTGCACGCCGGGCTGTCCCGCGATACCCAGCGGCAAGGTATCGACGGCGTCGGCTGCGGCCGCCGCGCCCGCCGCGGCCGCCGCGAGGTCGGCGCCGGGCAGTGCCACGATCGTCACGGTCAGGGATTTGGCCGGCGTCGCACCGGACGGCGCGGTGTCGGCCGCGACCGCGCCGAAGCCGCCGAGCACTTCGAACGGCGCCAGCGCCGCGCGAACCGCGGCGGGCAGCGGCCCGGAGGTGCCGGTGTGGTCGACCAGGACACCGCCACCGCGCCCGTGGGTGAGATCGGATTCGATCTGCTGCGCGGAGATCAGGGTTTCGCCGATCCGAAGGGACTCCACCAGAATTCCACGCGCGTAGCCGGTTTCGGCGTCGTAGTCCGCCGCGGCGGCGACGGTCGGATACGCGCCGGGATCCGGGCCGGGCGCGTCCGCACCGCATCCGGCGCCGATCAGCACCGCGGGCAGCAGCGCCGCCAGCGCGATCGGCGTCCGCACTCGAAGACCCATGCCGTCTACCCACCTCCGTACCGAAGACCGACCCGCGCTAGTTCCCGGGCAGCCGGGCGATGACGGAGGTCAGCAGTGCGGTCGCCGCGGAGCACTGCGAACCGTCACGCCTATCCGAGATCACCAGGGCCGTCACGGTTTCGACGTAGGTCTCGTCGATGGCACGATAGCGGTAGAGCCGCTTGCAGTGCATGGTGGAATCGAAGGTGCTCGGCCGTTCCAGCACGAGACCACCGCCCGCGTCGAAGGTCTCGGTCACCACATCCACCTGTCGCGGCAGCTCCAGCAGCAGTTCCACCGAGGTGTCCCCGCGCCATTCGCAGGTGTGCGCGGTCGCGATCCCCGGGCCGCGAGCCGAGACGCCGGACACCTCCGAATCACTCAGCAGCGCACAGGGATCGACGGCGGCCAGGGACCTGCCGGCGTCCGGTTCACGGGGCAGGCCGACGAGGTCGCCGGTGAGCCGCTCGACGGCGTGCTCGGCCAGCGCGCAGGCGCCGCCGTCGCGCGTGATCACCGTGATGCCCCAGTGCGGCGCCGGGTCGTCGTTGCCGACCGCGAACGCGCAGTCGGTACCGCGCCGGCTCAGTACGAATCCGTTGACGACGCGGTCGGCCGGGCCGAATCTGTCGAGACCCGTGCCGATTTCGACGCCGATCTGTTCCGCGCCCGAGGTGCCCAGGCAACCCCATGCCTCGGTGCGGGTCCAGCGCCAGGCGGCGATCTCACGCGCCGTGCCCGCGGTACGCACCGCGCTCGCGGGCAGCGTGGGTCCGAGCGCGCGGCGCACCCAGGCGCAGGCGTCGGTTCCGCGCAGCTCCGCGAGGGTGGGCAGCGCCGCGGCGGGTGTGCCGGTGTCCGTGCCGCGGCGCACGAGCGCCACGGTCAACCCCGCCGCGATCAGCACGATCACGAGCGCGGTCGCGTAGATCGCCCGGCGCGGGCGGCGCTTTCGCTCGGGCACGGGTGCCGCGGGACGCGGCCGCACGATCACCTGCGTCGCCTCCGGATCCATGGTGAAGGCCCGCAGCCGCCGACCCTGCTCCCGGATCGCACGGTGGATCGGATCGGGCCACGGCTGGGTTCCGATCGACTGCGGGCCCAGACGATCGAGGATCTGTGACGGTGTGGGTCGGGCCGCGGGGCTCTTGTGCAGGCACGCGGCAACGAGCGCGCGCAATTCCGCTGGCACGCGGTCGAATCGGGGCGTCTCGTTCACCACCTTCGCCAGCACGAGGGTGGGGTGCGCGGCGCCGAACGGCGTGATTCCGGTCGCGGCCCAATACAGCAGGGTGCCGAGGGAGAACACGTCGCTGGCGGAGGTGAGCTGCTGTTCGGTCGCCTGTTCCGGCGACATGTACGACACGCTGCCCACCACCCCCGCCCCGGTCAGCTCACCGGAGGCGCCGACCCGTTGCGCGATACCGAAGTCGATCACGCGTGGTCCGTCGGCGGCCAGAATCACGTTGGCGGGCTTGAGATCTCGGTGGACGAGCCCGGCCCCGTGGATGGAGTGCAGGGCCGAGGCCAGTCCGGCGGCCAGGGTGCGCAGCGCCGGGACCGGCAGCGGCCCGAACGCGGTCACGGCGCGATCGAGCGGCAGCCCGGGGATGAAAACCGAGGCGAGCCAGGGCCGCGGCTCGGCGATGGAGAAGTCGATGACCGCCGCGGTGAACGCGCCCGATACCCGGGCCGAGATGGCGACCTCGTTCGCGAACCGGTCGCGGTATTCCTGGTCGTCCAGCAGATCCGGGTGAATCTGTTTGATCGCCACGAAGCGCCCGTCGGGTGCGATGCCCAGCAACACCCGTCCCATGCCGCCGCGGCCCAGGAGACCCAGGATTCGATAGCGCCCGATGACGGACGGTTCGCTCGCCGCCAGCGGCTCGATCAATGACTCACTCCCCGGCCCACTGCGCACCCACCCCGGATGGGCGAAAAATCCGCGTAGTCAGCGTATTCGATGGTTCCCGGCCGATCCGGCGGAACTTCGAATCCGCCGTCGGAGCGGGAGTGTCCCGAATTCGGTGGTTATTCGCCGGTTATCGTGGGTGTGCCGAGCCGCTGAACGGGCATCCGCCTGATCGTCGATCGAACAGTGCCGCCCGGACACGGGCCGGACGAAGAGCGGAGGTTTCGGCGTGGTGACGCAGACGCTGTTGCTGGGCGGCGCGGTATTGGCCCTGTTCGGGGCGGTGCGGGTGCTTTATGAGCCCCGGCACATCTCCACCGGACTCGTATTGCTCTGTGCCCTGGGGCTCTTGGCGTTGTGGGCGGCCGTCGAACTCGGCGCGCGCTGGTATCCGTGGGGCGTCATTCTGATCCTGGTGCTGCCTCCCGTGTCGCTGGTGCTGGCGGGGCTCGGGTTGCTGGCCAACGGCGTGATCGTCACCAGGCGTGAGGGTTTGCGCATATCCACCGCCGTGGCGCCGGTGGTCGGGCTCGCCTTGCTGGCCCTGCCGTTCGCGGCGATCTGGGCGGTGGGCGCCTGGCCGCACGCGCCGATCTGGGCGACGGCGACGGCGGTGATCGTGACGCTGCTGGGTCTGCTGTTGCTCGCGCAGTTGCTCGCGTTCACCGTGTACGCCATCCTGTACGCCCAGCTGCCCTATCGGTCGGGCGCGGACGCGGTGGTCGTGCTCGGGTGCGGTCTCGTCAACGGCCGGGTCACCCCGTTGCTCGCCACGCGGCTGGACCGCGCGCTCGAGGTCTACCGGGAAGAGGTGGCAGCCGGGGCGTTCCCGGTGCTGGTGGTCTCGGGCGGGGTGGGGCGCGGCAAGAAGGTGGCCGAAGCCGATGCGATGGGCGACTACCTCGAAGCGGCAGGCATCGATCCGGCGATGATCATTCGGGAACGGCGCTCGGGCAACACCGAGGAGAATCTGCGCTTCACCGCGGCCGAGCTCGCCACGCGCGGATTCGCCGACGACGCGCGAATCACGGTGGTCACCAGTGATTTTCATGTGATGCGAACGGCGGCGCTGACACGCAGGCAGGGCATGGACGCGCAGGCCGTCGGCGCGCGCACCGCCCGTTATTTCGTGCCCGCCGCGTTCCTGCGCGAGTTCGCGGCGGTGATCGACAGCCATCGCCGGGTGAATCTCGTCGCGGGAGGGACGCTGGTTGCGGTGGTGCTCGGTCTGGCCGTCTACGCCTCCTGCATGCCGAACGGGCTCGAGGCCGTCTCCTGAACGGGAGCCGGCCTCGAGCCTCGGTGATTCGCGGAACGCGGACTACGGCACGACGAGCGAGTTGTAGTCGTATTCGACGGTTTCGTTGTCCGGCCCGACGACCGCGTTGGTGGCGCTGGACAGAATGCCGAGCACCAGCATGACGATCAACAGGATGCGAGCCGCCTGCGAGAGCAGCAGCGGCCGGGTGGGCGATCCCGCGCCGAAGCCGGAGGCCGGGGTGGGGAAGTTCTCCGCCGCTGGGTAAGCCGGTGCCGCCGGGTAGCCCGGTGCTGCCGGGTAACCCTCCGGCGCGGGGTAGCCCGGGGCCGCCTGCGGTGCCTGGCCGTCGCCGAAGATCCCCTTCAGGTAGGTGGGGGTGAGCAGATAGAAGTACGCGTCCACCCGGACCTGCATGCGCAGCACGGCCGCGGTCGATTCGAACAGCGCCTGCGGCAGTCGCCCGGTGATCAGCACGATCGCCCAGATGACGATGGCCATGACCGCCCACCCGGCCATGAACCAGCTGACCAGAATGAGAATGGGCAGCGCCAGGAAGAAGCGGAACAGCACGGCCAGCCGGTTGAGCGGTGTGGGCTGCGGGAACAGCACGCGCACCGGGTAGTCCGGCGCGGTCTCCAGGGTGAACGGCGGGTACTGGTCCACGAGCAGCATGGTGTAGCCGTACACGCGCCCGGCGTAGGCCACGTACGACCGCAGGTAATCGCCGGCGAACTCGGGCAGGCGGCCGGTGAACAGCGCACCGAACCAGCCGATGATCACCACGATGAACGCTCCGACGCTCAGGAGCCACATGGCGATCAGCTGCGGAATGGCGAGAATGATGCGCAGCAGGACCGTCCAGCGTCGCTGCTGCGGGGGTGCGAACACATCCAGATCGACCGAGGGCTCCCGGTCGCCTGCCCAGGCGGTGGTCTGATCCATGACGTCTCCTTAGCTCTGCCGAGCCGGCCGAAGATCCGAATCGAGGTGACGATGTTGTTCTCCAGCGTCGCACACCGCCGTGATCGATTACTGTCGAATTGCCGTGAACGGTCGCCGTGGTGGAAGGAAGTTCTGCTGT
Organism: Nocardia sp. NPDC057668; assembly: GCF_042799795.1. NCBI lineage: Bacteria > Bacillati > Actinomycetota > Actinomycetes > Mycobacteriales > Nocardiaceae > Nocardia > Nocardia sp. NPDC057668. The sequence goes on along the minus strand of NZ_JBHVIC010000003.1, from coordinate 1,094,429 downwards.
GCGCAATATCGAGCTATTGCCGGTCGCGGCGCGACTTCTGTATCCCGAGCCCCCGCCGATGCTCTACCACTACACCAATGCCGCGTCCCTGATCTCGATAATCGACAGCAGGCATTTCTGGGCAGGGCTGCCGGTGCAGATGAACGACGCAGAGGAACAGATCCGCGCATTTCACTGGCTCGGCACGATCGCGCGCGATCGGCCGCCGGCCGGGGCCGGTGCGGCGGCGGAGTCCTTCGCGGCGCGGGTGGCGGCGGAGGTCTACGCGGGCCGCGCGCACGAGGGCAGCGCGCCGTACCTGGTGTCGCTGAGCGCCGACGGTGATTCGCTCTCGCAGTGGCGTGCCTATGGCTCGCGCGGGGGCGTCTGCCTCGGACTGCCGTTCGAGCTGGTGCGCACCGCCGCCGAGGGGCAGGGCTGGTATCTCGCCAAATGTGTGTACGACGAAGACGATATGCATCTGATGGTGAGCGAACTCTACGAACGTCACCTCGGGCTGCTCGGCGCGCGCTCCGAACCGTCGCCGGAGCAGATCGAGGAACGGGCGCGGCTGCTGTTCGACGAATTGCGTTTGTACGGGCTGTTTATCAAGAATCCGTCGTTTCACGCCGAAAACGAATGGCGCCTATTGAAATTCGACGCCGATCCGCCCGGACCGGAGTTGCGTTTCGCGCCGGGGCCCGACGGCGTGCGTGTTTTCCTGCCGTTCCGATTGCTTCCGGATGAGCACGCGGGCTTTCCCGAACAGCCCCGGCCGAGTGTGCATATCGGCCCGTCGCCGCTCCCGGGTATTTCCGAGTACGCGACGACGCGATTACTCGAACGGTGGACCGGCGCCGGCAACGCCGACGTGTGGACGACGCGCAGCAGCTTCCGCTGAGCGGGCGGCCCTGCCCGGCCGAAGTCGATGTGAGCAGCCGAAGGTGGTGTGCTCAACCCAGGGTGGTGTGCTGGAATCCCGGCGGAACCAGCTCGCGGACGTCGGCCGAGACGTAGATCGCCTGCCCGGCGGGCACCGCGAAGGTCTTCTCCGTGATGGTCAGGACGGCCTTGGCCAGGGCCTCCTTGATCTCGCTGGTGCGGCCCGAGGCGATGTCCAGAAAGATCTGCACCCAATTCTTCTCGGCCTCCGCACCGTCGATGCCGATGACCCAGTCGTCGATTCGGGTGAAGCGGGCCTTGAAGGTGGCGGGGTCGGCATCGAGGATGGCGGCGGCCTCGCGGAAGATCTCGTGCGCGAAGGCGGTCGCGTCGAAGGCGCCCGCCAGGGCGGCGGTGTAGGAAACCGTCAAGTGCGGCATGGCAGCAGCCCTCCTGGACAAGTGATTTGAAACAACCATAGTGCGTGTTCGGGTCCGCCCCCGGCACCCGCGGGCCGCGTGTGCGGGCCGAGCGGCCGATTCCGGATTGTGTTTCTGCCCGTGGACAATCCGAGGCCACCGTGACATCGCAACGCGCGGGCCGACCGTGCGGCAATCAGACCGACATGTCCGTTTCGCGTACATTCGCAGGGCGCTTACTGTTTACTTCGCCAAGTTCCAGTGATCCGCCGTCTCGGGGAGTGTCGTGCCGCTGTCTCGTCGTAGCCTCTTCGCCGCCTCCGCGTTCGGTACCGCGGCCGGCGTACTCGGACTACCGATCGCACGGGCCGCCGAACCCGGGGTGATCGGCCCCGGCGACCCCGGCTACGCGGAGCTGACCGAGCGCGGATACAACCGCCGCTTCACCGCGCGCCCGCAGCGGATCTTCGTGCCCGCCGACGCCGAGGGCGTGCGCGCGGCCGTCGAGCGGTCCGTGCACGAGGGCCTGCGCGTCGCGGTGCGCTCGGGCGGGCACGGCTTCGACGACTTCGTGGACAACGAGCACACCCGCTCGATCATCGATCTGCAGCGGCTGACCGCGGTCGACTGGGACGCCGAGCACGGCGCGTTCTCGGTGGCCGCCGGCGCCGATCTGGGCGCGATGTACGAACGGCTGCTGGGCGGCTGGGGCGTGACCGTGCCCGCGGGCATCTGCAAGGGCGTGGGCGCGGGCGGGCATATCAGCGGCGGCGGGTACGGGCCGCTGTCACGGCGCTTCGGGCTCGTGGCCGATCATCTCCACGGCCTGGAGATCGTGACGGTCGGGACGGACGGCAGGGCCACCACGCTGGTGGCCACCAAGGACGGGCCGCACGCCGATCTGTGGTGGGCCCACACCGGCGGTGGCGGCGGCAATTTCGGGGTCGTGACCCGGTACCTGCTGCGCTCGGCCGACTCCGGCGGATCCGATCCCGCCCGCGCGCTGCCGGCGGCGCCCGGTTCCATGCTGAGCACGCGCGTGGTGCTGCCGCTGGCGACCGAGGACTCGTTCGTGCGCTTCGTCGGCAACTACATCGCCTTCTTCGAACGCCATGGCGCGCCCGGTGATCCGTTCGCCGGGCTGTACGCGCCGCTGCATCTCAAACCGGGCATCACCGGATCGGACATCCTGATCCTGCTGGACGCGGACCGGCCCGGCGCCCGGGCGCGGTTCGACGAGTTCGTGGCCGCGATCTCCGAGGGCGTGACGCCCCCGCCGCTCGTGCTGCCGCCCGCCGAGAAGTCCTACGGTGACACCCTCTCGACCGTGTACTACGCCAAGGGCATGCCGGGCTTCCGGGTCAAGGTCAAATCCGCGTACCTGCGCGAGGCGTACTCGGCCGACCAGTTGCGGGTGCTGTACCGGTATCTGACCGATCTCCGCTTCCTCGGCGAATCGCAGGTGGAATTCCTGCCTTTCGGCGGCGCGGTCAATGCCGTGGCCCCGGGGGCGACCGCGTCTCCCGAGCGCGGGTCGTTCCTCAAGATGCTCATCCACGCCGCCTGGCGCAACCCCGCCGACGACGAGCGCTTCGTCACCTGGGCGCGTGAGATGTACCGCGACGTGTACGCCGCGACCGGCGGTGTGCCGGTGCCGAACGCGGCCCAGGGCGGGAGCTACATCAACTACCCCGACGCGGATCTGGCCGACCCGCAATGGAATACGTCGGGGGTGCCCTGGCACGCCTTCTACTACGGCGGCAATTACGAACGGCTGCGGGCGATCAAGGCCACGTGGGACCCGGGAACCGTGTTCCGGCACAGCCTTTCGCTCGACCGGCCGGGCTGAGCCGGATCCGGGCAGGCCCGAGCCGGATCAGGACAGTGCCGGGCCGGTCTCAGGTCAGCGCCAGAACCCGGCAGGGTCCGCCGGTCCCGCCCGCGTGTTTGGGCGCGCCCACGACCACCGTCGCGCCTGAAGGCGGCACCTGGCCCAGCCGCGCCAGCATCTCCACGCCGTATCGCCCCGCGCCCAGAATCGCCGTGTGCGCACCGTATTCGGTGCTCGCGGCGCGGTCCAGGCTCAGCGTGTCCACGCCCGCGCCGACGATATCGCGCTGTGTCACCAGGAAATCGGCGGCCTCGGGCGCGAATCCGGGTGCGTGCGGGCGTCCGGCGGCGTCCAGGTTCAGGAAGGTGGCGGGCGCGGCGAGCCGGTGTTCCCAGCCCGAATACATGGCCACGAAGGCCCGCGCGGGAATCGCGCCGTGCGCCGCCTCCCAGTCGGTGATGTCCGAGATGCTCAGCGCCGCTTCGGGATCGGCGGCGGCCCGGGCGGAGATGTCGATGACGACGAGCGGGGCGATCAGGTCCCGTTCCGCGATGCGATCGACCGAGATCCCGTCCCGCACCCGGTGCAGCGGGGCGTCGACGTGGGTTCCGGTGTGCTCCCACAGCACCAGGGCGTGCTGGGCGAAACCGCCGCGATCGTGCCAGGCCACGGGGACCTTGGAGAAGGCCGGATTGCCCGGCCACACGGGCAGTTCCGCGTCGAGCACGTGGGTCAGGTCCACCACCCCGCCGGTGCGTTCGGGTGCGGCCGCGGCCGTGGCGTTCCCCGACAGCGCGGCGACCGCGCCCAGGCCCGCCGCGCCCAGCCAGGCCCGCCGGCTCCAGCCCGGGGACTGCGCGGTTTCGTGGGCTACCTGCACTATTCGGGGTGAACACATCCGGACCAGCAACTCCCGCGCGCACCCTCGGAGGAAAGGAACCATCCGCCGGCGGTGGCGATCCGGGGAGTTCTCGGGCAGAGACTACCGTGCCGGTCCGGTGCGATCGGGTGGTCCGGCACGGTATCTCGATCAATTCATCCGGTCGGCGTAACCCACCGGCAGTTTGCTCGGCGGGCAGTCGATGACGGTGTCGTCGTCGGGATCCCGGCTCTCCAGATAGGTGATGCGCCCGTTCGAGGACACCAGGGTCAGCGGGTAGGTCGGGCCGCGGTCGCGATCGGCGCGGATGGCGTGCAGATTGTCCTCGTAGTGGGTCAGCGTGCTCTCGGGATAGTCGAGCATCCACTGCGGGAAGGTGGCCGTGGTGTGCACGCGCCGCTCGCCGGGCCAGACGATGGCGACCATGGTCGAACCGGTCGGTTCCACCCAGGCCAGTTTGTACTGCTCGTCGGGGTCCGTTCCGGCCCCGCCCAGGGACACGATCTTGGCGGTCTGATTCGTCGTCCAGCGGCCGAACATGGGCCCGAGCAGGCAGCGCGTCGCGACGGTGTCCGCGTTGCGGACGTAGAGCTCGTACTTCCAGCCGTTCTCGTAGGCGTAGATCATGTGCTTGCCCAGGAGTCCGGCGAGCTGTCCGGTGCAGTCGGAGTTCGCCGCGTCGGTCCCTGCGCTCATCGAAAAAGTCCTCTCGGTCCGCCCCACGGGTAAGGCCGGCGCTGCGCGAATGCCGCTTCGACTTCGGCCAAAATCGTAGTCGCTGTCCGGGGCCGGGCGGTGTACCTGCGGTTTTCGGGTGTCGCGGGCACCCGTTTGCGGGATCGTCCGGATTCTTACACGGCTTTGTCTTTCGTCTGACCGGGCTTTGCCTCTCGCCCCGCAGGATTCCTTTCGACAGCTCGGGCGGACCGAGCCGGACACTGCGGAACGGAGTGCGGAACATGCGTACGGGAATGCGTTCGATAGCGGGGATCGCCGCGACGGCGGCCATCCTGGGTGGACTGATCACCGGGTGTGGCGCGGGGGAGTCCGCGGCGCCGTCGGCGGCCCCGCCCGCCTGGTGCCCGACCGTGGAGGGTTACGCGGTCGACTGTGGCACCGTGCAGCGGCCGCTGGTGGCGGGGCAGCCGGAGCTGGGCACGATCGAGGTGGGCTACGCGCGGATCAAGCACAGCCGCGGTGACATTCCGGCCGCGGGCACCCTGCTGCCCAACCCGGGCGGACCCGGCGTGCCGATGATCGCCCATGCCGCCGAGGCCGCGACGCTGTCCGGCCTGATGATGTCCGATCACGATGTGCTGCTGATCGATCCGCGCGGCACCGGCGTCTCCGACCCCATGGACTGCGGGGTGAACGAGGACGAATTCCAATTGGGCACAAGGGAACAGCAGCTCGCCGCGGTGCAGCGCTGCGGGGAGAACCTGGGCCCGAAGGCCGCCGGGTACACCTCGGCCGCCACGGTCGACGACTTCGACGCGGTCCGCGAGCGGCTCGGCATCGACAAGGTGATCCCGTACGGCATCTCCTACGGCACCTACCTGCTGCCGATCTACGCCCAGCGGCATCCCGAGCACGTGCGATCGATGATTCTCACCGGTGCGTATCCGCACGACGCCGACCCGCTGCAACGGCCCAACGCCGAGGCGGTTTCGCTGACGCTGCAACGCATCTGCGAGCGCAGCGGGTCCTGCGACGGGTCGACCGCGGTGCACGATCTGCGCACGGTGGCCGCGCGTCTGCGGGAACGGCCGATCACGGTCCAGGGTAAGGGCGAGATTCTGCTGGACGAGGGCAAGCTCGGCAATCTCATCTTCGAGGCGGCCACCTCCAACGTCGGTGCGGGCCCGGAGGCCGACGCCACCCTCGGCATGCTGCCCGCCGCCCTGCACGCCGCTGTGCGCGGTGACGACGCGCTGCTGAGCGACTTCACCCGACGCGCCACCGCCGCACCGGGCTACGAGAACATCGGGCTCTACCTCACGGTCGCTTGCAACGACTACCGGCCGCTGTGGTCGCCCGAAGCCGCACTGCCGCAACGGGAACAGCAGTACCGCGAGGCGCTCGCCCGCATCGGGACCAACGGCGCGTTCAGCGCGGCGGGCTTCGGCGCGGCCCAGCGCGACGGCGCGGACGCGTGCATCCGCTGGCCCGGGATCACCGGCCACCAGCGGCCCGACGAGGTGCGCACCGCGATGCCGGACGTCCCGGTGCTGGTGCTCTCCGGCGATCTCGACGCCATCACTCCCGACGCGAACGGCGTGCGCGCCGCGTCCCGCTTCGCCCGCTCGACCTTCCTGTCGGTACCCAACACCGGACATGTGCCGGACCTCGAGCCGACCGGTTGCGTCGTGAGCATCATCGACCGGTTCGTGCGGACCGGGTCGACCGGCTCGACCGAGTGCGTGGCGGCGATTCCGCCCATCGCCGTGGTCCCGGTCACGAACTGACCGGGCGCGAGAAATGACCGAATCCGGCACCGGCCAGACTGACAGCATGGCTCCCGCAACCGTCCTCGTGGTCGAGGACGACCCCAATGTGCGCAGTACCCTCGATCAACTGCTGCGCTTCGAGGGCTACCGGGTGTTGCTGGCCGGTGACGGTCAGGAGGCGCTCGAAACGCTCGCGGCGGACCGCCCGGATCTGGCGGTGGTGGATGTGGTCATGCCCCGGCTGGACGGGCTCTCCCTGTGCCGGGCGCTGCGCCGGCGCGGCGACCGGCTCCCGATCCTGGTGCTCACCGCGCGGCATCAGGTCGGGGACCGGGTGGCCGGGCTCGACGCCGGGGCCGACGACTATCTGGCCAAACCGTTCGACACCGAGGAGCTGCTGGCGCGGCTGCGAGCGCTGTTGCGCCGCAGCGCGCCCGAGGCCGGGGCCGAGCTGCTCGCCGTCGCGGATCTGTGCCTGGATCCGGCGACCCGGGAGGTGCGCCGCGGCGATCGGCTGATCGAACTGACCCGCACCGAGTTCGACGTCCTGGAACTGCTCATGCGCAACGAGCGCATCGTGCTCACCAGAAGTCAGATCTACGAACACATCTGGGGCTTCGACTTCGACACCGAATCCCGCTCGCTCGACGTCTACATCGGATACCTGCGCCGCAAGACCGAACTCGACGGTGCGAGCAGGCTCATTCACACCGCCCGCAACGTCGGCTACACCATCAGGACCGCGTGATGTTGCGAACCCGGCTCACCCTGGTCGCGGTCGCGGCCAGCATCGCGGCGATCGTGGTCGCCATTGTCACCGCCTACCAGAGTGTTTCGCCGCTGGTGGCGGACCAGGTCGATCGCGGCCTGGCCGATCGCGCGGACACCGTGCTCGCGCTGCTGGACGCCGGCGCGGCGCTGCCGGTGCGGCCCGACATGACCGAACAGCTGTTGCTGCCGGATGGGACGGTCCGGCCGCTCACCCCGGGCCGGGAACCGTTGCCGGTCAACGACTCCGATCTGGCGGTGGCGCGCACCGGGCAGGGGATGACCGAGACCGAGGTGGTGCTGGGCGAGGTGAGTTACGGGGTCCTCACCAAGGCCAGGCCCGGCGGCGCGGGCGCGGTCATGGTCGGGCAGAACTACGCCGAGGTCGAACGGGTCGACAGCGCGTTCCTGTGGCGCACCGCCTCGATCACCGCCATCGCGGTCGCGGCGGCGGCGCTGATCAGCTGGCTCGCGATCGGGCGGATCCTGCGGCCCATGCGCAGGCTGGCCGCGGCCACCCGGCGCATCAGCACCACGCAGGATCTGTCTACGCTGCTGCCCGAGCCCGGCCGGGACGAGGTCGGCGCACTCACCCGCAGCTTCAACACCATGCTCGCCGCGCTGCGCTTCTCGCGCGCCCAGCAGCACCGCCTGGTCGAGGACGCCAGCCACGAACTGCGCACCCCGCTGACCTCGATCCGGGGCAGCGCGGAACTCCTGCAGCGCGCTCGCGGGCGGCTCGAGCCCGCCGACGAGACCCAGGTGCTGAGCACCCTGGTCCAGGAGGCCAAGGCCCTGGACACCCTGATCACCGAACTGGTCGAGCTCGCCACCGATCGGCACACCGCCGAGGATCCGGCCCCGCTCGACCTCGCCGATGTGGCGCGGGACTGTGCTCGGCGCTTCGGCCGCCGCACCGGCCGCGACATCACGGTCACCGCCGCCGATCCGGCGACGGTCACCGCCCGCCCGCAGGCTCTGGCCCGCTGCATCGACAACCTGGTCGACAACGCCCTCAAGTTCAGCCCGCCCGAAACCGCCGTCGCCGTGCACATCCGAGGTTCCGCCCTCACGGTCCGCGACCACGGCCCCGGCATCGAGGCCGCCGATCACCGCGCGATCTTCGACCGCTTCTACCGTGCCGACCGCACCCGCTCGACCCCCGGCTCGGGCCTCGGCCTGGCGATCGTCCACGACATCGTCATCGCCCACGGCGGCACGGTCTCGGCCGCGAATCACCCCGGCGGCGGTGCGGAAGTGGGGTTCGAGCTTCCACTCGGGTAGCGCGCATCGCCCCGCAGAATCCGCGGATCGTTTGCGTCCGAAAGCAACTCGCGACCGGGCCCCGCGGGTGCCCGGACTCGGCTAGTCCGCCCGTGTCCCCTCGTCACCGGGTATGGGCAGGCAGGCGACGAAGCCGATCCAGCCCGGATGGTTGACCGACTGCGCACCCAGGGACTGGGAGTAGTAGGTGGTGACCGTGCCGGTGGCGAGATCGCGCAGCCGGACCGGGATCTCGGAGCGACTGAAGGAGGCGGCGCTGTGCTGCCACAGCTCGCGGAAGCGGGGGAAGTCGGCGTAGTCGGCGATGAGGTCGGCCGACCAGTCGGGGTTGCCCGCCGCGCCCAGGACCCCGCGCAGGCGCGAGACGGTGATCGCGGCCTCCTGCTCCCAGTCGACTATGATCGCCTTGGCTATGTCGGCGCCGAAGATCCAGCGCACCCAATTGGCGGTCTCGGTCAGACCGGGCAGGGCGGTGGCGTATGGCTCGTTGCAGGCCAGCAGGTTGAGCCGGACGTCGTAGTACGCGGCCGGATTCGGGGCGAACAGCCGTAGTCCGGCGTGCATGTCCGGGGTGAGTTCGGCGCGCAACTCCGCGGCCGAGGGGACGCAGGTGCGCGGCAGGCCCGCCAGATCCAGCAGGTTCCTGCGGTCGGCGTCCGAGAGCGCGCCCGCCGTATCCAATTGGCGCACCAGCGCTTCCACCACGACGTCGGTCGGGCGGTCGCGCTGGCCGCGTTCGAGCAGGGTGAGGTAGCTCGCGCTCACCCCGGCGGCGAAGGCCAGGCGCTCCCGCGAGATTCGCCGATCATCGCGCAACCGGCGCAGTAACTGCCCGAACGTCGGTGGCTGAGGTCGGTATTCGGGAAGCGCCGCCGGTCCGACAGTCACAGCGCATCACTCCTGAACGCAACCAGCTATTGAAGCTTGTTCTCGGTTAACAGTGCATCCGTCACCCTATCGGTCGATGTGCGCGGCGGCCCGCTCGGCGGGTTTCCCGGCGTGGCTCGGTGCTGCTCGACGGAGTCCCCTCGGTGCCCTGCGAGGGAGTCCCCTCAGCGCTGCGCGAGATAGTCCCGCAGGGACAGCGGCGGTCGCCCGGTGTACCGCTCGATGGTCTCGGTGACGCGGAACAGCTCGTGCCCGGAACCGATGGCGGCGAACATGGTCCACAGGTGGGTGAGGTGCTCGACGGTGACCTCGTCGCGGTAGACCGTGCGCGCGGTCGCGGCCCATTCGCGCGGATCCACATCGACGTACGGGACGCCGAACGCCGCCGCCACCTCGCCCACGGTCCGGATCTCCCCGGCCAGCCACAGCACCGGATCCACCGGTTCGCCGGTGCGCAGCACACCCGCGCCCACCCCGGCCACATCGGCCGCCGCGATCAACGGCAGCACGGTGTCGGGGGAGCCCAGCGGCAGGGCCAGCACGCCGGTGTCTCCGATGGCGACCCGCAGGTTCTCGTAGAACACCGCCGCCCGCAGGTGCACCGCGCCGATCTCGGCGCGGTCCAGGGCCTGTTCGGCGACCCAGTGCCTGCGCATGTGCGGGGTGCCCGCGGTGGGCGCCGAGCCCAGCTGTGACACCGCGACGACCCGCTCCAGCTTCGCTTCGCGCCCGGCCGCGGCGAAAACCGCTGCCGCGTCCAGCATTCCGGCGGTGACCGGATAGGTGAAATACGCGCGCCGCACGCCCTGCACGGCGGGCAGGACCGAGGTGATCTCGCGGAGATCGCCGACCACGACCTCCGCGCCCAGCTCCTTCAGTTCGGCGGCGGAGGCATTGTCGTGATGAACGAAGGCGCGGACCGGGAGATCCGCGCGCAGCAGGGCGCGGGCGACCGTGCGCCCGGTGCCGCCCTGCGCGCCGCCGCCCGCGCCCGTGACCAGAATCGGAGCCATGATCCTCACGCGCCTTCGGGAAGTTCGAGGGTGAACAGCCCCCGGGCGGCCAGCGTGGACAGGAACTCCGCGCCGTCGAAAGCCTCACCGGGACTGAGCACTCCGCTCTTGACCCCGCCCTCGGTCAGCCGCACCGCGGCCTCCACAGACGCCACGGCCGCGGCCCGCCACAGATCGCGCCCGCGCAGGTGCCCGGTCGCCGATCCCGCGGCGCCGAGAACCTGTGCGGTGATGGTGAATTCGCTGCCCGCGCGTTCGTCCGGCCCGACGTCCTCGCTGGTGAACGCCTGGTCCTCGGAGAAGGTGTGCGCCGTCAACTGGGCCTCGACCGCGCGGGTGCGCACGTGCCGGGGGACGGTGACCGCCTCCGGGAAGGGCACCGGCGCGATCATGGCGCGCGGGCCGACCGGCGGCGGGAAGGCGAAGATGGCGTTGCGCGGCTCCACGAATCCGTATCGCGGTGCGCCGTCCTCGAATCCGATGCGATCGGTGTCGGCGAACAGCAACCGGGCGGTTTCCACCGCGCCGTGCGTCATCATCCAGTTGTGCACGGCGTACGCGACGGTGACCCGCTCGATGTCGGGCACCCGCGCGGCCACCGCCCCGGCGAGCAGGTCGCCGAGCCCACCGTAGAAGCTGACGCTCGGCAGCATGGTGATGCCGGCGGCCTGCGCGCGCTCGGGGTACTCCTGGAACAGCCGGTGCACGTGATGTACCTCGACCGCGTGATCGACGTAGTGGCAACCGCTTTCGGCGGCGGCCGCCGCGACCGGTGGCCCGGTGACGGCGAACGGCCCGGCACAGTGGATGATCACGTCGGCGGCCGTGGCGAGTGCCCGCAGCGCGTCCGGGTCGTCGAGCGGGGCAACCAGCACCCGCGCTGGGCCGAGCGCGGCGAGCGCGTCCGGATCCCGGCCGGCCACGATGACATCTTTTCCGCGGGCGAGTAATTCGGCGGTGACCAGGCGGCCGGTGTGACCGGTGGCCCCGTAAATGGCGAAGACGGCCATGAAGATCAACTCTTTACGCTGATGGGCGAGGTGGGGACCTGCGCTCTCAGGGTAGAACTGCCCACCGACAGGTTCGGGCGAGCGCCCGGCCCACGCAGGCTCGCACCGGCCGGTTCGTGCCGCCCGCCGCGAGGCTCGTACCGGGTTCGTGCCGCCCGCCGCGCTGGTCACCCGCGCCGCGAAGATTTCCCGTTCGCTGCGAAAGTTCATGACCTGCAACGTGAAGGTTCCCCGCCGCACCGGGAGACGCCCCGGCCGTGCCAGGAGAGGTGCCGGCCGCACCAGGAGAGGCCCTGTCCGCGCCGGGGGAGGGGACCGGCCGCACCTGGAGAGGCACCGGCCGTGCCGGGAGAGGCCTGGCCGCGCTGCGAGCGGTCCCGGCTGCACCGCGAGAGGCCCCGCCCGTCCCGCGCGAGGTCGCGGTCGCCCGTCTGCTCAGCGGCGCGAGGTGGTGGTGAGCTGGGCCAGGAACTCGGCGTTGGTGGGGGTCTGGCGCAGGCCCTCGAGGAGCAACTCGATCGACTGGCCGTCCACCGCCGCCAGCGTGCGGCGCAGGATGTCGGTGGCCGCGAGTTCGCCCGGGGTGAGCAGCAATTCGTCCTTGCGCGTGCTGGACTGCCCGATGTCGATGGCCGGGTAGACCCGGCGATTGGCGACGCCGCGATCGAGTTTCAGCTCGGCGTTGCCGGTGCTCTTGTACTCCTCGAAGATGACCGTGTCCGCGGCCGAGCCGGTCTCCACCAGCGCGGTGGCGATGATGGTCAGCGAGCCGCCGCCGTCGAAATTGCGTGCGGCGCCGAGGAATCGCTTGGGCAGCGTGAGCGCGGCGGCGTCGACGCCACCGGAGAGCACCCGCCCCGAGGACGGTGCGCCCAGGTTGTAGGCGCGGGCCAGGCGGGTCAGCGAATCGAGCAGCACCAGCACGTCGCGGCCGGTCTCGGCCAGGCGCTTGGCGTGCTCGATGGCCAGCTCGGCCATGGTCACCTGCTCTTTCGGGCTGCGGTCGAAGGTGGCCGCGGCGACGGTGGCCGGGACCGAACGCGCCAGGTCGGTGACCTCCTCGGGCCGTTCGCCGACCAGGACCAGCATGAGTTCGCATTCGGGATGGTTCTTGGCGATGCCGTGCGCCATGGCTCGCAGCACGGAGGTCTTGCCCGCCTTGGGCGGTGCGACGATGAGCGCGCGCTGCCCCTTGCCGATGGGCATGACGAGATCGGTGACGCGCGTGATCATTTCGTGCGGCTCGGTCTCGAGTCGCAGGCGCTGATTCGGATGAATGGGCACCAGATCGGCGAACACGGGCCGATTCGCCGCCCGGCCGGGCGCCTGCCCGTTGACGGTCGAGACCCGCACGAGCTGATCGTGTTTGGCGTTGCCGCTGGGCGGAACCGCCAGGCCGGTGACGAAATCGCCACGGCGCAGGTGGTTCTCGCGCACCTGCCGATTCGAGACGTGGATGTCGCCCGGGTCGGGCAGGTAGCCCTCGACGCGCAGCGACGCGTGATTGTCGGTGATGTCGAGGATCCCGGCGACGGTGCGCCCGTTCTCGACACTCTGCTGAGAGATGTTGTCGTTCATGATGTTTCCTTGAAGTGTTGAGGTACGGCGCAACGCCGCGGGAATGAGAGATACGGGCCGTGGGAATGAGCGACACGGCCCGGCCGGCGGTACGCGCCGGGGCGGAGGGGTCGTCGCGGTAGCCGCGAGGACCGGGGATCGATCGAAGGGATTCGTCGAATCCGGGAGAAAGAAATCTGACCTCTTACGGGAGGGAAACCTGCCACCGCAAGACTTAGACAGCGCCAACGGTACCCGAGCCGGAGCGAATCACGCAACCATGAGCCCGATCACACCCCGCTCACCGGCGGATTCTCGGCGCGTCGAAAAGCGCTCGCCGGTACGGCGGCCCGCTCAGAACCGCCCGAAGAGCCACGCGCCCGGCTCGTCCGCGGCGGGGTTGAGGCAGAACCGCCGGATCGCCGTGATGAGTTCGGACGTGTCGATCGTGCCCGAGCCGTCGACATCGAGCCGGTCGAAGAGTGCGGCGGCTTCGGCCGGGGTCTGCTCGCAGCCGATGAGCAGCCGGATCAATTCGTCGCGGTCCAGCACCCCGTTGCCGTCGGCGTCGGCCAGGTCGAGGACCGCCCGGGCCAGCGGTGCGATCTCACGATCGAAATCGGCGTCGTCCGAATGATTCTCGAGCCAGGCCCGGAACTCGTCCGGGCTGATCCGGCCGTCGTGATCGCTGTCGGCCCGCCCCCGCAGGGAGTGCCACAGCGCGCGATACCCCGCGCGCACCGCCGCGGCGCGCCGCGAGCCGGGGGCCTCACCGTACGCCTGCACCAGCCGCAGGCCGAAGGCCTCGTAGTCGTCGGCGGTCAGGTAGCCGTCGCCGGTGACGTCGAGCAGGTCGAAACCGCTTCGGGCGCCGTAGGTTTGCGCGACGGTGTGCGGTGCGGCGGCCATGTGCGCGTTCGCCCAGGCGAGCACTTCCCCGGTGGGAGCGGTCAGCATGCGCGTGTGATCGGCCCCGGTGCACGTCACGAATTCCAGGGTGGTGCCCGCGCGGAGCAGTTCCGCGGCGAACTGTTCCACCACCGCCATGGGCAGCACCGCGTCCTCGGTGCCGGCGGCCAGCAGCACCGGGCGGTCGAAGCGGGCGGTGGGCACCCGGCAGGCGTGCAGCATGGCGTCCAGCCCCGGGCGACCGGTCAAACCGGTGGTGCCGATGTCCTGATTGGTGAGAACCGCTACGGCGTAATGGATATCGCGCACGGGCGCGGTTTCGGCCAGCGCGATGAGCCGCTGCCCGAGGCCGGTCATGAAGTCCTGGGTGGCGAGCCCGCGCGTGGTGCGCAGCCCGGCCAGCAGATACGGCAGGAACAGGGTCACCGGTGCGGAGTCGGCCGCGGTCTGCAGCCCGACGATCATCGGCACCTCGACCGGCGGGGCCAGCGCCACCGTGCCCCGGAAGTCCAGTTCCGGAGCGTATTTGGTGGCCATGAGCCCGGTGAACAGCGCGGCGTGCCCGCCCTGGGAGAACCCGACCGCCATCCACCGCGGGCTCAGCGGGTGATCGAGTTGCCTTGCCGCGCGCACGATGTCGACCACGTCGTCCGCGACGGCCTCGCCGTTGAAGTACGGGTGCGGGCCGGGAGAGGCCAGGCCCTCGTAATCGGTGACGGTGACGAAGTATCCGGCCTGCAGCCAGGCGGCGACGTGGCGGCTCTCGGGCCGGGACAGCCCGGCGACCGAGGGCGCGGTGCCGTCGGACAGCCCGGTGGTGCCGTGCGCGTAGCCGATGACCGGCCAGCCGCCGCCGGGCGGCTCGCCCTCGGGTGCGAAAACCGAGCCGGTCATGATGCGCCCGGCCCCGTCGTAGCCGACGCCCTGGTACCAGACCCGGTATCCGGCGGCGGTGTGCGCGGGCCACATGCGGGGCGGGAGTTCCGCACTGCGGACGAGCGTCCCGGCTCGGTGGGCGGTGCCGACATCCACCGGATTCGCCGTCATCGTCATCGTCCGCTCCGTCCCGTGGCCGGTTCGCTGAACAACTCTGGGGTAGTGCGATCGTGCAGGGGAATTCTAGAGTGCCGGGCTATCTCCCAGCGGCAAGATTGCTCCGGTCGTATTCCGTTCGCCCCCATCGGCCTGTACTGTCCCAGACAATAAAGGGAAGTATCGGGCGAACCGGTACGGATCGAGGAGTCGGGTTGGCCAGGAAACGCGTTCGTGAACGATCCCCGCTGGAGTTCCTGTCGGACCTCCTGGATCCCGGCCGCCTGCCCGCGAGCGTCGACGACAGCGCCGGGTACCTGGATCTCTTGGCCGCGCAGGGGTCGGCCGAGCGATCTCTGGCCCAGGTCGCCATGGAGAATCCGGTGCTCGCCCGGATCTACGAGGGGCTGTGGCGGCCCATGTTCACCCGGGCCTTCAGTTTCGGCGGCCCGGGCACCAAGCGGTACACCGACCGGGTCCTGGCCGAGCTGTCCCCATCCGGTGCCGGCCTGGTGCTGGACGTGGCCTGCGGGCCGGGGCTGCACACCCGCGCATTCGCGGCGAACCTCGGCGCGGACGGGCTGGCGGTCGGGCTCGACGTCTCCGTCCCCATGCTGACCCAGGCGGTGCGCGATTCGTGTGCCGAGCGGGTCGCCTTCCTGCGCGCCGATGCCCACGCGATTCCGTTCGCGGACAAGACGTTCGACTCGGTGAGCTGCCTGGCCGCGCTGTATCTGATCCCCGCGCCGCACGAGGTGATCGAGGAAATGATCCGGGTGCTCAAACCCGGCGGCAAGCTGGCGATCTTCACGACGGTGGACGAGAAACTGACCCGGATCCCGCTGGTGAAGCCCGTCCTGGCCGCGGCGAGTGGCATTCACATCTTCGGCCGGGACGAGATCACCGCGCGGCTACGGCGGGCCGGGTTCGCCGAGGTGAACCAATTCATCAGCGGCCAGGGACAATTCGTCATCGCCACCAGGTGATCGGTCCGGTGCGCGCGGGAGCGCCGCCGACCGGCCGGAGACGCGCGAAACGGAGATTCGCCGGAAATCGGATCGGCTCGAGGGATGATCGGCACCGTGTCCAATGATTCGAGCGGCCCCGATATCAAGCCCCGCAGTCGCGACGTCACCGACGGACTGGAGAAGACCGCCGCGCGCGGCATGCTGCGCGCGGTCGGCATGGGTGATGCCGACTGGGGGAAATCGCAGATCGGGGTGGCGTCCTCGTGGAACGAGATCACACCCTGCAACCTCTCGCTGGACCGCCTGGCCACCGCCGGCAAGGAGGGTGTGTTCAGCGCGGGCGGCTATCCCATGCAGTTCGGCACCATCTCGGTGTCCGACGGCATCTCCATGGGCCACGAGGGCATGCACTTCTCCCTGGTGTCGCGCGAGGTGATCGCCGACAGCGTGGAGACGGTCATGCAGGCCGAGCGCCTGGACGGTTCGGTCCTGCTCGCGGGCTGCGACAAATCCCTGCCCGGCATGCTGATGGCCGCGGCCCGGCTGA
The DNA here is from genome assembly GCF_042799795.1 of Nocardia sp. NPDC057668. Taxonomy (NCBI): domain Bacteria; kingdom Bacillati; phylum Actinomycetota; class Actinomycetes; order Mycobacteriales; family Nocardiaceae; genus Nocardia; species Nocardia sp. NPDC057668. The sequence goes on along the minus strand of NZ_JBHVIC010000003.1, from coordinate 1,078,015 downwards.
ACCTGGCGAGCGTGTTCCTGTACGCGGGCTCGATCCTGCCGGGCATCGCGAAGATGACCGACGGCACCGAGCGTGAAGTGACCATCATCGACGCCTTCGAGGCGGTCGGGGCGTGCTCGCGCGGGCTCATGAGCCGCGCGGACGTCGACGCCATCGAACGCGCCATCTGCCCCGGTGAGGGCGCGTGCGGCGGCATGTACACCGCCAACACCATGGCCAGCGCGGCCGAGGCCATGGGCATGTCGCTGCCGGGCAGCGCCGCCCCGCCCGCGACCGACCGCCGCCGGGACGGCTACGCCCGCCGCAGCGGCGAGGCGGTCGTGGAATTGCTGCGCCGCGGCATCACCACCTCGGACATCCTGACCAAGGAGGCGTTCGAGAACGCGATCGCGGTGGTGATGGCCTTCGGCGGTTCCACCAACGCGGTGCTGCATCTGCTGGCCATCGCGCACGACGCGAACGTCGATCTGACACTGGACGATTTCGCCCGGGTCGGCAGGCGCGTGCCGCACCTGGCGGACGTGAAGCCCTTCGGCAAGCATGTGATGACCGACGTGGATCGCATCGGCGGCGTGCCGGTGATGATGAAGGCTCTGCTGGACGCGGGTCTGCTGCACGGTGATTGCCTCACCGTGACCGGTCGCACCGTGGCGCAGAACCTCGCCGACATCGCGCCGCCGGATCCGGACGGCAAGGTGGTGCGGGCGATGAACTCCCCGATTCATCCCACCGGCGGCATCACCATCCTGCACGGCTCGCTCGCCCCCGGCGGCGCGGTGGTCAAGTCCGCCGGGTTCGATTCGGACGTATTCACCGGCACCGCACGGGTTTTCGATCGTGAGCGCGCCGCCATGGATGCCCTCGAGGACGGCACGATCACCGCGGGCGACGTGGTGGTCATCCGGTACGAGGGCCCCAAGGGCGGTCCGGGCATGCGCGAGATGCTCGCCATCACCGCCGCCATCAAGGGCGCGGGCCTGGGCAAGGACGTGCTGCTGCTGACCGACGGTCGCTTCTCCGGCGGCACCACCGGCCTGTGCGTCGGGCACGTGGCCCCGGAGGCGGTCGACGCCGGGCCCATCGCCTTCGTGCGCGACGGCGATCAGATCCGCCTGGACGTGGGCGCGGGCACCCTCGATCTGCTGGTCGACAAGGAGGAACTCGACCGGCGCGCCGAGGGCTGGAACCCGTTGCCGCCCCGTTACACCCGGGGCGTGCTGTCGAAGTACGCGCGGCTGGTCGGTTCGGCGTCGTTCGGTGCGGTCTGCGACTAGAGCCGGGCCGCTGCGGCTGGGTCCTGCCGTACCGCTTGGCGGTCCGGGGAATCACGCCTACGGGGCCTACGGGGCCTACGGGCCTACGGGCCTACGGGCTGACGGGCTGACGGGCCGATGAGCTGACGGGCGGTGGCCAACGGGCTGATGAGCCGACGGGGCGTGGCCAACGGGTGGTGGGCGATGCCCCTGACTGACCGGCTCAGGGCCCCCGAGCCGGTGGGCCGCGCCGAGCCGGTGGTTGTCAGGCGACCAGACGCAGGTGGGCGCGGGCCGGGGTGGTCGGCCCGCCCGCCCGGGTCAGCAGCCGGGTCAGCGCCTCGGCCACCCGGGCGGGCTGTTCGAGGATCACCGAGTGGCCCGCGCCCGGGATGAGCACCAGGTCCGAGTAGTCGACCGCGGCGGCCATGGCGACCGAATGCGACGGCGGGGTCATCGGGTCGGCGGACCCGCACAGCACCAGGGTCGGGATCCGCGACAGGGCGGCCAGGACGTGGGTGCGGTCGTAGTCGGTGAACGCGCGCAGGAAGCTCGCCATCGTGACCACCGAGGTCTCGTTGTGCATGGCGTTGGCCAGACTCAGCAGCCGCGGGCCCACCGCACGCCCGTCGGCGGCGCCGCGCACGATCGGCGCGAAAGCCTTGCGCGCCAGATGTTTCGCGTACTGCATGGGGTGCGGCGCCCAGCGCACGGCGGCCTGGAACAGGGTGATGAGCGGGTGGCGCAGCAGTCTGCCGAAGCCGGACTCGGCCAGCCCGTTCGCCGCGGTCGCGATGAGCGCGACGCCGGCGATCCGGTCGCCGATCTCGTGCGCGTGCTGGCTCAGGTAGGTCAGCACCGTCATGCCGCCCATGGAATGGCCCACCAGCACGATCGGCCCGGTGGGCGCGACGGTCTCGAGCACCGTGCGCAGGTCCGCGCCGAGTTGTTCGAGGTTGTAGGTGCGATGGGCGGCCGCACCGGACGCGCCGTGCCCGCGGTGGTCGTAGCAGATGACCCGGGCGCCCGGGTACTGCCGCAGCAGCTCGTCGCGGACGCGGGTCCAGGTCTGAGCGCGCTGGCAGTGCCCGTGCAGCAGCACGACCGTGAGTTCCGCGTGCGCCGGGCCGTACTCGTGTACTGCCAGTTCCACGCCGTCCGCGGTCGAGACCGGGACACGACGTTCCGCCGTTGCGGCGATCGTGCTGGACTTCGACATCGGGGCTCTCCGGTCTGCTCGGTGGTGTCTCCACTGTCCATCGGATTCGGTCCCGGCTCGAGGGGCCCGAGTGGTGGGGTGTGTCCTCCGAGGGGTGGCGAATTCACACCCGGGGGTGGGGTCCGGTTGCAGAAATATGATGACCGGTCTACTGTTTTCAGCATGGGAAAGAAGGGCGCCGAGACGCGCTGCCGGCTCCTGGCGGCGGCGCGCTCGCTCGTCGAATCGCACGGCTACTACGGAACGGGTCTCAATCAGATCCTGGAAATCAGTGGCACGCCGCGTGGTTCGCTGTACTTCCACTTTCCCGGCGGCAAGGACCAGATCATTTCCGAGGCCATCGCGGAGTCGGCGGCCGAGATATCGGCGGTCATCGAGACCGCCGAGGCCGCGGACGCGCGGGGGTATCTCGAGCTGCTGGTCGAGTTGCTCGGGGAGCGCCTGGAATCCTCGGGCTGGACGGCGGGCTGCCCGGTGGCCGGTGTCGCCCTGGATGTGACGCCCGCCAATGGTGCGGTGCAGCAGTCGTGTTCGGCCGCGTACTCCGAATGGGAGAAGCTGCTGCGTGACCGCCTGACCGACTATGGGCACCCCGAACCCGAGCGCCTGGCCACCGCCGCGCTGGCGCTCATGGAGGGCGGGCTCATCCTGAGCCGAGCCCATCGCGACCGGGGACCGCTGCGCCGTATCGCGGGGACCCTCGACACCCTCGTCTGACCTACTTCCATCTCGGCCGCCGACGCGCGGCCATTTCTTCGACCCAAGAATATGTAAATCGGTCTACTGAAAGTGATAGCCATGATCCACGCCGACTCCATCGTCTTCGGCGCCGCCGGATTCATCGGCCGCTCCCTGGTCGCCGAACTGCTGCGCGACGGTCACACCGTCGTGGCCGCGGTGCGCGCGGGCAGCGGGGACCGGCTCACCTCCTGGCTCGCCGAGCAGGGCGCCGACCAGCGCGCACTTCTCGTGGCCACGGCCGACATCACCGCACCGAATCTCGGCCTCACCGCGGACTTTCACGGCATCCGCGACGTCTACAACACCGCCGCGCTCATGAAGTTCGGCCTCGATGCCGAACGCGCGCAACGGGTCAACCTCACCGGTGCGCTGGCCGTGGCGCGCTGGGCGAGCAGGCAGCCGGAACTGCGCCGCCTCATCCACATCAGCGGCTACCGGGTCACCGCCGAAGGCGGCGCCGAGGCCGACTATCGCGCCGGGGCGTACGAGGCGTCGAAAACCGAGGCCGACCGGGCCTTACGCGAACTCGCTCGGCAGCTGGGCGTACCGCTGACCGTGGCCAACCCGGCGTCGGTGCTCGGGCCCGGGCAGTACTTCGGCCTCTCCGATCTGGTGGATCAACTGTGGCGGGGACAGTTGCCCGCCCTGCCGGGACGTCGCGATTCCTTCGTTCCCATAGTCGGAATCGACTATGTGGCACGGTTTCTGGCCCGCGTTGCCACGCTGCCCGAGACCGCGGACCGGGCCTACACCCTGCTCGACCCCGCCACCCCCGACCTGCCGGACCTGATCCGCCTCATCGCCGCGCACCTGGGCGTGCGGGCTCCACGCCTGCGGATCCCGGTGCCGGTGCTGCGCGCACTGCCGCGCGTGCTGACCGGGGCCGAACCGGAATCGCTCGGGTTCATCTCCGGCGATCGATACGACACGAGCGCTGCCGACGCGGTGGCCCGAACCCTGGGCATCGAGCACCGGCCGTTCGCGGATGTCCTGCGCGACTGGGCGGACGGCGTGGTCGCCACCCGCAACGGCACGATCCCCGATCGGCCCGCGACCGGATTCCGCGACGGCGTCTGGGTCAGCGGCGACACCGTCGAGCCGGAGTACGTTCTCCTGCACGGACTTCCGCTGGACAGCGACTCCTGGGATGGAGTGACGAAAGCTCTTGCCGCTCGGACGCTTTCGGTGGACCTGCCCGGCTTCGGCCGCTCGGCCCCCAGCTCGGGCACGCTCGGCGACCGGTTCGGCGAACTGATGGCTCCGGTCCGCACCCGCCCGGTCCTGGTCGGCCATTCCCTCGGCGCGGCGGCCGCCGTCGACTATGCCGAGCGCTACCCCGACCGGGTCTCGCGGTTGGTCCTGATCTCCCCGTTCTTCCTCCAGGAGCGAGCGCCGTGGACGGTGCGCAATCCACTGACGCCCCAGGTTCTCAAACGTCTGCCCGCTTCGAAACTTGCTGCGCAACTGGGTATTCCGAATGGCTCCGCAGCGGCGAGCGCGCATGCGGCGCTGCGCCGCCCCGGTGCGGCCGCGCGCGTGGTCTCCGCCTTGTCGGCGGTGAGCGCCCCGGCCTACCGCACCGATATGGCGACCCGCCTGTCCCGCCTACGGGTCCCGGTGCTGATCATCCACGGTGCGCAGGAGCCCCTCCGGGTTTCCACCATGCACCCCGTCGTGGCCGTGCCGGGCGTAGGGCACAATCCTCACATCACACACCCCGAGTTGATCGCCGGTCTCCTGGCCGAACCAGCGCCTGTCTCCGGCTGAGGCCGGGCTTCCTGATCCGCACGCCGGCCTCTGTCGCACGGCCCGCGCTGCCTGATCGGCCGGTGCCGCCGCGGACGGTCCCAGCCGGTGGCGCAGCGACCACCACCGCCATCCCGCCGTAGAGCCCGCGGGAGGCGGGACCGACAGGCTTGCCGGTCGCGGGCCCGTTCGCGCCGCCCACGACGATCAGCCCGTCGATGCAGCTCATCTTCGACACCGACGGCTTCGCGAATCGCGGACCACCTGCTGCATCGCACGGGGCCGGGCGCGGAAACGTGACCGGTCGCGAGCCGCGCGGGCGGTACGTCACACACTTACCCCGCCCGCGGTGATCGGACGTGGCGGGGCGAGTGATGTGCCTATCGGTGAGCGGGCGTGCTCAGCGGCAGACGACGTCGACGATCTGCTGGGCGACCGGGGCGATGGGGCTCGCTTTGCCGCCGGTCGCCTCGATCAGGAACACGAGGGGGTAGGCCACGATCGAGCAGACCGGGGACGGCGGCGGTGGGGTCGCCTGCGCGGTCGCGGCGCCGGTGATCAGCGCACCGGTGGTCAGGACGCCGGCGATGCCGGTGGTGGCGAGCAGCTTGCGCATATCGATACCTCACTTCGTGGTCGAACTTGCTTGGGCACCCTCGGGATTCGTGGTCGCGGCGAGCGCGGCCACCGTGGTGATGTACGTCCGCTTATAGATAGCTGAACATTCGCTGTTACGGCTTCCGTGCCGATTCCCGGAGATGTGCGCAGCGCCACTCGTAACCGCTGGTCAAGTGCACGAACGCGGTTCGGCGGTCTTGTGCTCATGCCCGATCGCCGCCCGCCGCGCCGGCGAATCGACGAAACCGCGGGAATTCCGCCGTGTGATCGTGGGGTTGCCTTGACGTCGGCGTCAATGTTTAGCATCGGAATTCGAGCATCACACGCAGGAGGAACCGGCTATGCGAATAGGCGAGTTGGCCAGGCGCGCAGCCACCACGACCCGCGCGCTGCGCTATTACGAGTCGCGCGGATTGCTGTCCGCCCAGCGTGATGACGCCGGTTACCGGGTGTACGGCGAGCACGATCTACACGTGCTGCGGCAGATCCGGACCCTGCAGGACATCGGGTTCGATCTCGAGGAGATCCGCCCCTTCGTGGAGTGTCTGCGCGAGGGCAATCCCACGGGCGACTCGTGTCCGGCATCGTCCGAGGTCTATCGCAACAAGCTCGCCGAGATCGAGGAATGCATCGCACAGCTCGAGGGCGTGCGGAACTGGATTCGCGATCAGCTGACCCGGAACGATTCCGACGCCACCGACCGTGGCGAGCCGCCGAGCTGCGAATGGGAGCCACCCGGCATCCATGCCGCGCGCTCGGCACTATTCACGAGGAGAGCAGTGCTATGACCAACACCGATACGGCTATGACCGGCGCCGACGCGGTCGTTCCGGTGACGGACGCCGATTTCGCGGCCGTGGTTCTCGACTCCGAACTGCCGGTCCTCGTCGACTTCTTCGCCGAACAGTGCGGTCCCTGCCGCATGCTCGTCCCCGTGCTCGCGGAGATCGCCACCGAGGAGGCCGGGCGCATCCGGATCGTGAAGATCGACGTGGGCGCGAACCCCGGCGTCCAGGCCACCTACGGCATCATGTCCACGCCCACGCTCATGGTGTTCCGGGGCGGGCAGCCGGTGAAGACGATGGTCGGCGCGCGCGCCAAGCGCCGCCTGCTCTCGGATCTGGCCGGCGTGATCTGACCGGCCGCGGCCCGGGAGCGGAGAGGCGCTGCTCCGCCCCCGGCCCGCCATGCCGGCCGGGGGTATCTCAGGGTGCGCGTGGGACCTGGGGACGATGCGCGCACCGGGCCCCGCGTGCGAGTCTGCTGCTATGACTTCCAGGCGACGGATCGTGCGGACCGCGGTGGGCGCGCTGGTGTTGGCTTGCGCGCTGACCGCCTGCGGAACGAGCGCGGATTCCGATGCGCCACAGGTGCTCTCCGATTCCGCCCGCGCGCAGGTTCAGCGGGCGCTGGACGCCGCGGTCGCCGCGGGAACCGCCGGGGTGCAGGTGGTCGTCACCGAGGGCGGGCGGGACTGGCAGGCCACCGCGGGTGTCGGGGACGCGGGCACGGGGTCGGGCTTTCCGGCGGACGCGCACGTCCGGGCCGGCAGCAACACCAAGGCTTTCGCCGCCACCGTCATCATGCAGCTGGTGTCGGCGGGATCGGTGCAACTCGACGCGCCGGTCGAGCGCTATCTGCCGGGTCTGGTGCAGGGCGAGGGCATCGACGGGAATCGGATCACCGTGCGAAACCTCATGCAGCACACCAGCGGATTGCCCGAGTACCTCGAATTACCGGAGCTGGACCGGGATTACGCGGATCTGCTCGACACGCGTTTCGACGCCGCCGAACTGGTGCGCAGCGCCGTGCGGACCATGCCCGCGCACTTCCCGCCCGGGGAGAAGGCCGAGTACAGCAACACCAACTATCTGATCCTCGGTCTGCTCATCGAACGGGTGACCGGTCGCACGTTCGCCGCGGAGGTCGCCACCCGCATCACCGAGCCGCTCGGCCTGGGCGGCACCTACATTCCCGCGCCCGGCGAGCTCGGGCTGCGCGATCCGCATCCGCTCGGTTACGAGGTCGTCGACGGGAAACGCACGGATATGACGCGATACGACCCGTCTTTCGCGGGTGCGGCGGGCGCGCTGGTCTCCACCGGCGCGGACCTCAACCGCTCCTTCACCGCGCTGCTCTCGGGATCGCTGCTCGAGCCCGCGCAGGTGACCGAGATGCGGCGCGATCCCCGGCCGCTGACCAATCGCCCGGCCGGCATCGACTACGGGCTGGGCCTGGCGCTGCTCACGGTGCCCTGCGACAGGCAGGTGTGGGGCCACGGCGGTTCCATCCCCGGCTTCCGGACCTACGACGGGGTGACCGCGGACGGGCGTGCGGTCTCGGTGCTGGCGAACGAGCGCCCCGCGAGCGCCGCCGCCGCGGCCGCCCTGCAATCGGTGTTCGACACCGCGATCTGCGCCGGGCCCTGATCGCGAAAACCGGTGCGCACCAGCGGTGCGCACCGGTCGGGAAGCTCAGTCCTTGCCGCGTCCGGCCCGAATGTCGAAGGCCCAGTTGTACCGGCGCACGATCTCGGTGATGCCGCCGCCGGGCTGCCCGGCCGGCGGGCGAATGAAGGTGCACTCGCGCCTGACCACCAGTTCGCCGTTGACGTTCTCGATGATCGCGAGCACCGCGTCCCGAGAGTCGTCGACGCAGCCGTCGAGGGTCATCTCGATCGGCACGCTGTTGACCGGGTAGAGCGTCGCGGTCGCCTGGACGCCCCGGAAGTCACGCGCGCCCTCGTACAGCGAGGTGAACACCAGGATGCGGCGGAAGAACCGGGTGAAATCGAGGTTGATGTCGAGGTTCTCGCCGGTGGCGCTCGAGCCGGTGCGGTCGTCCTGATCGAGCCGGATGAACGGCGGGTTCTGCAGGTCGCCGAACCGTCGGTCCAGGGCGCGCACCGAACCGATCGAGCCGTTCGCCAGCTCGTAGAAGCAGCACAGGTCGAGGTCGAGATTGCTCGCCTTGCGGCCGAACAGGCCGGTGCCGCGACTGGTGGTCCAGTTCAGGTTCACCCGCATGGTGCCGCCGGTCGCGCCGGACTTGGTCAGCGAGACGGTCGGCGCGTCCTTGGTCAGGGAGATCTTGGACAGATTGACCGGTGCGCCCTGCTGCGGCGGCGGTGCGTACCCCTGCTGAGGGGGCGGGGGTGCGTACTGCTGTTGCGGCGGGGGCGGCGGCGCGTACTGCGGCTGCGGCGGCTGGGTGTACTGCTGCGGCGGGGGTGCGTACTGCTGCTGCGGCGGAGGCGGCGGCGCGTACTGCGGCTGCGGCGGCTGGGTGTACTGCTGCGGCGGGGGTGCGTACTGCTGCTGCGGAGGCGGCGGCGTGAACTGTTGCTGCTGCGGCGGCGGAGGCGGGGTGTACTGCTGGGTCGGTGCGGGCTCGCTGTCGACGGAGATGCCGAAATCGGTTGCCAGCCCCTCCAACCCGGTGTTGTATCCCTGCCCGACCGCGCGGAACTTCCAGCTGCCCTGGCGGCGATACAGCTCGCCCAGCACGAAGGCGGTCTCGGTGGTGGCGTCGCCGCTGGCGAATCGCGCCAGTTCGGCGCCATTGGCCGCGTCCAGCACGCGGACGTAGAGACCTTGGAATTGGCGGAAGGTGCCACCGGTCGCGGAGGCCGCGATCACGATGGTCTCGATCTGCGGTTCGACCTGGGACAGGTTCACCGACAACAGATCCAGCACGGTCTGCCCGTGCTGTTTACCCTCGTGCCGCACCGCGCCGGAGGGATGCACCGGCTGGTTGTAGAACACGAAGTCGTTGTCGGAACGGACCTTTCCGCTGACCAGCAGCAGCGCGGACGCATCCGCGTCGGGCACACCCGGCCCGGACTGCCAGCCCAACTCGATCCGAACCGCCCCCGCCGACACCGGAACGTTGGCGCCCTTCATCATCGACACACCTGCCAACCTATACGACACCGCCGCGAGTGCCGAGCCCAACCATCCAATTCCGCGAACGCGATCTCGCCCGGTCGTGCGGACCCGGTGGCGCGGGCCGATTCCCGTCTGCGCGGTTCAGGGTTCGACCAGGCCCGCGCGAATCGCGTAGCGGGTCAGCGCGAGCCGATCGCGCAGGCCGAGTTTGGCCAGGATGTTGGCGCGATGCCGGTCCACGGTCTTGGCGCTGATCACCAGGGTCGCGGCGATCTCGCGGGAGGAATGGCCCTCGGCGACGAGCTTGAGGATCTCCTCCTCGCGCGGGGTCAGCACGTTCTCCGGCGGGGCCGAGCCCTCCCGCGCGCGCTGCAGCCAATCGCGGATCAGCGAGGTCATCGCGCCCGGGTACAGGAACGGCTCGCCGCGCATGGTCGCGCGGCAGGCTTCGAGCAGATCGCGGTCGGCGACCGATTTCAGCACGTAGCCCGACGCGCCGGCCTTGAGCGATTCGAAGAAGTACTGCTCGTTGTCGTACATCGACAGCATGAGGATGCGGACCTCGGGATGGTCCCGCGCGATCTCGCGGGCGGCCTGTATGCCGGTCATGCGCGGCATGGCGATGTCCAGGATGGCCAGATCGACGGGCACTTCGCCGAGGCGCTGCACGGCGTCGAAACCGTTGGCCGCCTCGGCGACCACGGTGAGATCGGGTTCGGCGTCGAGGATGAGCCGCAGGCCCGAGCGCACGAGCGCGTGATCGTCGGCGAGCAGGACGCGGGCTGGGGCGGCGGTGGGTGCGGTCATGGTCGGCTCTCGAAGTCGTTGCGGGGGATGGCGAGTCGCAGGACCGTGCCGTGGCCCGGCGGTGACTCGATGGACAGCACGGCGTCGATCAGCAGGGCGCGCTCGCGCATGCCGCGAATACCCGCGCCCTCGCGGATGACGCCGCCGCGACCGTCGTCACGCACCCGCAGCACGAGGTGATCGTCCCGGGCGTGCAGGCCGATGTGTACCTGGCGGGCGCCGGCGTGCCGGACGATATTGGTCAGGCCCTCCTGCGCGACGCGGTAGCAGACCAGCTCCACATCCGGCGACAGCCGCGGCAGCTGCCGGTCGATGTCACGGGTGACCTCGAGCCCGGCGGCGGTGACCTCCCCGCACAGCGCGGCCAGGGCCGAGTGCAGGCCCAGATCCTCGAGAACGTCGGGGCGCAGGCGGCGGGCGATGCCGCGCACCTCGTCCAGGCAGCCGCGCACGGTCTCCTGCACCCCGTGCAGGTCGTCCGCCATCTCGGCGGGGGCGCGGTCGATCACCCGCTTCATGGAAAGCAAAGCGACGGTGAGACTTTGGCCGATCTCGTCGTGGAGTTCGCGGGCGATGCGCCGGCGCTCGCCCTCCTGGGCGGCCAGGGCCGAGGCGCTGGCGGCGGTGCGTTCGGATTCGAGCCGCTCGACCATGGCGTTGAAGGTGTCGATGAGATGGGCGAGATCGCCGTTGGGCGGACTGTCGACCCGTTCCCCGCGCCGCAGCGGATCGACCCGGCGCATGGACGCGATCAGGGCGTCCAGCGGCGCCAGGCTGGTGCGCAGCAGCACGGCGTTGGCGGCGAGGATGACGGCCAGCCCGATCAGCAGCACCGGGACCTCGGTCAGTCGCACGCGCGCGGACACGGTCGCCGGCGATACCGCCAGCACCAGCGTGCCCAGGGTGAACACCAGACCGTTGATGAGGAATATCCGCCGGAACAGCGCACCGGCCGGGGTGCGGGTGTGCCGCCGGAAGAGGCCGAGACCTCGGGCGGGGCGATCCATACCCCTCAGTCTGGTCATGGCGGTGCGCGGTGTCCATCAGGCCGCGCACCCAACCGGCGCGGGCCCGGCCTACATAGTTTTCCCCACGCCATTTGGCTACTTCCGCCGATAGCCCCGCGAACCCTCTGCAACACAGACTGATCAGCGAAAACTGATTTCAGCGGGAGGTGAGCTGGGTATGGACATCGACCGCTCGACGGTCCCCGGCAGGGGCGTGCTGCACCACTGCGTCACGCGTGGCGGCGACCGATTCGCGGTACTGGCCGAGACGGACGGGGACCGGCATCTGCTGGTCTACGACCCCCGCTACGAGGAACCCGCGCATGCCATCGCGCTCGAGGTCGACGAGGCGGATCAGGTCGCCGATCTGCTGCACAGCTTCTCGCTGCCGGACCGGCTGGCCCGGCTCGAACAGCGCCTGGATCTGCTCACTCAGCGCCGGAGCAGACCATGACCACCACGTTCACCGCGCTGTACGCCCAAAAGGGTCCCGCCATGCAAGCACGCGATATCGCGATTCAACTCCCGACGGTCCGGATGGGTGATCCGGTGGTCAAGGCCATTCGGCTGATGGTCGTGCACCGGCTGCCCGGCATGATCGTGGTGGACGAGCAGGACCATCCGGTCGCGGTGCTGCCGGGGACCCAGGTGCTGAAGCTGGCGATTCCCAGTTCCTATCAGAACGATCCGGCGCTGGCCCGAACGATCGACGAGGTGCACGCGGAGCTGTTCTGGCTCGAGCCCGGTGGGTCCAGCGTGGGGGATTGCCTGCCCGCGCCGGCGGTGCGGCCCGCGACGGTGCAGCCGGACGCGACGCTGCTCGAGGTCGCGGCGGTGATGGCGCGCAAGCACAGTCCGCTGGTGGCGGTGGTGGATCGCGGTCGCCGCCTGGTCGGGGCCATCACGTTGGAACGACTGCTCATCAGCCTGGCCGTGGCCGGGCCGGACGAGTGATCCTGGCTCCGGCTCCCCGGCGAGGTCGGCGATGAATCAGATTCTGGCACTGACGATTTTCGTCGGTGCGTTCTGGTTCATCGCCACCGAGCGCGCCAACAAGGTCAAGACCGTGCTGGTGGCGGCCGCGCTCATGGCGGTGCTCGGACTGGTGCCGGGGGAGCGGATCTTCTACGACCCGCACGCGGGCATCGATTGGAACGTCATCTTCCTGCTGCTCGGGATGATGATCATCGTGGGGGTGGTCCGGCACACCGGGCTGTTCGACTATCTGGCCATCTGGGCCGCGAAACGCTCGCGCGGCAACCCTTTCCGGCTCATGGTGATGCTGATGGTGATCACCGGCATAGCCTCGCCGATCCTGGACAATGTCACGATCATCCTGCTGGTCGCGCCCGTCACCGTGGTCGTGTGCAACCGGCTGAGCATTCCCGCGCAGCCGTTTCTGATCGCGGAGGTGCTGGCCGCCAACATCGGCGGCGCGGCGACGCTGATCGGCGATCCGCCCAACATCATCATCGGCAGCCGGGCCGGGCTGACCTTCAACGACTTCCTGATTCATATGGCCCCGGCGGTCGCGGTGATCTTCGTGATCTTCGTCGCGTGCACGAAGCTGTTGTTCCGCAACGTCTTCCGGGAGTTGGATCCGCAGATCGAGGCGGTGATGGCGCTGCAGGAGCGGCGGGCGATCACCGATACGAAGCTGCTGACCCGCTCGCTGCTGGTGCTGACCGGCGTCGTGATCGGTTTCGGCCTGCATTCGGTGCTGCACGTGGCGCCCTCGATCATCGCCCTGCTCGGCGCGGGCGCGATGCTGCTGGTCTGTGACCTGGACATCGGTGATGTGCTGCGCGAGGTGGAGTGGGGCACCCTGGTGTTCTTCATGGGCCTGTTCGTGATGGTCGCGGGCCTGGTCCACACCGGCGTCATCGACCGTCTCGGCACCGCCGCCGCGGATGCGTTCGGCCACAACCCTTTCCTGGCCGCGACGATCCTGGTCTTCGGCTCCGCCGTGGTGGCCGCCTTCATCGACAACATCCCCTACACCACCACCATGGCCCCCGTGGTCGAGGAGCTGGCAGCCCAGGCCCCCGACCCCGCGACCGGCCAGGCCCTGTGGTGGTCCTTCGCCTTCGGCGCCGACTTCAGCGGCAACGGCACCGCCGTGGCCGCCAGCGCCAACGTGGTGGCCCTGGACATAGCGAAACGTGCGGGCCACCGAATAACCTTCTGGCACTTCACGAAATACGGCGTGATAGTAACCGTGGTCTCGAGCGTCCTGGCCTGGCTCTACCTCTGGGCCCGCTACTTCTGACAGTATGTCGCCCGTATGCACTCCACCACCGATCCCGTCCGGACCACCATCGATCCCGCCCGGGACAGCCTCGAGGGTCTGTCCGTCGGCGACGCCCTCGGCGCCCAATTCTTCGTCCCCGGAACCTCGTTCCCCGATCTGCGCGCGGGCCGTCCACCCGCCGGCCCCTGGCCCTGGACCGACGACACCGAGATGGCCTGCTCGGTCTACCGCGAACTCCGCACCCACGGCCGCGTCGACCGGGACCGCCTGGCCGCCGGTTTCGCCGACCGCTGCGAACCGTATCGCGGCTACGGCGCGGGCACGGTCGTCGTCCTGCACGAGATCCGAGACGGCCGCCCCTGGCGCGAAGCCGCCGCCGCCGCCTTCGCGGGCCGCGGCTCCTGGGGCAACGGCGCGGCCATGCGGGTCGCCCCGCTCGGCGCGTACTTCGCCGATTCCCCGGACCGGGCGGCGGCAGAGGCGGCCCTGTCCGCCGAGCTGACCCACGCCCACCCGGAAGCCATCCTCGGCGCGATGGCTGTCGCGGTGGCCGCCGCCCACGCAGCCGCGACGCGCGGGAAACCTTGCGCCCCAGCCGAACTCTTCGACGCGGTCGAGCCCTATCTGATCGACGGCCGCGTAGCCGCCGGTATCCGCCGAGCCCGCACCCTGCTGGGCAGATCGCTTCCGGAGGCGGCCTACGAACTGGGCAACGGCGCCCAGGTCTCCGCCCAGGACACGGTTCCCTTCACCCTCTGGGTCGCCGCCACCCACCTGACCAACTACCCGGCGGCCATCACCGCCTGCATCGAGGCGGGCGGGGACGCGGACACCACGGCCGCGATCGTCGGCGGCATCGTCGCGGCCCACACCGGCGTCTCCGCCATACCGCCCGCGTGGCTCGGCGCCCGCGAGCCACTTCCGCCCTGGTCTCTCACGGCGGGCTGACTCGGCCGCGATCGCACTCGATTCGTCGTGACACGCCGAACGGTCGCACGCAGTCGTCTCACCCTGGAGCCCGCGGCGGTGTGAGCCGAGCTTCCCTGTGGCTCAGTCGAGTTGGGCTATGCCGCAGTGGATTTGTTCGCGGAACTGGCCGGGGGTCAGGCCGGTCTCCTCCTTGAAGGCGCGGTAGAAGTGGCGGTCGTTGGCGAAGCCGCAGGCGGCGGCGGTGCCGGACATCGCGCGGGTCGGGTCGGCGCGCAGGAGGCGGCGGGCGTGTTCTATCCGCATCCGGCGGATGATGGCGCCGGGCTCGCCGAAGCCGGCGCATACCCGGTAGAGGGTGCGGCGCGAGATCAGGCAGGCGCGGGCGATGTCGTCGACCGTCAGATCGGGGTTGGCGAAGTGTTTGCGGATGTGAGCGAGGATTTGCTGCCGCATGTGCTGAGCCTCGGTGTGGGTGGGGGCGGCGCTGCCCGAGGCCAGCAGCACCGCCGAGGCGAGCATGCCGGGCGCGTCACTCGCCAGCACCGTGACCGCCCTGTCTACTTCTCCGGTCGGCAGTTCGGCCAGACTGCGGAAGAAGCCCGCGATCACGCCCAGCCCGCCGGTGGCGGCAATCGCTGCGGCGGTGGGCAATTGCTCGCGATTGAGCCCCGCGTGATCGAGCACCAGCTGCATCGGCGCGCGCACCATGGCCGAGACGTTGTTGTTGCTGGTGTGGCTCTCGAGCGGCAGCCCGCTGTCGAAGAACGCGATGGTGCCGGGCGTCGACACCGCGACCCGACCGGCCTGTTCCGTCCAGTTCGTGCCCTCGAGCACGATGTTCACCAGCAGGAACTCCTCGGACGACCGCGCGACGTGCTTCGGTGTTCGCAATGCGCGCTGCGCGCCCGCCCGCATGCGCGAGACCGCGAAGTTGTCGAACTGCGCGCTGCTCAACTGCCCACGCCAGGGCCCCTTGTTCAGCGGTTCGAGCACCGAGGGCGCGACGGCGTCCGCCATCACCGCCTCCCACTGTTCGAAGGCCTGCTGCGGCGGGGTGGTCGGTGACGACGAGACCTCTACGGCGCCGACGACGGTTTGCTCCACGCTGGCATTTTCTCACCGCGCCTGTGCCAGCAACCATGTTTCGGGCAGTTGGGTGTTCGCCAGGTGCCGACCAAGCGGTTTGTTCGGCGCGCTTCGGGGCGGACACTTGCGGACAGGGTATTCGCAAAGAATGTCTTGATCATTACGAATGTCGTTATGCTGGAGGACAAGCCGTCCGCACGCAGCCGCACGGTCGTACACCGAGGGTCCGGTAATCCGATGGGGGAGGACCCGCTCCGAGAGCGGATCGGTCTTGGATATGAACGAATGCGACCTGCGGCAGTTGGAGATCACGCTCCCCTTCCCGCCGCGACCACATCTTTCCGGCGCACGCGCGCAACGTCACGCCCAGCACTGGGCCACCCGATTCGGGTTGCTCGCCGACGAACGCGCACACCGGCGCTTCGAATCGCTCGGTTACGGCCGCTTCGCTTCGTACTGGTGCTCCGGTGCGAGTTTTGCGGATCTGGTCCTGCTGGCCGAATGGATAACGCTCTTCTTCATTTTCGATGATCTGCAGGATGCCGCCGTCTCGGAACAGCGCGCCGGCGAGTACGACAGCCTGCGCTACCGCGCCCTGGACGTCATCCACCGCCGCCCCCGCTCCGGCGCGGCCGAATCCCCGGTCATCGCGGCACTGGAAAACCTGTGCGATCGCACCTATCCGCGCCAAATACCATCTGCCGCAAGACGATTCGCCCTGAACCTGGAAATCTGGCTGATGGGCCACGCCCGCGAGAACGCCTTCCGTGCCAGCTCGACCGTCCCCGGCCCCGCCGAATACCCCCGCCTGCGCCGCGACGCCTGCACGGTGCTGCCGACCGTCGATCTCGCCGAGATCGCCGAGCGCGCGATCATCCCCGACGCCCTCTACTTCGGCCCGGCCTACCAGGAGATCATCGCGACGACCGCGGACCTCATGTGCTGGATCAACGACCTGCACTCCCTGGCCGTCGAAACCGAGACCGCCGACCCCATCAACCTAGTCACGGTTCTGCGCAGCCATCGCCGGCTGTCCCTGCCCGAGGCCGTCGACGCGGTCCGGGCGATGATCGCCGACCGCGTCGCGGACAACCTCGCCGCCGTCGCCGCGATCCGCCCGGAAATGGACGAGTTGCAACTGTCCCCGCAGGTGCGCAACGCCGTCCTGCGCTGTGTTCGCGACTGCCAGTCCGCGACCGCGGGCATGGAACTGTGGGATCGCACCGACACGGTGCGATTTCTGGGCGCGGCTCCGGCCCGCCATCTGTCCTCGCACTGCTGAGCCGGCCGAGACGCCGATCGGGAGGCACGATCCGCGCCTCCCGATCCGGCTCGGTCCTCGTCAGTCGTTGCCGAGTGCCTTCTTCACCTTGCCGACCGCGCCGCTGACGGCGTCCTTGACGTCCTCGGCCGCGTCCTTGAGCCCGGCGGTGAGCTGATCACCCTTGCCCTCGGCCTCCAGGTCCTTGTCGTCGGTGATCTTGCCGGCGGCTTCCTTGGCCTTGCCGCCCAGCTCCTCGGCCTTGTTATCGATCTTGTCGCTCAGAGACATCGGAACCTCCGTTGTCGATTGGCTGTGCCCGGGACGGGGCACATTCCTTAAGACAGCAGACTTGGCGGTATGTCACTCAGCAACTTCTGAGACAACGGTCACAGATAATGCTGCGTGAGAGTTCTTCCTCGCCCGGGTCTATTCGATGAACGGTTAGGAGGCGGCGTGAGCACTACCGATGCCGGAGTCGAGGCGGAACTCGATGATGCGACCCTGGTCAGCCGAGTGCGCGACGGTGATATTCGAAGCTACGAGCAGCTGGTGCTCCGCTATCAAGGGGCAATGTTCCGGCTCGCGGCCAAGATGCTCGCCGATCAGACCGAGGCGCAGGACGTCGTCCAGGACGTCTTCCTCACCGCCTGGCGACGCCTGGGCCAGCTCGAGGACGACTCCGCCTTCGTCGGCTGGCTCTACCGCGCCACCACGAACCGTTGCCTGAACGTGCTGCGCAAGCGGCAACCGACCACCGATATCGACCCCGACACCACCGTGTCCCCGCAGCGCGAACTGCGCCCGGAACACGCGGTACAGGTGAACAGCCAAATGGAGGCCCTGACCGTGGCACTGCAGCAGCTCACCCCCGAGCAGCGGGCGTGCTGGCTGCTGCGCGAGGTGCACGGCCGCTCGTACGAGGAGATCGGTGAGATCGTCGGCGCGAACGTCACCGCGGTGCGCGGGCGCATCGCCCGGGCCCGCGCGCAATTGGCGGAGGTGATGAAGGCGTGGCGATGACGAACGCTACCGACGCGGACGAGGACTATCTGCTGCCCTGCGGCCGTGGCATGGAACAGGTGTGGCGACGCCTGGACGCCGTGCGCCTGGGCAATGCCGACGCACACGAGTCGCGGTGTGCGGACTGCCGGGCCGCGCGCGAGAGTCTGCTCGCGTTGCGTACGGCGACCCAGGAACTCATCACCGAACCGGACCCGCCGCCCCCGGACCTGTTCGGCCGCATCATGTCCGTCGTGCGCGCCGAGGTGCGCCGCGGGCAGACACTCGAACTGCCCACCGCGCACGCGGGCAGCGTGCAGGTCAGCGAGCAGGCGGTCGCGGCGGTCGTACGCTTCGCCGCCGACACCGTGCCCGGTGTCCGTGCGCGGCGCTGCCGGATTCGCAGTGTCGGCACCGCGCCGGACGGCGAGAACATCGTCGAGATCAGCATCGCGATCGCGGTCCGGATGCGCGGCGGCAGCGTCGAGGGCATCGTGCCGCAGGTGCGCGGGCGGGTCGCGACCGCCGTCGCGGCGCGCGCCGGGCTGCTGCTCGGCCGGCTCGATGTGACCGTCGCGGATGTCTACCAGGAGAGGGATCGGTGACGGCTCTGAGCGCCGAACACGAAATCGTCGTCTCGGACGCGGTCATCGCCGGTGTGGCGGCGCGCGCGGCCGCCGCGGTGCCGGGCGTGGTCCGCCTCGAACCGGGTCTGCGCGGCATGGTCGCGGGCTGGGCGCGTTCGGGCAAGCAGCTGTTGCGCGGGCAGGAGTCGCTCGCGGGTGACGGTGTCCGCGTGGAGAAGACGACCGACGGCGGCCGCGCCATCCGGGTGGATGTCTCGCTCGGCGGTGACGGCCGGGCGGCGGAGGTGGGCGCGGCGATTCAGCGCGCGGTCACCGGCGCGGTGCTCGAGCACACCGGTGTCCGGATCGAGCAGGTGTCGGTCGTGATCATCGATATCGAACCGGGGGGCGTGTGACCGCGGAGCTGATCGAGGCGATAGTCGGCGCGATAGAGGAGGTGCAGGGCTTACGACCGGCGACACCGTTCGGAATCGAGGCCGTCAGCTGGCTGCCACGCGGCGGCGGCAAGGCGTACGCGGTGGATCTGAACCGGGATGTGGTCGAGATTCGGCTGGCGGCAAGCGTTTTGCCGTTGCCGCCGCTGCTGGCCTCGCTCACCGGCGCGGTCCGCCCGCTGCTGGCCGGCACCGATTTCGCGACCGCGACGGTGCGCCTGCGGATCGTCGAACTCGATCCGGCGGCTTTCAACGACACCAACGAGATCAGGAGGACGACATGACCGGAACCAGCACCGAGAAGCCCGCTGCGAAGACCGCGCCCGCCGAGCACGAGGGCGCGACGCGCAAGGGCACGAACTCCACCGAGTTGGTGACCGATCAGGGCACCACCAGCATCGCGGACATCGTGGTGCAGAAGATCGCCGGTCTGGCCGCCCGCGAGGTGCGCGGCGTGCACGCGCTCGGCGGCGGCGCCGCCCGTGCGTTCGGCGCGATCCGGGATCGCATCCCGGGCGCGTCCGCCAGTGTGGGGCAGGGTGTTTCGGTCGAGGTCGGCGAGAAACAGGCCGCCGTGGATCTGGAACTGGTCATCGAGTACGGCGTGTCGATCACCGAACTGGCGAAGGTCGTGCGCCGCAACGTCATCAACGCCATCGAGCAGATGACCGGCCTCGAGGTCGTCGAGGTCAACATCAACATCAATGACGTCTACATCCCCGAGGACGATGACGACGCCCCCGAGTCCGGCTCCAATCGCGTTCAGTAATCATCCGTTCCCCGTCAGGAGTCGCAGATGAACGCCACAACGACCTGTCTGGCCGTGGGTCTCGCGCTCGGATTCGCCATGGCCTTCGGCGGTTTCGGCGCGTTCGCCATCGTGCTGGTGTTCGCCGGCCTCGGCCTGCTGGTGGGCCGCTGGCTCGACGGCGCGATCGACGTCGCCGGAATGCTGCGGTCGGTGCAGGACCGGGGCAGGCGATGACGGTGGCGGTGGAGCTGCCGGGATCCACCACCGTGAGCGACCGCGCGGTGCGCCGCATAGCCGAGCGCGCCGCCACCGAGGTCGACGGGGTGGCGGCCGCGGTCAGCGTCGACGCGCTGGTCACCGCGGACACCACCGCGCTGCGGGTGCGGTTGCCGGTGCGCTATCCGCTGCCGGTGGCGCGGGTCGCCGAGTCGTGCCGCGCGCACCTGGTCGAACGGGTGGCGGAGCTGGCCGGCCTACGGGTCACCGGCGTCGACATCGCGGTGTCCGCCATGGTGGTCGAGTCCGCGGCGGTCGAGTCCGCCGCGCCGGAGCCGCGCCGGCGGGTGCTGTGATCCGCCGGTCACGCCGCGCGGGCGCGGCCGTGCTGGTGGCGCTGGTCCTGCTGGCACTGTGCGTGGCGGTGATCGTCTCACTCGCGCAGCGTCTTTCGGGTTCGGGCCAGTATCTGTCCTACGACAGCGTCGCCACCCGCCTGCACGGCACCGACTGGGGTGATCCGGTGGTGCTCGCGGTCGGCATAGTCCTCGTGCTGGCCGGTCTGGCCTTGATCGCCGTCGCCGCGGCCCCCGGCCGTGCGGTGGTCGTGCCGTTGCGCACGCTGGATCACGGTGGCGGCGCGGGCATCGAGCGCCGCAGCCTGCGGACGGCGGTGCGACGGTCGGTCACCTCGGTGCCCGGGGTGGGTGCCGCTCGAATCAAGATGCGCGGCAACACTATTCGTGTCTCCGGTGTCTCGGATCGAACCGAGGTGGCCGATCTGCCGGACACGGTCGACCGTGCGGTCGCCGATGCTTTCGAACGCGTGGGCGCGGTGTCCGCGCCCGACGTGCGCGCTCGGTTCCGTCCCGCGAACACCGGAGGCTCCCGATGACCGCCGTGAACCGCCCGGCCCGTCTCAATCGCACCCTGCTCGCGGTCATCGGCGTCCTTCTGGTGGCGGCCGGTGCGTATCTGATTGCGGCGCAGCGCGGTTGGCTCGGCTGGGTGCACCGCTCGGACGCGCTCACCCCCGGCGACGCCGCGCCGCGGCGCTGGGTCTTCTACCTCACCATCGTCGGGGCCGCCGTACTCGCCCTGCTCTGCCTGCGCTGGCTCGCCGCTCAGTTCTTCCGCATGCCGACCGCCGTGGAATGGCAACTGACCGAAGCCGATTCCCCGGATGCCACGACACTGTCCTCGGCCGTGGCCGCCGCTGCCGTGGCCGCGGACATCGAATCGCTGGCGGGGGTCGAATCCGCCGCCGCCTGGCTCACCGGCCCCACCCGCGCCCCGGAACTGCACCTGATCCTGACCGTCGCTCCGGATGCCGACGTCACCGAACTGCGCGGGCGCATCGACGACGAGGCCGTGGCTCGCCTGCGCCAGGCACTCGCGGTACCCGCCATCGCGGTGGCGACGGAGGTGCGCCTGAGCGAGAACCGCGCCCGCGTGCGCTGAGCGCCGGCGGGCGCGCGCCGGCGGTGTTTCGGGTATCGCGCGTCAGGCGGTGGCCGGAAGTTTGTATCGCGCGCAGAGTTTGGTCCACGCGTAGTTGCCGTGCACCCACCCGCGCAGACTGCGCGCGATGCGCCGCTCGCCCGCGCTCAGTTCCGGCAACGCGGCCAGCGTCGCGATCTGCTCGCGCTGGCGCTCCAGCAACTTCGTGTACAGCGCCACGATCTCGGCCAGCGCGCCGGTCAGATTCGTCTCCGCGCGCAGCACGGTGACGGCGTTGAGCGAGTCGTCTTCCTTGACCACGGAGTAGAGATCGTTCACTATCGCGCACAGCATGGCGCTGGTCTGGCGGACCTCGCGGAAGCGGCGCAGATGCGTGTCCTCGATCTCGCCCCAGGCCAGATCGAGCAGATCGAAGGGCGGGAACAGCCCGATGCTGAGAGTTCGCAGATACCAGTAGGCCTCGGGCGAGGGCATCAGCGCCATCTGCCGGTACGGCATCTCGAAGAGGCAGCCGTGGAAGAACAGCGTCATACTGGTCGCGAAGCGATCCAGCCAGGCGTCGCTGGCCAGGCGTGCGCACTGCTCACGTAAATCACTGAGCGCCAATAGGTATGGATTATCGATGGGCGCCTGCCCGCCACGCAGGACGCGCTCGCAGGCGTCGAAGATCTCGATGGCCGCGGTCGGGTCCGCGCCCTCGCCGTACTCGTCGTCGAAGACGAACATCCAGCCGATCAGCTTGGCGGCGATCTCGACCACCTGCGCGGGTGCGTCCGGCAGCGCGTAGGCCGCGCAACTCCAGCAGCAGGTCTGTTCGAAGTGCCCGCCCCCGTCGATGCCGTGCCGGCGGGCCCAGCGCAGGACCGAGGTGTGGACCTGTTCCATGTGGGGGCTCGGGAAAACTCTCTCGTGCGGCAGGCACTCGACAGCCGCCAGAATTTCCTTCATCTGGGTGTGTGACTTCATGGTGGTTCCTCACTGTCCTCGAGCGAATTTCCTGGTCGGCTCGAGGGCTCGAATCGCACCGGCGTGCGCAGCCGATCGGCCGGCACGTCAGCTATCGGATCGGGCCATCACCTGCTGCGGCGCTTGCGGTTCGCGTGGCAGGACGGGGATGACCGGCAACCGAGGAGGGGGAGAGGCGTGGAAGAGAGGTACGAGAACGTCGGACTATATGACGGCTCCAGGCATAGGCGGATCTGCTCCGGCGTTCGATCCGGCCCCGACGGTGCACTCACAGCAACGCCCTGAGTCGCTGGACCGCACTTCCCGCATCATTCGCCCGAGAAATCCATTGTCCCTCACGTGCGTTCACCTCGAGAAAATAACTGGGTTTTCGAAGCGGTAACGACCCGGCCCGGGACATCGCCGACCGGTTCGGCGCGGGGTGGGCGAACGGGTTGCCGGCGGTTGGCCGGATGAAACAGTGAAGAGCACAACGGTATTCGAACACATCGGGTCCGCGAAATACGGTTAATAAGATCAAGAAGTTGTTACCGCCCGCCCCGGTAACCGCCGTGACGGCTGCCGTTGTCCTTCGCGAACGCGGGGTGAACGCTGTGCGATGTGACGCTCCGGCGACCGGCGGGCGTGCTCGATCCGGCCGCGCCGCAAGATCTTTGAGGGTGATTGCGGCGCTTTCCGCTGGCTGCGAGGGCCTTTGGGCAACCGCTCGGCACTCGTGCCCGGTGTGCGCGCCCGCGCGGCGTGCCGAACGAGCCAACTCGGGGCATCCGCGCGAGGATTTCCGGCGCTGTCGTCCGTGCCGCGCCGGACACCCCTGGCAGGCCGCCGGTAGCCGCGGTGACGGACGGGCCCGCGACGAACGGCGCCGCCCGGTCGTGCTTCCCGGGCGGCGCGTGCGGAGTGCGTGGATCAGCTCGTGGCGGCGAAGGGTGTTCCCGCGGCCACGACGGCGCCCCGATTCGGATGGGACCACAGACCGCGGCGTTCCAGGATCGGCAGCACGCCCTCACCGAACCAGTACGCCTCCTCCAGATGCGGATAGCCCGAGAGCACGAAGTGGTCGATGCCGATCTCGGCGTACTCGGTGAGCCGGTCGGCCACTTCCTCGTGCGAGCCCACCAGCGCCGTGCCCGCGCCGCCGCGGACCAGTCCGACCCCGGCCCACAGGTTGGGTGCGATCTCGAGGCCGTCGGTGCTGCCGCCGTGCAGCGCGGCCATGCGGCGCTGCCCCTCGGATTCGCTCTGCGCGAGCGAGGCCTGCACGCGCTCGATCTCACCCGGCGCGATGCCCGCGAGCAGCTTGCCCGCCTCGGCCCAGGCTTCGGCGGCGGTGTCGCGGCTGATCACGTGGATGCGCAGGCCGTAGTCGAGGGTGCGGCCCTCGAGCGCGGCGAGGGTGCGAATCCAGTCGATCTTCTTGCCTACCGCGTCCAGCGGCTCGCCCCAGGTGAGGTAGGTGTCGGCGTACCGGGCGGCGACGGGTCCCGCGGCGGGGGAGGACCCGCCGAAGAACACCGGCGGGATCGGGTCGGGCCGGCTGCTCAGCAGCGCCTGGCGCACGCGGATGTGCTCACCCTCGAAGTCGATCGGCTCGGTGTTGGTCCACAGCGAGCGCACCACCTCGAGGAATTCCCCGGTGCGCGCGTAGCGCTGCTCCTTGTCCAGGAAGTCGCCGTAGGCCTGCTGTTCGCGCGGCTCGCCGCCGGTCACCACGTTGAGCAGAAGTCTTCCGCGCGAATGCCTTTGGTAGGTCGCGGCCATCTGCGCGGTGAGCGTAGGACTGACCAGCCCCGGGCGCAGCGCGACCAGGAACTTGAGCGTCTCGGTGGTCTCCACGAGCATGGCCGTGGTCAGCCACGCGTCCTCGCACCACGCGCCGGTCGGGGTCAGCACGGCCTCGAAGCCGTTGTCCTCGGCCGCGGCCGAGAGCTGGTTCAGGTAGCGCAGACTCGCGGGCCGGCTGCCGGACATGAACGAGCCGTGCCCGCCCGCGACCAGACCACGCGAGTCACCGTAGGTGGGCAGGAACCAATGGAAGGAAAGCTTGCTCACTGCTGGAACCTCCGATCGACGAACTTCGCGAAATCGACCTTGCCGGGGATGGCCTTGGCCTCGGTGAACGCGTCGGCGATCTGCTGCTCGGAGGCGATCACCGCGTCGGTGAGGGTGATGGGCTGCTTGATCGAGCGGGTCCAGGTGACCTGCGCCGCGGCGGGGCTGATCTGGGTCAGCTCGGCGTATTTGGCGCTCCACTCGGCGACGTTGTTCTGCGACCAGGTGGTGGCGGCGGCGTAGCGCTTCAGGAAGTCCTCGATGGCCTTGGTCTTGCCCGCGTCGGCCAGCGCCTTGTCGCCGCTGACCCAGAAGTTGTTGCCGTTGCCGACGGTGTCCGCGGCCACGATCTGCTTGGCCCCGGCCTCCTGCTCGGCGATGGCGGTGTACGGATCCCAGATCGCCCAGGCGGCCACGTCGCCGCGCTTGAACGCGGTGTAGCCGTCGCCGGGGGCGAGGTACACCGGCTCGATGTCCTTCAGGCCCAGGCCGGCCTTCTCCAGCGAGAGCAGCAGCAGGGCGTTGGCCGAGCTGCCCTTGAACACCGCGACGCGCTTGCCCTTCAGGTCGGCGACCGAGGTGATCGGCGAATCCTTGCCCACGAGAATGGCATCACCCTTGCCGGTGGCCGCGAGCGCGCCGATGACCTTGACGTCGGCCTTGGCCGCCGCGCCGAAGATGGGCGGGGTGTTGCCGGTCTGGGCTAGATCGATGCCGCCCGCGCTGGCCGCTTCCACCAGCGGCAGTCCGGCGGTGAAGGTCGAGAATTCGATCTTGTACGGCAGGTTCTCCAGCTGGCCGGACGCCTTGAGCAGCACCTCGATCGAAATCGCCTTCTGGTCACCGACTTTCAGCGTCACGGCGCTCAGGTCGACCGGTTTGCCGGTGTCCTGCGGCGCGTCGTCGCTGCCGCAGCCGGTGACCGCGAGCGACAGGGTGGCGGCCACCACGAGGGCAGCCGAACGGAACAACTTCTTCACAGCGATTCTCCAGGGGATAGAGAGAGAACTACTGCTCGACTCCGAGCAGTTCGAGCAGGCGAGCCGCGTACACGGCGCCTTCGGGCCCCGCGTGGCGACGCGGACGTTCCAGGGGGATGTCGATCTCGTGGGCGATGCGGCCCTCGTCCAGGACGAGTACGCGGTCGGCGAGGGTCACCGCCTCGGCGACATCGTGGGTCACCAGCAGTACGCCGAATCCGTGCTCGCCGAACAGCCGCAGCAGCAGATCGTGCATGGCGATCTTGGTCAGCGCGTCCAGCGCGCCGAAGGGTTCGTCCAGCAGCAGCAGCGCCGGTTCGGCCACGAGCGCGCGGGCCAGCGCGGCTCGCTGGGCCTCGCCGCCGGAGAGCGTGACGGGCCAGGCCGCACCCCGATCGGCGAGTCCCACTTCCGCGAGCACCGCGCGCGCCCGATCCTGGCCTTTGGCGCGCCGCCGCCGATCCGGCAGTCCGAGTGCGACATTGCGCTCCACCGAGAGCCAGGGCACCAGCCGGGCCTCCTGGAAGGCGACCGCGACGCGGCCGTCGATCTCGACGCTGCCCTCGTGCTCGCCGGCCAGCCCGGCCAGCACCCGCAGCAGGGTGGATTTGCCCGAGCCGCTGCGCCCGACCAGGGCGACGATCTCGCCCTGGCGCAGGCTCAGATCGACCCCGTGCAACACCGAGCGATCGTCGAAACTCTTTCCGACACCGTGGATCCGGGCCAGGCGTCCGGTCGCCGGGGCGCTCATCGCCTGCTCCAGCGCAGCGCGCGGTGCTCGATGGCGCGCACGAGC
Organism: Nocardia sp. NPDC057668; assembly: GCF_042799795.1. Taxonomy (NCBI): domain Bacteria; kingdom Bacillati; phylum Actinomycetota; class Actinomycetes; order Mycobacteriales; family Nocardiaceae; genus Nocardia; species Nocardia sp. NPDC057668. The sequence goes on along the minus strand of NZ_JBHVIC010000003.1, from coordinate 1,051,964 downwards.
GCGTCGGTGAGCAGGCCGAGCGTGCCGTAGACCAGCAGGCCGAAGATGACGATGTCGATGCGCAGGAATTCGCGCGCGTTGTTGACGATGAAGCCCAGGCCCGCACTGGCGTTGATCTGCTCGGCCACGATCAGCGACAGCCACGCGATGCCCAGACTCTGCCGCAGCCCGACCAGCACGCTCGGCAGCGCGCCCGGGAACACGATGTCCCGCAGTCGCTCCCACGCGGTCAGACCCAGAACCTGGGACAGTTCACCGAGTTTCGGATCCAGCTGCCGAATGCCCGCGTAGGTGTTGAGGTACAGCGGGAACGCGACGCCGAGCGCGATGAGGAAGATCTTGGGCTGTTCATCGATGCCGAACCAGATGATGAACACCGGGATCAGGCCGAACAGCGGCACCGTCCGCAGCATCTGCATGGGCGGATCGACCAGGTATTCGCCGATCCGGCTCGACGCGGCCAGCACCGCCAGCAGCACCGCGACCGTGGCGCCGAGTGCGAAGCCGAGCAGGACGCGCTGACCGGAAACCGTGACGGCGTCGCCGAATTCGCCGCCGCGCCACACCTCCAGACCGGCATCGAGAATCACCGATGGCGCGGGCAGGATGTCCTCGGACAGCACGCCCGTCTTGGAGCCGGCCTGCCAGGCGAGCAGCAGTGCCAGCGGCGTCAGCGAACGCAGCAGCCAGGGGCTGCGCCAGATCTGACCCGTGCGCCGAGCCTCAGGCGCGCCCGTGGCGGCGGCCTGCCGGTCGGCTGTTTTCCAGCCGATCGCAAGTGTCATGGTTCTCCCGGGGATCTTGTGGACCAATCCGCAGTATCACGCGGTAACCGGCCCGGCTGAACCCTTGGGATCACCGTGACCGCAATACCGGCGGGCGTGCCGCGCGCGTGTCGGGAATGGGTGCCGGGCAGCGGGTGTTACCCCGCGAATGGCGAACCAACAACTGGGAAAGATCGGCGTCTGGCTGGCGTACCCGCAGGCCACGCCGGAGCTGGCGCGGGAGCTCGAAGCACTCGGTTACGGGGCGATATGGGTGGGCGCCTCGCCCGCCGCCGACTGGGAGGGCTACGAGGCGCTGCTGGCGGCCACCGAAACCCTCACCGTCGGCACCAGCATCGTCAACGTCTGGGCCACCCCGGCCAAGGACATCGCGGCGACCTATCACCGGCTGGCCGAGGCGTACCCCGGCCGCTTCCTGCTCGGGGTCGGCATCGGCCATCCCGAACACGCCACCGAGTACACCAAGCCCTATGACGCACTGGTGAACTACCTCGATCAGCTCGACGAGCACGGTGTGCCGCGCGAGCGCCGCGCCCTGGCCGCCCTCGGCCCGCGCGTGGCCCGCCTGGCCGCCGACCGCACCGCCGGTCCGCTGCCGTACCTGACGGTGCCCGAGCACACCGCCGCGCTGCGTGCCCAGCTCGGCCCCGACGCGCTGATCGTCACCGAGCACAAGGCGGTGCTGGACGCCGATCCCGCGACCGCCCGCGCGACGGCCCGCGGCACGGTCGGCTTCTACCTCGGCCTCAGCAATTACGTGAACAACCTGCACCGCTACGGTTTCGACGACGCCGACACCGCCCAGCCCGGCTCCGATCGCCTGATCGACGCCCTGGTGGCGCACGGTACCCCCGACGAGGTGGCCGACCACCTCCTGGCCCACGTCCGCGCGGGCGCGGACCAGGTGGCCGTCCAGCCCCTGGGCGGCGACCCCCTCCCGATCCTGCGCACCCTCGCCCCGCTCCTGACCGCGAAACTGGCCTGACACAGGCGTTTTCGACGTAGGTACCCGGCTGCGGGCGGTCCCGGCTTCAGGTTCGGTGGCTGCCCGCACGGGGTACGGCGTCCCGCACGGGGTACGGCGTCGTCGCCGCACCCGTCATAGGAGATCGGCGAGGCGGGTGTTCAGCCAATCATGTTCCAGGACACCGAGTTCGGTGGCCGGACCGTCGGCGTAGCACCATTCGCGGCCGATGCGGTACCAGTTGCCGGTGGCGTGGAGTTTTCCGAGCAGGGCGTGGGTGCCGTACTCCACGCGGCGGGCGATCGCGTGCTCGGCGGGGGCGTACTCGCGGCGCAGGCTCTCGAAATAGCCGCGGCGGGGATCGACGATGGCGAGCAGGGAGTTCGCGGCATCCGCGGGCGCGATCCGGATCTCGGCGTCGGTGAGCAGCCAGCCCGACACCTCGTGCATCAGGCGCAGGCACATGTCCGCCGTCGCCGGTGAATCCTGTTCCAGCAGGCCGTAATCGACCAGCAGCGCGCGCAGATCGTCGCCCCGGTACTCCGCCGCGCGCCGCACGCAGTCGAGCTCGAACTCGACGGCGGCCGCGTCCATCCGCTTGAACAGCCCGAAATCGAGGAAGACGACCTTCCCGTCGGGGGCGAGCAGGATGTTGCCCGGGTGCGGGTCGCCGGTGAAACGACGTTCGCGAATCATCGTGCCCATGTAGAAGCGCAGCAGGATCTCACCGACCCGGTCGCGCTCGGCCTCGGGCAGCGCGGTGATCTCCGCGAACCGCAGCCCCTCGACCAGTTCGGTGACCAGAACCCGTGCGGTGCAGAGATCGGTGACGACATCGGGGATCCGAATGAAGGGGTGCCCGGCGAACATCTCGGCCATGGCCGCGTGGTTCTCGGCCTCGGCACGGTAGTCCACTTCCTCGGCGAAATGCGTGCTGATCTCGCGCAGGATGGCGTGATCGGCGAGGGCGGGTGCGACGCCGCGCATCATGCGCATGATGAGCGCGAGGTTCTTGATGTCGGCGCGGATGGCGATATCGATCCCGGGATACTGCACCTTGACCGCGACCGCCCGGCCGTCGTGCAGGCGGGCGCGATAGACCTGGCCGATCGAGGCCGCGCCCAGCGGCGTCTCGTCGAATTCGGCGAACACCTCCGCGAGCGGGCGGCCGTAATCGCCGTCGAGCACCGTGCGCATGCGCTCGAAGCCGACCGGGGCGGACTGGTCGTAGAGCGCGGTGAGCCTGTCCTGGAAGCGTTCCCGCTGTTTCAGCGACAGCCGGTCGCCGACCGCGCCCAGCACGTCGAAGGTCGAGAGCAGCTGCCCGGCCTTCATGGCCAGACCCTTCATGCTGCCGAGCACGGCGACCAGGTCCTCGGCCGCGTTGATCAGCGCCTTCTCGGTCCGGGCCAGGCGCTCCTGCTCGGAGTCGAGCAGCGCGGACGCCGTCAGGCTCGCCCCCCGAAGCGCCTGCTCGGCAACGAGTTTGCCCAGAATGGCGCCGCGCTCCACGCGGGACGTGGGAATGTCCTTCGCCATCGACTACCTCCCCGCGGCGACTGCACCGAGGTTAGCAGACGCTCACGTCCGCTAATTGGCCGTGACGCTGCGAACCCGGGCACGGCAAAGCTCACCAGGGCGCGGCCATACCCGCTCGGGCGCGGCCATGCTCGCTCGGGCGCGGCCATACCCGCACCGCCACGGCCATGCACGCTCGGCCACCGCCACGGCCATGCTCGCTCGGGCATAGCCACACTCGCTCGGGCGCGGCCGATGCCGGTTTGGGTTCGGCTCTGCTCAGTCGGGCGCGGCCATATTCCGCAGGCCGGGGGTCAGCACGGCCATGGCGGTGTCGACGTACCTGCGGCGTTCGGTTTCCCCGCCGCCCTGTAGCGCCCGCATGACCGGCGGGATCGTGAGCGCGAGCAGTATCCAGCCGACGTCCTCGGTGTTCACGTCGTCGCGCAGCAGCCCGGAATCGACTGCGCGGGAAAGGAATCGGCCGACGGTGGCGGCGAGGATGCCGCCGAGTCCGAGGATGCGGGTGTTGAGCTCCTCGTCGATGCCGGGCAGTTCGAACAGCATCGCCTGCATGAGCCCGGGGTCGGATTCGGCGATGTGGCACATGCGCTCGACCGCGCCGGACCAGGTCTCGATCAGTTCCTCGACGGTGAACTCGTGCTCGAGCAGCGCGGGTTCGAAGACGTCCCCGGCGATTTCGCTGAGCAGCCGGTCGATGCCGTAGTCCACCACGTGGTCGAGAATCGCTCTCTTGCTGTCGAAGTAGCGGTAGAAGGTGCCGTAGCCGACGCCCACCTCGGCGGCGATGTCCGCGGCCGAGGCGGCGGCGTACCCCTTGGTGGTGAACACGTGGTAGGCGGCCGCGATCAATTCGCGCCGGCGCCGCTCGGTGTTCTGTTCGTCGCGCGGGCGGCCGGGTCCGCGGCTGCGCTTGGCTGATTCGGTCATCGAGCTCATCGTATGCGCCGCCCCGCCCGGCGGAATCGACCGCGCCGCTCGAATCCACCCTTGCGCGACTGTCTGGGACGGTTTAGTTTGATGACACAGCCGTCCGCTAATTGAGTGCATGTCAACTCGGCATTCGCGGCGGCCGGCCTTGACGACAAAGGAGTCGATTCATGACGCATTCGAATCTGACCGCGAGCATGCGCCGGGGGTGGCGGATATGACGGTGGTCGTGGTTACCGGGGCCGCCAGCGGAATCGGCCGGGCGAGCGCACTGCGCTTCGCGCGCCGGGGAGCGACCGTGATCGTCGCCGACATCGACGAGACCGGCGGCAACGCGACGGTGGCCCGGGCGCGGCTGACCGGCGGCCGCGCCGAGTTCCGCCGCTTGGACGTGGCCGACGCGGCCGCGTGGGAGGAATTCGCCGAAAAGGTCGTGCGCGATCACGGCGTCCCCGACGTGGTGGTCAACAACGCCGGAATCCTGATCTCCGGCGGATTCCTGGAGCAGAGTGGCGACGACTGGCGGCGCATGATCGCCATCAACATGATGGGACCGCTGTTCGGTTCGCGAGTGTTCGTGCAGCGCATGGTCGATGCGGGCAAGCGCGGTGCGATCGTCAACATCTGCTCGGTCGGCGCGTTCCTGCCCACTCCGCTCGGCCCGTCCTACGTGACCGCCAAGGCCGGGGCCTGGATGGGCACCCAGGCCCTGCGCGCCGAATACGCGGGCCGGGGCATCCGGGTGAGCGCAATCTGCCCGGGCCTGATCCGCACGGATCTGTCGGCCAACGGCACCCGGGCGGGCGCGGATGCCGGCGCCGAGGCGGACTGGGCGGCGAAACTCGCTCGGGGACAACAGGTCTTCGGCCGCTCGCCCGACCGGGTAGCCGCCGCCATCGACCGCGCGATTCGCTGGAACCTGGCCACGGTGCCGGTCGGCATCGAAGCCTGGGCCGGGTGGTACCTGTCCCGGCTGTCACCCGGAGTGATGCGAGGGATCACCGGGCTGGCACGAATGCCGTTGGCGGAGACCGCGGTCAACCTGTCGGGTCGCGTGCTGGGCGGTGCGCGATGAAGACGGCGATCGTGACCGGCGGCGGCGCGGGCATCGGCCGCGAGACCGCCCGCCTGCTGGCGGAGACCGGATACCGCGTGGTGATCGCCGACATCGACGAGCAGGCCGCGCTGGCGGCGGCCGACGAGATCACCGCCGACGGTGGCCGGGCGCACGCCTTCCGGCTCGACGTGGCCGGTGAAGCGCAGTGGGACAAGATCGCGGAGTGGGTGTACGGCGAGTTCGGCCCCGCGCACGTCTTGATCAACAACGCCGGGATTCTGGACACCGGCGGCTTCGTGGAAACCAGTGCGGCGCAATGGCAGCGCACCATCGACATCGATCTGATGAGCGTCATCTACGGCTCGCGGGTGTTCGCCCGGCAGATGATCGACGCCGGAGTCCGCGGGCACATCGTCAACCTGTCCTCCGGCGCGGCCTTCTTCCCCGCTCGCTACATCCCCGCCTACGCCGCGGCCAAGTCGGCTGTGCTCATGGCCACCCAGGCGCTGCGAGTAGAGCTGCGCCCCAGAGGAATCGGGGTCACGGCCATCTGCCCCGGGGCCATCCGCACCGATCTGCTCGCACACGGCACCCGCGCCGGACTCGACGCCGACGAGCAGGAAGCCTGGCGCGCGAGCCTGGGTAGGGTCCAGTCCCTGGCGTACGCCACCCCGGACAAGGTCGCCCGCGTCATCGAGCGCTCGATTCGCCGTAATCGCGCGGTGGTCCCGGTCAATCCCGAAGCCTGGTTCGGCTACGGGATGTTCCGCCTGTCCCCGAGCCTGGTCCGGGTCGCGGGCAGCGTGGGTTCCTTCGACCTCGCCGACCGGCTCCTGCCTCGCGTTCAGCCGCTGCTGAACCTGATCACGAAGTGAGACAGCCATGAACACCATCGAGAAGCCGGAGTTCGAGGTCGCCGTGATCGGCGCCGGTCCCGGCGGCATCGCGGCCGCGGTGAAACTGCGCCGTGCGGGTATCGACGACTTCATCGTGCTCGAACGCGCCGACGAGGTCGGCGGCAGCTGGCACGAGAATCACTATCCCGGTCTGGGCGTGGATATTCCGGCCCTGGCCTACCAGTACTCGTTCGCGCGCAAGGCGGACTGGACCCGGGTCTTCCCGCTCGGCGCGGAGGTCAAGAAGTACCACGTCGAGGTCGCACACCGATTCGGCGTCCACGAACGCGTTCGGTTCGGCGCCGAGGTCGAGCGCGAGGAGTGGGACGAGGACGCCGACCACTGGAAGTTGCGCCTCGCGGACGGGTCGGTGGTGACGGCTCGCTTCGTCATCAGCGCGGTCGGCGCGTTCGTGCGACCCAAGGTCGACGTCGGCATTCCCGGCGCGCGCACGTTCAAGGGCAAGGTACTGCGCCCGAGCAGCTGGGACGACGGCTACGACCTGACCGGCAAGCGCGTCGGCATCATCGGCACCGGAGCCAGTGCGGTGCAGATCATTCCGGCCATCGCACCGGAGGTGGCCCGGCTCACGGTCTTCCAGCGCACCCCCGTCTGGTCACTGCCCAAACCGGATTTCCCGGTTCCGCCGGCGCTGCGCCGCGTGCTCGCGGTCCCCGGGGTGCAGCCGTTCCTGCACGGCAGCGCGCTGGTGGTCATCGACCTCGCGTTGCGGCTCGCCATCGGCGCGCCGTCGTCGGTCGTGCATCCGGTGATGGATCGCTTCGACGCCGTCTGTCGATCGCTGTACCGGCGCTACCTGACCTACGTGATCAAGGATCCGGCCACCCGCGCCGCCCTGACCCCGGACTTCGGTCCGGTCGCCAAGCGCCCGACCATGTCCAACGGTTACCTGCGCGCCTACAACCGCGACAACGTCGAGTTGGTGACCACGCCGATCGAGAAGATCACCCCGACCGGCGTCCGCACGGGCGATTCGACCCTGCACCGGTTCGACGCGCTCATTCTTGCGACCGGCTACGAGGTGTTCTCCGATCCGGAGACCTACCGGCCCGGGACAGTGCTGGGGCGCAACGGATTCGACCTGGCGAAGTTCTATCACGAGGAGGGATTGCAGGCGTACCAGAGCGTTTCGGTACCCGGCCTGCCCAACCGCTGGACCCTGGTCGGCCCGTACTCCTGGACCGGCTCGGGCTGGCACGCCTTCGTCGAGATGACCGCCGATCACGCGGTGCGCGCCATCGGCGAGACGCGCAGGCGCGGCTCGGGCTGGTGCGAGATCCGCCGGGACGCCGCCGACGCCTATCACCGGCAGGTGCATCAGCGGGGCGAGTCGCTGCGCTACTACCTGGCCGATCTCAACGGCCACGTCCCGACCTACTACCGGAACTCGCAGGGCGACACCACCTATGTGCGCCCGTCCGGGTTCTTCGAGGCGAGCCGCGGCAATCGCCGGTTCCCCCTGGACGACTACGAATACAGAACCCGCGCCGACGCGACGGTGCCGGCATGACCGGGATCGCCGACGGCGTCGGCAGGACAGGTGGCGCAATGTCTTTCGTGGATCCGGCCGTGCCGGGACAGGTCAACATCGAATTCTCCAGCCGGGCCAGTCTGCGGCTGCGCGCGGCGAACGCGGTGCTGCGCGCGATCCTGCGCCCCGGGCTGCACGCGGTCTGTGTCGCCGGGGAGAGCCCGCTCCTGCGCGGCGACCGGGCCTTCCGTATCGCCAACCGAGTCGATGTCTTCGCGGCGCCGCTGCGCCCGGCGCGCGGCACCCGGCGGGAGATGGTGCGGTTCCACGATTTTCGTGCCGAATGGCTGTGGCACCGGGACGATCCCGGGCCGGGCGAGATCGAGCACGGCGCGATCCTGTACTTCCACGGCGGCGGTTTCGTGGCCGGTGGCCTGAACAGCCATCGCCGCCACGCCGCCCGCATCGGCCGCACGGCGGGCCTGCCGGTGCTGAACGTGGACTACCGGCAGCTGCCCGAGGGCCACATCACCGACACCGTCGACGACGCGCTGACCGCGTACCGGTATCTGCTCGACGGTGGTCGCGCGCCCGAACGCATCGTGTTCGCCGGTGATTCGGCCGGCGGCGGCCTGGTCTTCATGGCCGCGCTCGCCGCTCGAGCGCGGGGCATGGCGCTGCCCGCCGGGCTCATGGCCATCGCGCCGTTCGCCGACCTCGATCCCGCGATCCGGTTCGCCCATCCCAACGACCGCACCGATTCGATGCTTTCGGCCCGGGCGCTCTCGATTCCGGCGCTGATCGGCTTCGCCCGGGACGGCGTGCTGGATCCGGCGTGGTCACCGGTCAATCACGACTTCACCGGGATGCCACCGACGCTGATCCAGGTGAGCGATATCGAAGTGCTGCTGCCGGATTCGGAGGCGCTGGCCGAGCGCTGCGCCGAGGCGGGCGTCCCGCACACCCTGCAGCTGTGGAACAACGCCATCCACGTCTTCCAGGCGGGCGCGGACCTGCTGCCCGACGCGCGGGCAGCGGTCGCCGAGATCGGGACGTTCATCCGGGGCGTGATCGACAGCCACGCGGGCGGCTTCGCGGATCGGACCACCGCGGCATGACCGGACCGACGAACAGGGGGCACAGCACCATGAACTCGCGCAACACACCGGACTTCGAAGTCCTCGTCATCGGGGCCGGCTTCGGCGGTATCGGCACCGGGACGGCCCTGCGCCGCGCGGGGATCGAGAACTTCCTGATCATCGACAAATGGGATCGGGTCGGCGGCACCTGGAACGCCAACACCTACCCCGGCGTCGCCGTCGACGTGCCCTCCCCGATCTACAACTTCTCCTTCCAGCAGCGCTCGCACTGGTCGCGATTCTTCGCCCCGGGCAGCGAGATTCAGCGCTACGCCGAGGAAGTCGTCGACCAGCAGGGCTTGCGGGGCAGGCTGCGGCTCGGCTGCGGGGCCACCGAGGCGCGCTTCGACGAGGCCGAGGACGTGTGGCGGGTGCGCACCACCGACGGTGACGAGATCACCGCGCGGTTCGTGGTGAGCGCCGTCGGAGCTCTGGAACAGCCCAAGCCACCGGCGATTCCGGGCATCGAGGACTACGCCGGCCGTCTGATGCACACCGCGCGGTGGGATCACTCCTACGACTTCGCCGGCAAGCGGGTCGCGGTGATCGGCACCGGAGCCACCGCGTTGCAGGTGATTCCGCAGCTCGCGGATCAGGTCGAGCACCTGACGGTCTTTCAGCGCACCGCCATCTGGGTCGCGCCCAAACCGGACTTCCCGATGGGCGCGCTGAGCAACCGGGCGCTGGACTTCGCGCCCGTGCAGCAGGCCGTCCGGCTGATCGGCAATGTGGCGGTGAACGCGGGACTCGGCATCGGCCTGGCCTTCTCGGACTATCCGCGGGTGACCTCGGCCGCGCTGACCACGGGGGAGCGGGCGCTCAAAGCGTATCTGTTCACCCAGATTCGGGATCCGGAGTTGCGCCGGGCGCTGACCCCGAGTTATCGGCTCGGGTGCAAACGACCGTCGATCTCCAACACCTACTTCCGGACCTACACCCGGCCGCACGTCGATCTGGTCACCGACCCGATCGCCAAGTTCACCGCCGACGGGATCGCCACCGAGGACGGCACGCTGCGCGAGTTCGACATGGTGGTCACCGCCACCGGCTTCCAGGTCATGGACAAGGGCGCGACGCCGCCCTATCCCGTCTTCGGTTGCGGGGGAATCGAATTGGGCGACTTCTGGGACCGGCACAGGTACCAGGCGTACGAGGGTGTCTCGGTCCCGGCGTTTCCCAACATGTTCCACATCTTCGGTCCCTACGGTTACGCCCCGGGCTCGGTGATTCCCCTCATCGAGGCCACCGCCGCGCACAGCGCCCGGGCGATCAAGGAAACCCTGCGCCGCCACGCGACCCGCGTGGAGATCCGGCGTGAGCCCCATGACGCGTACTTCGCGCGCATGTACGCCCGCAACAAGAACACCTACCTGTTCAAGCAGGGCTGCGCGGAGTCCCGCACGTACTACATCAACTACCAGGGCGACGGCCCGGCGTTCCGAGCCACGACCCAGGCCGGAATGTATTGGAGCAACCGGCATTTCCCGCTCGACCACTACCGGTACACCGCTGTCCGCCCGGTCCGCTCGGACCCCCGCGCGGCTGCGGTCCCGGCCAACCCCTGAGAAGGAGGCCGGATCATGAGCATCGGCTCGGCACTGCGCGAACAACGACCGTCCCCGCCCATCGACGAATCGGTCTTCGAGAACGCCTCCCTGGTCTTCCGGACCGCCCACACCTTCGCGGCGCCACCGGACCGGGTGTGGTCGATCCTCGACGGTGACCGCATGTTCGAATGGCTGCCGTTTCCCGGTATCGGCGTGCGCTACGACTCCGCCGAACGCGGTGTCGGCGTGGTCCGGGAAATGGGTTCGGTGACCCCGCCCTTTCGTGGCCTGTGGATTCAGCGCGAGGAGTTCTGGAGTCACGAACACGCGAAACGCATCAGCTACGGGGCGATCAGCGGCACCTGGATCTACGTGCTGCTGGTGCGGCACTACGCCGAGGAGATGACCCTCGCCGGCACCGCGGACGGCGGCACCGACCTGGTTTGGACGGTGGCCGTGACCCCGCGCCTGCCGCTGCGCGTGGGCACCCTGCCGATCTTCGCGCCGATCTGGCGTGCCATCTACCGGGTGAGCCTGCGCGGCCCGATGCGGCGACGACTCGCCGAAAAACACTGACTTCCAGACAGATTGGATGAGCAATGGGCATTACCTCGTTCTTGCACACGCAGCACCCGGCGTCGGTGCCCGCGGTCGACGACACACTGTTCGACACCGCGGCGCTGGTCTTCACCGTGCAGCGGGATTTCGACGCACCGGTGCACGCGGTGTGGACGGCCATCGACGACGATCACGCCTGGAAGTGGCTGCCGTTCCCCGGGCTCGGGGTGATCTACGATTCGCCGGCTCGCGGTGTCGGTGTCATCCGCGAGATGGGGTCGGTCTTCGGGCCGTTCCGCGTCCTGTGGGTCGAGCGGGAGAAGTTCTGGCGGTACGTGCCCAATCAGCGCATCACCTTCGGTGTGGTGAGCGGCAATTGGATGCAGTACCTGGCGGTGCGACAGTACGGCGAGGACAAGACTTTCACCGATCTCGGGAACGGCCGGACCCGGGTGGTGTGGAAGGTCGCGGTCACCCCGCGGCTGCCGCTGCGGTTCTCGACGTGGTTCCCGCCCGTGTGGCGAACCGCCTACCGGATCGGGGGGATCGGGCCCCTGTTCACCCGGCGCGTGAACCAGGTCGCGCGCACGAGCCGACCGCAACTGCGGTCGATCGACACCAATGGAATCGCCGCGTCAGCACCGAGCGATCAGCACGCCGAGGAAGGCGCGAAATGAGCCGTACCAATGGATCCGGAACGAAGCACGTCAGTCCGCTCGAACAGCCGCAGCACGAGGTCGTGGTCATCGGTGCGGGAATCGGCGGCATCTGTGCCGGGGTGAAGCTCCAGGAGATCGGGGTCGAGGACTTCCTGATCGTCGACCGCATCGCCGGCCTCGGTGGCACCTGGTTCAGCCACAGCTATCCCGACGCCGGCTGCGACATCCCGAGCACGACCTATCAGTTCTCCTTCGCGCGCAAACCCGACTGGGATCGGCTCTTCGCCAAGCGCGACCAGATCCTGGAGTATCTGCGGGAAGTCGCGGCGGACTACGATCTGCCCCGCCGAATGCGGTTCGACACCACCATCGTTCGCGAGGAATGGGACGAGGACCACGGGCTGTGGCGGCTGCACGTGGATACCGGGGAGATCATTACCGCGCGGTTCGTGATCAGCGCGGTCGGGGCGTACATCAATGCCAAGACCGAGCCGAACATCCCCGGGCTGAAGTCGTTCGCGGGGGTATCCATGCATCCCGCGCACTGGAACCACGACTACGACTTCACCGGCAAGCGGGTAGGCATCATCGGCGTCGGCGCGAGCACCATGCAGATCGCGCCCAAGCTGGCCGCGCAGGTCGAACGGCTGGACATCTATCAGCGCACCCCGCAGGTGTACCTGCCGAAACCGGACTTCGTGCTGCGCCCGTGGATGCAGAAGCTGCTGGGGTTGCCCGGCGGGTCCGCGGTCGCCAACGGCATCGCGCAGACCGTGATCGACGCCGGGCTGCGCATCGCGATCTACACGCCCGCACCGCTGTGGCGAGGCGGCGCGCGCGTCATCGACTTCGCCGGCCGCGGGGCATATGCCGGGTGGGTGCGATACAAGGTGAAGGACAGGGAGATTCGCAAACACTTGCGTCCCGACTTCGGGATCGTCTGCATTCGCGGGGGAGCGGGCGGGGACTACCTGCCCACCCTGAACCGGGAGAACGTCGAACTCGTCACCGCCGGGATCGCCGAGATCACCCCGACCGGGATCCGCGACGCCGACGGCGTCGAACGCGAGGTCGACGCCCTGGTGGTGTCCACCGGCTACGAGGTGTTCTCCGATCCGGAGAGCTACAAGCCCGGAACAGTCATCGGCCGTGACGGTTTCGACCTCGGCGTCTTCTACAACACCGAGGAGTTGAAGGCGTACTACAGCACCTCGGTCGCCGGTATCCCGAACCGGTTCATCATGATCGGCCCGTATTCCTGGACCGGCACCGCCTTCCACTATTTCGTGGAGAACGCGATGCGCCACATCGCGACGGTGATCGACGAGACCCGCAGGCGCGGTGCGTCGATCGTGGAGGTACGGCCCGAGGCGCAGGAACGTTTCCACGCCGACATGCTGCGCAGCGGCCGAAACCTGTCCTACTACTTGGAAACGCGCTGCGAGGGCTCCAACAGCTACTTCGTCAACTCCCAGGGCAAGTCGCCCTACATCCGCCCCTGGTCGCTGCTGAAGACCTATCGCAAGGCGGTGCGCTTCGACCGCGACGACTACAGCTACCGCAGCCCCGTCGAGCTCGACTCGATCGTGGAATCCAGGACGATCGAGCCCGCCCGCGGGTAGCCGGGCCGAACATGGCGGCAGCCGGCCTCAGGCCGTCGGCTCGGTTGCCCGGGCCCGGGATCTCATCGATGCGAGTCCCGCTGCCGCGCAACCGGTTCGTGATCGCGCGGCGGCACCGGCCAGGTCCACCCGCGCTCCCGACGAATCGCGAGCAGCTGGCGGCGCGCGTTGCACGAGGCGGGGGAGGGCGCGGGCGAGTCCCCCGCGACGCAGTTCCGATGCCGCCACAGCAGCGTTTTCACCGTGATCGGGCTCAACCGGACGGTCGCCGGGATGCGGTGGTGGGACAGGCGCGAGTACACCTCGTCACCGGGCCCGATGCCGGCCGCGCAGCCGGTGCGTGTTGGCCAGGGGGATCCGGTGGAAGTTCCGCCCGCCCGCGACCGGAGCCGAAGCCTTTGGCGCGGGCGGGATTTGGGAACTTCCGGCGGAGATCCCCCAGACGATCGTGGCGAGGCAGATGATCATGGCGGCGAGGACAAGTAGAAATTGGAGTGCGGCGGACATCATCGTGAAGCTCCCTCGGTAGGCCGTTCCAGGCGGATCGGACAGGGGACGTCAGTGGAGTCCGAGCAGGACATCACCGCTGGTAAGCGCGCGGTGCGCGTTCAATGGATTTCCAAACGAGAATTGCCATTTCGCCAGGGGCGTTTCCGGTTCGGTGTCACACTGGTTCCGTTCGAAGCGGTCCAGCCATTCCGTGTACCCGGGGGTAGTCAACGATGGCCGAGGAAGACAGCACGCTGCCGCGCCGACAACTCGGGCGGTTCCTACGTCAGTACCGTGAAGAAATCGGCATGACCATGGCCCAGGCCGCTCGGATCGTCGAGATCGGGACCTCCACGCTGCACCGGCTGGAGAAGGGGACAGCCGACAAGGTCCGCATCCGAATCGTCGTGCACCTGTGCGAGATCTACGAGCGACCGGCGGAGGACACCGCCGCGATGAAGCGGCTCGCCGATCAGGCGGCCGCCAAGACGTGGTATCAGGAATACGGAGACCTGATTCCCGGCCGGTTCGACCACTATGTCGGCCTGGAAGCCGCAGCGCGGCAGCTGGTTTCGTACCAAGAGCTGGTCCCCGGTCTGCTCCAAACACGGGATTACGCCTGGACGATGGCGCGCAGTCATCTGGTGGACGTCGCAGACCACGACATCGACCGGTTCGTCGACCTGCGTCTGCGTCGACAGATGATCATCAATCGGAAGACGGAGCCGATCGACTTCGATGTGGTACTCCACGAGTCCGCCCTGCGGAGAGTTGTCGGCGGTCCCCGGATCATGGCGAAACAACTGCGGCACTTGGCGGATGCGGGCACCCGCCCGAACATCACCCTTCGTGTGCTCCCGTTCTCCGCAGGAATTCCCCTGGGGATGCTGCCCGGCCCATTCGTGATTCTCTACTTCGGGCTGGACAGCAAGGGCCGCAACGCCGAACCCCCGGTCGTCTACGTGGAGAGCGTTCTCACCGCCGACATCTATCTCCAGAAGGAAAGCGACCTCGAGCGCTATGGTGCGGTATCGGCAGCACTGCACAGCGCGTCGTCCAGCCCGGAGGACAGTCGGTTGTTGCTGAGGAAGATCGCGAAGGAGTTCGAGGCGTGAACGTGGACCTAGGTGGCGCTGAATGGTTCAAGAGCAGCCATAGCCAGGGGGTGCAGGAATGCGTGGAGGTCTGTCACCGGGCCGACCGGGTCGGAGTTCGGGACTCCAAGAACCCTGCGGGGCCGGAGCTCTGGTTCTCCGGGGCGGCGTGGGACGCGTTTCTGGGGAGCGGCATCTGGGAGGTCTGACCCGGGACGGGGTGGGGGAGTGGTGGCCTGCGTGGCCCTTCATTACCAGCCCGATCCGAGCCGACACCCGGGTCGCGGTGTCAGCACGCAACCGGCTACCGCGACACGGTGACCGGATTTCCCCTGCTCGAGCGGTCTTCGCAACACGGGACCGCGAATTTCTACCGCATCGCGACCGAGTCTCGCTAACCTACTCGGCAGGAGCTTTTCCCGGGCAACACGGAGCAATAAGAGGTGTGTGTGATGTCAGATCCGGCCAACACCGAGCCGACGAAGAACGAGACCGACGCGGCGCAGGACCCTCGCCATCAGGTGGATGAGGTCCCCACGGCGTACTACCGCCTCTCCGATATCGACTTCGACTCGTAACCGGCCCGTTGGCCTCGAAGGTCAACTGACGCAGAACGATCTGCTCGATCCCGCACCCGGCCCGCCCACTCGGCGCGCGGCCGGGTGCGGTTTCGTCCGGGCATGAATACACCTCCTGTTCGGCTCGAGCTCGATGGCGGACCGTGTTGTCGGAAGTGACACCGCCGGTGGGTATCTCGCGTTCGGGATGGTCATGGCGCTTGGCCCCCCACCGAGAACCGGTGATCACGGTCGCCCGGATCCGGCACGGCCTCAGAAGATGAAGACCAGCCGCCCACCGGTGCCGCCGGCCTCGATCTGCCGATGGGCATCGCTCGCCTGTCCGGGCAGGCAGGTGGCCGCGACGCGCAGGGTGAGTTCGTCGCGCTCGGCGGCATCGCGGAGCTTCTCGAGTTCCGCTGTAGCGCTGAGCAACTCGTACTCCGGGCGATACGTCCAGCGGATCCCGTCACCCGGCCTGCCGGTGAACCCGCACGCCGAGAATATCGACCCGCCGGCAACAACCGCCGGGGTGATGGCGTCGTCGAGCATGGCGGTGTCGATGACGCCGTCCACGGGTCCGGCCGCGGCGAGAATGGCCCGCGCCAGCCCCGGCCCGCGCTCGACGATCATGTCCGCCCCGAGCGCGGTGACCAGATCGCGGTCATCCGGCGTCGCGTCCGCGATCACCCGAATGCCGGCCGCTTTCGCGAGTTCGACCGCGAACCCGCCCACCGCCCCCGCGGCGCCGGTCACCGCGATGGTCGACCCCTCGCCGACCCGCAGTGAATCCAGCGCCGCGCGCGCGGTGAGCGCGTTCATCAGCAGCGTCGCCGCCGCGACGGGTGTCTTGCCGCGTGGGGCGCGCACCACCGACGCCGCGTCGGCGATCACGAACTCCGCCTGCGCCCCGCAGGCCAGTCGGGGATGCACGAGCGCGATCACCGCGTCGCCGCACAGCAGACGCGCTTCGACGCCGGGCCCGACCTCGTCGATGACGCCGGCGGCGTCCCAGCCCACCACGTAGGGTCCGGTGTGCACCGGATACCACTGCGGCAGCTGCCGGGCGATGGCTCCCGACCGCGCGTCGGCGTCGGCGATGTTGATATCCGCCGCCTCGACCTTGATCCGGACCTGGCCCGGTCCAGCATGTGGTTCGGGCAGGGTCAGCAGGGTCATGACTTCCGGCCCACCGAACCGTTCGAAACCAACTGCCAGCATGGAATCACTCCCTCGGAGGGCGAATGACCTGTTCACAGAATGGATCCCGCGGGGATCGCCATCGCGCAGCGGTGCCCGGGCGATGACCGTAGACGTCCCGCGCACCCGTTCTCGGCGGGCGCGGGTCGTCGCCGCACTGCCGGGGACGACCGATGAATTCGGGCGATATCTGGATAGCTATACTATTCCTTGATCGATTGCTGTCAAGTAGCCGGTGCGGATTTGCTGTCCTACCTGGGTCGATTCGTGAGGTAGCGCCCTGGAGATTGTCGCGCTATTCACATAGCGCTACTATGTGGATAGTAGGTTCAGACCTGACCGGTCTCGACGACAAGGAATGCCATGAGCAGCCCCTTCCGTGATCCCGTCATCGCCGACGGTGAGAAGTCGCTCTACCGGATCAGGCTCGGCGATGATCCCGAAGGCGGCCGGATCATCGGTCTGGTCGAACAGGACGGGGACGCCTACGTGTCCTGCCTCGAGGCGGGTTCCGCGGATGCGTACAGCGCGAAGGTCGAACAGCGCATCCGCCGGTCCGGCGGGCGCATGGATGCCGAAAGTTACCAGGCGGCTTCGTATTTCGAAGGCAGGATGGTCTCCCGTGAGGAGGGCTACTTCATCGGCACGCAGCACATGCAGTTCGGCGGCAAACTCGCGCCCTTCCCGCGCGGGGTGATGCCCCTGCTGGGCGGGCTGACCCTGTTGCGCGGGCTCGACTTCCGTCCCGGCGCGAAGACCAAACTCGATCTGTGGCTGGCGTTCTCGATCCACTGGCCGCTGGAGGTCAAGGTGGAGAAGCGCGTCCGGGTCGACGTCCCCGCGGGCTCGGTGGATGCCTGGCAGGTGCGCATGCGCCCGAGCTTCAGCCACGTGAACGGCCTTCTGGACAAGTTGATTTCGGGTCTGCTACCCCCGTTCATCGGCCATTTCGAGACGTCCGGCGCACATCGCCTGGTGCGCTTCAGCTTCCCCAGCGGCCCGCTCCCGTGGCAGCCCCGCGCGGTCATCGAGCTCACCGACTGATGATCCCCGGCGGAAATGCTGCGGGTCACCGGGATCGCGCTCGGTCGTATTCTCGTGGTCGTGCCGTCACCCCTTCAGGACACGCTGTTCTTGCTCATGATGGAACCCGAACGCCCCGAACCACTTCGCCGCGCCACGGCCGCACTCCCGCGCGCCCTCGCCGAGTTCTTCTCGATCGTCGGCGAGATCCCGCTCGGCCAAGATGGTTTCCCGCGCACCGTATGGAACGAGGGAAACGGCGAAGGGCCGATGATCGGCGAGGTGAACGACGACGCATGGACGGTCGGCCTGCCCGGCCTGCTCGCCGACTACTGGGCCGCGGAGATCACCCCTCTCTCCACGTTCCTCGATCCGACAGCCGATGTGCCCCCGAACCCGCCCGCCGAGCCGTTGAACCTGCTGTTCACCAACGAGACTCGCGACGGCCACGCCTACATCGAGTTCGACGGCAGTGACGATCCCCCGGTCCACGAGTTCTTCACGTCATCCGGCTGGTCGTCCTCGCCCCGACCGTTCTCCGCATGGCTGTTCACACTGTTCGCCGATGCATACGTAGCCCACGCCTGGGCCCCGCTCTCCTTCTGGGGCCCCGCCGCCGACCTGACCCGCTCGGCGGAAAGCGCACCCCTGCAACTGTTCAAGTCCGGCCTATGGCTACGCGCCCGCGCCCCCCTGTCCGACTCCGCCCGAGCCGCCCTGTCCGCCACCTTCCTCGACCACGAGTGTCGCCCCTTCGACGACGCGACCCTCGACCAGTTCGTAGCCCCCGACGCCGCGATCTGGGTGGTCGGCGACCACTGGTGGCTCTGGGCCGACACCCCTCCCGCCCTAACCCGGATAGCCGAAATAGCCCGCACCAAAGGAGGACTCGAAACTCTGGTCGCCGATACCCCAGAAGCTCGCGCCGCGCTCGGCTGATCCCCGACCCGCCCTGCTGGCCCACCGTTAGAGGTGAACCCGATGACGCAGAGGCTGGTGTGGCTGGTCAGAGGTGCTCATCGGTGAGTGAGAAGGGGTCTTCTCCGGATTTGTAGAGGCACCATTCCGGCCAGAGGTTCTCCGGGTCGATGTCGCGATACCCCCGGGACTCACACAAGCCCTGCAGCATCGACACTGGCAGCATCATGGCGGGGGTGTTGTCTCGTGCGTCGAGGAGCTCGGCCTCGGTCAGATCCGCGCCCTTGTCCTCCTCGAGACGAATCAGCATGACGAGAAGCGCGGGCATGAAAACAGGGACCAACCGATCGTCGTCGTGGGTCGCCGGTCCCGGCTCGATGGGCTGATGGGTGGTCACCGCAAATCCGTTCTGTACGAGAGTCGAAACGCCGCCCGAACTGTACAACGCACCCGGATGACGTCACGCTCAACCGAGTCGGAGCATATGTCCGCTCATGACGCTGATCGCTACCATCGGGTTAGTCGCCGGGGAAACACTCCCAGCATCTCGAAGCAAGGACGGCCCACCATGCACTGGATGCGATCGGGAGTCTTCGCTGATCCACCGATGGAGCTGACCGTCGCCGAACGCAAACGGGGCGAGCGGGCCGCTCGGAAAGCGGCTCGCGAGGCACGGAAGTCCCTGCTACGCACAAAGCGGTACCTATATCGGCGCTATCGGGAAGAGGCCGGCGACAAGTACCTGGATTGGCCACAGTGGCGCATTACGTATCTCGAGGAATACAGACGCGGACCCCACCCCCAGTCCACGAGGGGCGGCATCTCCCCGGGGGACAGCTTCCTCGGGAGCTGACGCCGTGGGTCGCGCCGGTGAAGAAACGTCGCGCACGCACGGTTGCGCTCCATCCGATCTGGTCGCGCGGACAGGCAACCTCGGGTCGCAACCAAACTATCCGCTCATGTCGCGCTGATCGGAACGGCCGGCACAACACCTCGGAAAATCAACGGGCACAGCGTCGTACGACCGCTGAGCCGACCTCACCGTCCAGTGGCGATGGTGAGAACCTGGCAGCCGAACGCATTCTCGTACCATCGGTCGATGTTCGAGCTAGTGCACGACTGGCACTATCGAGAACCCTCGTGGGTGAACGTATTTGTGCGTCGCAGTGAGATTTAACTGTCGCAGGCGCTGACCGGGATCGACACCTTCCACTCCGGCATCGCGTCCTTGCTGACCGTGAACTCGGGTTGCCCGGAAACCTGCACCCACCAGGTAAACCCAGCCGCGTCTTGAAATGCGCGCTGCACCTTTATCACCGCGAGCGGCTGAATGACAGCTGTTGCGATGATGTCCTCGGTCTTCGCCTCGGTGCTACCCGATTCGTAGTAGAACGTATGGATCGTGAGCGGCTTGTCGCACGGATTCTCGAAGTAGCCGTCATGCGAATGGCTACAGCCCGTCAGCAGAGGAAGCAGCACGAGTGACAGCGCCAAGCAACAACGTATTCGCTCCGCTGACCCCGGTGCGGCGGTGTCGTTCACGCGAGCATCGTGCCGGGGAGTGGACAGGGGTGGCAACCGAATATCCAATGGCAGCTGGCGATATCGGGCGTTGGTCGTGAGAGGCGGCTGCGTCGGGTTCGGGGCAGTGACTGAATACAGTGTCGTCGTGAGTGAATCCGCGTACGAGGTCGAGCAGGCCCGACACGAGCCATCCGGGATCCAGTTCGAGAAGCTGCGGCGGGGCCTCATCCCATGGACGGCGCTGGGCCTCGTGCTGGCAGTCACAGTCGGCCTTGTAGGCGGTGCTCTGACTGGGCTGTTCGGTGTCTGGCGATACGGGGCGCTCGGTGTCAGTCCACTGGCCTCGGTGCCGGGGACGGTCTACATTCCCTTGCTGGTCGCACCGCTCGCGGCTGGGGTGGGCGTTGCGGTGACCTTCGCAGGTCTGCTGGCGAAGGCCGCACCGTTCCGTCGCCCCGATCGCGGAGAACTGATCGTATCTTCCTGTGGTGCAGCTATTCTCGGCTCCGCGATGGGCGCGCTGTTCAGTCTGGCAGGCTCGATGGCGGGCGAGCTCTCGGCGATGGTGACCATTCGGTTGGTGGGTACCGATGTCAGCGCGGAGGTCTACGACCACTACCTGACGATGTTCGAGAATCCGGCCCACGCAGACTGGTCACTCGCCGAATCCGTAATGCTCGCGGTAATGGTGATCCTCGCCCTGGGCGCTGCCCGCTGGTGGCGGGACCCGGCTCCGAGCCTCACTCCAGCCCGCCGTTCCCTCCTATGGGCAGCCGCGCCGATCGTCGTGCTAGGCGTCCTCTACGGAATCATTGCGGCGCTGGCCTATTGGAACCTGGCCGAGTCGTTCACGATCGGCCCGGACAACTCCTACACACGATGGACCACCCGCTAGTCCAGCACTTCGACAGCGCTGAAACGCGGTGTGCGGCACCGGCTCGCTGACCCTCCCTCGTCAACCGGCAGTGAGCGGATCACTGCGGGCGTGGAGCGCATTGAAAAAGTGCTCGCCGGGCAGCCCGAACCACGGATACGACTCGGACTCGTCACCAGGATCATCGTCGTCCTCACCTTCCACGACTGTCGAGGCCGGCCACCGTCCCGACCGGACCTCGTCGAGGAGAAAGCTCAGCAGATCGGTGAAGCTCTCCGCGCAAACGAAATGCCGCTCCTCGTCCCGACCGAAGTTGATGATCTGCCCCGGAACTCCCGCATGATCCGGATCGAGATCCAGGCCGATATAGTCCGAGCGCGACGTGTCCGACCACAGCGGAATCCAGCCCGCAGAGGTGTAGAGAGGCTTCACTCGTCCCTCAGCGCCCGCCATGACAGCCCCGAAAGCCTGAAGCTGCTCGATCTCACTACCCTCACGTACAGCGATCCAGGACGACCAGCATTGCTCGATCAGACGCGTCGATAGGAAAGAGAGGGTAGGTATGCACGGCACCGCACCCTCGCCACCCGTAGCGATGTCGGTCGACAACTGACCGTTGTGCATGGCGAGAACAGCCTTCACATCATCCGGAAGACGCTGGCCCAGTGCCTTTTCCAGCTCGTCGATCTCGGCCCGGCCGGCGGGAGGAGCCAAGTTCTCGAACGCCAAGGGCACGTTGACGCGAAGCCAATCGACGTACTCTTCGAACAGCGTGATCGCATCCACAGCTGCAAGATAGCAAGCGCTCGAGACAGTTCGGCGCACTCATCCTGTCTTGCCGCATGCCGCACGGACCTCACCGGCTCCCGTGGCGGGCCACAGAACGTGACGGTCGTCACTTCGTGTCAGATCTGAACGTCGCGGCGTGTCTGGAGGGCATGACTGATTTCAATGCCATCACCAAAGTGGTTGTGATCGGCGGCGGTTACGCCGGTACCGTGGCGGCCAACCGGCTGCGGCTGCGTCACGACGTCGAGATCACGCTGGTCAACCCGCGTCCGCGGTTCGTCGAGCGCATGCGGTTGCACCAGTTCGTGGCCGGTACCCATGAGGCTGCCATCGACTACGACACGCTGCTCGGCGCCGGGGTGCGGATGATCGTCGACCGTGCGATCCACATCGATACCGCCGCCCGCCGGGTGGAACTGAGTTCCGGGAGCGCGCTCGACTACGACTACGTGGTCTACGCGGTCGGCAGCACCGCCGCGGTGCCGGTATCGGTGCCCGGCGCTACCGAATTCGCCTACCCGATAGCCGAATTCGAACACGCCCAGCGGCTGCGCACGGCGCTGGCGGACGTGCCGGTCCTGGCGCCGATTGTCGTCGTCGGCGGTGGGCTCACCGGCATCGAGACCGCCGCCGAACTCGTGGAGCAGGGCCGTACCGTGACACTGGTGGGTGGCGGGAAGCTGGCGGCGAACTTCGCGAATCCGGCTCGGCGATCGGTGGTGAAATGGTTGTCCGAGAACGGAGTCGAGGTGCTTGAGCAGGCGCGGGTGAGCGAGGTGCGGCGCGACGGGGTCATGTTGACCGACGGCGTCGTGCTGCCCGGTGCGATCACGATTTGGACCGCCGGGTTCGGGATGCCCGACCTGGCGGCACGCAGCGGACTGCGCACCGACGAGCTGGGGCGACTCCTGACCGACGAGACGTTGACCAGTATCGATGACGCACGCATCGTCGCCGCCGGGGACTCGGTCGCGCCTTCGGGTCGCCCACTGCGGATGAGCTGCTATGCCGCCCAACCCTTGGGCGCGCAGGCCGCCGACAATGTGCTGGCCCGTACCGCCGGGGACGAACCCGCCGTGCTGGACGTGGCCTTCACCGCCTGCACCGTGGGACTGGGTAGCCGCGCGGGCGCAATGCAATTCAGCCGGCGTGACGACACGCCCGTGGCGATGTACCTCGGCGGGCGAACGGCCGGGTGGATCAAGGAGCGGGTGGGTCTCGCGGGCCCGATCGGGACCATTCGCAAGGAAGCTCGCAACCCCGGCGCGATCCCGACCTTCCTGGGCTTGGGCAAGCGCAACAACCTGAGCGCAGCCGAGCCGCAGGGAGTTCCGAAGCCATGACCTCCACCGACGAGCACACCGAGCGTTTCGTCCACCTGCGACCGTTGCTGTTCACCATCGTCTACGAGATCCTGGGCTCGGCGACCGAAGCCGACGATGTGCTGCAGGACAGCTATCTGCGGTGGCGCAGGGTGGACCCGGCCACGGTCCGGGACACGAAAGCCTATCTGGCACAGCTCGTCACACGGCAGGCCCTGAATGCGTTGCGGGCCGGCGCCAGTCGCCGCGAGGAGTATGTAGGCCCGTGGCTGCCCGAGCCGCTGCTGCTCACCGATGGTGATGCCTCGACCGATGTGGTACTCACCGAATCGGTCTCGATGGGGATGCTGATCGTGCTGGAAACGCTCACCCCCACCGAGCGGGCGGTCTTCGTGCTGCGTGATGTCTTCGGCTTCGACTACGAGGAAATTGCCTCCGCGACAGGGAAATCCGTCGACGCCGTGCATCAGACCGCCCGCCGCGCCCGCAACCACGTCCACTCCCGGCGCAAGCGCTACGGCCCCGTGGACACCGTCCGAACCGCCGCGGTCACCGAGCGCTTCATCACCGCCGCGACCACCGGAAACATGGAGGGCCTGCTGTCGCTGCTCGCGCCGGACATCACCTGGACCACCGACAGCGGCGGCAAGGTGACCGCCCTGCCGGAGCTGGTCATGGTCGGTGCCGAACGGGTAGCCATGGTTCTGATGGCGGTCTTCCGATACGCGCGGCGCCGACCGGAAGTACGCCTGGAGTCGGTGAACTGCAACGGTCAACCGGCCCTCGCCTGCTACATAGCCGTCAATCTGGAAGCCGTCCTCGTGTTCGAGGTCGCCGACGACCAGATCGTCAGCGGCTACGGCATCCGCAACCCCGAAAAACTGGCCGCCCTCGAGTTCCCCCGCACCATCAGCCGCACCGAAACCCCCACGACGTAGTCCCACCCACCTGGAACACCCCGCTTACGATGCGGCCTGGACCGGTTGGACGGACCTTCACGAGCATGATTACCGCTCACCGAGCCGATCGGATATGAGTAGTTGCGCGGTGCTCGTGGCGGTGCTTTATCGCCACACTGATGACCATGACCTGGCCGGTACGTCAATCACGCAGGCGTCCTTGGGATTTGATCGTCGCCTGCGTCTTGTATCTGTTCGTCCTGCTAATCGGAGCGATAGCGGCGCTGTACACGCTGGGGTTCGCGCTGATCAGCGAGTCCTGCGCGAAGGACGGCTGCGACCCACAGCATCTCATCTGGGGGATGACCGTTTCCTGGGGTGGCACACTCCTCGCGCTCATCGGCACTCCCGCCGAGTTGGTCGTCGCCACGCGCCGACAGCAGAGCGATCTGTGGATCCGACCGGCGATCGCGGCAGTGGTTATCGTCCTCAGCTTTGTGTGCGGGATGCTGATGGTACTTCTGTGACCGGGCAATAACTCGGACGGAAATGGCGGCGTGATGCCGCGTGGTGGGTCGAAGCTCTCATCCCACTGGACCCTTCCGAAGCCGGTGGGACATTCGGGTTCGACCGGAAAGAACTACATGACGAACCTCGGTAGTTACAGCGTTTCGGGGGCTGTCGGTCAACATCGCAGCGGCAGAACATAATTCGCGTCGATCGTCACGGTGCTATCCACCGCGCTCGCGGGTGAGCGTCAAAGGCTGCAGCGGGCGTCAGCGGGCGGAGAGTCGAGGTCGAGAAGGTAGGCATTCACTACCTCGTCGACGCATTTGCCGTTTCCGAGGAGGTAGGCGCCGTGCTGCTTGCCATCGACGGTGAGCAGGCTTGCCCCGAGGGCTCGTGCCATCGTGATGCCGCCCTCGTGTGGCGTCGCCGGATCACCAGTGGTCGAGACAACGAGTGTTCGGGGCAGCCCTTCGGCATCGGCGAGCCAGGGCTGATTACGGGTGGGCGGTGCGGGCCATGCCTCGCACTCGCCGTGGTAGTTCGCCGCTGTGAACACCTCCAAGTCGAACATTGGTGCGACACGCCCGATCTCGCGGGCGAGCGCTGTTTGTTCACCGGAGGTCAGGCGGGGCCAGTCCATGCAACGCACAGCGATATTCGTGTCGAGGTCCAATCCGTAGGCGCCGTCCGGGGAGCGGGCGTAGAAGGTGTCGCGCAGCGCGAGCATCTCCTCGCCGCGACCGGCCTCGAGTGCCGTCAAGGCGGTGATGACTTCGGGCCAGTTCGCCTGCGAGTACAGGCCGACGCTGATGCCGAGGTATACGTCCCAGACGGTCACGGCCCGGCCGGTCGCAGTCAGCATCGGCGCTGCTATGAGCGGCCGCACGATCTCGTGCAGGCGATCGTTCGCGGCGGCGGGGTCGGCGCCGAGGACACAATCGGATGATTCGGCGCAGAGTGCAGCGAGGTCGTCGAATCGGGTTTGCAGACCTCGGAATTGGGAGACGCGGAACTCGCTCGCCGTCAGGTCGGGTGCGACGGCGCCGTCGAGCACGATCGCGCGGACCTTCTCGGGATAGGTCGTGGCGTACATGGCGCCGAGCTCGGAGCCGTAGCTGTATCCGAGGTAGGTCAGCCGGTCGTCACCCAGCACCGCTCGCATGATGTCCATATCGCGCACAACGTTGATCGATCCGGCATTGATGAGATTGGCCACGCCACCGGAGCCGTCTGTGCAGCGCTGTGCGAGTCCGGTCGCTTGTTCGGCGCTCGTGATGTCGTACACCGCGCCGAACCGCGGACCGGTGCCGGCGTCGTATTCCGCATCGGTGTAGCAGTCGAGCGCGGGGGTCGATGACCCCGCCCCGCGAGGATCGAAGCCGATGACGTCGAAGCGCTCGTGGACGGGGCTCGCCTGCCACAGCGCAGCGGTCGATGCCACGAAGTCGGTGCCCGAGCCGCCAGGGCCTCCGGGATCGGTCAGCAATGAGCCCTCGGCCTCGACCGCGGCGGGCAGGCGCAGCAGCGCGATGTGCGCTCGCCGGCCGTGTGGCTCGTTGTAGTCGAGAGGCACCTCGACCGAGGTGCATTGGAGCATGGGGTTCGCGAACACCTTCGCGTCCGCCACGCTCGTCGCGGTGTCCTCGCACCCGCGCCAGTCGAGCTCTTGCGTGAGGTAGGTGTCGAGACCCGCGTCAGCGCGGGACGACGGTGACGGAGCGGGCGTGCAGCCGGCGAGTAGGAGCGTGGCGGCGGCGAGCCCGATCGGGAGTCGCCCTGAGCGGCTTGGGAGTTGAAGACGTGATCGCGTGTATTTCCCTGGGGTGTATCGATCTAGCACGTCCATGCTAAATAAACTAGCATGAGCATGCTAGAAGTGCTACGGTGAAGCTCGTGCCGAAGAGAGTCGACCCGGATATCCGCCGGGAACAGATCGCCGACGCCGTGATCGACGAGATCGTCGAGCGCGGACTCCGCTCGGTGACCCTCGCCCGGATCGCCGAACGCACCGGCTTGGCCATCGGAAGCATCCGGCACTACTTCGGCGACACCGTCCGCGAGGTCATGCGTTTCACCTTCGGCGTCCTCGTGCAACGTGCCGTGCGCCGGGCAGGGGCGATGTTCGACGACCCGATCGCACGCATCATTGACGTCATAGCCTTCACCGCACCCACCAGCGAGCAGGAGCGGAAGGAGAACATCGCCATGGTCGAATATCGCGTCATGGCGCGCACGGACCCCGAACTCGCGGCCGACATCACCGCGACCTCCCTCGCGGGCGTCGAGGTGATCCGTTCGTTGCTACGTGATGCGCTGGCCGACCGCGCTATCGACGAGGAGGCGCTGCACCGCGAGGCGTTCCTGCTGTTCGCACTGGTGGAGGGCTTCTCGTTCAGTTCGGCGCTGTTCGCAACGCCATTGTGCGAGACGGACGTTCACGCCGCGTTGACGGCGACCCTGCACCGTTTGCGCGGCGCGTATCCACCTTTGGACAAGCCGTCGATCACGGGGCGATAGCGACGACGTCGCACCCCGCCTTCCCATTTCGCCACTCCAGTTCATTGCCCACCAGCGGTCGATCCCGCGCGAGTTTGCGCGCACGCCGGACTTCATGACCGGCATCGACTGCGCCAAAAAGACCGACAACCAAGGAGATTCACGATGCCGGCGCACCTCAGCCACCCCGACGGCCTGCTCCAGCAGCAGGACTATGCGCCGGTCGCGACGACGACCGGCACCCGCCTGCTCATGCTGGCCGGACAGCTGGCCGTGACCCCACTCGGCGAGACAACGGCGACGGATCTCGCAGGCCAGGTTCATGATTCCCTTCGCAACATCGCTACAGCTGTGCGGGGCGCGGGGGGTCGTATCACAGACGTCGCACGATTGACCTTCTACATCGTCGGCTGGACCACCGACATGGCCGACGAACTCTGGGAGGGGACTTCACGTGCTCAGGATTCCGATGGGTTCAGTGTGCCGCTGCCTCCCGTCACCGTCATCGGCGTACAGGCGCTATGGAGGCCTGACCTCCTGGTGGAGATCGAAGCGACTGCCGTCCTGGACTGATCGATGAGAATGACCACGGCGGGAATGCCGCCCATGGCCGCGCGCGCGGATCGGGTCATGCGCCGACCGAAATTGAGCGCTCCCCAAACCTCGGATGGCCGCTGAGCCGCGGTCGTCCAAACGCACACACCTGCCACTGATCGCGCTGACCGAACCGGCCGACGCGGCGCGCCGGAAGATCCATCGCCCATGGGGATCCGACGCCGAGAAACGTCCTCAACTGCCGATGAGCGTGCTGCTTTGGTGGCGGGATGGCGGGGCGCAAATTAGGTGCACCCTCCACCAGAAGCTTGAGTGGCGAGCCAGACTTGCCGTTAACGGCCAGAATGTGTCTGGGCCACAGCGCTTTAGCAAGTCCGGCAACAACAGATAGAACG
The DNA here is from genome assembly GCF_042799795.1 of Nocardia sp. NPDC057668. Taxonomy (NCBI): domain Bacteria; kingdom Bacillati; phylum Actinomycetota; class Actinomycetes; order Mycobacteriales; family Nocardiaceae; genus Nocardia; species Nocardia sp. NPDC057668. Next base: position 1,024,131 of record NZ_JBHVIC010000003.1, on the reverse strand, counting down.
CAGGTAGAACCATGGGAATCTGGTTTCGCGCTCCTGGATTGACTGAGTCCGAATCGGTCATTTGGAAGAAAGTCGCCAACCGCACACAATCAGCTAACCGAGCCGTCGGTGGCCGCCTCTACTTGACCGAGACTCGCCTGATATTCGAACCGGGTCACTTCGACGCGCTTACCGGAGGACGCCCCTGGTCAACGCCATTGCATGCGATCCGTGGGACCGGGTCTCAGGACCGAGACGGAAGCCCGTTCAGCGGCGGACTCCGCAATCGCCTGCGGCTAGACCTTGCCGATGGCTCCGTCGAATTGTTCGTCATCAACGACCTGGATTTGGCCATCGAGGTGCTGGAGCGAGCTACTGCCTCGGCGTGAATTCGGATGACAGGGTCACACGCATGTAGAGGGCATGCACGCTAGCCGCCTACCGCGCTGACCAAAGCTGCAAATTACGATCGGGCGCAGACGCCACTGTCCGGCCGAAAGATGCTGTCGGCGAACGCCTGCAGCGGGGGCGCGAGCATGGCGTTCAACTCCGTGCACGAGGGTTGACGGCACCGCATTCGACTGGTGGCGGGACATAGTCAAAACCCGCGGTATTGCTGACTAGCTCCGCCGAGTGATCGATCACCGTGGTGGCCGACCGGTTCAACCGACGGTGTCGGCGCTTGCGTGGTTCTTGTGAATGTCGGTGAGCGGAGGGTTGTGGGAGGCTGGGGAAAGGGCGATGTGGTCGGCGTCGGCGGAACCGGCTCGTCACGCTCTCGAGGCGGCCCGAACCAGATCGTCAACAGCAGCAGCGCAATCGGGAAACCCACCAGGAACACCCCAAGCTCGATCATCATGCGCTTCAGCAACTCGCGTACGCGATCATGGCCAACACTCATACGCCGAGTATCGACCTTCCTTGGCCGATACTGCCAGCAACTGTTCTGTGAGCAGCCAGTCCGCCGGGCGGCTTGTCGTCGTGCTGCGAAGGCAGAAGCCGGGTCACCGTGATGAAGTGTTGACGTGGCGAAGAACAAGACCGGGCCAGTCGACCACTACCCAGCCAGGGCGTGGTTGGCCGTAGACGGCAGCCACGCACCACACTGATCGGTGCGAAAAGGTAGGGCGGGTGACCGCTTCGTGATCGGTCAACCCGCACCATAATGCCGCATACCGCGCTGACTCAAACGGTCGCAGACTGTGATCTAAGTACTGCAAGGCCAACGTGGGCGAGCTCAACCGGAGACCGTAGAAGTCATCAGAAATGCTTTGTGCGCAGTGAAATTCGAGCGCCCCTCGTTGTGACCGGCCATCGTAGACGGGGCACTCCTACCGGTTTCGGGGCACCGGTGGCAGGCCTCGGGGAGAACCGTTCGGGCACCGCCCGGCGGCTCCCCCCGGGAGCGCGGTAACCGCCCGCTAATCGCGGTGAAACGACAGCCGAGCCGGCAGCCGCTCGAACGCCATGCTCGCACCGCTCTGCGCCAACTCCATGGTCGGAATCGAACAGATCGCGCGCAGCAGTCCCGGCGACAGCCGGTGCAGCACCCAGGCCGCGGTCGCGTCGAAATTCACCGGGACTACCGCGAGATTGAAACGGATCGCGCGTTGCACCGCGCGCGCGACCATGTCCGGTGTCGCGAAACTGTAGCGGGACTGGGCATCGGCGAAGTGCGTGCGGAACTCCTCGACCGCGGCGGTGTCCCGGCCACTGGCCAGGGTGGCGTTGGCGGCGAGCCGGGTGCGGGTGACACCGGGGCACACCGCGCTGACGCCGATGTTCCTGGGCGCGAGGTCGGTTCGCAGCGACTCGGCCACCATGAGCGCGGCGGCCTTGGACGCGGAGTAGGACGGCGCCACCCGATTCGGGGTCCAGGCCGCGCCCGAGGCGATCACCACGATGTGACCGGGTCGCCCGCTCGCCACCATCTTCGCGCCGACGACCCGGCTGCCGTGAACGACGCCGTGCACGTTGATCGCCATGACGTTCTCCCAGTCCTGCGGTGTCTGGTCGAAGAACGCACCGCCCACCGCGATACCGGCATTGTTGACCAGAATGTCGGGCACCCCCACGCGAGAGATCACACTCTCGGTGACCGACGCCCACTGCTCGGGATCGCGGACGTCGAGCGCGTAGGCGTGACAGGCGCCGGCTGCGAGCGCGACGGTCTGCTCGGCCGCGGCGAGGTCGATGTCTGTCGCGATGACGATGTCGCCCGCGGCGGCCTGGCGCAGCGCTATGGCGCGGCCGATGCCGCTGCCCGCCCCGGTGACGACGACGACCCGTCCCCGCTTGTTCGCCACGGGTCCGCTGAACGGAATTCTCATGATCGGTTCCAATTCGATTGTCTGGTAAGGCATGTCGCGGCACAGGGTCCGACGGCGAACCCGCTACTTGGCGGCAGCGGGTGCGGGCTCGGTCACAGCCGTATCGCCCGGATCCGCGACCTCGGCCGATCCCACGACCGACCGGAAGGTGTAATCCGCCCGCGGATCGAAGGTTTCGCTGTGGTCCCACAGAGAGTTCCGAAATCCCCGGGACGGCCGCAGAATCGGCGCCTCACCCCGGGCATTGGAGAAGTAGCTGCGCACGTTGTGCTTCTTGACCTGCCGCTCGACCAGATACTCCTGCGCGACGACGGTGAAGGGACTGGTGATCATGGCCCGATGCCAGGCGTCGTGCGCGGCGGGCGTCACCTCGGCGATCTGCGCGCCGCGCGCCCGGGCCTCGGTGATGACGCGGGCGATGTGCAGTCCGGAGTTCTCCATCATGCTCATCCAGGTCACCCCGCTCCAGCCGTAGGGCCCGTACAGGAACCAGCGATTGGGCAGCCGCGGCATGGTGACGCCCGCGTACGCCTGCATGCCGTTCGCGCGGTAGAACTCACCCAGATCCAGACCGTCGCGGCCGGTGACCGCGCCGATCGGGAAGGACTCCGGGTCCGAGGCGACGTTGAACCCGGTGGCCAGCACGATCATGTCGTAGGCGTGATCGACCCCGTCGGTGGTACGGATGCCCCGCTCGGTGAAACGTTCGATCGGGGTGGTCAGCAGCGTGCCGTTCTCCCGGCCGAAGGTCTGCAGGAACCCGCGGCCGAAGGTCGGCATGTTCGCCATGATGCCGTGGCGGGGCACCAGCGCCGCGCGGGCCTGCGAATCCTTCACCAGGAAGCGCAGATACGCGCGGTAGGCCACCCGCAGCGCCGCCTCGGCGCCGGTCAGCAGCGCCAGCGCGGCCCGCTTGGGCAGCCGCTCGGCCGCGACGACAATCGCTTGGTACGCATACCAATTGGCCATATAGGCCAAAGTGTGGAAACGCTTGGAACGCATGAGCGCCTGCCCGATCCGGCCGAATGCGAAGTCCGGCTTGGGAAAACACCAGGTCGCGGTGCGCTGGTAGACGTCGAGCTGCGCGACTTCCGGCGCGAGCGACGGCACGATCTGCATCGAACTGGCGCCGGTGCCGATCACCGCGACCCGCTTGCCCGCGTAGTCGTAGGAGTGATCCCATCCGGCCGAGAGCATCAGCTTGCCCCGGTACTTCTCGACATCCGGGATGCCGGAGTTCGAGCGCGGCTCCAGGAAGAACCCGGTGGCATTGAGCACATACCGTGCGGTGAGCGTGCTGCCGTCGTCCAAATAGAGTGTCCAGAAACCATTTTCGTCATCCCACACCTCGCGCTCGACCGAGACCCCGAACCGGGAGCGCTCGTACAGGCCGTACTCGCGCGCCACGCGCCGGCAGTACTCGCGCACCTCCGCGCCGGGCGCGAACACCCGGGACCATTCGTTCGGGGCGAAGGTGAATTCGTACGAGGTCGAGGGCACGTCGAGCGCGACCCCGGGGTAGGTGTTGGCGATCCAGGTGCCGCTGAAATCGCCGCGCCGGTCCAGGATCACGAAGTCGTCGATGCCCGCGCGCCGCAGCTGGCAGCCCGCGGCTATGCCGCCGACACCCGCGCCGACCACGACGGCTTCCAGCTCCGGTAGTGGTGTGGCGGGCACGCGCTTCCCGGTATTCGAACCCATGTTTCCGACTCCTGTCGATCGTCTTCGATCCCTGCCCGCGACCGGTCGATTCCGGCGTCGCGAGCGCGGCGGCTCGGCTGATGCGCATCACCCTGAAACGGATATTAAACCTATTGGGATAGTGGCGCAATCTGGATGTTCATGGAATCTCCGAAGGTGTTTGGGGGCTCCTGCCAGGTCAATCGTTCCGGGCACTCGCTTGCGCGAGCGTGATCGAAGTTGGCTCTACGGGATGCGCATGACGCATCGGCTAGCCTTGCCGTGTCATCGATATCTAGATATTGTGGCTATCTGAATATTCCGGACAGCGTTCCATGCGGTCCGGAAAGAGGAGGTTCTGCAATGGCGCAAGGCTCTACTCGGCAGCTGGATTCCGGTCGGCACACGGCGACGCCCACGCTCGCGGGGGGACTGTTGGACCGGCTCGCACTGGGGATGACCAAGCCCGCATACATCAGACTCTGGTACGCCTCGGTCGCGGCCGTCAGCGTGGCCATCCTCGTCGTGACGGCCCTGGTATTGATCTACATCATGCCCGAGGGCTCGGATATCGCCGGGACTGTCGAGTTCTACGAGAAATACAACACCCTGCTCCGCGTGGTCTCGGCCGGCCTTGCGCTGATGTTCGTCCTGGGCGGGGTCTGGTCGGCGGCGTTCATCGGCACCCTGTGGGCCGCGGACACCAGCCGCAATCGCGTATACACCTGGTCCGCGATCTTCAGCGAGATCCTGGTGCTGGGCCTGTTCTTCGCCGAGTCCGGCATTTTCGCGGCCACGGTGCTGCTGTCGGGCAACTCACCGGATTCCATCATCCACGCCCTGCACGTCGTCGCCCTGGTCTCCGCGGCGCTGCTCGGTCCGGTGTGGGTGCCGTTCGCCCTTGCGGCCCTGCTGATCTCGCGTCGTTCGGGCCTGTTCCCGCGCTGGTTCAACCGCCTGTGCGTCGCGGTGATCCTCGTCGACATCTGCACGATCACCGGCGTGTTCACGCTGTCGGGTCCGCTCAACGGCGAGAACGGAATGATCGGCGCCTTCGCCGGTGTGCTGTGCCCGGTGCTGTGGGTCGCGGGCACCGTCGCATGGGAATTCGTGGACTGGGCGCGTGATCGCGCGAGCTCGATCGCGGCCGCCGCACCGGAAATCGCCTCGGGCACATACCTGTCCGCCCCGGTGTCGGAGGTGGTCGCCAATGGGTGACACGACCCGCCCGCAGTACGAAGTCGCCGTGATCGGCGCGGGTCCCGGTGGCATCGCCGCCGGCGCCAAGCTCAGGATGGCCGGGATCGACGACTTCGTGATCCTCGAACGCGCCGAGGACGTAGGCGGCAGCTGGCACGAGAACAACTACCCCGGCATCGCCGTGGACGTGCCCTCGACCACCTATCAGTACTCGTTCGAACGCAACGCCGGATGGTCTCGTTTCTTCGCGTACGGCCCCGAGGTGCAGCGATATCACGCCGACGTGGCCCGCAAGTACGGCCTCTACGAGCGCACCCGATTCGGCAGCAACGTCGAACGCGAGATGTGGGACGGCGAATCACGCTGCTGGGTACTGCATCTCGGGGACGGCACCGAGGTCACGGCGCGGTTCGTCATCAGCGCGATCGGCGCGTTCGTCCGGCCCAAGGGCGACGTCGGCATCCCGGGCGCGGATTCGTTCCGGGGCAAGGTGCAACGGCCGACGTCCTGGGACGGCGACTACGACCTGTCCGGCAAGTCGGTCGGCATCATCGGCACGGGAGCCAGTGCGGTGCAGATCATTCCGGCGATCGCCGCCGAGGTCGGCGCTCTCACGGTCTTCCAGCGGACCCCGGTGTGGTCGGTGCCCAAGCCTGATTTCGTGGTGCCGCGGGTCATGAAGGCGGCGCTGGCGATACCGGGCGTCTCGGCGTTCATCAATGGAATCGCTTTCGTCGCAGTCGATCTCATGCTGCGCCTGGTCGCGAATTCGCCGATCGGGCTGTTCCGTCCCGCCGCGAGCAGATTCGACGCGTGGCTTATCGCGGGCTATCGCCGGTACGTCGGATTCGTCGTGAAAGACCCTGCGACGGCCGCGAAACTGAGCCCGGACTTCGGCGTGCTGGCGAAACGCCCAACCCTGTCGAGCGGCTATCTGCCGGCCTACAACCGGGACAACGTCTCGCTGGTCACCGAGCCGATCGCGGAGATCACCACCGACGGCGTGACGACCCGCGACGGCGTCGCGCGCCCGCTCGACGTGCTGATCCTGGCGACCGGCTACGAGGTGTTCTCCGATCCCGAAACCTACCTTCCGGGAACGATTGTCGGCCGCGACGGATTCGACCTCGCGACGTTCTACCGCGAGCACGGCCTGCAGGCATACCAGAGCGTGTCGGTGCCCGGGCTGCCGAATCGCTGGACGCTGGTCGGCCCGTACTCCTGGAGCGGCACCAGCTGGCACGCCTTCGTGGAGACGACCGCCGATCACGCGATCCGCGCCATCGGCGAGACCAGGCGGCGCGGCGCCGACGTCTGCGAGGTGCGCGCGGAAGCGGCTGCGGAGTACCACCGTTCGGTACACCGGCGCGCCGAAGGCGTGCGCTACTATCTGTGCGAACTGAACGGTCACGTGCCGACGTACTACCGCAATTCGCAGGGGGACAGCACCTACATCCGGCCGGAGAGCTTCTTCGCGGCCCGACGGCGCACCCGCAAGTTTCCGCTGGAGGATTACCGTTACGAGACAGGGAAATCGGTGTCCGCGAGTACGCCCGGCGAGGCCGTGAACGCGGTGCCCGGCGGATTTTGACATCGACTCGGCCCCGGCGGTTTCCTGCCGCCGGGGCCGGGTCATGACCTCAGGAAGTCTCGCCGGCGACGCTCACCGCCGCGGCCTGCTCCAGCAACCGGCGCATCCACAGCCGGATCGTCTCGGCGAGCAGTTGCGCGGATTCGTCGGCGGTGATCGACTCACCGGCCGAGCCGAGGATCAACCCGGCCCCGGTGGCGAAGATCGCGCGCACCGCGGATTCCGTCAATGGATCATTCGGCGGAATGCTCACCGGCAGAAAGTCTTCCAACAGCACGCGACCGGATTCGATGACGCGCCGGATCATGTCCGCGGTGTCGTCCCGCTGCGCGGTATCGCGCATGACGATGATCAGATACTCCGCGCCGAGGATGAGCAGCGCGGTGTCGGTGGACGACCGCGCCCACCAGCGCGAGAGCACCTCGAGGCGCGATTCCATATCCTCCGGTGCCGCGACGAGCATCGGCATCAGCTTTGCCAGCTCGCGCACCAGGCCACGCTGGATGACCTCGACGCAGAGCGCCTCCTTGTTGTCGAAATTGCTGTACAGCGCGCCGATGGTGCGGCCCGCCTGGGCCGCGATGGCCGCGATGGAGGTGGCGTGATAGCCGTCGGCGAAGAAGAGCTGTTCGGCGGCGTCCAGCAGGTCTTCCCGGGTCCGCGCCTGGCTTTCGGCGCGGGTGAGAACTCTTCGCGTCGCCATCGGCGGCCGACCTCCCGCTGTCCGTGGTGCGATCCCGGCTCGGGACCGAGGATCAGCATCGCTTAGATAATATAGCTATGTAAATAGTAATACCATGTGGATTTGATAAAGGGTCGGCCCGCGGCGACCGGCAATTGGGCATCTGCACAGAACCGGATAGTCTCGGTACTCGAAATGCTGACCCACGTGCTGGACTGCTCGCCGGCGGAGGACATCGGAGGATCGGATGGCCGCTCGTAAGGTGCTGACCCGCGCGGAGAGTCAGGCGCGCACGCGCGACGAGTTGATCGAGGCCGCGGAGATCCTGTTCTACGCCAACGGCTATTTCGCGACCTCACTGGCCGCGATCGCCGCGGAGGCCGGTCGCACGATCGGCGCGGTGTACAGCAATTTCGAGAGCAAGGAAGCGCTCTGCCTGGAAGTGCTGCGCGGCTGGGGGAATTCCTCGCTGTCCCGGCTCGTCACCGCGATCGCCGCCGGTGACGGCACCCTCGAGCAGCGTCGCGACGCGATCAGCTCGTGGTGGGCCACCGAAATGGCCAACAATCGCGCCCCGATGATCCTGGCGGCGGAGTACGCGATCAGCGTGATTCGCGATCCGGGTCAGCGGGACATCACGATCGAGGCGGTCGAGCGGATAGTCGAGTCCGGGCGGGCCCTGTTCCTGGAACACCTGCCCGAGGGCGCGGAGGTGACCGGCCCGCTGGTGGACAGCGCCGTGCGCGGGGTCCTGAGCACCGGCGTCGGCTTGGCGGTCGGCCACGTGGCCGGCGTGATGGAGATCGACAAGTCGGTCGAAGTGCTCACGGCCACAATGGAGTTCTGGCTCGACCGCCTGGGCGCTGCGGTACGCGAGGTCGGCCGACCCGCGGACTGACGCTCCTCGCACACCCCGGCTGCCCCGCCGAACCACGTGTCTCGATCCCGGTGCCACTCGCCCCTCGTCATGCTCGTCAGAGGTACCAGTGCGCAACCCGCGCCGCGTCATACGCGCGCCCCGCGATCCGCGCGTGCCGCACCAGATAGTTCTCCGCCCTACCCTCGGACAGTCCGAACCGCAGGAAAACCGGCATCACCACCCGGTCGTGTACCCCCAGATGAACGGCCTGCGCCAGCGTGAGCGCCGCGTCGGCCCCGTAGTGCAGTCGGTCGACCAGTGACCACAGCAGCGGAACCGGTTGCGGAAACTCCCGCATTCGCAAGGTGATTCGCCGCCGAAACTCGGGTTGCGCCATGACCGCTGTCCTCTCGAAACCGTGGCCGGGGTCGATCGTGCTCGCCAATCTCCCGGCCCCGGTTCATTATTCACATGTCCACCCTATTTGAATAGTGTCAGTATTTACGATCGACATCCGGACAGGACTATCCGGATCACGTGGTCCGGGGTGGGCGAGGGTGCGGGATCTTCGGTGGGTAGCGCGTTGCCGCCGACCGAAGGACTCTCCGCCATGAGCCATGTGATCACCGAGGACGGGACCCGGATCTTCTACAAGGACTGGGGCCCCGCGGACGGGCAGCCCGTGCTGTTGAGCCACGGGTGGCCGTTGAACTCCGACGCGTGGGAGAGCCAGGCGCTCTATCTCGCCGAGCGCGGGTGCCGGGTCATCGCGCACGACCGGCGCGGGCACGGGCGGTCCACGCAGACCTGGACCGGGAACGAGATGAACACCTACGCGGACGATCTCGCGACGCTGCTCGACGCACTGGACCTGACCGGGGTCACGCTGGTCGGGCATTCCACCGGCGGCGGGGAGATCACCCGGTACGTCGGCAGGCACGGGTCGGGGCGGGTCGCCAAGCTCGTGCTGGTCTCGGCGGTACCGCCGTTCATGCTGCGGACCGAGGACAATCCCGAGGGGCTGCCGATCGAGGTGTTCGACGGCATCCGGGCGGGGGAGCGCGCCTCGCGATCACAGTTGTATCGCGATCTCGCCGACGGTCCCTTCTTCGGTCACAATCGGCGAGGTGATGTCCCGCAGGGTATTCGGGATTCCTTCTGGTTGCAGGGCCTGGCTTCCGGGCACCGCAACGCCTACGAATGCATCGCGGCATTCTCGGCCACCGATTTCCGTGACGATCTGGCCGGTATCGACGTGCCGACGCTGGTCATCCACGGCGACGACGATCAGATCGTCCCGTTCGAGGTCGGCGGGCAGCGCTCGGCCAAGCTCGTCGCCGGCGCCGAGTTGATCGTCTACGCCGGCGCCGGTCACGCGCTGCCCGACACCGAGAAGCAGCGCCTGTCCCAGGACCTGCTCACTTTCATCCGTTCGTGATCACCGAAACGAGGACCTCACCATGACTCAGCCCGCCTCCATCGGAAAACCGCCCATCGTCCTCATCCACGGGCTCTGGATGACCCCGTCCAGCTGGGACACCTGGGCCAACCGCTTCCGCGCACGCGGCCACCAGGTCATCGTCCCCGGCTGGCCCGGCATCGACGACCGGCCCCCGGCAGATGTGCGCAAGGACCCCAGCGGGCTGAAAGGCGTCGGCATCGTGCAGATCGTCGACAACTACGCCCGCATCATCGAGGCGCTGCCCGAAAAGCCCATCATCATGGGGCATTCGTTCGGTGGCATCTTCACCCAGATGCTCGCCGACCGCGGTTACGGCATCGCGGCTGTCGGTGTCGCGCCGGGTCAGCCCGCGGGCATCCTCACCCTGCCGTTCTCGACGCTGCGCACGGGCCTGCCGATTCTGTCGAATCCATTCGGGCGCAACGGCGCGAGCCCGATCTCCAAGGGACACTTCCACTTCACCTTCGGCAACGACCTGAGCCGCGCCGCATCGGATCTCGAGTGGGAGGCCAGTGCGGTCAACTCCTCCAACCGGGTGTTCTTCGAAGGCGTGCTGTCCCTGCCGAAGGGGCCGAAGGGCATCACGGCCGTCGACTTCGCCAAGCCCGATCGCGCTCCGCTGCTGCTGATCTCCGGTGAGATCGACAACGTCGCGCCGCCCGCCATTCAGAAGGCGACCCTGGCCAAGTACTCGAAGGGCACCGCACTCGTCGAGCGCGTGGAATTCGCGGGCCGCACCCACCGCCTGGTCAGCCAGGACGGGTGGGAGGAGATCGCGGACTACGCACTCGACTGGTCCCTGCGCAACGCGGCGAAAGGCTGAACGGCATGACCTCTCGTAAACCATTGCGGCGCGGACCGCTGGTGGCCGTGCTCGCGGCCGCGGTGCTGGGCCTCGCGCCGCTCGCACCCGCCGCCGCGGCTCCCGCCGATCCCACGGTCGTGCTGGTGCACGGCGCGTTCGCCGACGCCTCCAGCTGGGACGGCGTGGTAGCGGAACTGCGCGAGCGCGGCTATCGCGTGGTGACCGTGGACAATCCACTGCGCGGACCCGGCAACGACGCGCAGGCGGTGCAGCGCGTGCTCGACACCATCGACGGCCCCGTCGTACTGGTCGGGCACTCCTACGGCGGTGCGGTCATCACCAATACCCACGACGACAAGGTCAAGGCGAACGTCTACATCGCCGCCTTCGCTCCGGCCGAGGGCGAGTTCGTGCAGGGCCTGCTCAGCCCGATCCAGTTCCCGGGCAGCCGAATCCTGCCGCCCGCACTGCAATTGAAGCCGGTCACCGGGGGAGTGGACGGGTTCATCGCGGAGGAGTACTTCCACGAGATCTTCGCCCAGGACGTCAGCGCGAGCACCGCCGCCACCATGTTCGACCACCAGAACTCGGCGGCGCTGTGGGCCAATCTCGAACCCAGCGGGAAGCCGTCCTGGGCCACGACGCCGAGCTGGTACCTGCTGTCCAAGGACGATCGGGTGATCCCGGCGGCATCGCAGCGTTTCATGGCGTCGCGGGCCGCGCCCGGCGCGACCACCGAGATCGACGCCTCGCACGCATCGCTGGTCTCGCAGCCCGCGGTGGTTGCCGACACCATCCAGGCCGCCGTGACCGCGAGTCGATGACGCCGCGCGGGTGAAGGCGTGACCCGCCGGTATCGGTGTCGAATCCGACACCGATACCGGCCGGGTAGGTCACCCGGACATCGGTCCAAGATGTCAGAATCTGCTGACCATGTCAGCAGATCCACACCGGTCGCCACGGCCGTGACCATAGTTTTCGATACGCGGGTGCTCGCGCCGCACGAACGCGCCGACGCCGTCTGCGACGCCATGCAGACCTCGTCGGTGCCCTCGCATGTGGCGCACGAGGATCCCGGCGGCGCGGTGCACGGGGTCTTCGAGATGTGGGAGTTCGGCGCGGAGAGCATCTTCCGGGCCGAGATGTCCGGAATCCGGTTGCGGCGCACCGTACGTCAGGTGCGGGGCTTCGAGGCGCCCATGCTCGCCATCGCGGTCCAGCAGCGCGGTCTGGGCGAGTACGAGCAGTTCGGCGAGCAGCGGCTGGTTCCGGTGAACGACCTGCACGTCATGGATCTGAACGCCCCCTACGACTTTCGCTGGAGCGGGCGCGGCACGTCCACCTGCCTGTACGTCCCGCTGGACCGGCTGGACCTGCCCGCCCAGCTGGTGCGGTCCGCGGCCCCGCTGGTGCGCGAGAGCCCGATCTACCCCCTGCTCGTCGATCACATCCTGGCGATGACGGCCGCCGCCGACGCCCTGAGCGCCGACGCGTCCTCCGCGTACGTCGGTTCCGCCGCTACGGAACTCGTTCGCGGCCTGCTGCTCTCGGCGGCCCGCCCCGAGCTGGACGCCACGATCGTCCCCGCCCGGGCCCTGCTGCCCCGCATCCGCGCCTACGCCCTCGACCACCTGGGCGATCCGAACCTCGACGCCGCCACGATCGCCCGCGCCCACGGGGTGTCGGTCCGCTACCTCTACAAGATCTGCGCCGCGGCCGATTTCACCCTGGCCGCCTGGATCCTCGCCCAACGCCTGGAACGGGTGAAAGCCGACCTGTCCGGCCCCCTCGCCCACCACCGCTCGATCGGTTCGATAGCCTCCCGCTGGGGTTTCCGCGATCACTCCCACTTCACCCGCCGCTTCCGCCAGGCCTACGGCATGACCCCGAGCGAATGGCGCAGCCTCTCCGCTCCGGGAAGCTGAACCTCCGGGACTGGCGTCTCGGCGACAGGCCATCGGCATCGCTCCTACCGTCCTCGGTTCCAGGCCAGTCGCTTCGGCGTGCGCGGTCGGCGGCATGAGCGAGTATCCGAGGCTTTGCCACTTTCGGGCAGGTATCGCACCTGTCAGAACGGTTGATCATCAAAAGTGATCGTCCATGTGTCCGGATCCAGCCAGCGCAGTGCGTTCGCCGGCCGGGCACCTCGGTCATCCCGACGTCCGCGAGCCACGACCGTTCAGGTAACCGCGGCTCTGCACCGCTCGCAGGCATGAGTGCTGTCGGGGCGCCAGAGATGGCGCATCACGCACACCTCTTCCCTGGGTACGCCACACAACGTGGTGCCGCCACGCATCCCGTGTTCGGGACCGGTCAGTTCCAGCGCTCCGTCGACGTCCCTGACCAGCCGTGACGGCGACACCTCGCCCTCAACGGGCCGCGTATCGGTTCGTTCAAAAGCAGCCGCGAAACTCGTTCCCATTCCCCCATTCTGAACTTGCCGCAGCCAAGCCTGAACAGCACGGCGATCGCATGGATTTTTCGACCGCTCCGTATCGATTCGTCAAAGCGGGACCGTAGTTCGAGTGACATACGCGGCCACAAGGCGTGCTCCATCTTCGGACCCTTCTGGCCACTTGCGGTGGGGACCAGGTCCCGACTGCTCCGGCGAACAATACCGACAAGCAAACCGCGACTCCAATTTTGGAGCCGCCCGCGCTCTGTGCGGTGCGAGTTCAGGCCTGAGCATCCCCGAATGCCAGTTGATTCGGTGTGAGTGCCGAGTGCCGCCCTGTCAATCGAGAGCGTCGTACTCCGCGGGTGGCCGCTCCCACTCCGGGTGATTCAGCCAGTAGTAGCCATGCAAATGCACCATCGCCCAATGCCAAGCCTGATCGTGGAAAACCAGACCGCGACACTCTTCATCGGGTGCCTCGTAGTAATAGAAGGCGACAGCTCGGGCCTTGGCCTCCGCTGACGTCAGCCCTCCGTATCGCTCCATGACCCAGGCATAACTCCGACGTTCACTCGTCAACAACTGGAGATAAACATCTTCATCCCAGTCGTGCTCACCGGCCATCCGCGTTCCCGTTCTCCGGGCCTCATCCTCTCGCGTCAAAGGAACCAGGGCTAGCCCTTATCCTTCTGTACTCGCTCATCGGCTGGTTGGGCACTTGCTGTCAGGGCCAGGTCCTGGCCGGCCGAAGGGTAAGCAGCCCGGGGAACCGGCCCCGCCCGCTCTGCGGGACTGTGCTTACTTCAGACGGCTCCGACGCGAGAAAAGACTCGAATCCCGTGAACAGGCCACCTCTCGGCTCGCTCAAACCCACCCGCCCTGCTGCCCGGGTCGTCGCTCCTCCGAGACGAGTTGCGGATCAGCCTCTTTACGTTCGCTATCACGCCGAGGGACGGAGAGGTTATCTGTCTCGCTGGTCTGGCCGAATTCACCGCAAGGAGGCCGACAACTACCGCAACTCCGTCAGTGGAATGAGACGTTTGTCTCGACCGAACCAGACTCAACTCGAACAGGAAGCCGCCCGAGTCCGCAGGCAAGAGCGAATGTCCTTGGCTGTAGTTGCCCTGGCCGCCAGCCGGGTAGCGCTGACCGGTTCGGTCAGCGCGGTATGCGGCATTACAGCGCGAGTCGCCTGATCTTCGACGTGCCAGTCGACCAGGCGCAACTGCTGTGGGTGCGCCACCCTGTCGGCACCCGGCACTACGGTGCGTCATGTGGGCGACTTCTATCAGTACTACTACGCGCTCGGAGAATCCGACGACGCCGCGGTGCACCGAGTGCGAGACACCGTACGGTTCCTCATGGGCTGCACCGAAGCCGCCGACACGTCGGTTCGAGCGGGTGGGGCGGTCGCGGAAGCCGACGTCGATGCGCTGATGGAATGGGCGCTGGCCCACAAGGACACCCAGCACGACGAACTGGACTGGAGCGAGTACTCCGGCCCACGCGATGGAGTCATCCCAATGCTCGGCTACGACTGGGGTACCTCCGGGACCTACGCCTCCCAACCCCGATGCCGACATTGCGGAGCCGACGTCGATATCGACGGTGAGGACGACGGCTGGTTCCAGTGGCTCGAAGATGGAACCGAACCCCAGGCCACCTGCGAAGGCGACGGACACACGGGACTAGTCGGCGACTTCGACATGCGCACGACACTGTTCTTTCGAACCAATTGCGGTGTAGCTCTGCAAAATTGGCCGAATCTGGAAGAACACGGCCCGGGGGTGCACGAACAGGTACTCAGACTCATCGGGCACCGCCCGATGTACACGATTCGCAAGTCCTGAACCCGTAGCCACGAAGCGTCATAACACCCAGCACCAGCCGAGATATCGCACGCTATTCGGCATGTCAGTGCGTTCGGCCGGCCGGGCATCACCTGTCCGAACGACCTTGGAGGCGGCAGAGGAGTGTGTTCGGCAAGGCAACCTCGTCGAGGAGAGACCGCATCCGCCGCAGCCACGGCTCTCACCCGTGCCAGGCCCGCCAGAGGGAGGCGTAGCTGCCCCGGCGGGCGAGTAGCTCGGTGTGGGTGCCGAGCTCGACGATGCGGCCGTCTTCCATGACCGCGATCCGGTCGGCGTCGTGTGCGGTTTGCAGGCGGTGGGCGACGGCGATCACCGTTCGGCCGGACAGGATGGCGGCCAGGCCGCGTTCGGTATCGCGGGCGGTGGTCGGGTCGAGCATCGCGGTGGCCTCGTCCAGGATCAGTGTGTGCGGATCGGCCAGTAGCACGCGAGCCAGCGAGAGTTGCTGTGCTCGAGCATCATCGAGCTGATGTCGGCCGTCGAGCAGGGTATCGGGATAGTCCGGCAGCTCCGTGGCCCAGCTCGCACCGACCGCGGACAGGGCAGCGGTCAACTCGGCGTCGGTGGCGGCCGGGGCGGCCAGGCGCAGGTTCTCACGCAGGGTGTCGCGGAAGATGTGGTGTTCCTGGGTGACCAGGATGACCTGACGGCGCAGCCGGTCCGGCGCGAGCTCGGCGATCGGTACGCCGCCGACGGTGATCGAACCGCGGCCGGGTGCGTCGAGTCCCGCGAGTAGCCGGCCGAGGGTGGATTTGCCCGCACCGGACGGCCCGACGATGGCGATCCGTTCCCCGGGCCGGATATCGAGGTCGATACCGTTGAGGACTTCCCTCCCGCTGCCGTAGACGAAATGCACATCGGCGCAGACGATTCGGGAATCAGCAGGTTCGATGGTCGCCGAGTTGACCGGATCGGCTCCCGGTGATTTCGCCAGCGCGACGCCCTCGATCCGGGCGAACGCGGCCGTGGCGCTTTGGATCTGGTCCAGCCACATCATGAACAAGTTCAGCGGATCGATCAGCCGTTGCAGGTAGAGCGCCGCGGCTACGACGGTGCCCAGGGCGATCATGTCGTTGCGGTGCAACCAGCCACCGAGCACCAGCACGCCGACCACCGGTAGCGCGCAAGCGATCTCCACCACCGGAAACAGTCGGGTGCGCAACCGCAGGGTCGACAGACGTGCCTGCCTGCTCGCCGCGATGGTGGAATCCGCCACCCGGATACGTGATCGGTCCATCCCGAGTGCCTCGACGGTTCGCGCTCCCTGGACGGTGGTTATGACCGCCTCGTTGACCTGTCCGGCGGACATGGCCTGCCACAGATAGGCGGCCTCGGCCCGGCGCAGGTAGGAACGCAATGCGAAGACGGCGACGGTCAACGTGGCCAGTCCCGAACCACCGAGCATCGGATCGAGCAGCAACACCGCGACCATGAGAAAAAGCAGCTGAACCGCCGCCAGGAAGAGCTGGGGCGCCATGCTGCGCAACATGAGAACTACGGCGTTCACGTCCGCGGTACCCCGGGTGATCAGATCCCCGGTGTTCGCATGCTCGACCAGGGAGCCGGGTAGCGCGAGCGTGCGGTCGAGGAAGCGCTCGCGGATTCGGGCGGCCGCGCGCTCGCCGAAGCGATAACACAGCAGTTGCGCGTAACGCAGCAGCACGATGTGGGCCACCGTCACGACCAGGATCGCCAGGGCGAGCCGATCCACGGTAGCGAGCGCCGCATGCTCGGGCGTATCGGTGACCGCGTCGACGATGCGCCCGAGCAGCAGCGGCATCAGCAGCCCGGCCCCGGCTGCGAGCATGTTCACGACCATCGCGGCACTGAAAAGCCCACGGTCAGCGTATATTTCCCGCCAGGCGGCACGCCGGACGTCCGACGCGGTGGCGACCGGAAGCACGGTGGTCATCGCAGTGCCGGGGACGCGGTGCCGCGCGTGACGAGGCGGTGGTAGCCCGGCTCGGTATCGAGCAACCGTCGATGGGTGCCGGTGGCGGCTACCCGCCCATCGACCACGTAGTACACCCGGTGGGCGCGATGCAACACCGTCGGTGAGGTGCTGGCGAGCACGGTGGTCGCGCCGCGGCGAGCCGTGACCAATCGGGTCACGATCCGAGCCTCGGTGTGTGCGTCCACCGCGGAGGTCGGTTCGACCGCGAGCAGCACCTCGGGCGCCGCATACAGGGCGCGGGCGAGCCGGAGCCGCTGCCGCTGCCCGCCGGACAGGTTGTGACCATCGGGTCCGACAACAGCGTCCAGGCCCCGTGGCAGCGCGGCGACGATGTCGTCGGCCGCCGCCGTATGGATGGCCACACGGATCCGCTCGTCATCGCAGTGGTGCCGACCCGCGACGATCTCGCGCACCGATCCGGCGAACAGGTGGGAGTCATTGTCGGCAACCAGAATTCGTGCGCGGACCGAGTCGAGTTCCACCGCATCGAGCCGGGCGTTGCCCCAGCGCGCATCGGAGAGCGCGAACCGGCCGAGCCGGTCGACGATCACGACACCATCGGCCGGTGTGGCGCATGCGAGCGCGGTGAGCAGTCCCGGCTCCACCGCCACGCAGGAGTCCGGATCCCGCAGCACCGCAGCCGATTCCGGTGCATCGCTGGTTCCCTCGGTATCGTGCTCGTTGCTCAGCCGCAACAGCTGGACCACCCTGGCGGCCGAAATCCGGGCGCGAGCGATCCCGCTGCCGCCTTCGATGAGGAATCCAACAGGCACGACCAGCATGGCGGTATAGCCGTAGATGGCGACCAGATCACCGACGCTGATCGCCTGGGCTGCTGTCATTCGGGCTGCCAGCCAGGTGACCAGCGCCAGAAACAGCATCGGCAGGCCGGCGGCGAGGGCGTCGACCCAGCTGGCCACGGCACCCACATGCTCGCCCTTCGCGATCAGCGCCCGCGACTCACGGTGGAAGCTAGC
Organism: Nocardia sp. NPDC057668; assembly: GCF_042799795.1. Lineage (NCBI taxonomy): Bacteria > Bacillati > Actinomycetota > Actinomycetes > Mycobacteriales > Nocardiaceae > Nocardia > Nocardia sp. NPDC057668. The sequence goes on along the minus strand of NZ_JBHVIC010000003.1, from coordinate 1,006,346 downwards.
CGCGTACCGCTGCTTGCCACCCAGTCCGTTGAGCACCCGCAGCCCGGTGAGAATATCGGCGAGCCGCTCGGTCAAAGCACCCTGATCCTCCCGATACCCCTTGCCGCGCTGCTGGATCCGGTGCAGCAACGGCACGATGGCGCCGATGATCAACGGAACCCCGGCCAGCACGACCAGTGCCAGCAGCGGTGAGATCGACAGCAGCACCACGGCGACGACGAGATAGGCGATCACCGCGCCGACACCGGGGCCGGTGATCGTCAGCGACTGCGCGATGACCTGCATATCGGCCGTGCCGATGGTGGTGACCTCGCCCGCGCCCAGCGTGCGCGCCAGCGAGTTGCCGAGAGATACGCTGCGGTGCACGGTCACCCGGATGACACGGTCGGCGGCATCCATGCGGACCTTGGTCATGACCCGATGCCGGGCGATGCCGGAACCGGCGATCGCGACGGCGACAGCGAACCCCGCTGCGGCCCACAGCGCGAGCGCGTTCGCATCGCCGCCCACCAGCCCATCGTCGATAGCGCGAGACAATACGTAGGGCGGCACCGCGAGCGACACCATCCATATCGTGCCCAAGGCCGCCCCCAGCGCGATCCGCCATTTCTGGCTGACGACCAACCACCACAGAAACCGCCCCGGCCCGGCTACATCTCGCGGACCCGGAACGAGAAAAGCGTCAGCCACCCCTTCACTGTAGGCATGTGGCCGGGCGCCCCCTGATCGTGCGGATCACCGCTGAGGCGGGGCCACCGCTACCGAAACACTCGCACCAGCGCAGTCGGGTGCGTCATTCCGTGGCAAGCAGGCGCGGACGGCACGGCACGTGGTACCCGATTTTCGTGCAGCAGTTCAGAAGTCAGCCACCTCCACTGGGACTAACCACAATTTCGCCCCACATCCCTGCTACCCGGCCGATCCCGCTGATACCGTCGATCTTCGGAGTTCGACGGCGCCTCCCCTGTCCGGGTGGACGGCCGTCCCGACCCGCACGCAAGGTGCTTTCGTAGAACGGCCGGGAACAAGTGGTCACCGAAATCTTCGATATGACAATCGATTTGCCGGTCGAGCCGGAGGTGATCCGGAGTTTGCTCGTCGATCCGCAGCTCTATTCGCGGGTCTTCGTGGGGATCGGGGCCTGTGAGCAGCTCGAGACCCCGATCGCGGGCACGACGTGGCTGCTGCGCATCGGTACGGCCGAATCGGGTGTGCACACCCGGCGCGCGGCCTTCGCTGCCGACCGGCAGGGCGGACTGCAGCTGCGGTGTGCCGACAGCGGCGCGCTGGTCAGCGTCCGGGTGCGCAGGCTCGACGAGACGACCCGGCTCACCCTGACGTTCCTGTCGGCCGCACGGATCCACCCGGCGGTGGCCGAGCTGTCCAATGACGACGTGATCGCTTGGGCCGAGGCCGGATTGGGCCGGATGGTCGAGCTGATCTCCGGCGCGCACACCTCGACCGTGGTCAACGGCGAGAACCGGCCGCTGCGACAGCGCGCGCAAGTGGCCGGGCAGATCGTCTCGACCGGTGTGGTGCGCCCGCTGCGGCCGCTGCGTTCGGTCAAGCAGATCGGCGGCCTGGCCAAGTGGGGGTTCAACCTGGCGGGCGGCTACGCCGCGGCCGCGGCCTACGCCCCCGGCCGGGCGGCGGTGGTGGACGATCGCGGGGTGCGGACGTTCCGGGAGATGCACGAGCGCAGCCGGGCGCTGGCGGGCGCGATGTCCGCGCGCGGGCTGGGCCCCGGCGACGCGATCGGGCTGCTGACCCGCAATCACGCCGAGATGATCGAAACCATGGTCGCGGCAGGCAAACTCGGCGTGGACGTCTTCCTGCTCAACGCCGGGCTCTCGGGCCGGGTCATCGAGAACATCGTGCAGCGGCATCGGCTCACGGCGCTGTTCGTCGACGAGGAACTCGATCCGCTGGTCCAGCACCTGCACACCGACATCGACCGCTACCGCACCGATCCGGACGTGGTGGACGGAACGACGGGCCAACTGATCGCCCAGAAGCACAACGGTTTCCGCGCCTCCTCCCGCCGAGGACGGTTGGTCGTGCTCACCTCCGGCACCAGCGGAACCCCCAAGGGCGCGCGCCGTCCGCATCCGCGCGGGTTCGCCACGGTCGCGGCCCTGCTGTCCCGAATTCCCCTGCGCATGAACGAAACCATGGTCATCCCCGCCCCGCTGTTCCACACCTGGGGCCTGGCGGCGCTGCAACTGAGCACCGCGCTGCGCGCGACAGTCGTGCTGTCGAGCCGATTCGACGCCGAGGACTGCCTGCGCCAGATCGCCGAACATCGCGCGAGCACCCTCATCGTGGTTCCCACCATGGTCCAGCGCATCCTGGACCTCCCGCCCGAGGTCCGCGCCGCCTATGACATCTCGAGCCTGCGGGTGGTCGCCAGCTGCGGCGCACCACTGGCGGGCATCACCGTGCTGCGTTTCATGGATGCCTTCGGCGACATCCTCTACAACACCTACGGTTCGACCGAGGTCTCCTGGGCCACCATCGCCACCCCGGAGGACCTGCGCGTGTCCCCGACCACCGCCGGACGACCGCCGCTCGGCACCCGAATCGCCGTGCTGGACAAGGAGCGCCGCCCCGTCGCGATCGGCGCGGTGGGACGCATCTACGTGGGCAACCACATGCTGTTCGACGGCTACGTCAACTGCCCGCCGCCCGACGAATCCCACGGTCTGCTCGACACCGGTGACCTGGGCTACCTCGATGCCACCGGCCGGCTGTTCATCGCCGGCCGCGACGACGAGATGATCATCTCCGGCGGCGAGAACGTCTTCCCCCGTCCCGTCGAGGAGGCGCTGTCGCACCTGCCGCAGATCAGCGAGGTCGCCGTGATCGGCGTCCCCGACCTCGATTTCGGCCAGCGCCTGGCCGCCTACATCGTCAAGCGCGAAGGCTCCGACCTCGATCCCCACATGATCCGCACCTACATCCGCCATCGCCTGAGCCGCTTCAGCGTGCCCCGCGACATCGTCTTCCTGCCCACCCTCCCGCGCGGGGAGACCGGCAAGGTCCTCAAACGCCTACTCGCCCCGGTCCAGCCTGCCCACTGACCGCTGTCCGCGCGGGTCCTCGTGAGCCTGCCCTGCCCGCTCCGCGGGACTGTGCACGATCAGGCCAGAACCGGTGCACTCCCGGCACAGCGCACCGCCCGAATCGGACTAGGCTCCCTACCCCGGGTCTGTGGCAGGAGAGGGAGCGTTGATGTTCGTTCCAGGTGTGCCTGCTGGCCGACAGCGTGGTGAATGGGCTTCGTCGTGAGCGGCGACAAGTCGGTGCTGGTGGGTCGAGTCGCCGAGCTCGAGGAGTTGAGCGCCCGCGTCGGCGCGGCCCGGAACCGGGTCGGGCAGGCGTTGCGGCTGGTGGGGGAGCCGGGGATCGGGAAGACCGCGCTCGTGGAGGCGGCGATCGAGCGCGCCAACGGGTTTCGCGTACTGCGCGCGGACGGGTTCGAGGTCGAGCAGGCCCTGCCCTACGCCGGGGTGCAGCGGTTGCTGGCGCGCGCCGACGCCCCGCTGACCGAGCTGCCCGCGCATCATAGGGAAGCACTGCTGGTGGCGATCGGGCACCGCGGCGGGCCGGTGCCGAATCGCTTTCTCGTCGGCCAGGCGCTGCTCGGGCTGTTCGCGCTGGCCGCGCGCGGCCAGCCGGTGCTGTGCGCCATCGACGACGCGCAGTGGGTGGACCGGGAATCGCTGGACGCCTTGGGTTTCGCGGCCCGCCGTCTGCACGCGGACGCGGTGCTGGTGCTGTTCGCGTCCCGGCCCGACACCGAATTGGACATGCACCTGGGCGGCATCGCGGTCCACCCGGTCGCCGAACTCGAGCGCGCGACGGCGATAGAACTGCTCACCGCCCGCCTCGGCGTGCGCTTCGATCCGCTGATCGCCGCCGACATCGTCGCCGAAGTCGGCGGAAATCCTTTGGCCCTGACCGATCTCGCCCACGATTTCGACGCCAGGCAGCTCGCGGATTCTTCCTTCGCCCCCCATCCGAGGGGCGCGGGCCACCGCCTCGAACAGCTCTACCGGCGACAGGTCCGCGACCTGCCGCCCACGACCCAGGACTGGTTGCTGATCGCCGCCGCCGAGGCCACCGGCGACCTGCGGTTGGTCGACGCGGCCGCGGGCGCGCTCGGCGTCCCCGAAAGTGCGGGGGAGGCAGCCGATTCGGCGGGACTGGTGATCGTCGACGGCGCGGCGCGCTTCCGGCATCCGCTGATTCGAGCGGCGGTGTACGGCGCGGCCCCGGCCGCCGACCGCCGCCGCGTCCACGCCGCCCTGGCCGCGGCTGCCGCCCGGCGCGGGCTCGACGACGTGCACGCCTGGCACGCCGCCGAAGCCGCCCCACGCCAGGACGACGCGGTCGCCGCACTGCTGGTCGCGGCGGCCGAGCGCGCGGCGCAGCGCGGCGGCCTGATCTCCCGGACCAGCCTGCTCGGCAAGGCGGCCGAACTCACCACCGACCCCGTCGTGCGGCACGAACATCTGCTCGGCGCGGCCGAAGCGGCGGCCGAGGCGGGTGCGGGCTATCTGGCCCTGGACCTGCTGGAACGGATCGATGACTCTGCGTGTGCGGCACCGAGTTCCGGTAGTCACCACATAGGAGAGTCGACCGCTTCCGCAGCCGCGAATGGCGGCGACTCGAACATCCGCGCGGGCGCCGCGGCTCCCGGCGAAGACCCGGTGATGGCGGGGCGACGCCTGATGGTGCGCGCGTCGCTGGCCATCTTCCTGATCGACGAGCAGCAGATGCCGCTGGCCCCCTACCACCTCAAACAGGCCGCCGAGCTGTTCCACGGTCACGACCCGCATCGCGAACAGCTCGCCCTGCTGCGCGCGTTCGACGCTCTGCTGCCGGTCGAAAGACTCGTGCGTGGTACGACCGCGACGGAACTGGGCCGGCTGCTGCGCGCGGCCGCCACCACCGGCGCCGGTGTGGTCCCGACCGTCCTGAACGGCCTCGCAGCGCTCATTCTCGACCCGTTCCCGGAGGCCGTCGCGCCGATGCGCGCCGCGGTGGCGGCCATCGCGGACCTGGACGACGCCCGGATCCTGTTGTTCGGCACCGCCGGTGTCGCGCTCACGACCGCGCTGTGGGACGAGCGCGCCCGCGACCGCCATCTTGCCCAGGGCGAACGCGTCGCGGTGGCGCGCGGCGCGCTCAAATCCCTGGACACCTACCTGTGGACCCATTCGATGACCGACGTGGATCGCGGCGATCTGCCCGCCGCCGAGCGCACGATCGAGCGACTTCGTGAAACCCGCAGGGCCATGGGCTATCCCGCCGAGCACGTCATCAACGGCGGATACCTGGCCTGGACCGGTGCGCGGTACGAGGACGTGGAGCAGCTCGCCGCGGCCATGCTGTCGGTGGGCCTGGCGGGCGTGCACTCGGGCACCACACACGGCCTGGCCGTGCGCGATCTGGCCGACGGCCGCTACGACTCCGCCTATCAGCGGCTGAAGAGCTTGCGGGAGAACGCTTTCCTGCAAACCGGTCCGCGTTTCCTGCCCGAGCATGTGGAGGCCGCGGTGCGCAGCGGGCATCTCGCGGAAGCGGCAGCGGTGACCGCCGAACTCACGGCTATCGCCGAGGCCACCGGGTCCGCCTGGGCCGCCGGCATCAGCAGCCGCTGCCGTGCCCTCATCGACGAAACCCCCGCCGCCGAGGCGCATTTCCACTCCGCCCTGGCGGCCCTCGCCACCACGGACACCCCCGGAGACCTGTACCGCACACACCTGCTCTACGGCGAATGGCTTCGCCGAAAGCGCCGCCGGAAGGACGCGGGCAGCCAATTGCGCCGCGCACGTGACGGTTTCACCGCCACCGGCGTCACCATGTTCGCCGACCGCGCCCAGCGCGAGCTGGCGGCGCTGGGCGAGCAGCTCGCCACGCCCGGCCAGCTCATCCCGAGAATCCATCTGACGGTTCAGGAATCACAGGTGACCACCCTCGCCGCCGCGGGAGCCACGAACGCCGAGATAGCCGCCACCCTGTTCATCAGCCCCAACACCGTCGACTACCACCTGCGCAAGATCTTCCGCAAACTCGGAATCTCCTCGCGCAGGCAGTTGCGCGAACATCTCGCCGCGACCGAACCGAGCCGGGAGGCCTGAGTCCCGGCCAGCCACCCCCTCGTGTGGGTGGCCGCCTCGATGCGGCGATCGGCGAGGCCGGGCTCAGGCGATGCCGAGCGTCCCCGCCAGGAACGGCCAGGAGGTGCGCAGGTCGTCCTCCCAGTGCCCCCACGAATGCGTTCCGACCGGGCGCTCGTCGACCGTCACCGGGATGGCCAGCTCGTTCAACCGGTTGGTGAGGTTCGTGGTGCACTGGCGCACGGCCGCCTCGATCACGCCGCCGAAGGCGATCTGGATCGGGAGCGGGATGCGCCCCTCGGCCACGCGCCGGTCGGCCGGGGTGTCGTGCGGCGCCGCGGGCAGCCCCGTGCCCGAACTCAGGTAGATGGCGGTCCCGCGCAGCCGATCCGCGTTGACCAGCGGATCATTGGCGCGCCAGAGCGGCCCGTCCAGGGGACCCCACATGTTCTCCACGCTGCGCCCGCCGCCCCAGTTCTCGACGGTGATCCGAACATACTGCTGCCCCACCGGATCCGAGGTCTGCGCGCAGCCGCTGTAGGAGGCGACGCCGCGCCAGAATCCCGGTTCGGCGATCGCGAGGTTCAGGACCGAGGTGCCGCTCATGGAGACCCCCGCGAGCGCCCGGGTTCCGTTGGAGCCCAGCAGCCCCTCGATCACCGGCGGCAGCTCACGGGTGAGGAAGGTCTGCCATTTGTTCACCCCCAGAACGGGATCCGCCTGCACCCAGTCCGTGTAGTACGAACTGCTGCCCCCGAACGGCGTGACGACGTTGACATCCTTACCGCGCAGGAACGACATCGCGTCGGTCTGCGAGTCCCACCCGCTCTCATCCGGCCCGCCCCGAGATCCGTTGAGCAGGTATAGGGTCGGCCGTGACGCACTCGCGGCCCGCACCACCCGCACCGGAATCGCCGTCCCCATGGCCGGCGAGAAGACCTCCACCATGTCCTCGCGCTCACCGACCGGTCGTACGGACACCACCCCGGCTTCCGTGGGCGCCGCCACGCCCTGCCCGCCCCCGGCGACCACACCGCCCGCCGCCACCGCCACGGCCAATCCCCACCGGATTCGCGCCCACACCCTGGTCCTCGCTGCTCTAGCCATGCTGGTCCTTCCGAAATCGGTCAGATCGGTATTGCCCGTGCCAGCGAGGAGTTCGTGCAGACCCCGCCTGTGGTTTGGTCAGCGCGCCGGTGCGCGATTGCGACGACGGCGAAGATCACCGCTCCCCACCGCCGCGCGGCGGCATTACCAGCGGAAATGGCCGACGTGGCGTCGTGCCCGCGCGCGCTGTGCGCCCTACGCTGGCGCGAGCACACATCGAGGTGGGCGCGCACACGCGCCGCCGGTAGTCGGGTTCACCGAGAGGAGTCGGGCATGGTCGCGCAGTTCGAGCACAAGGTCGTGACGTCCAAGCTGAAGATGAAAGGCTTCGACTACGGCGAACTGGAGGCGGAATTGAATCGGCTCGGCCTGGAGGGCTGGGAGACGGCCGGCACCGTCGCGCCCAGTTTCGGGGCCGGGCAGGCGACCGAGGTCGTGGTGATTCTGAAGCGAGTGCGGTCCTGAGGTCCGTCAGGACGCGGTGACGAAGCCCCGGTCGATCAGCCAGGTGCGGGCCACCTCGGCGGGTTCGCGGCCGTCGATGTCGACCTCGCGGTTGAGCTGGGTCATGGCTTCGTCGGTCAGCAGGGCGGAGATGGGCTCCAGCACGGTGCGTACCCGCGGGTGGGCCTCGGCGAAGTCCCGTCGCATGACCAGCGCCGCATTGTATTTCGGGAAGAACCCGCGGTCGTCGACGAGGAGTTTCAGGTTCAGGGCGGGGATGCGGCCGTCGGTCGCGGCCACCGAGCCGAAGCGGCACTGGGTTCCGTCGGCGGTCACCTGGTAGACCAGGGCGTCCTGGACTATCTGCTTCTGGACGGCGGCCGCGTCGATCCCGTATTTGCGAGCCATGCCGGGGTAACCGTCCTGGCGGACGTTGAACTCGGTGCCCACGCAGGTGGCGGCAGCCTGCGGGTCGGCGGCGACCAGTGCGGCGTAGTCGGACAGGGTGACGATGTTCTTCTCGGCGGCCGTGCGGGGGTTGGCGACCAGGGCGTAGGTGTTGTTCAGCGGTGCCATCGCGGTCCAGACCATGTCGTTCTCGTCGAGGTCGGCGTCGCGGACCGCCGCGAACTGCTCGTCCGAGCCCGGCACCGGATTCTCGTTGCCCAGGTAGTTGATCCACCCCGTTCCGGTGTAGTCGTAGGCGATGTCGACCTGCCCGAGCAACTGCGCGTCCCGCAGACTGTTCGACCCGACGATGTTGGTCAGGTCCCGCACCTCGGCGCCCGCCGCGCTCAGGGCGAACCCGATGATGTAGCCCAGCACGTTCTGTTCGGTGAAATCCTTGGATCCCACCGTGATTCGCACCCCGTCCAGTTCCGGCAGCGCCTCGATGCTGCCCGGGCCCACCGGCAACGGCATGGAGCTGCCCGCCTCCAGCCCGCAGGACGCCACCAGCAGCACCGCGAGCCCGGTGGCCAGCGCCGCACAACCGCGCCGTATCCGCCCGCTCACCGCAGCCCCCGCGGTTCGAGGTACCGCTCGGCCAGTGCACCCAGCCAATCGATGAGCAACGCCAGCGCCACCGCCAGCAGCGCACCCACCCAGAGCGTGACGTTGTCGCGCAGCTTGTATCCGGTGTCGATGAGAATCCCCAGCCCGCCGGCGCTCACCAGGAACGACAGCGTGGCCGTGCCGACCGCCAGCACGAGCGAGGTCCGCAGCCCGGCCAGGATGTACGGCACCGCGAGCGGAAACTCGATGCGCCGCAGCACCGTCGGCGCTCCCATGCCCTGCCCGCGCGCGGCGTCGATGACCGCCGGATCCACCTGCTGGTACCCGAGAATGGTGTTGCGCAGCACCGGCAGCAACGACAGCAGCACGATGGGCGCGACCCCGGTCCAGAACCCCGTGGCGCGGGTGAGCAGATAGAACAGCACGATGAGCCCGATGGCCGGCGCCGCCGCGCCGATATTGGCTATCCCCACGAAAAGCGGTGCGAGCCGCCGCAATCCGGGGCGGGTGAGCAGCGTTCCGAGCGGCACCGCGATGGCGATGACGATGGCAACCACCGTCGCGGTGATCCGCACATGCTGCCCGGTCACCGAGGCGATGTTGCCCGCGGTGAGGCTGGCCTGCTGGGTCACGGTCAATTCGCGCGCGAAGGCCCACGCCAGCACCCCCGCTCCCAGCGCGAGCGCCAGCAGGGGCTGGGCGATCAGCCGGATGCGGTCGGCCTGCCGTTCCGGCGCACTGGTCATCGGCCGCCGCCGTTGCGCCCGTGCGTGTCTCGCATCTCGGACAGATGCGAGACGAGGGTGTCGATGGTGATCAGGCCCGCGTACTCGCCGTCCGGCCCGGTGACAACGGCGTGGGCGTTGCTCTCCGCCAGCAGCGATTCGAGCGCTCGCTGCAATGTCGATTCCACTGACACCCCGCTGCCCACCGGGGTTCCGGCCGTGCGCAGCGAATCCGCGTGTGCGAGCTGTGCCGGGGTCACCCAGCGCACCGGCCGCCGCTGCTCGTCCAGCACTAGCCCCCAGTCCCGCTCGTCGTCCCCGATGGCGTCCCGAAGCGATTGCACCGCGGCCGATTCCACCGCGACCGCGCAATCCTCGAGCGGTACGTCCCGCACCCTGGTCAGGGTGAGCTGCTTCAGCCCGGCGTCCGCGCCCACGAATCCGGCGACCGTCTCGTCGGCCGGCCTCGCCAGAATCGCCGCGGGGGTGTCGTACTGCAGAATGGCGGATCGATCGCCGAGCACCGCGATGCGATCCCCGAGCTTGACCGCCTCGTTGAAGTCGTGCGTCACGAAGACGATCGTCTTGCCCAATTCCGCCTGCAATTGCAGCAATTCGTCCTGGAGCAGCCCGCGGGTAATGGGATCCACCGCACCGAACGGCTCGTCCATCAACAGCACCGGCGGATCGGCGGCGAGCGCGCGGGCCACACCCACGCGCTGCTGCTGCCCGCCGGACAATTGCCGCGGATACCTGTCCCGGAACGCCTTCGGATCCAGCCCGACCAACTCCAGCATTTCATCCACCCGCGCGCTGACCCGCCGCCGATCCCAGCCGATGAGCCCGGGCACCGTCGCCACATTCTTGGCGACCGAAAGATGCGGGAACAATCCCGCCTGCTGAATCGAATAGCCGATCCCGCGCCGCAATTGATCCGGATTCATGCCGAGCACGTCGAGCCCGTCGATGGTGATGGCGCCCGAGGTCGGCTCGATCAGCCGATTGATCATTCGCATGGTGGTCGTCTTGCCGCATCCGGACGGCCCGACCAGCACCACGATCTCCCCGGCCGGAATGACCATCGATACCCGCTGCACCGCCGGATCGGCTTGCCCCGGATAGTGTTTGGTGACATCGTCCAGCACGATCTCGGCGCCGGACACGGCCCTGGTTGCGCGAGTTTCAGTCACGGACGCTCCCGGGTGTGGTGAATCGGCCGACGAGCACGAGCATTCCATCCAGCACCAGCGCGAGAATCACGATCAGCGCCGTACCGGTCAACGCCTGCGGCACCGCGTTCGGGCTGCCGACCCGCGCGAGCCCGGAGAAGATGAGATTGCCCAGCCCCGGCCCTTTGGCGTAGGCGGCGATGGCGAGAATGCCCATGATCAGCGCTGTGCTGGTGCGCATTCCGGCCAGAATGGCGGGCCAGGCCAGCGGCAATTCGATCCGTGTCAGCACCCGCGTGCGATTCATGCCGACCCCGCGCGCGGCGTCGGAGACCGCCGGATCGACGGCGGCCAGCCCGACGATCGTATTGCGCAGAATGGGCAGCAGCGCGTACAGCACGAGCGCGGTGATCGTCGGCGGCACACCGAGACCCATGAACGGGATGAGCAGGCCCAGCAGCGCGAACGACGGCACGGTCAGGATGATGCTGGCCGTCGCGGTGGCCGCGGCCGAGCCGAGCGGACTGCGGTACACCAGCACCCCGAGCGCCACGGCGACGAGCGTGGCGATCAGCACCGATTGGACCACGGCGGAGACGTGCAGATATCCGTCCATCAGCAATTGACGGCGGTGATCGACGACAAAGCTCCACAGGGTGTCCAGTGTGCTTACCTCTCCACTGGTCGGCGTCCCCGGCGAGCATATCCGGAAGACCCTCCGCCATTTGGGAATTCGGCCGACGCGAAGGATGCAGATCCCCGCGGCGAGCGGGCGCGGAGGCTACCGGCGAGTAAGTGCTGCGGCTTACTCGATAAGTGGTGCAGATTACCCGTGCCCTCTAGTGTGTCGCAGAACACCAGGCCCTTGCTGGTGTAGAAGGAGAGCTCGGACATATGCATTACGGTGGACTTCGGCGCCGCAGGCGGACTTTCGCGACGGTCAGCGCTCTGGTGCTGTTCACGGCACTCGCGGCGACGGGTTGCGCGGGCGATGAGGGATCGGACGCGAACAATCCCGTCGCCGGCGCGGCGACCACGTCGCTGACGAGCAACCCGGCCAGCGGCGACCCGGTGAAGATCGGGTTCGTCTCGACCGAGGGCGGCGCGGTGGTCTCGCTTCCCGAGATTCGCGCGGGCGCGGAAGCCGCCGTGCAGTACGTCAACAAGAACGCCGGCGGATTCGCGGGCCGCCCGATCGAGCTCATCGTCTGCAAGCAGCAGGAGGAGCCGACCTCGGCGACCAAGTGCGCCAACGAGTTGGTGGAGAAGAAGGTCAGCGCCGTGCTCGCGGCGGGCACCTCCCAGGGCGGCACGGTCGTTCCCATCGTGGCGGGCGCGAACATCCCGTACATCACCCTCAGCGGCGTGTCCGCTGCCGAGCTGACCTCGCCGGGTTCCTCGGCGCTGTCGGCGGGCCTGCCCGGCATGCTCACCGCCATGACCGCGGCGGCGAAGTCGCAGAACCTGAAGTCCTTCACCATCTTCGCCAGTGACGGCGGCGGCGCGGGCGCGATCATCAACGCGATGGGCTCGCCCATCTTCAAGGCCGCGGGCATCGACCTGAAGGTCGTGCCGATCCCGCTGGGCGTGCCGGACCCGACCCCGCTGGTCACCTCGGGCCTGTCCAGCAAGCCCGAAGGCGTGAGCGTGGTCGCCGACGCTGCCACCTGTAGCTCGGTGTTCAAGGCGATCCAGACCACCGACCCCGCGGTGAAGAAGGTCTTCATTCCGGTCTGCCTGGATCCGGCCGTCACCAAGATCATCGGCATGGACGCGGTGATCGGCAGCATCGGCGTCACCGGCACCGACTACCTCTCCGATCGCCCGGATTCGGTGCTCTACCGCTCGGTGCTGCAGCAGTACGCGCCCGACACCCACGTCACCGGCATGGCCGCCTCGGGCTACCAGGTCGTCATGGCGGTGGTGAAGGCCGGCGCCGGCATCCAGGGCGAGATCACCCCGGCCGCCATCAAGGACGCGCTCAAGGCCGCCAAGGGCATCGAGATGCCCGCGGGCGGCGGCATCACCTTCACCTGCGACGGCACCGCGGCGCCCATGATGGCCTCGATCTGCTCGCGCCAGATGATGTACGGCGAGATCAACGACAAGGGCGTGGCGGTGAACCTGAAGCTCGCCGGATAGCCCGCGCGCGAGGGGTTTACAGCCGGCTTCAGCCAGAGAGATTCGCCAATGACAGACCATGTTTCCTTCCTCGTGCTCGGTTTGGGCAACGGGGCGGTGTACGCCGCGCTCGGTCTCGCGCTCGTGATGACGTTCAAGAGTTCGGGCGTCGTGAATTTCGCGACCGGAACCGTCGCGCTCTACACCGCGTACACCTACGCCCTGCTGCGGACCGGTGAATTCATGGTCCCCATACCGGGTCTGCCCAAGACGATCGATGTCGGGCAGCGACTCGGTGTGGGCCCGGCCATGGCGATCTCCCTGGTTGTCGCCGCCGTTCTCGGCGTGCTCTGCTACGCCCTGATCTTCCGGCCGCTGCGCGACGCCCCGGTGGTCGCCAAGGCCGTGGCCTCGATCGGCCTGATGATCGTCATCCAGGCGCTCATCGCTCAGCGCGTGGGCACCGGATTGATCTCGGTGGAGCCGATCTTCAAGCTCGACAGTTTCGCGATCGGCGCGCGCAAGGTGCCCACCGATCGGATCTGGCTGGCGGTGGCGGTCGTGGTGATTGCCCTGGCGGCGCTGGCGATTTTCCGCCTCACCCGCTTCGGCGTCGCGACCGAGGCGGCCGCGGAATCGGAGAAGGGCGCCTACCTCACCGGTCTCTCACCCGATCGGATCGCCTTCAGCAACTGGGCGCTGTCCTCGGTGGTCGCGGGCCTGAGCGGCATTCTCATCGCCCCGCTGGTCGCGCTCAACCCGATCGCCTACTCGCTGTTCATCGTGCCCGCGCTGGCGGCCACCCTGGTCGGCAACTTCGGTTCGATCGCGCTGACGGTAGCGGCTGGCATCGCGATCGGCGCGCTGCAGGCCGAATCCACCAATCTGCAGTCCCTGTACGACTGGGTCCCCAAGTCCGGTATGGCCGAGGCGATTTCGCTGCTGCTGATTCTCGGGTTCCTGGTGTTCAAGGGCAGGCCGCTGCCCGACCGCGGCAGCGTGGTGCGCAAGACGCTCGGTCGCGCGCCCCGGCCGAACGCCGTCGCCGTCCCGGTGCTGGTGTCGCTGGCCGTGGTCGTGGTCGCGCTGCTGGCGACGACCGGCAGTTACCGCGCCGCCATCGTCAGCAGCATCATCTTCGCCGTGCTCGGGTTGTCCCAGGTGGTCATCACCGGGTACGCCGGGCAGATCTCGCTCGCCCAGCTCACCCTGGCCGGAGTCTCGGCCTACGCGGTGAGCGTGCTCAATCTGCATCTGGGCGTGCCGTTTCCGTTCGCGCCGATCCTGGCGGCCCTGTTCGCCACGTTCGTCGGCGTGGTGGTCGGCCTGCCCGCCCTGCGGGTCCGCGGCCTGCCGCTGACGGTGGTGACCCTGGCGCTGGCGGTGTTCGTGGAGGCGTTCTGGTTCCGCAATTCGGACCTGAACGGTGGTGTCGACGGCGCGCGCATCGACACCCCGCGCCTGTTCGGCATCGACCTGGGAATCGGTGCGGGCGAGGCGTATCCGCGCATGGCCTTCGCACTGCTGTGCCTGGCCGTGCTCACCGCAGTTGGTCTCGGGGTCGCGTGGCTGCGCCGCAGCAGGCTCGGCACCGACATGCTCGCCGTGCGCGCCAACGAGCGCTCGGCGGCCGCCGCGGGCATCGACGTGTCGCGAACCAAGCTGCTGGCCTTCGCGATCGGCGCGTTCATCGCCGGGCTGTGCGGGGCGCTGCTGGGCTATCAGCACAGTGTGGCTACCCCGGAGCCGTTCGCGGTCTTCCTCGGCATCTCGCTGTTCGCGATCATCTACGTCGCGGGCATCACCTCCATCACCGGCGCGATTCTGGCCGGGATCATGGCCCCGGGTGGCGTGCTGTACCTGCTGGTCGACCGATTCCTCGGCGCCGGTGACTATTACGCGGTGACCAGCGGCGTACTGCTCATCGTGACCGTCATGACCAATCCCGACGGCATCGCCGCCAAACTGCCCCGCCTGCCCTGGCCCGCGCGGACGCTGTTCGGCGGCAAGGGCACACCGCCCGCTCCCGTGGCGGCGGTGACCGCGCCCGCGCCGGTCGATTCGGCCGGTCCGGTGTTCGCGGTGACCGGGGTGAGCGTCGCCTACGGCGCGGTCAAGGCCGCCACCGATGTCAGCTTCGAGGTTCGCCCGGGCGAGATCGTCGGTCTGATCGGGCCGAACGGCGCGGGCAAGACGACGGTCATCGACGCGGTCACCGGGTTCGCGGCCGCGACCGGATCGGTGCGCCTGGCGGGCGTCGCGATCGACGGGCAGGCCCCGCACCGGCGCAGCCGCGCCGGCCTCGGCCGCAGCTTCCAGGACGTGGAGTTGTACGACGATCTCACCGTCGCGGAGAACGTGCGCGTGGGCGCGGCCCGCTCGCACTCGGAACTGCCCATCGCCCAGCGGGTGTCGCGGACGCTGGCGGTGCTGGGCCTGGACGAGCTGGCAGAACGCGAAGCCGCTTCGCTCTCGCAGGGCCAGCGCCAGCTGGTGTCGATGGCCCGCGTGCTGGCGGCCGAACCCAAGGTCGCCCTGCTGGACGAGCCCGCCGCGGGCCTGGACCACGGTGAAAGCCGCTGGCTCGGTGAGAAATTGCGCTCGGTCCGCGACGACGGCACCGCGATCCTGCTGGTCGACCACGATATGGAGCTGGTCCTGTCCATCTGCGACCGCGTGATCGTCCTGGACCTCGGCGAGGTTATTGCGACCGGCACCCCCGACGAGATCCGCGCCCACCCCGACGTCCGCCGCGCCTACCTCGGCCTGCCCGCGGAGTCAGAGGAGTCCGCGCCCGAGACCGAATCGCGCACCGGCGCAACGGCTGAGAAGGAGACCGCGCGGTGACCGTCGCCATGGAATGCCGGGGGCTCTCGGCCGGATACGTCAAGCAGCGGCCCTGCGTGCGCGAGGTCGACCTGGCGCTCACGGCGGGGGAGATCACCTGTCTGCTCGGGCCGAACGGAGCCGGGAAGACCACGCTGCTCATGGCGTTGTCCGGGCTCGTGCCCCGCGACGCCGGTGAGGTGCTCGTCGGGGGGAACGGGATCGGCAGCGGCCGGCCGCGCGAAACGGTGCGAGCGGGAATGGTTCTCGTGCCCGACGATCGCGCGCTGTTTCGTCAACTGACCACCCGGCAGAACCTGCAGCTGGCGATCGCCGATCGTGCACGCCGGCGCAATGGCGTGGAGCAGATCCTGGAATACTTTCCGGCCCTGGAGAAGCGGCTCGGGGTGGCAGCGGGCCGGCTCTCGGGCGGCGAGCAGCAGATGCTGGCCATCGGGCGTGCCCTGCTGCAGCGGCCGAAGGTGCTGCTCATCGACGAATTGAGCATGGGCCTGGCCCCGGTGATCGTCACCGAGATCCTGGCCGTGCTGCGCACGCTCACGACCGAGGAACAGCTGAGCGTGCTGCTGGTCGAGCAGCACGTGCACCTGGCCCTGGGCATCGCCGATCGCGCGGCGATCCTGGTGCACGGCCATATCGCGGACCAGGACACCGCGCTCGCCTTCCGCGACGATCCCGAACGGGTCGAACGCGCCTATCTCGGCGGCTGATCGGACGCGCTCACCCGGGGTGGGCGCGGATCCGGATCAGGCGCCGATGGCGCGCGCCAGATGCGGCCACGACTCGTACAGGTCCGTCTGGAACTGACCCCAGGTATGCGAACCCTCCGGGCGATGGACGTAGATCGAGTGGATCCCGTTCTCCGCCAGGTGGCTAGCGTAGGCGCCGGTACAGGAATTGGCGATGGCCTCGACGATCGGCGCGGGCAGCCCGCCCCCGTCGATCGCGCCGGGCTGCCCGGTGGCGGCGGAGAGAAAGACCGTCTTGCCCGCCAGCCGGTCGGCGTGCAGGTACGGGTCGTGCGCCCGCCACAGCTCGCCGCCGGGTGCGCCCCACACGTTGCCTGGATTACCGCCGCCGCGCAGCACGACGGCCCCCGCCATGATCACCCCGGCGGCGTCGGAAGACCACGGACACCCGCTGAAGGCGGCGACGGCGTCGTAGACCTCGGGCGCCTGAATGGCCAGGTCGATGGCCGAACCCGCGCTCATGGACACCCCCGCGACGGCATTGCGGCCGGTGGTCCCCAGTTGCGCGTCGACCACCGCGGGCAACTCCCGCGTGAGGTAGGTCTGCCATTTGTTGCGGCCCGCGATCGGGTCGTCGGCCATCCAGTCGGTGTACAGGCTGTATGCCCCGCCGGTCGGCAGTACCACGTTGACGTTCTTGTCCGCGAAGAACTTTCGCACGTCGGTGTCGTTCCACCAGGAGATGCCGTCCTCGCCGCCACCCGCGCCGGTGAGCAGATACAGCGTCGGGGCCGGGCCGCCGCCCGCGGCCCGGATCACCCGATTGGAGACGACCTGGTTCATGGCGGGGGAGTAGACGTCGAGGGTGGAGAACTGCTCCCCATCGGCCACCTCGGCGACCACCCCCTCGGGTGGGGCCGCCGCGGCGGTCGGAAGGGCGATGGCGGTGGCGGCTATGACTGACGCGAGCACAGCCCAGGGCTTTCTTGCGGTCACCACTGGGTTGTACCCATTACGGGCGGGATGATGTGCACGCTGCGCCGGAAATGTGCTTTTTGCTGGGCAACTCGGTCTCCGTCGCGCTCCGGCAGCCCGCCCACCTGCGCGGATGTCAGCGGTGCGCGTCGTAGATCGCCTGCGCCAGTTCCGATTTGAGCGATTGGAATTCCGGCGTGGCGGTCACGGCGAGCTCGCGCGGGTGGTCGGGTGAATCACCCGGGAGTTCGATGCGCCGGTCCACGATGACCCGCCCCGGCCGCGCGCTCATCACCAGCACCCGGGTGGACAGGAACACCGCCTCCTCCACCGAATGCGTCACGAAGACAATGGTTTTGCCCGCCTGCCGCCACAGCCGCAGCAGCTCGACCTGCAAGCGCTCCCGGGTCAACTGGTCCAGCGCGCCGAACGGCTCGTCCATGAGGATGATGCGCGGATCGTTGATCAGTACGCGGGCGATCTGCGCGCGCTGCTGCATACCGCCGGACAGCTGATAGGGCCGCTGTCCGCCGACCTCGGCCCCCAGGCCCACCAGCTCCAGCAGTCGCTCGGCTTCGGACCGGCGCGTCTTGCGGTCCACGCCACGGCATTTGGGCCCGAACTCGATGTTGCCGCGCACCGAGAGCCAGGGGTAGAGGGTGGGGGACTGGAAGACCACCCCGCGCTCCGGGCTCGGCCCGGCGACGCGGTCCGGACCCACTAGCAGATCGCCGCTGGTCGGGGTCAGGAACCCGCCCAGCAACTGCAGCAGCGTGGTCTTCCCGCAGCCGGACGGCCCGACCACGCTCACGAATTCGCCGGGCTCGATGACCAGATCGGTGGGCGCGAGCGCGACCGTCGGCCCGTTCGCGCTCGCATAGGTCTTGGACACATCGGTCAGCACGACCCGATCGCGCAGATCGAGCGCCGAACTCACTTGGCGCTCACCCCGGCGGCCGCGTCGGCGTACACCGCGGCCGTGTATTTCTCCGGTGCGGCCAGGCCCTGAATCTCGCCCTGGCTCAACAGGAACTGCGCGGAACCTTGCAGGTCCGCACTCAGCTGCTTACCCAGGTAGGGCTGCCCGGCCTGCGCTGCGGCGTCGAGGAACACGTAGCCGCCCAACTGCTTACGCACCTCGTCGACCGAAATCCCCAGCTGTGCCGCGATATGGGTGGCCGCGCCCTGCGGATCCTTCGCGATCTGCTGCACGGCCCAGTTCTGCGCCGCAGTCCACACCGCCAGGAATTTCGGGTTGGCGCCGACGAATTCGCCGCGCGCCCCGGCCAGGTCGAAGGTCGGCTTCCCGGCCTTGGCGGTGTCCGCGGCCGTGGTCACGGTGTGCCCGTTCTCCAGCAGGCGGCTCAGCGTCGGATCCCAGACGAACGCCGCATCGATCCCGCCGCCCTGCCAGGCGCCCAGAATCGCGTCCGGAGCCAGATTCACCAGCGTGACGTCGCGTTCGATGCCCGCCGCGGTGAGCGCCGCCAGCAGACTGTAGTGCGAGGTGCTGGCGAACGGCACCGCGATCTTCTTCCCGCGCAGGCCCGCCACCGTGGTGATGGCCGGGTCCTTGACCGCGAGCGATTCCGCCGCGCCGATCACGTCGTGGATCCACACCGTCTTGACATCCAGGTTCAGCGGCGCCGAAACCGCCCGTGCCACAGCCGCACTGCCGAGCAGCGCCAGATCGATGGAGTTCGAGCCGAACGCCTGGATGACCGTGGCGCCCGAGGCGAACTTGGACCAGGTGATCGTGGCCTTGGGCAGGCAGGTCTGCAGCAGCCCGGTGTCCTTGACGATCAGATCACCGTTGGGGATGTCCTGGTAACCCAGTCGTACGGTCCCGGTGAAGCTTTCGTCGACCGCCACCGGGCAGGCCACCGTGTCCCCGGTACCGGCGGAGTCGGTTCGATTGGATTCCACGCATCCGGTCAGGGCCAGGGTGAGGGCGCCGGCCAGCGCCAGCGCGGCGAAAGTGCGTTTCATGCCAAACCTTTCCAGGGGACGGCCAGAACGCCGACCTGTTTGATTACCGCGTCCAGGGCCAGCGCGGTGAGTCCGATGACGATGATGCAGGCGACGGTCAGCGGCGTATTGAGCTGCTGCCCGGCCAGATACGCGAGTCCGCCGATACCGGGAATGCCGTTGTTGAGCTCGGCGGCGACGACCGTGGTCCAGGCGAACCCGACCGCAACGCGGATCCCGCCGATCACCTCGGGCAGGGTCGCGGGCAACAGCACCCGCGTGATCACCTGCCGCCGGTTCGCGCCCAGCGACCGGGCGGCGTTGATCCGATCGGCCGAAACACCCTGCACGCCGGACATGGTCGCGATGACGATGGGTGGGAACGCGGCCAGGAACAGCAGCCAGTTCTTGGACGTGTCGCCGATGCCGAACCAGACGATCAGCAGCCCGATGTAGCCGAGCGGGGGCAGCATGCGCAGGAAGTTCAGGTACGGCTCGACGATCGCGCTCACCAGCCGGGAGCTGCCGAGCACGAAGCCCACCGGCGGCCCGAGCAGCACGGCCGCTCCGGCCCCGATCCCGATGCGCTGCAGGCTCGCGACCAGGTGCTCCCACAGGAAGTAGTTCTGCTCGCCACGCACCTCGCGGGGCACTCCCGGCGCGAGTTCGTGCCAGCTGTTGGCCCGCACGAACGCGTCCCACACCGCGTGCGGTCCCGGAAGGAATTGCGCGTCAACGAGTTCGGCGGCGGTGACCGCCCACCACAGCGCGACGAACACCCCGAGCGACAGCAGCCGCACCCCCAGCCCGCGCACCCGCGAGCCATCGGCTCCCCGTCCCACCCGCTTCTTGATCGACGAGGTCACGGCGCTGTCCGCGCTCGCGACCACGGTCGCCGCCTGCGTCACCCGATTGCCACCCTGCCCAAGTCCGGAACCTCGAGGCCCCGAGCCGGAACCTTCCGCCTGGATCCTGTCCGCCGCGCCCGCCCCCGGCCAGGTTCACGATCGCCGTGATTCGAACCGGCAGGCGCCGAAGTCGTCGTCAGAGTTGCAGCACCGCGCGGGTTCACCCGTGCCGGGTGAATCGCCAAGGGGACGCGGGGGCAAAACTGGCTTGTCGACCGGGGCGCTGTGCCGGCGCCGTCGAACGAGTTCCCTCGTCGGGAGGCGGATGATGACTGATGTCGCAGAGCGGGATATCGCCGATCGCCTGGTGTACAGGCGGGCGGTGGAGGCGGCGATCTGGGGTATGGCCGCGGTGAATTTCGAGGTCATGCGGTCGGTGATGGCACCGGACCGCAAGATCGAGTTCTTGTATTGGTCGAAGTTGCTCGACTGGCGCAATCAGACTCTGACCCCGAACCCGGACCTGATCTACTACATGGCGTTCATGGACCCGGGCCGTGACGGCCCCATCGTCGTCGATATCCCACCGGCCACCGACGAGCACGTACTCAACGGCAGCCTCTGCAACATCTGGCAGGTGCCCCTGGAAGACGTCGGCAAGTTCGGGGCCGACGCAGGCAACGGTGCGCGCTACCTGATCCTGCCGCCCGGATTCGACGGTGCGGTGCCCGAGGGCTACCTCGTACTGCCATCGGACACCAACCAGACCTACGCCCTGCTGCGGTCGGTGCTACCCGAAGCCACCCAGCAGGCACTCGACTCCGGCTTGGAGTACTGCCGCGGCATCCGCATCTACCCTCTCGCCGACGCGGACAATCCACCCGAAACGCCGCGGCGAGACCTGTTCGGCGAACTCGTCGACACCCGCATTCCCTACACTCTCGAGTTCTGGAAGGCCCTCGACCGGGTCGTCCAGGCCGAACCGTGGCTCCCGCGCGACCGTGCTTTCGCCGAGATGCTGGCCACGATCGGCATCGAACGCGGGACACCGTTCGAACCCGACGCCCGACGCGTGGAATTGCTGGAAGAAGCTGTGCGCGAAGCGCATGCCTCGATCCGGGAGATCTACCGCAACGACCCGCCGTTCTACGACGGCCGGCACTGGTTCTTCCCCGCAGGCCGGGACTTCACCGAGGGCCAGAGCCACAACTTCGCCGACGGCCAGGTCTATCCGTACACCGATCGCGCGGTCGTGTATCACATGGCCTTCATCGGCCTCAAACGTCTTGGCGTGGGCCAGTTCTACCTGGTCAACCTGCGAGATGCGCACGGTGAGATCCTGCGATCCGACCGTACCTACCGCCTGCGCGTGCCCGCCGGGGTCCCGGTGTCCCAGTACTGGTCCGTCACGATGTACGACGGTGAGGACCACACCCTCATTCGCGGCAACGCCACCTACTCGGTGTCCTCCCAGCAGCCCGGACTGCGGGTGAACGAGGACGGCTCCGTCGACGTCTACCTGGGCCCCACCGCGATACCGGGCATGGAAGCCAACTGCGTCGGCACCGGTGAGAGCGAGACCTTCGAGTTGATGTTTCGCTTCTACGGTGTCGGGCCGGGAGTCTTGAACAAACAGTGGCAACTCGACGATCCCGTGGTCGTCGACGCCGCCGGACACACCTCCACCCGGTGAGGTGCACGACCGGCCGCTCGGCGGAATCGTGGACTCGCCCCGCCCGGAATCCGCTCGCGGACTCAGGCACTCCGCCTCAGCCGCGTGCGTCCCGCCAGGCCGCTATCGCACGCCCGATCTCGGTGGTGGGCGGCTCGTCGTAGAGCCATTCGCGGGCGATGCGGTGCCAATTCGCGGTGGTGCGGAGCTGGCCGAGGGCGGCGAAGGTGAACAGGTCGGTGCGGCGGGAGAAGACGTGTTCGGGCGGGAGGAGTTGGCGGCGCATCCCGCGAAACTCGGCCGAGCGGGGATTGACGGCGAGGACCAGCGCGCCGGTGGCCAGTTCGGGGGTGATGGCGACCTGTTCGTCCAGCAGGTGCCAGCCCGCCGCCGCCCACACGTAGTCCAGGCATTCCTGCGGCGAGACCCCCGCGCCGGGATCGATGATGCCGCGATCCACCCATTGCCCGTACAGGTCCGCGGCCCGGTGTTCGCCGGCCGCGCACAGGGCGGTGCGTTCGAACTCCACGTGCACCGGATCCATGGTGCTGTAGAGGCCGAAGTCGACGAACCCGACCCGGCCGTCCGCGGCGAGCAGGATGTTGCCCGGGTGCGGATCGCCGCAGAACTCGTGGTCGGTGAACAGCGAGTTGATGTAGAAGCGGTAGATCAGCTCACCGATGCGGTCGCGCTCGTCATCGGGCAGGGTTCGCATGTGCTCGAACGAGGTGCCCTCGACGAACTCGGTGACGAGAACATGTGGGCCGCAATACTCTTCGATCGCGTCGGGCACGGTGATGAACGGATGCTCCCGGTAGCGCGCGGCCACCCGGTGCTGGGTCACCGCCTCGCGGGCGTAGTCGAGTTCGCCGCCGATATTGCGGGCGACCGCGTCCAGCACCCCGGCATCGGCCGCGCTCGGCAGCGCGGAACGCCACATCCTGCTGAAGAATTCGAGATTGCGCAGGTCCGCGTGCACGGCTTCGTCCACGCCCGGGTACTTCACCTTCACCGCGACCGTGCGACCGTCGCGCAGGGTGGCCCGGTACACCTGCCCGATCGAGGCGGCGGCGACCGGCGTCTCCTCGAAATCGGCGAAAGTTCTTGCGAGCGGACCGAGATCGTCCTCTATCACCGCGCGCATGGCGGCGAAGGACACGACCGGCGCGCGCGAGCGCAGCTCGGCGAGCTTGTCCCGGAACAACTCTCGATGCTCCTCGGGCACGAGATCGACATCGAGCACCGACAGCATCTGGCCCAGCTTCATCGCCGCGCCCTTCATCCCGCCCAGGATGGTCACCAGCTGCTGCGCGGCCTGCATGGCGGACCGCTCGGCCAGCACCCGGCGCGCCTGTTCCGGCTGCCCGATCATCGCCAGCCGGGTGCCCACGCCGCGTGCGGCCTGCCCGGCCGCGAGCCGTCCCAATTGGCCGCCGCGCACGAGTCTGCCCTTGGGAACTCGACTCGCCATTCTTCGTACCTCCCTGCGGCCCGTGGCGAAAAACCTACATCACCGCGTGCGTGTCACCCTAAGATGAGCAAAGCTCATTCTTGACCGCACGGCAGGAGGATAAATGCCGCCGAAAGCTCCACCGCGGCGTCGCACTCCGACCCAGCAGCGTTCGCGGGAAACCCGAGATCACATTCTCGACACCGCCGCCCGATTGTTCGGTGAACGCGGTATCGCCGACACCTCGACCAATCGCATCGCCGCCGAGGCCGAGGTCAGCATCGGCACGGTGTACCGCTATTTCGCCGATCGCAGCGTCATGGTGGAGGAGCTGCTCCAGCGCCTGCTGGAGCAGCTCGAGCGGCGTTTCACCCAGTGGTTGTCCAGCGTTCGGCCGGAACCGAAAATGCCGTCGCTGCAATATCGGTCGCGGGTGATCACCGATATTCTCGAGGTGTTCGCCGAGGAGCTCGTGGAGAACGCGAAATTGGTGCGGGCGCTGGTGGCCGGCGTGCAGTTCTACAGCAGCGGCCTGCCCGAATTGGAGCCGCGCTTCCGATTGCTGGTCAAGGTGCTGTTGATCCAGATCATGGGCCCGGGAAACGACCACAAATACGATGTGATGTCGTTCGTGTTCGTCAATACCGGCTTCGCCGCCGTGGTCCGCGCTTCGGCGGTGGAGATCGGGAGCGACGAGCGCCAGGAGGTCATCGCCACGACGGCCCGCATGATGGCCGCGTGGATCGAATCGGAGTTGTCCGAGAGTGTGCCGGCGGGCGGCTGATGAGCAGCGCCGCCGCACCGGCACGTCCGGTCAGAGCCCGCCGCCACCGCCGATCACCCACGGATTGAAGGTGCACTGCAGGGTGGGGAACTTCACCGGATCCAGCGCCCGCAGCGCGATGGACAGCGCACGCGGTGAGTACATCATCGTCAGATGATCGGAGACGTCCTGTTCACAGCCGTCCTGTAGGACGATGTTCTGCACCCGCGCACCGGGCCCGGCCTTCAGGAAGGTCAGCTCGTACGGGTTGGTGATCTCGTCGTACCGGCTGCCGACGATCGTGTAGTCGATGCCCGGCACGGTGTCCCCGTTTGCGTTGAGCTTGTTCACGAAGTCCGAGCCGACGGTCTGCTGGATGCCCGCGTGGCCCACGAAGATCTCGACCAGGCCCAGCACGTCGATGCCGAAGTTGTTGACGGCCCGGCCCAGCGCCCCGATCCCGACGAGGGAGGTCCCGTGGTGGGTCGCCCCGTAGGTGATCAGATTCTGCGTCTTGGCCGCACCGCCCTCGAACTTGGTGTACCAGTTGGCCATCGAGCCGCCCTGCGAGTGCGCCACGATGTCGGCCTTGCCCGCACCGGTCGCGGCCAGCACCCGATCCACGAACACGGCCAGCTGTTTGGCCGAATCCTGGATGTAGCCGGTGCCCATCACACCGGGTATCAGCGACCCGAGACCGCCGCCCTGTACCAGGTCGGATCGGCCGTAGTTGAAGGTGAAGGTGCAGAATCCGGCGTCGGTGATGGGCTTGCTCATGTACGCGAAGCCGTTGTAGGCGTTCATCCAGGTGCCGTGCACCAGCACGACCGGACGCGGATGCTCCGCGGTGGGTTTGCAGTTCCAGTCGTTGGTGCCCGGCGGCGCGGCATCGGGATTGAGCAGCCCGTATCCGAAGGCCGCCGTCCACGAGGTCATCTCCGGGCCGTACTGCTGGGTGTCGGACGAGCGCCCGCCCGAGGAGCCCGAGCTGGACCCGGATCCGCCCAGGCAGTCCCCGGACCCGTTGCCCGAGCCCGCCCCGCTGCCGGAGGTGCAGGCGGATCCGGTCCCCGCGATCGGTCCCCCCTTGACCCCCGCCGCGATGTAGTCGGCCAGTTGCTGTTCGGTGGCCGGTGCTTCGGGTTCGGCCCGGGTCGTCGATCCGGTGAATCCCAGGGCCAGCATCGCCACCCCGGTCAGCACCGCCACCCGTATCGCCCCGGGGCGTTTGCTTCGTGTCATTCCTTGCCTTTCTCCAGCGCATTTCTCGGTGCGAGTCGTATTGCCACGGAAGTGGTTTCGGATCTCGCGACCACGGCAACGCTAGGACCGGCGCACCGGCGTCCGGACCCGCTGAAACCCGGTTCTGGATAGGTCACCAATTCGGTGGGTGCAAACCATGAGGCTCGACAAGATATGCGCGTCGCGCGGGCATTCGCGCCGAAACCGCGAGGTTGCGCCGGGCCTTGCCCGCTGGTTCGGCGGATGCTGCACCGTCACAAGTCGAAGCGGCGGCCGGTGGTGAATTCACCCAGACATCGAAATCGATTCCACACTCGCGTTTCCGGAAGGCGAATCATGGTCCGAACCGGCGTGCCGATTCCGGACGCGGGAACCGCCGCACGGCGGCGTCTCACCCGAAAGGAACCGATGATGAGTGGTCCCCAGCGAGTAGCGCCGGCCCGGTCCCGGGAATTGGTCGGCAAGCGGTTCCGGTGCGCGAGCCCGTTTCCGGTGGAACGCGGCCGAATTCGGGAATTCGCTCGCGCCGTGCAGGCCTATCATCCCGCGCACTGGCACGAATCCGCGGCTCGCCAGCTGGGATTCGGCGCGGTGGTCGCACCGCCCACCTTCGCCACGCTGGTCTGGCAGCGCGCGCGATCGGAGATCCTC
The DNA here is from genome assembly GCF_042799795.1 of Nocardia sp. NPDC057668. Lineage (NCBI taxonomy): Bacteria > Bacillati > Actinomycetota > Actinomycetes > Mycobacteriales > Nocardiaceae > Nocardia > Nocardia sp. NPDC057668. The sequence continues at coordinate 980,536 of NZ_JBHVIC010000003.1, read as the reverse complement.
GCGCGGTTGCTGTCGGGCCACCGGATCGATCGGGTGGTCCACGTGGATCAGACCCTCGAGATCGACCGCCCGCTCCTGGCCGGTGACGTGCTCGAGTGCGAGATCACCTTCGAATCGGTCAGGCACCTGCGCTCGTTCGACGTCGTAACGGTGACCGGGGTGCTCACCGACCAGCTCGGCGCGGTGGTGCAGCGCGGATCGGCGGCGCTGCTCACCAGCACCCTGTCCGCCGGTGACGGCGCGATCCGCACCGCGCGCCCGGCCCCGGTCACGGCGACGCCGGGCCGGCGGGTGATCCGCAACAGCCGCACGGCGTGGACAGGCATCGACTTCGACGCCCTGGTGGTCGGCACCGAACTGCCCACCGCGGACTTCACCCTCGCGGCCGGCGATATCGTGAATTACGGCCTCGCCGTGGGCGATCCGGAACCCGGGACGGTGTCGGACCGCTTCCTGTCCCGCGACCGGCCCGCGTTGGTGGTGCCGAGCATGCTGGTCTCGGCGCTGGCCACCGGCTACGTCAGCGACTGGACGCGGGATCCGGCCGCGGTCACCAAGTACTGGGTCGAGTACTCCGACCGCATGCACCACCTGGCGGTGCCCGACATCGGCGGCGCGGGACTGGAATTCAACGGCCGGGTCGTGGCCTGCGATCGCCGCCGCCGGGTAGCCACCATCGCCATCGACGCGAAGTCGCAGGGCGCCAAGCTCTTCGGCTACGCGACCGCCGAGGTGAGCTTCACCCCGGATCGGCGGCGTTGAACGAGCGCGCGATCAGCGCCGCGCGCAGCTGCCACAGTCCCGAGGCCGCCGCGGGGTCGAATCCGGTGAGCTGGCAGATCCGTTTGATCCGGTAGTCCACGGTGTTGGTGTGCACGTGCAGCAGGCGCGCGGTGCGCTGGCGATTGAGATTGGTGCTGATGTGGCAGCGCAGGGTCTGGAGCAGTTCCGGGTGGTTGTCCAGCGGATCCAGCAGCGCGCCGAGCATCTCCCGGCCCAATCCCGGCCGGGTCAGCTGATATTCCAGGGCCATGTCCGCGAAGCGGAACAGCCCGGCCTCGCAGTTCAGGCGCTGCACCATGTCCAGCAGCTCGTGCGCGCGATCGGCCGCGGACGGCACATCGCCGGGTGTCGTGACGACCACGGTCGCGGTGACCGGGACCCGGGCCGCCGCCGAGAGCCGGGCGAGCAGTTCGTCCAGCCCGGCGGGGTCGGTCGCCACGGTGGGCACGAGCAGGGTGCCGCCGTCCACGCTCAGCAGCGCCAGCGCGGTGTCACCGCAGCGGGTGGCGAGTTCGGCCTGCAGGCGGCGCAGTTTGCGGCGGGCGACCACCCGGCCGTCGAGCATGGGATGGCGTTCGTCCGGGTGCTCCGGAATCGACAGCGCCAGCACCGAATACTCGGGCGCGATGTCGATGCCGCATTCGCGGGCCATGGTCGAGGTGGCGTGCCCGCTCAGCAGCGCCGAGGTCAGCGTGTGCACCGAGGTGTGGTGCTCGCTCACGACCGCACGGTGCTCGCGCACGTACGCGGCGACCACCGGCACCGAGATGGTGTCCAGCATCTCCACCACGAGCTTCGCCCCTGTCACGAGACTGCGGTAGTCCTCGTGGGCCGCGGCGTCGGACAGGATCAGATCCATCCCGAGTTTGAAGCCCTCGTGAATCGAGTGCAGGACGGTGTCGATCGGCACGCCTTCGCGGGCCCAGCCGGCCGCCGCCTCGCTCAGCCGCCCGGTCTTGGCGGGGATGTCCTGGCCGTCCAGCATGCTCACCGCCAGCTCGAGGCAGACGCGGGTGATGGCGGTGACCTCCCCGGAGATGACGTCGCCGGGCAGCGTGCCGCACGGGATCACGTTGTCTATGAAGTGCCCCACCAGTTTTCGAGATACCTTGCCCACATCCCGCAGTGGGCCGGACATCGGCTCGCCCGAGACCATCAGTCCCGTTCCGTGTGCTCTGTCGGATGTCATCGTCGACTCCCTTCGAGATGGATACCGCACGTCAACGGCGCCAACCGAACTCTAAGGTGATCTTCGGCTCACCTTCTACTCCCTTCCGCCTCCGGTTTCCGTGCTCGGTGAAATCGGCTTCCACCTGCTGTTATCGCCGTTCGTTCAGCGTGCGGGGACCCAATGCGGGCGATAGATGTGCGCGGTCGCTCATCTTTTCGGCGCGATCGTGGTTGTGGCCGATACCAGCCCGGGCGCGGTCCGACTGGAGTGTTCTCCAGGATTCGGGTGACCTGCGATTTCCGTGGCCGCGCGGGCCTACTTTCGTCCGCATGATGCGCGTGGCCCTGCTGTTCGTCACCCTGCTGTTCCTGGCCTCGCTCGGCACGGTCCGCGCCGAGCCGGTCGTGGAGATCCAGGCCCCGCTGCCCGAGCGGGCGATGGTCGCCGCCCGGCCGGGAGCCGATGGCGCGCACCTGATCTCGGCCGGACAGGGGCCCGGGCGCATCGTGAACCTCAGCGTGTACTCGACGGCCATGGGCCGCCCGATTCCGGTGGAAATACTGCCGGCGCAAGATGATTCACGATCGGCCCCGGTGCTGTATCTGCTCAACGGCGTCGACGGCGGCTCGGACACCGGGCTGTGGAGCGACGGCGCGAACTGGCTCACCAGAACCGACGCCGAACGCTTCTTCGCGGACAAACAGGTGACCGTGGTGATGCCGGTCGGCGGCGGGGGCAGCTTCTTCGCGGACTGGCGGACCGACGACCCGGTCCTGGGCCGCCAGCGCTGGATCACCTTCCTGACCGCGGAACTGCCCCCGGTCATCGATTCGGCCTTCCGCGGCACCGGGGCCAACGCCGTCGCGGGCCTGTCGATGGCGAGCTCGTCGGTGTTCCGCCTGGCCCTGGCCGCCCCCGGCAGGTACCGCGCGATCGGTTCCTACAGCGGCTGCGTGCGCACCAGCGATCCGTCGGGGCAGTTGATGGTCAATGCCATCGTGGCCTCGCGGCGCGGCAATCCGCTCAATATGTGGGGGCCGCCGGGGGATCCGGCCTGGGCGGTCAACGATCCGTACCTGCACGCGGACGGCCTGCGCGGGCTGGCGATCTACGTCGCCACCGGAACGGGCATCCCGGGTCCCTACGACACCCTCGGCGGGCCGGGGGTGAACGGGAATTCGGTCAAGCTGGTCGACCAACTGGTGATCGGCGGCATCCTGGACGCGGTGACGGCTCGATGCACCGGTCAGCTACGGGATCGACTGCGCGAGTTGGATATTCCGGCGACCTTCGACATGCGCCCGAGCGGCACGCACTCCTGGCCGTACTGGCAGCAGGATCTGCACAACTCCTGGCCGCTGTTCGAAGCGGCCCTGGCTCGGTGACCGCTCGGCTCAGCCATCCACGCCCGCGGCGCGCAGGAAGCCCGCCCGCATGACGGTGAGATAGCGATCCACCGATTCGTGCGCGACGGGGGTGTCGGGATAGATGACGCTCAGCGACGTGCCTGCGGGCAGCCGGTTGATCCACATCAGAACCTGCTCGCTCGCAGCGCGATTGGCGTACACCCCGCCGTTGGCCACGTCGAACAGTTCGTTGCCCACGAAGTCCCGGGCATCGACGTAGGAGATCATCGGGGTCACCCAGCCGGCGGGCACCGCGACGGTGGCGTCGTCGGCGGCCAGTTCCAGCACGCGATGGAACGAGACCCCGGTCAGGCGCACCCCGTTCTCGTACGCGCGCTGGGCGCGAGTCACGGTGCGGTCGAAGTCCGCGGTGGCGCTCACCGGGAACGCGACCGGGACGAGGGTGACGAACCAGCCCACGGTGGCGATCTCGGCGAAGGTCGCGCGGGTGCTGATGGGGGTCATGCCGAAGTAGTAGTCACCGCCGGTGAGTTCGCGCTGGGTCAGCGCCGCGATCGCGAAGATGCCACCGGTGAACTCCGCGCCGTTCGCCTCGCAGGCGCTCTCGAAGCGGCGGGCCTGGGCTTCGTCGAACAGCGGCAGCGTGCGATGGGCGCTGCGGCTGTAACCGTCCAGCCGGGTGCCCAGATCCAAAGGAAAAGACGGCAATTCACCGTCGTTGCCGCGCACCAGCTCCAGCCATCTGCGCACCCCCGGGGACGCCGCGGTGAGCTGGGCCGAGCGTTCGCGTTCGCGCGCGCAGTAATCCACGAAGCTGGCCGGTTCCATGAGCGGCTCGGTGAGCTCGCCGATCTCGCGGGCGTACAACTGGGCCAGGTCGAAGCACGAGATGTACTGTGCGACACCGTCGGTGTGCAGATGATCGACCGCCAGGTACAGGGTGGTGGCGTCCCCGTGCTCGATGGCCCCGAAGGTGAAGCAGTCCCACTGGAATGGACCCGGTGTGGTCTTGTGCACGTGCTGGCGAATGGCTTCGGAGTTGTCTATCTCGCCGTGGTCGGTGGGTTCGAAGGCGACCGCCTCGGGCGGCAGCAGATGCCGCAGCAGTTCGCCGCCCTCGGCGCGCTCGAACCAGGTGCGGAAGGTGTCGTGCCGCAGCAGGAACGCGTTGATCGCCCGCGTCATGGCGTCCCGGTCCAGCAGTCCGGGCACCTCGGCGGTGACCAGGCACAGTCCGGAGAAGCGGAAGTCCGTGCCGGAGTTGCGGTCCGCGGCGCGCAGGTACTCCTCCTGCTGATGGGACGGCGGTGCGGGATGGACCGGTGCGATCGCCGCGGCGGCCAGTGCCGCGGGCGTGGCCGCCCAGGTCAGTACCCGGCCCGAGGCGGGCTCCCACTCGTCGATCAATCCGAAACTCACCATGGTTCATCCCTGTTCGTTGCTGCCGGAGTCCGGCACTGTCACTTGCTCGTGCCGTCGACCATGCGCAGGGTGCGCAGGCTCGGCCAGTCGGTGGACCAGTGCACCCGAGGTTCGCGGCACAACCACACCGTCACATCGCGATTCACGCTCGGGAAGCCGAGCGGCCGGTCGATACGGGTCAGAGCGATCACTTCGGCGCACTCGACGCCGAGCCCCGTGTCGGGGGCGTCGACGCCCACGTACAGCACGGTGGTCGCGGTGTCGGGCGGCGGCGGGAAGTACCCGTAGCCGCGATTGAGGCTGTAGATCGGCGGCAGGCGCACGGTGCGGCCGAAGTGTTCGAGTCCGGCGGCCTGCCAATAGTTCTGGGTGATGATGATCAGCCCGGGGCGTTCGGCGGCGGGCACCCGGCCGTGCGCGTCCTCCACGCCCGCGAGCAGGTCGTTCCAACCGGAGGGGCCGAAGAGTCGTGCGCGCCAGTCGATCTGGGCGTAGGTGTCGGTGGGCCGCAGGTGGGTCTCGGAGATCGGCAGGGCCAGCACGGCCAGCACACTGATCGCCACACCCAGCGCCACGAGCGCGAGACCGCAGGCGCGCAGCCAGGATCCGACGCCGCGCCAGGCCAGATATGCCGCGCCGGCCGCGAACAATCCGGGGAACGCGCCCACCACGTAGTAGGTGCGCAGGCCACCGAGCAGCACGGCCAGCAGCCAGGCACACACGATGGGAATCAGGAATCGGTAGGGGCGCAGCGCCTCCCAGCGTGCCCCGGCCCACATGCCGATCAGCAGCAGTGCTCCCATCGGCCCGGTCACCATGATGATCTGCCACGGCATGGCCCAGGTTCCGCCGCTGGTGGCCAGCTGCTCACCGCGAATCACCGCGCCCATCCCCAACTGCGGCCAGCCGTTGACCTGCTGCCACCACAGTGTGGGCAGCGCGGCCGCGGTGAACAGCGCGGCCCCGAGCCAGAAAGCTCCGCGGCGCAGCATCTCCCGCGGACCGAACAGCAGCACGCCCGCGATCAGCCCCGCCCATACCAGGGGGACCAGCCATTTCACCTGTAGATCCAGGGCGGCCACCAGCCACGCCGCCACCAGCAGCGGGTCCCGCCGGGTGCGCACCCAGCGGATCAGCAGCCAGCTGATCGCGGCGGTGAACGTGGCGTCCAGGGCGAACGTGGTCAGGATCGCCGACTGCATGACCGCGGCGGGCGTGGCCGCGTAGGCCAGCGCCGCCAGGGTCTGCGCGGCGCGGCCGCCGCCGAATTCGCGGGTGATCGCGGCGCAGAGCACGATCGCGACCAGGGTCGCGACCAGCGCCGGCAGCCGCAGCGCCACGGTGGAACCGGGGTCGAGGGCGTCCGCGGCGGCGGCGAGCAGCGGTATCAGCGGGCCCTGATCGGCGTAGCCGAAGGCGGGATGCTTTCCGGCCGCGATGAAATACAGTTCGTCCCCGCCGAATTCGTACCGGCCGAGGCCGGCCGCGAACAACACGCCCGCGGCCGCGGTGACGATGGCGACCGCGCGCCAGGCGAACGGGGGCGGTTCGTCCGGCGCATGCCGTGCCGGCCGTGCCGTGTGCCCGGGATCGACGGCACGCGGGAACGTCATTGCCGCGCCGCCGGTTCGGGCAATGCCAGGGTCGCGATCGCCAGCAGCGCCGCCACCACCGCGATGGCCGCGAACATGGTGATGCTGCCCGTCATGCTGTGCGAACGGAAGAACACCGCGCTCAACAGGGCCAGCCCCAGCCCGTTGCCGATCTGCTCGACGGTCGGCAGCAGACCCGAGGCCGCGTCCATGCGTGCCTGGTCCAGGGCGGACAACATGATGGGCTGCAATTGCACGCCGAAGAGCCCGACGCCCAAGCCGGACAGGAAGATCGGCCCGGCGGCCAGCGGCAGCGCGGGCACGCTCTCCATGATGTACAGGTACGTGGTGCCGAACGCGATGCAGCCGGCGTACAGCGCCATACCCGCCGCCAGGGTACGAACGCCCCACCGTCCCACCACGATCGGCGACACCACCGCGCCCGCGCCCGCCCCGAGTGCGAACGGGGTCATGAGCAGGCCGGTATGCCAGGGCGAGAGGCCCATCTCGTCCTGCAGGGTGACCGACACGGTGAAGACGAACGCGGTGAACAGCCCGAAGAACACCGCGACCAGGCCCGCGCCGATCGCGAAACCGCGATCGGCGAACAGGTCGAAGCGCAGCAGCGGGTCGGCGCCGTGCCGGGTGGCGCGGCGCTGCTGGGCGATGAACACCGCGCCCCAGAGCAGCGCGACGCCCAGTTGAACCGCGGTGACCGCGCGCCAGCCGTGCTGTTGCAGATCGGTCAGCGCGTACAGCAGGGCGAACAGGCTCACGGTGGACAGGACCGCGCCGCCCGGATCGAAGCGGACCCGTTCGCGCGGCCTGCCCAGTTTCAGGTATCGCGCGCCCAGCGCGAACGCGAGCACGCCGAGCGGCAGGTTGATCATGAACACCGAATGCCAGCCCAGATCCCAGGGATTCGCGGTCACCAGCGCCCCGCCCAGAATCGGCCCGAGCATGCCCGCGAAGCCCGCGACGCCGCCGTAGAGGGCGAAGACCTGCCCGTGCAGGCGACGCGGGAAGGTGGCGGTCAGGATGGCGATGGTCTGCGCGCCCATGCCCGCGCCCGCCGCGCCCTGCACGGTGCGCGCGGCCACCAGTTCCACGGCGCTGTCCGCCATTCCACACCACACCGAGGCCGCGGTGAACGCCACCACCGCACCCAGGAACATGGCGCGCCGCCCGAGCAGCTGGCCCAGGCGCGCCGCGGTGAGCAGCGTGCAGGCGAAGGCCAGCGAATACGCGGTGACGAACAGCAATTGCTGCTGCCGGGTCGCGGACAGGTCCGCGGACATGGCCGGGAGCGCGGTGTTCACGATGGTCACATCGATCATCTGCATGAACACCGCGATCAGGCAGCCGGCGAAGCCGAGCCAGGCGGTCGCGCCGCCGGGCTCGGCGCGCTGATCGGCGGCGATCTCGGTCACGGATGGGCTCCGACGGGCTCACCGGTGGCCAGGATGAGTTCGGCCACCTTGGGCCCGGCCTGCAGCAGACTGAACGTGCGGCCCATCTGCAGCGACATGAGTTCGATCCCGAGCTGTTTGGCCACGCGCGCACCGAATTCGACGGCCATGAGCGAATCCAGGCCCAGTTCGGGGACCGGCACCGTGAGGTCGATCGATTCCGGGGCCACGCCCATGACGACCGCCAGCTGATCGGCCAGCATCCGGGCCACGGCCTGCCCGCGCTTGCTCTCCTCGAGGGCGCCCAACTCGGTCTTCAATTGCGCCAGTGCGGAATTGTCCCGGACCGAGGTCGCCACCAGGGTCGCGACCCGGCCGATCCGGGCCATCTGCGGGAAGGCGGCGGTGAGCTTGCCCCAGTCGGTGGGGATGATCGCGGCCCGGGTCACGCCCAGGCGCAGCGACTGCTCCAGATACGACGTGCCGTCGGACATGTCGATGGGCGCGAACCCGACCAGGTCGAGGTACTTGGAGACCTTCTCCTCCGCCGCCATGCCGCCGGTCGCGCCGGACATGTGGCCCCAGCCGATGCAGAGCGCGGGCACACCCGTGCGCGCCCACTGCTCGGCCAGCGCCTCCACCGCGACATTCGCGGCGGTGTAGTTGTACTGGCCGAAGATGCCGAACATGGAGCCGCCCGAGGAATACAGCACGAAGGCGTCCAGATCGATGCCCGCGGAGATCACCGCGCGGTGCAGGGCGCGCGCACCGTGCACCTTCGGGCGGTACACCCGCGCGAGCTGATCCAGATCCATGGCCGCCACGCGATTGTCCGACACCGCGCCCGCGGCGTGGAAGATGCCGCGCAGCGGATGGGCGGCGCTGTGCGCCCGGGCGACGAAACCGGCCACCGCCGCGAAATCGGTGACGTCGGCGGCCTCCTCGACGACCTCGACCCCCAGCGCGCGCCAGGCCGCGATCTGTTGGCGGGCAGCGGCCGTGGCCGCCCCACTGCGACCGACGAGCACCAGTCGGCGCGCGCCCTTGCTCACCAGCCAGCGACCGGTGGTCAGGCCGAAGCCGCCGAAGCCGCCGGTCACCAGATAGGTTGCCGCGCCGTCGATTCGGACCTCGGGCAGGTTCGGCCGCACCGGCGGGGCTTCCGCGTCGATGCGCAGGGCGACCCGCGAGGTTCGCGTGGAGCGGATGACCTCGTCGAAAGCCTGTGCCACCTCGTGGGTTTCGAAGCTCTCGTAGGGCAGTGCGCGATAGAACCCGGCCTCGATCTTGCTGTAGACCCGGCGCAGCAGCTCGGCCAACTGCCGCGGCCGCACCGCGCACATGCGGTCCAGATCGATGGAGAAGTAGGTGAGGTTCTTGTCGAAGTTGGCGAGTTCGAGCAGGCCGCCGGTGTAGACGTCGGCCTTGCCGACCTCCACGATCCGGCCGAATTCGGCCACGGCCTTGAAGTTCTGGCGCAGGATCTCACCCGGTGCGGTGGACAGCACCACGTCCGCGCCCTGCCCGTCGGTCAGGGCCAGCACGTCGTCGGCGAAATTGAGCGACCGCGAATTCAGTGCGTGATCGGCCCCCAGCTCCAGGATGTGTGCGCGGCGCTCATCGGTGCCCGCGGTGCCGATGACCCGCGCGCCCAGCGCCTTCGCGACCTGAATGGCCGCCGAGCCGACGCCGCCTGCCGCGCCGTGGATCAGCACCGTCTCGCCGTTCAGCAGCCGGGCCAGATCGAGCAGCGCGTACTCCGCGGTTCCGAAAGCGGTGGTGCTGGTGCACAATTCGGGCTCGGCCCCGGCGGGCAGGCGGATCACCAGGTGTTCGTTCACGATGCGGAAGCGCCGCATCATGTCCTTGGCGGCCACGGCCACCACATCGCCGATCGCGACCCCGGCCACCCCGGGACCGACGCGTTCCACCGTGCCGACGCCCTCCATGCCGGGCGCGGTGCCGAAGAAGGTGGCGGCGAGTTCGCGTTCCCCGAGGATGCCCATGACCTTGAGCGGGTCCTTGTAGTTGAGCCCGACCACCCGCATGCGCACTTCGACCTCGCCCGGACCGGGATCAGGCCGTGCACAGGCCCGCCATGTCAGTGCCGAGAGCAGTCGCGAACGCGGTTGTTCCAGTGCGAAATTGGCGTCGGGATCGGCCAGCGGGGTCGCAGTATCCAGGACGTCGACCCGGTCCTGCAGCGCGCGCTGGATCACCGGCGCCCAGCGTTTGCCGCCGCGCAGCAGGATCTCGTCGGAGTTGTCGAGGGTGAACGCCCCCGGCACCGCGAGTTCGGTGATCAGATCGATCAGGGCGATGCCCGGCTCGATGTCCACCAGCCGCCAGCGCAGGCGCAATTGCTCGTTGAGCAGCACGCGCCGGGCTCCGGCCAGGGCCGCCTGCGCCGAGTTCGGCAGCACCGTGCTGCCGGGCAGGGTGAAGGCGCGCTCGGTGATCAGGGTGGCGCGGTAGCGGCCGGCCTCGGTGGACATCGCGTCCGCGTCCTCGGTGGCGGCCGCGTACTCGTCCACGGCGACGGCGATGCGCTTGAACGCCCACAGCGCGGCCAGGTCGTCCTCGATCGCGCCCGCGACCACGCAGACGTGCACCTGGCGCACACCGGGTTCGGCCGCGGCCGCCGCCAGGTGGGCGGTCAGCTCGGCTTCCAGTTCGGCGTCGGCGGCATCGGCGTGCAGGTACCGGGACGGCTGCAGGACGGTGGCGAGCCGATCGGCGCGGCCGCCGGGGCCCAGCGCGACCACCACGCTGGCGGTGCCGTTGGTCGGGGGCAGGGCGCTGGGATCGAGCGGGTCGCGCTGCTCCATGGAGTCGGTGTAGAAGAAGTCGACCATGCGGCGCAGCGGGTCCGCACCCGGATTGAGCGCCCCGACCCGCACGCCGATCAGGCGCAGGCACAGGTTGCGATCCTGGTCGAGCAGATCCACGTCCGCGCACAGCGACGTCGACCGATCGCGGCGGGCCACCACGGTGATGTGTTCGGGCAGTGGACCGTACAGGCGCACGTCCTCGACGCCGACCGGCACCATCGCGCCCTCGCCCATGCTCGCGTCCGCGAACAGCAGCGCGACCGTCTGCATGGCGGCGTCGACCACGGCGGGATGTGCGAGATGCCCGGAATCGACACCGATGGCGGCGTCCACCGCGGCGACCACCGTGTCGACCGTGGCGCGCACCGAGGTCACCCGCCGGAACGCGGGGCCGTACTGGAGCCCGCGCGCGGCCAGGGCGGCGTAGAACAGTTCCGGGTCGAACTCGGTGGCCGAATCATCCTCGGGAACCGTGACTTTCGAGGGCTCGTAGCCGTCGGTCAGCAGGCGGCCGGTGGCGTTCACCGTCCATACCGAGCCGGTCGCGGCGCGCGAGCGGATGAGGAAGCGCCCGCTGGAATCCTCGACGCTGGTCTCCAGCAGCGGAATATCGGAGGGCGCCATGATGAGCGGCGCGACGAATCGCACGCCCTCGAGCGCCACCCGCCCGTGCCGGGAGCGGCCCGCCGCGGCGCTGAGCGCGGCGTCCAGATACGCCGCGCCGGGCAGGATTCGCGAGCCCGCGACCACGTGATCGGCGATCCACGGCAGGGTCTGCGCCCCGACCTGCAACTGCCAGCCGGAGCGGCCCTCCAGATCGGGATCGCCGAGCATGGCGTAGCCGCCCGGGGTGCCCAGGCGCAGCTGCTCGAACAGCGGGTGCGGGGCGTGCAGGCGGACGTGCTGCCAGGGGTAGCGGGGGAGCGGCAGATGCGCGGTCACCGGATGATCGGCAGGGAACAGCGTGTCGGCGTTCAGGACGCCCGCGGCGTACAGGCCGATGAGTGTGCGGCGCAGGCTCACCGAATCAGGCTGCTTGCGATCGAGGGTCGCGACCGTGACGCCGGTGTCGTCGACCCCCAGCAGCACCTCGCGAATGTTGCCCGACAGCACCGGATGCGGGCCGACCTCGAGGAAGACCCGGTGTTCGGCGCTTGCCAGGGCCGCGATGGCGGCCGCGAAACGCACGGGCTGCCGCACGTTCGCGCACCAGTAGTCACCGTCCCAGTTCCCCTCGGTGACAACCGCTCCGGTCACCGTGGAATACAGCGGCAGCCGGGGCGCGCGCGGGGTGATGTTGGCCAGCGCGGTGCGCAGCTCGTCCAGGATCGGATCCATCAGCCGACTGTGGTACGGCACCTCCACATGCAGTCGGCGCGCGAATACGCCTTCATCGGTGAGGGTTTCGGCGATCTCGTCCAGTCGGTCGACATCGCCGGACAGCGTCAGCGAGCCCGAGCTGTTGATGGCGGCGATGTCCACCCGCTCATCGCCCTCGACCAGGGCCGCGGCCCGGTCGGCGGGCAGACCGACCGCGAGCATCCCGCCGGACCCGGCCGTGGTGGCCTGCAGGCGAGCGCGGTGATACGCGACGGTCACCGCGTCCTCGAGCGACAGCACGCCCGCGACGTAGGCGGCCGCGACCTCACCGACGCTGTGGCCCACGATGGCGGCCGGGACGACGCCGAACTCGGCCAGCGCGTCCACCAGCGCGACCTGCACCAGGAAGTTGGCGGGCTGGGCCACTTCGGTGGCGGTCACCCGGGATTGTTCCTCGGGCCGCAGCAGCTCCTCGACGATCGACCAGCCGGCCACCGCCGCGAACGCCTCGTCCACGCGGCGCGCGGTGCGCGCGAAAACGCCATCCGCGCCGAGCAATTCACGCGCCATACCCCACCACTGCGGGCCCATGCCCGAGAAGACGAAGACCGGCTCGGGAACGCGGTGCGCGAGTGTGCGCACCGCGTCCCTGCCGTCGCCCGCGCAATAGCGACGTAATTCCCGCCCGAGGTCGTCCCCGACGGGGACCCCGGTGCGGTACGGATGATGGGCCATGCGGGTCCAAGCCGCCTCGGCCAGGTGATCCCGGTCCGCGCCGGCGGCGAGCAGATCGGCGAATCGCCCGGCCAGCTCGCGCACCGCCGCCGGACTGCGCCCCGACACCGGCAGCACCCCGAAATGCTTGGGTGCGTGCGGTTCCGGACCCGCTGCCGCGGCATGCTCGGTCAGGATGACGTGCGCGTTGGTGCCGCCGTAACCGAATCCGTTGACCGCGATGGTCATGCGCTCGACCGCGGGGTCGACGGGTTCGGGCTCGAGCTGGACGTGCAGGTTCAGCTCGGCGAAGGGAATGTCCGGGTGGGCGGTGTCGAACCAGCCCTGCGGCGGAATGGTGCGGTGGGAGATGGCGAGTGCGGACTTGATCACGCTCGCCACGCCGGACGCGGCCTCGGTGTGGCCGAGCGTGGCCTTGAGCGAGCCCACGCCCAGGGTGCCCGCGCGCCCGCCCGCAGCGCCGTAGACCCGGCCCAGGGCGCGCAGTTCGATCGGGTCGCCGACCGGGGTGCCGGTGCCGTGCGCCTCCACGTAGGTGATGTCCTCGGGATCCAATCCCGCACGGGCGCAGACCGTTCGAGCCAGCGACTCCTGCGCGGTGGCATTGGGCACGGTGATGGCCGTGGTGCGCCCGTCCTGATTGGTGCCGCTGGCCTTGATCACCGCGTAGATCCGGTCGCGGTCGCGTACCGCGTCGTCGAGCCGCTTGAGCACGATCATGCCGCCGCCCTCGCCGCGGCCGTAGCCGTCACCTGCGGCGTCGAAGGATTTGCACCGGCCGTCGGCGGCCAGGAACCCGCCCTTGCACATCATGACGAACGTCTCGGGCTGGAGCATGATGTTCACCCCGCCCGCCAGCGCCACCGCGCAGTCGCCGCGATCGAGCGCCTGGCAGGCCAGATCCACCGCGACGAGCGAGGACGAGCAGGCGGTGTCGACGGTGAGCGCGGGGCCGGTCAGGTTGAGCGCGTACGCGATTCGATTGGAGAGCATGGTGTAGGAGGCGCTGGCGGCGGTGTGCATGTCCACCTGCGGCAGCGCCGGGCCGACGACCCCGACCACCGACTGGTCCACCACGAAACCGCCCACGTACACCCCGACCGGAGCGCCGGCCGCGCGGGCCGCCACGCCCGCGTCATCGAGTGCCTCCCAGGTGATTTCGAGCAGGAGCCGCTGCTGCGGATCGAGACCGGTCGCCTCCCGGCGGGAGATGCCGAAGAAGTCGGGGTCGAACTCCCACGGATCGGTGGTCAGGAACGCGCCGTGCTTGGTGTAGCTGCGGGCCGGAGCCCGCCGGTCCTCGTCGTACCAGCGCCGGTAATCCCAGCGGCCGGCCGGTATCTCCACGACCCCGTCCCGCTTCTCGACCACGAAATCCCAGAAACTCTGCGGTGAATCGATTCCGCCGGCATAACGGCACCCGATACCGACGACAGCGATATCCGACATAGGTTTCCTTTCGAAGGGGGTGCGCAAATACGGCGGTCTCTCGAAGGGGAACGACGCCGGATCATCCGGAGGTGCGGCACGACCGGATCTCGCGGCCGTGGAGATCGGCCGCCCACCGCGCTGTGGTGCGGCCGATATTAACGCTGCCACAAGGGGTTTCGTCTTGCGAGCGGCCAGGTTGATCCACGGCCACAAAGGTTCGTCCGGCGCACTGTGAGGCGCCACGAATGCGATCGTGTACCCCGTGCGGGCGTTCGGGATTCGGTAGCATCGGCGCGCGTTACCCACGAATCTCTGGAGTTGATCTTTGTTCATCGGGTTCGCGCTGTGGGCGGATTTCGTCGTGCGTCGGCGGTTGCTGGTGCTGGGCCTGGTGTCGGCGGGGTTGCTCGCGCTCGGCGGATACGGGCTGGGTCTGCACGAGCAGCTGAGTTCGGGCGGTTGGGACGATCCGCGCTCGGAGTCGGTGCGCGCGGCGTGGTTGCGCGAGAGCGCTTTCGGACGCGACCGCGCCGGTGACGTGATCCTGCTGTTCCGCGCCCCCGAGGGCGCGACGATCGATGATCCGGGGTTCGCGGCCACCGTGTCCGGCTTCCTGGACAGCCTGCCGCGCGAGCACCCCGGCGAGATCTCGAAGGTGAACGGGGCCTACTGGCCGACCGAAACCGGTGTGGCGCAGCGCAATGTCTTCGGCACCGCGGATCGGCAGTACGCCTTCGCCTCGATCGCCCTGACCGGCGACGACGAGACGGCGATCATGCGCGACTACCGCACGGTCGCCGGGGCGTTCCACCTCGACGGGGTGGATATGCAGGTCGCGGGCGGGCAGGCCGTGGGCGGCGCGCTCAACGACACCATGGTGCAGGATCAGCTGCGCATGGAACTGCTGGCCATTCCGGCGGTGGCGGTGCTGCTGTTCTTCGTCTTCGGCGGTGTCGTGGCCGCCGCGCTGCCACTGGTGATCGGTGCGCTGACGGTGCTGGCCGCCTGGGGCGTCATGCGGGTCGTCGCGATCGGCATGGACGTGAATTCCTTCGTCTCACCGGTCGTTTCGATGATCGGGCTCGGGCTGGCGGTCGACTACGGGCTGTTCATCGTGAGCCGTTTTCGGGAGCAGCTCGAGGCGGGCGACGAGGTGAACGACGCGGTCCGGCGTGCGGTGACCACGGCCGGGCGCACGGTGGGCTTCTCCGCGATCATCGTGGTCGCGGCCAGCGGCGGCGTGCTGCTGTTCCCGCAGAACTTCCTGCGCTCCTTCGCGATCGGGGCGATGGTGACGGTGGCACTGGCCGCAATCACCGCGCTGACGGTGCTGCCCGCCCTGCTGACACTGCTCGGGCGGCGGGTGAATCTGCTGGGGGTGAGCTGGTTCCAGGGTCGCGGATCCGGACAGCGGTGGTATCGGCTCATCTCCGGTGTGGTGAAACACCGTGTCGCGGTGCTGGTTTCGGTGTGCGCTGGGCTGTTGCTGCTCATCGCCCCGATCGCCGATATGAGCTTCGGCGGCATCAGTGAACGGTTCCTGCCGCCGGACCATCCCACACGGGTGGCGCAGGAGCAGTTCGACGAGTTGTTCCCCCAGCGCCGCGTCGATCCGGTTCACCTGATCATCCGGACCTCCGATCCCACCGCGGCGGGCGCGGTCTGGACCGCGGCCAATTCCGTCCCGGGTCTGGCCGCTCCCTTCGGCGTACCCCGGCGCAGCACCGAGTTGCCCGACGTCTTCACCACCGAAGCGCCGCTGGTGGACCCGCACGCCGCGGGCCCCACCGTCGACGCCCTGCGCGCCATCGCTGTTCCGGACGATGCCACCGTGCTGGTCGGCGGTTCTCCCGCGATACTGCGAGACAGCCTGCGCGCGTTGGCGGATCGGCTGCCGCTCATGCTCGCGATCGTGCTGCTGACCACCTCGGTGCTGCTGTGGCTGGCCTTCGGCTCGGTGGTGCTGCCGCTGAAGGTGGCGCTGTTGAACGCACTCGGGCTCGGGGCCACCCTGGGCATCCTGACCTGGGTCTTCAT
This sequence comes from Nocardia sp. NPDC057668, assembly GCF_042799795.1. Classification (NCBI taxonomy): domain Bacteria; kingdom Bacillati; phylum Actinomycetota; class Actinomycetes; order Mycobacteriales; family Nocardiaceae; genus Nocardia; species Nocardia sp. NPDC057668. Next base: position 964,438 of record NZ_JBHVIC010000003.1, on the reverse strand, counting down.
CGAAGGGCACGGCGCGGGTCTGCTCGAATTCACCCCGCAGCCGATCATGGCCCTGATCCTGGTGGTGGTCATCGCGGTGATCTACGGTCTGTCCACCGACTACGAGGTGTTCCTGCTGTCCCGGATAGCCGAGGCCCGGGCCGCGGGGCTGTCCACCCACGAGGCCATTCGCACCGCCACCGCCGAGACCGCGCGCATCATCACCGCCGCCGCGCTCATCCTGCTCGTGGTGGTCGGGGCCTTCGCCTTCTCGGATCTGCTGATGATGAAGTACATCGCGTACGGAATGATGGCGGCGCTGTTCATCGACGCCACCATCCTGCGCATTCTGCTGGTCCCGGCGTCCATGGCCGTGCTGGGCGAGTGGTGCTGGTGGGCTCCGCGATGGCTGCGGCGCGCCCGACCGGCCGCCCCCGAAAGCCCAGCGCAGCACCTGGTTTCACAGTGACGCGGTGTGGGACGCCCGCGCGGGCACCGGGTCGATGACCCGCCAGGCGACCGTCGTCCACAGCACGGCCAGGGTGATCGAGCCGAGGATGTCGGTGGGGTGGTGCGCGCCCGCGTAGAGGCGCTGCACCGCCACCAGGACCGGGATCAGCAGCACCGTTCCGGCCAGGACCCGGTAGGGCCACCCGGTGGTCGTGAACCACAGCAGGACGGCGATGCTCAGGTAGAGCGTCAGGGCGGCGGCGACGTGCCCGGACGGAAAGCTGGAGGTCGGTGGCAGATCCGGGTTGAGATGATCGACCCGGGGGCGGTCGCGTTCGACGATGGCGGTGGTGGCCAGGAACAGGGTGATCTCGCCGACCATCGCCGTGGCCAGAAACAGCGCGGGCCGCCAGTCGCGTCGCGCGCCCAGGGCGATGACCGCGACGATCAGGGCGACGACGATCACCGCGGCGGTGTTGCCCACCTCTCCGAACACGCCGAGCACGGAATTGAGTGCGCCGTTGCGGTTCTCGGACAGCGAGGCCACGATCGCGTGATCCCAATGCAGCACGGTGGTGTCGGATTGCAGGGCCCGGATGGACATTCCCAGGCCGATGAGCAGTGCGGCGATGAGCAGCCACGCCACCGCGAGCCGGGCCGTTCCGCGCCACGGGTGAGACAGGATGGGGGCGTGCGGATTCGGGACGGGGCGCAGTTCCTGCTCGTCGTCCTCGGGCAGGTCGCCCGGCAGCGGCCCGGCATCCGGGAGCCCCGAGTCCTCCCGCCAGCGCAGGTAGGCGAACGTCGCCGAGGCCAGCCACAGCGCACCGAGCAGCCAGCCGCCCACCACGTCGGTGGCATAGTGCACGCCCAGGGCGATTCGGCTGAAACCGATGGCAACGACGAGCAGCGTGACGAACGCGATGACCGCGCGCCCGGTCTTCGCGCCCAGCACGGGGGTGAACACCAGCAGCAGAATCCCGTAGCACACCAGGGAATTCATCGAGTGCCCGCTGGGGAAGCTCCATCCGCCCGCCGTGTAGACGGGGTTGTCCACTTCGGGGCGCAATCGTTCGACGACCGCTTTGACGGCCACATTGAGCAGGAAACCGCCTGCGCTGGTGAGAATCACGTAGACCGCCAGGCGTTGCTGTCCGCGCTGTGCCAGCCAGATCGCGGCCAGCGCGAGCAGCACCACCAGGGTGACGCTCGACCCGAACCGGGTCAGGACCTCCAGCCCGCTGCGCAGCCCGTCGTTCGCCGAGACCGCCGAGACCACCCGGTCGATGATCCGCTGGTCCATCCGCTGCATGGGCTCCCAGCGCGTACGGGCCAGCACCGCCAGCACACCGAACCCGGCGCCGACCGCCACGGCCACCACCAGCGCAACACCGCTGCGCACGGCGAACCGCTCGGCGGCCAGCAGTTCCTCGTGCTGCGCGCCGGGATCGGCCTCCCGCGCCGGGACTTCGATGTCGTGCCGGTCGACAGACAATCCGAACCTCCTGCCATCGTGCGACGCCCGCCGGAATGGCGGATGCCGGTCGTTGTCCCCGGTTTCCCGGAACGGGCCGTTGCAATCAGGCCGGATCGATTCGGGGTGTGCACCGGCCGGCGCGGGGCGAACTCATCCGACGTCGCGACGGCAATACTTCCGGATGGGGGAGTTGGCGTGCGAGGTCCCCTCGCTGACGTGTGTTGACCTCCCCGGGGCGTGCGCACCCGGCATAGGCTCGCGCGGTCCACACGATTCGAGGGATTCGATGAGCACAGAACTTTTCAGTTTCACCAGTGCCGGCGACCGGCTGGCGGGGGTCCTGCACCTGCCGGTGGGGGAGCCGCTCGGCGCGGTGGTCACCAGCGGTCCGCTGACCTCGGTCAAGGAGCAGGCGGCGGGCGCGTACGCGCGGGCGCTGGCCGAACGCGGATACGCCGCGCTCGCGTTCGATCACCGCACCTTCGGGGAGAGCGAGGGGCAGCCGCGGCAGTTCGAGAATCCGTACGGCAAGGCCGAGGACATTCGCGCGGCGGTGACCGCGTTGCTCGCCGACGAGCGGACCCGGGAACTGCCGGTGGTGGCCGTCGGGGTGTGCGCGGGGGCCGGGTACATGGCGCGCGCGGTCGCCGATGATCCGCGGATCAAGGCGTTCGCCGGGGTCGCGGGGTACTACTCCGACACCTCGGTCGCGACGCCCAGCCCGGAGGCCATCGCGCGCGGTCGGGCCGCCGAAGCGCGCTGGCGCGAAACCGGTGTCGCCGAGATGATTCCGGCGGTCGCCCCGGACGGCGGCGACGTGGGTATGCCGCTGCGCGAGGCGTACGAGTACTACGGCACGCCCCGGGGTGCGGTGCCGAACTACACCAACGGTTTCGCGGTCCAATCCTTCGCCTACACCAGCGAATTCGACACCATCGAGGCCGCCGCCCGCATCGCGGTGCCCTACGTCATGGTGCATTCGGAGCACGCGCTGGCTCCGGCGTTCGCGCGCAAGTTCTACGCCACGGTGTCGAGCCCGAAGTCCGAGCTCTGGCTGGAATCGGTGGGGCAGATCGACTTCTACGACGATCCCCGGCTGATCGACGCCGCCGCCGACGCGGCCGCGCAACTTTTCCGGTCGGTGCTCGAGCGCTGAATCGGCTGCGCCGGAATCGGTGTGCCGCCACGGGTCTGGGCACGAGGGGTACCCGCGGCTAGCGCGCCGATTCCAGGACGCGCGCGGGATCGGCACGAAATTCGTTGGGATTGCGGCCGGTCCACTGCATGAACGCGCGGCGCAGCGCCCGGGCGTCGGAATAGCCCACCCGGCCGGCGACCGCCTGCACGGTCAGGTCGGTCTCGCGCAGCAGCGTCATGGCGCGCTGGCGCCGCACCCGGTCCACTTCCGCGCGCCAGCTGGTCTCGGATTCGGTGAGTCGCCGTTGCAGGGTGCGCGGGCTGAGCGTCATGCGCGCGGCGACAGCGCCGAGGCCCAGGTCGCCGGCGGTGAGCGCTTCGGCGAGGGCGGTGCGAAAGCGGTCCAGCCAACTCGGCAGCGGACGGGCCGTCGTGAGCGAGAGTCGCGCGTAATCGCAGAGCAGTTCACCCAGGCGCGGATCGCCGCCGGTGGGCAGCCGTGCGCCGTCGCGAAAACTGATCTCCGAATGCGTCGCGCCGAATTCGATTCTGGTGGTGCCGAATTCGGCGGTCATAGCGGCGTACCGCGCGCTGGTCCGGTGCGTGAATGCCACCCGGGCCGGAATCACGCCGGTTCTCGTGGCTTCGCGAATCCGCCGCAACACCAGCGCGAGCACGAATTCCTCCACCGGCACGAAGACCGGGTCGGCCTCCTGCGCCACCCCCACCCGCACGGTGAGCAGCCTGCCTGCTTCGATCACCTGCCAGTCGACAGCGGGATCGGTGACCGCGGCCCGCAATTCCATGACCGTGCGCAGACTCTCGCCCAGCGTCTCTCCGCTGGAAAACAGGTAGTCCCACACCCCCAGCGCCCCCGGCGCGGCCGCCCCGCTCGCGCACAACCCGGCCCCCGGCCCGCCCGCGGCGCCGATCATCTCCCACATGCGCCACGCGGACTCGATAGGCACCCGGAACCGATCGCCCTGATCGGCCCCCAACTCCACTCCGGCCACCTGCACCGGCGAGACCCCGACCGCCGCGGCGGTCTGCCTGAGCACGAGCGCGGTACGGGTGGGGATGGTGCCTTCGATCACCGGCGCAGCATATCGGCACATCGGCAGCTACCCGATGGCCCGGGTGCCTTCCGACCTGCGAAAACTTACCGAATGGAAGGGATTGCAATTCGCATTCGAATAACGGACTCCGACTCGGAATTCACGTCCCGGAGCAATCGGTCCCACTCGGCGGGATGGCAATCGCTCCGGGAGCTGTTCACCCGTCAGTTCGGAGTATCGCCCTCGTTGTCCATGTTGGCCGCCGGATCTTCGGTCGTGGCAATGGGGTCCGGCTCGGCCTCGGGCCGCTCGTCGTCCCGCTCGCGTTCGCGCTCATCGTGACGTGCGGCATCGGGGGAGGTGGTCATGGTTACGTGTCCTTTCGTCGCTTCGGTCCGAGCTCTACCCGTCGGCTACCCGGAAAGATCGAATGCAATCGCGCCGCCGGTCGGGGACCGGTGCGAGCAGTCGGGCGGCCGGTAGTCAAGCCGGTAAAGTAATTGGCGTCCATTCGGATTCTCGGGGAGGAAAGCGTAAGAGTTCCCTTCGAATTCTCTCGACGCCGAGCCAGGCGTTGCCGGAGAAATGGGTCTGCAGTACTGTCTGGCCGAAAGTTCATACGGCCGCACCGCATGGAATCGCGCGCGATTCATCGGTCATCGAGGTCGGCGGCGGGCAATTCGGTATAAGGCGGGAAGTTCGAGTGTTCGGCAATGGCGTGCGGTGGCTGTGTACCGCTGCGGTGGCGGTTTCCGCGTCGGTGAGCGGGGCCGGGGTGGCGGGAGCGGACGCGCCCGAGGGCAAAGAGCTTGTCGTACTCGGGGATTCGTTCTCGGCGAACGTGTGGAACATCATCGAGCAGGAGACCGACTGCCGCCGGCACGGCCCGACCGCGTGGCCGACGCAGCTGGGCAAGCTGATGGGGGTGGACGGGACCGACCAGATGTCGAACCCGTCGTGCCCCGGGGCCTCGATCGACAGCGGGCCCGGCTGGACCCTGGCCATGCAGGCCAAGCGGGCGGACGAGGAGGGCGCGTTCGGGCCTCGGACCAAAGTGGTGACACTCCAGTTCGGGCTCAACGACAAGTGGGGCAAATCCGAGCAGACCCTGTGGAACTCGCTGGAGCAGTGCGTGTTCAACCTCGAGCTCGGCTGTGGCCCGGAGGCCGTGGACGAGGGTCGCATGACCGACTACACCGGAGTCTCGGGCAAGCTCTTCGCCGAGCGCATGCGCAACGCGGTGACCTACATCCGCTACTACGCGCCGAACGCCCGCATCGTCCTGGTCGGCTACCCGGAACTGTTCGTCTCGGGCTCGGATACGGTGTGCCTCAACTTCTTCGGTGTAGCGCCGTTCATCAACCCCCGCGGCCGCGCCGCGGTCGAGTATTTCGACCGCATCGACCGGGCCCAGCGCGAAGCCGCCCAGATCCTGAACCTCGAGTTCATCGACGCCCGCGCCCTGACCGCGGGTCACGGCCTGTGCTCCGCCACCCCGTGGGTGAACGGGGTCTTCGACCCCCGCGCCGACTTCGGTGGTCTGTTCTTTCACCCCTCGACCCAGGGTGATGCCGTGGTGGCCAACGCGATCCACGCCGGCCGCTGAATCGAAGCCCGGGCCGGGACCGCATCGTGCGAACACGCGGTGCGGTCCCGGCCCGAGGCGCATACTCGGGGTTCCGCGTTCGTGTCGATGGGAGCTCCCATGGATGTCACCGCACCCGTATGTGTCGTAGGGGCCGGTCAGAGCGGCATTCTGGCGGCGGCGCAGTTGCGCGGGCTCGGATACGAGCGGATCGACATCCTGGAGGCCGGGCCGGAGCCGGGCGGGTACTGCCGAACTGCCGAGGTCGATGGTGAAATCTATGATTTCCAAGCGCATCTCATCATTCAGCAGGACTTCGGGGCGGACATGTCCGGCACCGCCATCGACGAGCTGGTGCGGCGGCATCCGGTGGAACTCCAGCCCGAAGCGCTGTACTTCGTCTCCCGAACCGATTCCGGCAAGCCGGGATTCGCGGTGCCCCCGCATTTCCTGCCGCTGCTGACCACGCTCACCGCCGAGCAGTCGGTGGATCAGCTGGTCGAGGCGTGGAACATCATCGAGCGGGCTGTCCGCGCCAAGCACGGGCCGGGTCTGAGCGGGCTGAACTTCGACCGGGTGCCGGGGGAGACCTGGGAGACTTGGCGGGCGCGGCACGCCCCACTCGTGGGCGAGGTGCTGCAGGGGATCGCGCTGTACGCGAACATGCGCCGGCCCCGGCAGCCGGTCGAGACGATCATCAACATCAATGCCCATATCTCCGGCCATGTTTCGCAACTCGCCAAGATGCTGCTGTCCCTGCACTCGGGCCGGCGCGCGGAGCTCCTGGCCCGCATGCCCGCCTCGCTGGTCGCCCAGATCGGTTCACGCCGCCCGGTGACCCTGAGCTTCCGTCGGGGCTTCATCAGCTTCCTGCGCCGAATCGTGGACGACAACCGCTTGGAGATCCAGGTGAACAGTCGCGTCACCGCGATAGAACCCGTTGGTCCCCGGCAGGTTCGGGTGACCTGGCAGCGCTCGGGCGCGGAGCACAGCGCGATCTACTCCCACGTGGTCGTCACCGTACGCCCCACGCAGATCCGGGAAATCTTCCCGCGGGGCGACATCCACGACCTCTTCGCCGAGCGGAACTGCCCCCGCACCTGGACCCGCAGCTACCTGATCAAGGCGCCCGAGGACATCGTCACCTTCCCCACCACGGCCCCCGACCCCCTCGGCTTCTGGCTCATGGACCCCCACGGCAGCCTCACCGATACCGACCCCGACCGGTCCCTGCACCGCATCACCGCCGCGAACAAGCAGCACCCCGGCCCCTACTGGGTCTGCTTCAGCAACTCCGACCTCTCGGTGAGCGCCGATGAAGCCTGGGCCCTGGCGAAGGAGAGCCTGTTCCTGTTCCACAATCCCGAACTGATCACCGAAGCCATAGCCGAGTGGCCGGTCTACCCGAGCGCATCCGCGATCCGCTCCGGCTGGTTCGATCGGGTGGCGAAGGTGCAGGGCAGCCACGACATCTACTTCACCGGCGAGGTTCTCTCCGGCCCGACCGCCGAGTGCATCAGCACGTTCGCCCGCGAGGTGATCCCGGGCTGGTTCGGCGCCGGCGCGGATGCCGTCGCCGGACAGCGGTGAATGAACGGTTCCCCGGTGTGAGTTACCAGCGGTGCGCGACGTCGATGACGATTCGACTGCCGCTGCCGGGACCGTCGAGGGTGAAGACCCGGAACGGCAGGCGGGCACGAACACCCAGTCCGATGGTGGTCTGGCCTTCGAACGTTCCGGCCCAGGCCAATTGGCGGAAAGTGTCGTAGCCGCCGACGTTGGTCAGCTCGTTGCGATTGCCCGGGTTGTAGGTCAGGTTGCCCGAGTTGTCATAGGCGGGAGCAAATATCACGACCTGTAGAAAGGCGCTGCCGCGCAACGAAACCGGAGCGCCCGAGGCATCCATGTACACCTGGTCGACATACCCGGCCCGGTACCCCGCGACCGGCCCCGCGAGGTCGACGACCATCCGGTCGTAGCAGTCCTGCCGCCCGGTCCGCACGTTGGTCAACGTGGCAGTCGAATGGTCCGGATCGGACTTGTCGAGCGACCCCCAGGTCAGCCCGCAGTAGGACGGTGTGGCGCTCGCCGATCCGATCGGCACGAGGAGGGTTAGAAACAGCGCGGACAGCGCGACGAATATCGAGAGTATGCGACGCATGTCGCACCAGCCTTCGGCAGAGAGTCAGTTGATACCGGATAGATCGGCTGGTCCGAACACCGCGTTAGACACGGGACGGTCGCTACTGGATATCGATCCGGGTGCATCGGAGGTTCCTGTTGCACGCGGGGCCCGGTCTTGTTGCGCGCGGGAGGCGTACCGCGATCTTGTTTCCGGAGGGGTTGTGCCCTTGGGGGAAAGGGACCGGGGATGAGTGCTGGATTTGTTGTATCGGGCCGGGCTGCGGCAGAGGCGGATTCGGGGGAGGCGGCGGGGTGGCGGCCGGTTACCAGGGTTCTGTTTCGATTCGGGCTGGTGTACTTCGGGTTGTTCGCGATCCTGACCCAGGTCATTCTGGAATTGCCGGGAATGGCGTTGTGGTGGAAGCCGATCGGACTGGGGTTGCCGGAGCCGGGCGTCGAATGGGTGGGACGAGCGGTTTTCGGGGTGGAGGTCGTGCGGCGGGACTCCGGCAGCGGTGACACCGCGTACGACTGGGTGTTGTTGTTCTGCATCCTCGTCACGGCGGCGGGCGCGACGGTTGTGTGGAGTGTTCTGGACCGCAAGCGCGTCGACTATCGTGCGGCGGCAGGCTGGTCGATGGTGTTTCTTCGCGTCTGCCTCGCCGCGACGATGCTGAGCTACGGCATCGTCAAAGTCTTCCAGTTGCAAATGCCGTCGCCGTCCCTCGCGAGGCTGGTCCAGCCCTTCGGCGAGCTCACGCCCATGGAGGTGCTGTGGAGTCAGGTGGGCGTGTCACCGGTGTACGAAAGCGTGCTCGGAGCCACTGAAATCCTCTGCGGCGTATTACTTCTGATCCCGCGCACAGCGGCTGCGGGAGCGCTGGCGACCGCGTTCGGCGGGGCGCAGATCTGGATCCTGAACATGACCTACGACGTGCCGGTCAAGATCCTCTCGTTCAACATTCTGCTGATGGCCCTGGCCCTCGCGGCCCCCGAGGCTCGCCGAATCGCAACCGTATTCCTGGGCAACGCAACCGGCCCTTCCACCGCACCCCGCGCCGGTGGAACGGTCCGCCAACGCCGAGTCGTCGCGACCCTGCAGATTGTCCTGCTGCTGTGGCTGCTCATAGCGGGCACGGCCAAAGGCGCGGTGTCCTGGCAGCAGCGCCAGGACACCCCGGAGCTGTACGGGATCTGGGAAGTCGCCACCTTTGTTCGTGACGGCGAGTCGATCGCGCCTCTGGTGGGAGACGAAAACCGCTGGCGACGAATTATATTCGACCGTCAGGACACCGTGACCATCCAAACGATGACCGATCGATTCAGCTCCGCCCGAGCGGAGTTCGCCGATGGCACGCTCGCGCTCCATGCCCGCACCGACGCCGATGCCACACCCTGGGCAACGTTCATCGTCGAACGCCCCACCTCTGACCACCTCCGCCTGATCGGCGAAGCGAACGGCCACCTACTCGTCCTCGAACTGACCCTCCGCGACCCGTCCGCCTTCTCCCTACGCCGAGAAGGCTTCCACTGGGTCAACGAGTACCCCAACAACAACTGTGTCTCCGGTCGCCCGGCCTGTCCTGCGCGATAGGGCGAGTTCGATCCTGGATAAAACGTACATATCTAGTACGCTCGGATCTGATACGTTAGTTTTATGGAGAATGCAGGTGGCTCGGCAGCCGCCCCGGACCCAGCGGCAGCTCCGGAAGGTGTGGACCGCCCGCGGCGCTGGTTGCGGCGCGCAGTCGTCGCGGTCGGCTGCGTGATCGCCCTGGCCGTCGGCGCGGGCGCGTGGGTGGTCTATGTGAACGACTTCGCCTTCCGGCGGCAAGAACTGACCATTCCGGGACCCGCGCAGCCGCTGCACGCGGTCCTGGCTCTGCCCGAGCAGGGCGACGGCCCGTTCGGCTTGGTCGTCTTCGTGCATGGCGACGGCCCCGCCGACGCCACTCGTGACTCGTTCTACGAACCGATCTGGGAGTCGTTCGCCGAGGCGGGGTACGCCTCGGTGTCCTGGGCCAAGCCGGGAGTCGCTGGGGCGCCGGGGAACTGGCTCGACCAGACCATGCACGACCGTGCCGGCGAGACCGAAGCGGTGATCGAGTGGGCGCGGCAGCGGGCCGACATCGACCCGCGTCGCATCGGTCTGTGGGGAATCAGCCAGGCCGGATGGGTGGCGCCCGAGGTCGCCGCGAACCTGCCGGGCCTGCAATTCCTGATTCTCGTTGGCGGGGCGGTGAATTGGCTACGTCAGGGCGAGTACAACCTGCTCGCCGAACTTCGGCACCGAGGTGCCACCGAGTCCGACATAGCCGCCGCCCTCGATCGCCGCGCGATCGGCCTGCGACTGCTCCGTGAGAACGCCACCTACGAGCAATACCTTGCCGCCGGGTACGACCCGGATCCGATGTCCGAGGCCCGCTGGAATTTCGTTCGCGCGAACTATCTCTCCGACGTGACCGCGGTCCTGCCCCGGCTCGAGCTGCCGGTCCTGCTGGTGCTCGGCGACGATGACCTGAACGTCGACGTGGACGAAACGGAACGCACCTATCGAGCTCTGCTCGCGCCGGAACTCTTGACGGTCCAGCGCTTTCCGGACGCTTCCCACAGCATCGCCAAGGCGTCCTACGAGAACGATCGAGACTGGCGCGCGACGGCGACGGCCCTGTTCGCTCCCCGCGCCCTCTACGCCCCCGGCTACCTCGATCTCCTCCGTGACTATGCGGGATCTCGGCCGGTTCGCTGAGCGGGTCGATTTGCGGGAAAAGCTTGAAGATCGGGAGAGCATTTCTGAACGGGTCGTAAGTCTGAATAGCGTTGTACCTCGCGGCTCGTGCGGTGTTGCGCGCTGCAGCCAAGCGCGATCACCGCTCCGAAGCCCAGCGCAATCACGATGCGCTGCTGCGGTTCCTGCACCCCGATATCGGACCCACCAAGCTCGGGTATCACCGTGGTTTGCCGGCCTCGACGGTGGTCACCATGCGTCTGACCGACTTGGAGCAGCGCACCGGGGTCGCGACCACCGCGACCGGCGGTGCGGGCAACTCATACAGCTGGGTCGTGACGGCCACCGCGGGTGCTCAGCGCGATCCCGCGCAGAGCGGATTCGATTCCTCCCATCTGTTCGGTCAGCGTTGCGAGCGCGGTTACCGCGCGGGCTACCGGATCATCGTCGGCGCCGCCCAGGGCTTGTTCGCGGCGGTAGGCCGCGGTCACCTCGGACCACCTGCGCGATTGATCGGGCGTGAGCAGGTTGCGGAGTTCCGCGAGTTTCAAGAGGTTGGACTCGGCTCCGGAAGCCAGGGTCTGGGCCTCGGCGCGGTAGTGGTCGTCGATGACGGATTCGAGTTCGGCAGTGTTCATCACCGGCACGATTCGGGCGGCGAGGGCGTTCATGTCGCGGTACGAACCCTGGAGGTGGAATGGCGGTTCGGTGCGGCTCGCGTCGGAGGTAGCGGCCGAAGCGATGTAGGCGCGGTTGACCGTGAGTACCACGTCGCGGACTCGCAGTAGCTTGGCCAGCACCGCGATCAACTCGGCTACCTCGACTTCGGAGTACGGGTGGGTGAGCAGACCGGCGTGTGCGTCCTCCTCGCCACGCGCGAGCCGTACGAGCAACTCCAGATCCCCGCGTCCGCGGCCGGACAACGGTGCCAGCACGGGATTCGAGGTGAGAGCGTTCTCCACGTAGCTGAGTGCGAACTCCGCTTCCCGGCCCGAGAGCACATCGCCGAGGTTCCAGACGTCGGCGCGGTTGGCAAGCATGTCGGGCACTCGAAAGCGCTTGCCCTGCTCGGTATACGGGTTCCCGGCCATGCAAACGGCGAAGCGTTTGCCGCGCAGATCATAGGTGCGTGTGCGGCCCTGCCACACGCCTTCCATGCGGCGCTGGCCGTCGCAGAGTGAGATGAACTTCTGCAGTAGCTCGGGTGAGGTGTGCTGGATGTCGTCCAGGTACAGCAACACGTTGTTGCCTAACTCCAGTGCGAAGTTGATCTTTTCGAGCTCTTGGCGCGCGGTCGCGTTCGGTGCGCGGTCCGGATCGATGGAGGTCACCTCGTGGCCGAGTGCCGGTCCGCTCACCTTCACCAGGATCAGCCCCAGCTTGGCTGCGACGTACTCGATGAGGGTGGTCTTGCCGTATCCCGGCGGGGAGATGAGCAACAGCAGCCCGGACTGGTCGGCGCGCCGGTCATCGCCGGCGGTGCCCAGCTGTTTGGCCAGGTTGTCACCGATGAGCGGCAGGTGTACGAGGTCCAGCAGTTGATTGCGCACGAATCCGTGCATGGGCCGCGGGCGATATTCGTCCAGCCGGAGTCTGTCGCGTTCGGCGGTCACCAACTCGTTGCGCCGGCGCAGATACGCTCGGAAGCCCGGTGCGTGGTCGAGTCGGTGCAGGCGGCAGCGTGCGAGTAGCTCGTCGAGCCGGAAGGTCAGTTGCTGGTTGGTGATCAGCGGATGGGTGCCGAGCAGGCTCGCGACTGTTGCGCGAGTCGAGGCCGGCACTTCGCGGCGGGCAAGGGGATCGCACAGTTCGACGGCTATCGCCTCGGGCAGATCGACGGCATCGGCGGCGTCGCCGTGCGAGATGAACGTGTGCAACCAGGCGTTCGCCAGTTGATACTGTTCCGCCAGTGCGGGTTCGAGCGATCGCAGGTCTTGCGTATAGCTCGCGTGGGCTCCGGAATCGAGGCTGTCGAGACCACGGTGAAAGCTATCCAGGAGGCGGCGGACGGCGGCTGAGGTCGCAAATTCGGCCCCTCCGTCGCAGAGCTCCTCGAACAGGTACTCGGCTGACCGGCGGCTGTCGACATCGAGACCGATATCGCTGATGAATTCGGCTATGGCAGTGCTCAATTCACCGCAGAGGTCATCGACAGCCGCCGATCGCCCGAATGCTCTGCGAGCGCGCGCAAGCGATCGGATTCGGGTCTGCCAGCGCACCCGGAAAGGGTCCTCGCCGCTCTGCGCCTCGTGCATCCGTGCCGGTCGATCGCCGACGCCGAAGGTCCACCACAGCTGCGCCGCGGCCCGTTCGGCGGGTAGAAAGCGCAGCAGCTCCGCCTCTCGGTACAGGCGCAGCATTGCCGCGAGAATCAGCGCGGCGTCGTGGTCGTGCACCCCGCGTTCGTACCCCTCGTCGAAGCGCTGCTCGGCGGCCGCGCGCACGATGTCGTCCAGGGTGCCGTCGGCGGCCGCGGCGAGCAATTCGTCCACGGTGCCGCTGGTTTCGGCCGAGTCCAGTAGGTCCGCGGCGAGATACTCGCCGCGATACACCTCGGGGGTCTCGGACACCAGCAGCTGTGACCAGTACGGCGCGGTGTCGGCGAAATTCTCGTCGCGCACGGGAGCGCGGTAGTCCGTCCCCGTGATCGCGAAACCGAGCGAATCCCGATGCGGTACGACGGTCAGCTCTGCGGGCTGGGTATTGACCGTGAATCGGTGTCGCCCCAGGGTGATCGTTCGCCCGTCACCGCTGTACAGGTCGTGGCGGTCGAGCAGCGTGCGCCCGGCTTCCTGCCTGGCGGCGATGAGCCGCCCGTCGAGTTCCGCCGCGCGGACCGGATCACCGAGTGCGCGCAATTCTCCGGCGGTCCGGCGAAGACGCTCGACCATCGGATCGGCGGCGAAATACGCATTGATCGCCTCGGACGAATCGATTGCGGCCGTTCGTCGCTGGATTCCGGCGAGGATGCGCTGGGCGGAGTTCGCCAGCCGGTCGGCGTGCCGGGCGCGTTCGTCGAGCTGCGCTTGCTTGCGACTCGAGAACGCCTCGTAGACATCATCGCGCAGCTGTGCGAGCTGATCGGTGGCGCTGTCGAAATCCCCACTGCGGCTTTCCAAATTCTCGATCGCGAGTAGCAGCTTCGCCAAGTGCTCGTCGCAGGATTCGGGTGTGCCCGCGCTGCCCAGCGCTCCGGCGATGCTCTGGCGCAGCACGCTGAACTCGGCCGCGAACTCCGCGCTGCCCTCGGCGGCGGCCAATGCGCGCTGCCGGGCAGCCAAGATCGCGCGGGTGCTGTTGATTCCGGCGAGGGCGGCGCCTATCCGGTCCAGGATCGCCGTGCGGACCGTGGCGTCGGTGATCCCCAGTGATCCCACCACTTCGGTGACGAGGTGCAGCCCGTCGGCCTGCTCGTCGAGTCGCGCACGCAGCGGCGAGGCCGCAGCGACGGTCGTGATCTCCTCGGATCGGCGATGCAGGTCCGCGTTTTCTCGTTCGTAGCTGTCGAAAGAGTCAGCGCTGCTCAGGAACTCGGCGGCGCGATGACCGAAGTCCCGCAGGAACTCGCCGACCTGCTCCTCCAGATCGTCGATTCGCTCGAGATCCACGTACTGCAGTTCACGCAGGGTGAGCAGACTGCCCCGCATGTGCCGCAATTCGGTGAGCCCGCGCACCCAGTCCTCGGCGCTGCGCGGGGTCGAGGCGCGGGTGCTGCGATGCAGAGATGCCACCTGTTCGGCTGCCGCGTCGACGGCGGATCCGGCCTGATCGGTCAGGGCCGCGACTCGTTCGAACTCACCGAGCATCTGCGCGGCGGTATCGCGCAGTTCGCCCAGCGCTGGCGCGATACCGCCGCTGTCGGGGCCGGTGAGCCAGTGGTAGCGGTCGAAAGCGCGGTCGCAAGCGGCGATCATGGCTTCGAAAACCGCGGTGGCGGGGGACATGTCACTGACCATTCGGGCCAGGGCCAGGCACTCGGAGATGCCGCGGACCAGATCGGCATTGCCGATTCGCGCGAGCGGGCCGGTACCGGTGGCGTGGGTGGCGCTGTACAGATCCGAGACATAGGGGGAGCGCCAGAGCTGGACCGGGTGCACGGGAGACGGGTCCGCGGTAGTGGTCCGCAGCACCACCAGCACGCCGTTGTCCAGCACCGTGAACCCCGCCCCGGCGATGGGAGCGGTGATCTCGGCACGCACGAGGTTGTAGGGCAGCAGCAGTGTTCGGCTCGCGGCCCGGGCGCGAAAGACGTACAGCACGTCCTCGCCGTTGCCCGATCGGATGACCTGCTCGAATTCCAGCCCCTCGACCTCGGCATCGAAGGTCTTGTACACGCCGGTCGCCAGGTAATACCCGCCGGGGAACACGATGCCGTGCTCATCCGGGAGCTGCAGGCACGATCGGCCGATTCCGTCCAAGCGGACGACATCTCGTGTACGGGTGTTGAAAATCAGGTAGCGCCAGTCTGTTTCGTTGTAAGGCAGGACTCGCAGCAGAATCAGCGCGCCGACTCGCGCGTACCAGATCTGCGCATCCGCGAGACTCTGCAGTGGCTCGTCGACCGGTTCGGAGTAGATGCCGGTCTCGGTCTCGGTGTCGTTCTCGACCTTGACCGTGAGTGCGCCGCCGAGGGTATCGACGAACACCTCGCCGCCGATGGAGAGATGTGGATGCCGGCCGGGCACTTCGTCGGCCCGGACCGTCTGGATCCACTCGAAGTCGTGCGCGGGCGGGACAGTGTGGTTCCGCTCGCCGCGATTGTCGAGGTAGCGCACACCGCCGTCGGCCTCGAATTGCCAGCGCAGTACTCGCACATCGCCGAGGCGGTGCCCGGTCTGGAACACCGCCAGCAGCAGGTCGCCGACGTGTCGCAGCCGCAGCAGGCGGGTTTGGGCGAAGTACCGGTACAGCTCGGCGAAGTCCGCGCGGAAGCGCGGATCGTCGAGCAGGCCGGTGTCCTCCGCCGGTTCGAGGTCGAGGGCCTCCGACTCACCCTTATCCGTGCCGCCGCCCGGCACGATGTTCACCCGATGTACCGCGAAAGTGTCCGCTGGTGTCGTCTCCGCCCTACTGCTCGGGAAAGCGTTGAAGGCGAACAGCAGCCGATCGCCGGGCAACGCCACCACGTCCCGCACCACGCAGTTGTGCGCGGTGCGGATCCGGTCCGAGCTCAGCAGCGTGAGCTCGGAGCCGCCGAACGTCTCGATGCGGCGGTCGTTGAGGGCTTCGGCGTGCCGGGTCAGTTCGGCCGCGTGGCCGGTGAGGCGGGCGCGCAACACCTCGTACGCGCCCGCGTCCACCCCGGTCGTCGGTGCGGCGGCAACCTCCGCCGGCCGCGGTCCGGAGTCCACGCTCACTGGACCGAAATCCGGTCGTCGTCGAGCGATCCCGAGCCATTGACCGACTGTGCCGCCGAGACATCGACCGACTGCGCCGGTGCGGCTGTGCCGTTCCCGGCGAGTCTGCCGATGAGCGCGGCAGCCGCGGCCTTGCCGACCTCCGATCCGCCGACGACCTGATCGATACCCCGCGCCAAGCCGATCGACCCCACGACTCGATCCAGGAACACCGAATCGCCGCCGACGATATCGATGTTCGCCTGCTCCAAACCGGTCGCCAGCACTCGCGCCTGCGCCTCTGCAACCTCACGATGGGTTTGCAGCCGAGCCAGCTCGACATCCTTCTCGAGTTCGAGCCGAAGCCGGTATTCCTCATGCTCGCGGGTCGCGTCGTCGAGAGCGGCCATTGCCGCCGCCTTCGCGTGCAAGCCCGTGGCCTCGCCCTCGAGCTTCTCGCGCAGGGCATTCGCCTCGGCGGTCGCCTGTTCCCGGCGCACGGCGGCCTCGGCCCGCCCGACCTTCTCGATGGCGTCGGCCTCTCGTTCGCGCACCAGCACCTGTCCCAGCCCGGGCGCCGCGGCTTCGGCCTGGGTCGCTTCGGCGAGCCGAATCGTGGCGCGGGCCCGCAATTCCGAGGTCTGCTGCTCGGATTCGGCGAGCGTCAGTGCCTCACGGGCGCGATGCACGGCCGCGACCTCGGCGGCTTCTGCCGCCTTGATGTCCTTGACCAGGTGTTCCTGCGCCACGGCCTCGGCGCGAATGATGATCGCCTGGCGCTGGCGTTCGGCGGCCTCGACCGCGCGCAGCCGGTTGATCTGCTCCTCCTGCTCGGCCACGGTCTTGTCCACCGCGACGCGCTCGCGCACCACCTCTGCGACCGTGCGCTTCTCCGTTTCCACCTCGCGGTCGGCGGCGATGCGCGCCAGTCCCACCTCACGGTCGCGGGCGGTGACCTCGAGCAGTCGATCCTTCTCGATGCGCTCGGATTCGATGGCGATCACGCGTTCGCGGTTCTTCTCCGCCACCGCGATCTCCCGATCCATGTTCTGGCGCTGGATCCCGAGGACTTCCTCGGTGCGCAAGTGCGCGGTGTGTGAGCGCAGCCGCTCCTCGGCCTGCACGCGCGCGATCTCGGCTTCTTCACGGGCCCTTGTGGTTTCGACTTCGCGCTGCTGCTTGATCTCCGCGTCGGCCTGCTGCCGCTCCAGCTCCAGCACCGCCTCCCTGGCCTGCACGTTCTGCCTGGTGATCTCCTTCTCCTCGTTGCGCTGGAACTCGTTGGTGCGCACGTGCTCGATCGCCGTGAGCTCGGTGATCTTGCGAATGCCCTGTGCGTCCAGGATGTTCTGCGCGTCGAGCTGGGTGAGCGGGGTCTGCTCCAGGTAGTCGATCGCCGCGTCTTCCAGGCTGTAGCCGTTCAAGTCGGTGCCGATGACTTGAATGATGCTGTCGCGGAATTGATTACGCTGGGTGTAGAGGTCGATGAAGTCGAGGTGCTTGCCGACCGTCTTGAGCGCTTCGGAGAACTTGGCGCTGAAGAGTTCCTGCAGCGTGGCCTGGTCGCTGGCGCGCAGGGTGCCGATGGCCTGCGCGACCTTGATGACATCCTCGGTCGTCTTGTTGACCCGCACGAAGAACGTGATCCGGATGTCGGCGCGAATATTGTCCCGGCAGATCAGCCCGTCCCGGCCGACCCGGGCGATCTCGATGGTCTTGACCGAGATATCCATGTACTCGGCCTTGTGCAGCACCGGCAGCACCACCGCCCCGGTGAAGGTCACCTCGACCCTGCGCAGCTTCGAGATGATCAGTGCCCGGCCCTGTTCCACCTTCTTGAACAGTCTGCTGACGGTGAGCAGCGCGGCCAGCGCGACCAGTAGTACGACAGCGATGAAGATTCCGAATCCTATTGCGACAGTGAACATCACACCCCTCTATCGGCGCCACCCAGAAGAATTCCGCGGCGCTCTCGTAGTCGTAGACGACGGCCGAATCCCCCCGCGCGAGCGGGCGTTCGGCGGTGTGTCCGGCCGTCTGCCGGACTTGGATGATGGCCGACGATCCGTCGGCCGCGCGCAGCTCGGCTTGCCCGAAGTCCAGGCTCACGTGCCCGGTGCGAATGACACAGACGCGGCCCACGAAGTCGGCACGGACCGGTTCGCGACCGCCCGCGGAGAGTTTCCGCAGCAGCCGCGCAGCCTTTCGCGTTCCGGCCCAGGCGATCACGATCGCGCCGGCGAACAACGCCACCCGAGCGAACAGGGCTGATGGCCCGGTGATTCCGGATGCCGCCAAGCCCGCCGCGCCGATCAGGGACACCAGCCAGGCCAGTGAAATCAGCACTGTCACCATGACGGTGACGGGAACCCCGGGTAGGCCGAACGACGCCTCGACGGCGTCGGCCGCCCCGTCATCGATACCGGCAGCGCCGATCGCGACACCGAACCAGTAGACGAGTAGGACCGCCAGGCTGAATGTGAACAGTACGGCGGGAAATGACAGAGCTGCGGAGAAGAACTCGCTTACGCCCGTTGGGCGGAGGGCGAGAGGTACGACATCGAATAAGCGTGGCTCGTGAATGTCACCTGAAACCCCCTTTCGGTCGAAGTGGCATGAACGGACTCAGAACGTCCGTGCCGACCAGACTTCCCGGCTCACCTGCGGGTAATGATGCAGTAAAGAACGTTGAGAATCAAGTGGTAACGTTCTTGAAAGGGGTGGCTTGTTCATCAAAAGGCTTGGAGGACAAGTGATTAGGAACTTCTATCGATCGCCTGAACTCGGCCTCGGCTGTTGTAGAGGCCCGTGAGAGGTTGGCTCGGACAATCGGATTCGGGTCCTGCGGATTCCCGCTGCCGCAGCCGATTACGACCTCGTTGGGTCGGCGGCTGCGGCAGCGAAAAGTGCGCATCGTGGGCGGTGTTCGGAAGCTTCTTTACTGCTTCACAACTCGCGTACCACCGGCGAAGTTGTCGTGCCAGCCCTGCTTGGTCGAGCTGGCCGTCACCGTTACCGCGATCCCGATCGCGGCGAAGAACCAGAGGATTCCGCCCACCCAGGGGATCAGGTTCAGGAGCATGTAGGCGTTGCGCTTCGCGGAGTCCGCGACGGTGGGACGGGTCGCTCCCGCCGCGCCCAGGACCTGGAGGTTGAAGAGCTTCTTGCCGGGGGTCGAACCGGTCGACACCTCGAAGAAGACGAAGTACAGGAAACCGAATCCGGCGCCGGGCAGGATCGCGAGCCAGCTCGGAAGATCCAGTGCCCGTTCGAGAATCCAGAACAGGATGCCGCCGACTATGCCGGCGATGATCCAGTCGACGAACCTGGCGGCCGCGCGGCCCCCGATGCCCGCGGAGGCTCCGCCGAGTATTTGCCCAGAGTGCTGCTCGTTGCCGGTCATGCGTGCTCCTCATCGTGATCACGCCGCACCGCCCGTATCCGGCGCAGCGACGGCTCGAGCATCTCATAGATCATCCGGCCGGGCGCTTGTTCATCAGTCGGGGCAGGCGCGCGCAGGCTCGGAAACTGACGATTTGCGCCGGATCGCGGTAACCACGGTGGGGCAGAGGGGATCAGGTCGTAGCGTGGGCCGGGATCCCTATCGCTGGAACCGCTCACGGACAAGGCAATCGATCATGACAACGCAGCTGCTCAAGGGTCAGAACATCCCGCTGAACGCCACCGAGCTCCTCGTCTCCGTGCAATCCAGCGCGCCGGTGGATGTGTCCGCGCTATTGGTGACCCCGGCCGGCAAAGTCAGATCGGACGACGACTTCGTGTTCTACAACCAGCCGCACGCGCCGGGCGTCGAGCTGTCCGCGGGGGCGCTGCGGATCTCCCCGGCGCGGGTGCCCGCGGGCATCGACCAGATCCGCGCGATCATCACCCTCGAGGACTCCCGCGGCAGTTTCGGGCAGTTCGCCGCTCCGGTAGCCACCGTGACCGATCAGTCCGGAAATGTGCTGTGCCAGTATCGGATCGAGCAGCTCGGCCCGGAATCGGTGGTCATCGCCCTCGAGGTCTACCGGCGCAATGCCCAGTGGAAGATCCGCGCCGTGGGCCAGGGCTACGCGGGCGGATTCGCCGACCTCGTCACAGATCACGGCATCACGGTCGACGATGTCCCCACCGCCGCCCCCGTTGCACCGGCGGCGGATCCGTCGGGGGTGCGCACCGTCGCCGGGGAAGCCACGCTCTCCCTGGAGAAGCGCCAGAAACTCGACCTGCGCAAGCGTGAGGTCGCGAAGGTCCTGCTCACCAAGGGCGCGAGCGGAGTTCGCGCGCGCGTGATCCTGGTCATCGACAAGACCGGCAGCATGCACAGCCTGTACCGCGACAAGGTCGTGCACCGCGTGGTGGAGCGCATGATCCCGGTGGCCATTCAGCTCGATGACGACGGCAATCTCGAAACATATTTGTACGGCGACAAGTTCGCGAAGCTGCCCGATGTCACCGTCGCCGATGCCGACAGCTGGAGCGCGACCTTCCTGCACATCTCCGGCCGGCACGGCGGCATCGATTACAACCGCCAGATAGGCGGCGTCAACGACGAGATCCCCGTCATGACCGACATCCTCCAGTCGCTGCGCCCGGGCGCGGACCCCGCCCTGGTCCTGTTCTTCACCGACGGCGGCTTCCACAAACGCGCCAAGATCACCGCCCTGATGCGCCAGGCCGCCGCCCTCCCCGCGTTCTGGCAGTTCATCGGCTTGGGCGACAACGATTTCGGGATCCTCCGCAAACTCGACACGATGGACGGCCGCGTGGTCGACAACGCGGGGTTCTTCGCCGTCCCCGACATAGACTCGATGAGCGATGCCGACCTGTACGGCCTGCTGCTCGGCGAGTTCCCGGACTGGCTGTCCGAGGCCCGCCGCGCAGGCGTCCTGCGCTGAACCCCGCCGAACCGAAGTGGTTCGACAGCGACCTGCGGAACGGCGGTCGCCTGCTATCCGCGCGCCGTAATCTGTTTGTTGGCAGGCGGATTCGTCTGCCGATGCGTTCGATCGGAAGGCGAACCACGATGCACGGCTGGCGGGACCTCTTCACCCATGACCTGGTCCTCTCCGAAACATTCACCACCACCGCGGTCGTCGGTCTCCGAGGCGATACGGTCGACGGTCTGTTCGAAGTCGATTCGGAGATCGTCGATCTGGACGGCAGTCATCCCACGGCGGAAAACGCTGCGACTGCACGAGTCAACAATGTCATCGATGCCGCGATCGGCTTCGACTACACCGAGACGGCGATGGAAACGAAAGCCGAGATGAAGGTCTACCTGAAGGAGTACTTCGGGCGGATCCTGCGCCACCTGAAAGACGCCGGTGCGACACCGGATCAGGTGGAGCGGTTCGAGTCCGACGCGGTGAAGATCATCACGCATCTGAACTCGATGTACCCGCGGTTGCAGTTCTACCTGTTCCGTTCGATGGATACCGAGGCGGGCCGGGCGTTCGCGTACTACCGCGGCGAGAATCGCACGCCGACGTTCATGTACATCACGCACGGCCTGACTCCGGCGTGACCGCACGTCCTCCATGAGAACCGCACAGTCCTCGTTCCCGCTGTCGCTGCGGTGGAGCGTCCAGCCATCGCCTTGATCAGCTTCGGGAACTTGCTGTTGCCCCCGGTGAAACGCCAGGCACGCCGGGGTGTCCGGCGTTGGTGTCGGCCAAGCGCTCCCGGCCGGGCTGTTCGACGCGGGGATCGACCGCTCGTGCGGTCCGGGCCCTTGGATGCCCGGTGCACCGATACCGCCGAGCGAGCAGTGGGCCAGGACCGTTCGCCTATGGGTCAGTCGCCCCAGCTATTGGTTTCGAGCACCGTGTTCCAGGTGAACGGGACCAGGTCCGGGCGGGTCAGGCGCAGGATCTCGCCGGACAGTGTGCCCGGTGGAGCCTTGTGCGGATCGGCGAGGACCTGGCGTTCGATCGCGGCGGTGAGGGCGCGGACGCCGCCGAGGCGGGGGTAGGTCGCGTGGACCGCATCGGCGAAACCGGGAGGTAGGTCGTCGGGCTCGCCGCCTATGTCGAGACCGATGCCGGCGACCGAGATCCAGATCTCGGCTGGACGACGGCGCTGGTAGACGGGGGAATCGCTGATGCCCGTGGTGTGGGCGGCAATGGCGTCCCAGATGATGTCGACGCGTTCGTCGGTGATGCCTCGGGATTCGAGATACTGCGCGGCGTAGTCGGCCCCCTGTACCTCGAAACGTTGTGGGCCGGTGGCGCTGTCGGACAGGCCGATGTCGTGCAGCGCGCAGATGAGGAACATGTTTTCCTCGTCGTAGTCCACGCCGGGCCGCAGGCCGCGCGCGGCGGCGAGGGCTCTGCCGAACAGGAAGCCGCGGATGCTGTGGTTGCGCAGGTGGAGTTCCAGTGCACCGGTGATCAGTTCGAGGGTGTCGGTGGCCAGTGTCGTCGACGGGAGGGTCAATGCGCTCGTAGTCGCTGAAACTGCTGCGGGGGAGGGTATTTCGGCCGTGGCTGATGCGCGTCGAGGGTGTGTCATGGCGTGGTCCTGTCTGCGTGTCCGATGGCACGCCGAGAAGAGGGATTGCGCCGCGGTCGACGACCGGCGTGCCCTGCTGTGCATCAAATCCCTTCCGGCGGTGCACACTCAGTCTCGTTTCGACAGAACCCACTGCCCAGTGACCGGATGGCCACGTATCGAACAATTCTGGCCAGCCCGACGAACGTGTTCGCTAGCCGGCCACACTCGCTGCCCGCGGCTCCGCCCGGTGCTGAAAGCTGTTGCGGTAGGCCTGCGGCGTGGTCCGCGTCTGTCGTGCGAAGTGATAGCGCAGCGAGGTCGCGGTACCGAATCCCGCTTCTGCCGCGACGCGGTCGATGGACAGCGGCGTGGTTTCCAGCAGCCGCTGCGCGTGGTGCACGCGGGCGCGCAGTAGCCACTGCATCGGCGTCGTCCCGACCTCGCGGCGAAAACGGCGATTCAGGCTCCGCACACTGATGGCCGCCTGTGCGGCGACCTCGTCGAGCGTCAACGGGCGGTGCAGGTTCGACTGCATCCAGTCGAGCACCGGCCGTAGCGAGGTGTCGGTGCGTACTGGTTCTGCATGGGTGATGAACTGTGCCTGCCCGCCGTCTCGCTGCGGCGGCATTACGATTCGGCGCGCGGTGTCCGCGGCGATCGCCGCTCCCAGGTCCCGGCGCACGATGTGCAGGCACAGGTCCAGCCCGGCGACAACCCCGGCCGAGGTCAAGATCTGCCCGTTGTCGATGTACAGGACCGAGGGGTCCACCTCCACGCGCGGGTGTCGTCGCGCCAGTTCGGCGGCGTACTCCCAGTGCGTGGTCACCCGGTGCCCGTCCAGGAGTCCGGTCGCGGCGAGCGTGAACGCGCCCACGCACACCGAGGCCAGCCGGGCGCCACGCTCGGCGGCGGTCCGCAGCGCGTCCACGATGACCTCGTCCGGCTCATGCAGGAAGCCCGCGGCGCCGGGCACGACGATGAGGTCGGACTCCGCGAGAGACTCGATGCCCCATCGGGTGTGCAGTCCCACCGCACCGCGTCCCGACGCTATGTCCGCGGTGCCGCTCTTGGACGCGATCCGGATGTCGTAGTGCTCGCGGTCCACCGTCGCGTTCGCCGCGCCGAACACCACGTCCGCGAGCATCACCTCGAAACCGAGTGCGTCATCCGGCGCCACCACCGTCACAACCACCATGGCGCGAATCTAGCGGGTGTCCGAGTCCGCCGAGGTCGAGCGGGCCGGTCAGGGGGTGATGGCGCCGGACAGCAGACGCAGCAGGTGGGACGGCGCGGCCAGGGTGCAGTAGTGCTGGCCCTTGAAGGCCTCCGGTATGCCGGGAGTGTCCAGGGGCACGAACAACGAGCTGGACGGCAGATGCAGGCGGCCCGCGGAATCCACCGTGGCCGTGGGGAAGTCGGCCAGCCACTGCTGGCCGGTCGCGGCCTCGGTGTCCGCGTCGAGCACGACGTCGTTGGGACGGTACTTCAGGGCCTTGCGCTCCTGCGGAGTCAGGGAGCGGGCGACCTCGCGCAACGTGCGGCGGTTGGCGGCCGCGCAGGTGCCTTCCGGGCCGGCGGTGTTCTCGCCGTACACCGCGTTGATGTGGTCGGCGGATTTCCCTTTGCAGCGCACCTGTTTCGGCAGCGTCCCGCCCGCGTCCTCGTAGGTCGTGTAGTGGGTGAGGGTGAGCGGCTGGATCTGTGGCTTCGACGCCGCGAAGGACGCGAGGTCGGGGTAGGCGGTGTCCTGGAGTTCGCCGCCCCGGCGGTAGAAGCGATTCGAGTGCAGGTTCGCGGACTCGATCTGCGCGCGGCGGCACAGCTCGCCGCTGGTACTGGCGGCGGTGAGTTCGGCGTCCTCCGGGTCGGCGGCCGCCGGTGGCGCGGTGAGAAGCGCCGTGCCGAAACAGGCGGCGAAAATGATTGCGAGGGTGCGGATTACCGGGGCGAGCATACGAAATCTCCGGGGTCGTGGTGCGGGTGAAGTCGCGCGGCGCGCCTCAGGAACCGGTCAGGACGCGGGCGGTGGGCGCGGCGGCGATCGCCGCGCCCGCGGTGGCGGGGTAGTAGTCGGACGTGTTCGTCCCGGTCATGTAGTCGTGAGTCCAGGCCAGGGCCAGCGTCCGCACCGCGGTCGCGTTGACGGCGGACGGTGTGCCGCACATCAATTCGCCGAGCAGGTCCGAGCTTTCCCCCTCGGCGTCGGTGTGCGCGCCCGCCTGTAACTCGACGCCGACGAACGGGCGATGCAACCGGGTGCGCACCGCCAGGGTGCCGAGGCCGAGACTGTTGCACGCCGAGGGCGGTGCGGAGATGGACAGCACGGGCAGCTGCGTCGCGTCGAGCGAGATCAGCGCGCGGTCGATGTTGTCGCCGATGAACGAGCGCACCGGGTCCAGCAGCACCAAACCCCGCAGTGCCGTCCAGGTTTCGGGATGCAGGGCGCGCAGGAGGTCGGCGACGAACAGGACGGCCTCCGCACCCGCGGAGTGCCCGATGAACACCAGATCGGTCGGCAGGGCAGGGGCCGGTCGCTGCGCCTTGCGCGCGGCGTCGGCGAGGCTGGCGGCCAGCGGACCGGTCGCGTCGCCCGCGCCCCCGAACAACGCGGTCACGTTGCGCAGGAAGGCGGTGTTGTCGCCCAGGTTCTGCAGGGTGCACCCGGAGAAGTTCATGAACGGCAGGCTGGGCGCGAAGACGAGGTAACCCGCGTCGGCGAAGGCGGTCGCCAGCGCGGCGACATTGGCGTTGGTGCGGGCGAATCCGTGCTGGAGCCAGATCAGCCCGGTCGGTTCGCCGTCCGGCAGGTACCAGGCGGTGTCCTGCTCCAGAACCCCCGCGGCGCAGGGGATGGCGATGGTTCCGCTGAGTTCGGTGGTGGCCGCCGCGGTGGCTCCGGTGCACAGGACGGCGGTGAGCAGGGCGGTGACGGCGGTGAAGGCCGGGCCTCGGTGGAACATGGTGACTCCCACGGCGATTGCCTGTTTCCCTTGAAGAAACGGCGTTTCTTTTATTGGGTGACAATTAGGGGGCACGCGCGGGGTGCTGTCAAGCCGAACCGCCTCGCCGCCGATGACGCGGTCGCGCGTGCCCCCCGGGGTCTACTGGTAGGACGGTGTGGTCCACGGACCGATCGAGCGCGAGCGGACCGGCTCGATGTACCGCGGGGACATGCTGTGCGGGAAATCCGGACCCCAGTTGGTGGCATCGCCGGACATGACCACGGTCGCGTTATCGGTGTACCAATCGACCAGATCCGCGTCCGAGCGCACGATCCAGGTGCAGCCCCGCTCGGCGTCGGCGGTGAAGTCCCCGTGCCGAATGCCCTTGGGTCGCCAGAAATATGTTCCCGGCCACATCTTTCCGTAGTTGTAGTCGAAACCCCCGTCCAGGCAGTACGCCTCCTCGCTGCACGGGTGGTGGGCCAGCGGCTCCTCACGCCAGCCCGGCTTGGCCTTGATCAGCCGGGTGTAGAAGCCGGTCTTCTCGTCACGGTGCAGCAGCTTGATGTACAGCCCGGGTACGGGGGTGCCGCCCAGGTCGAAGCGCATCGGACTGCCGTCCTTGACGTCGATCCACGGCATGGCGGCGGTGTCGAGCACGGTGAGTCGCTGGTCGGCGCGCACAGATTCGAGATCGGCATCGGCCGGGTCGAATCGCCAGTCGCCGTGTTCGCGGCACAGCAGGATCTCGGTGCCCGCGGTGACCGAGATGGCCGGCGTGAGCACCCCGGCGGGCGCCATCCAGAACCCTTCGGCCCCGAGTTCGGTGTCGCCGATGGTGACCGATCCGGACAGCACGAACCACTCGGTGTCCGCGTGATGCACCCCGGTCGGGCGGGACCAGTCGCCGGTGAAGCGCACCTTGAGCGAGGCGGACCCGTCCTCCTCGTCATAGCTGAGGTTGCGCTGTTCGGCTGTGCCGGTGGCGTTCTGGAATTCGGCGAGGTGCCAGATCAGATCTTTCTCGTCGACGAGTTCTACGTGTGGACGCATGCGGCGCTCCTCGGAGAAGAAGTATTTCCGATACGGAATGTACTGCTTATCAATAACCAAAACAAGATGTATCGTTTATTGCTGTGAGCCGACCTGGACGCCCCGCCGGACCCGCGACCGAAACCGAGGCCGCGGTGCTGACCGCCGCCCTGGAACTGCTGCTGCGCGAAGGGGCCGTAGCGCTGACTCCGCAACGCCTGCACGCGATTACGGGCGTCTCGCGCAGCACGATCTACCGGCACTGGCCCGGCCCCCGGGCCTTTCTGGCCGCGCTGATCGAGGTCGCGCCGCATCCGCCCGCTCGCCCCTCCGGCGACCCGGTCGCGGATCTGCGCGCCGAGGTCGACCTGCTGTGTGATCGCCTGCGGGACAAGCCGGTCGCGGCGTTCCTGCGTGCGCTGGTCACCGCCTCGGCGAGCGATCCGGACTGCGCGCTGCTGCGCCAGCGTTACGTCATGGACCTGCTCGCCCCCTTCCGCGCCGCGGTGCGCGCGGTCGGCGTCCACGGCGCCGATGCCGTGGAAGAGGTTGTCATGGCGATCGTTTCGCCGCTGCTGGTGGACGCGCTGCTGCTCGATCGGCCGGCCGACCGCGATCGGGCGCAGCGCGCCGTCGACGATTTCCTGGCCCGGGTCGCCTCCTGAGGCGGCCATAGTGATCGAAACCCCGCGAAGGACGGTCGAATGACCAATGTCGTCGGTACGCGCGCCGTCTTCGGCGTGATCGTGCCCAGCACGAATACCGTTGTAGAGCACGACTATTGGCGTGCGGGTCTGCCGGGCATCGCCTACCGGGCCGGGTCGATGTACATCCCGAACCCGGTGATGGGCGACGACGCGGACTTCGAAGCCCTGCTCGGGCAGATTCGCGCCTCCATCGATACCGCGGTCCGCGACGTGCTCACCGCCGAGCCCGACCGGATGGTCATGGGCATGTCCGCCGAGACCTTCTGGGGCGGGGTCGAGGGCAATGCCGCGTTCGAGCGCCGCCTGCGCGAGCGCACCGGGCTACCGGTCACCACCGGGGCGAGTTCGTGCCGAGCGGCGCTGCGCGCGTTGGGATGTCGCCGGATCGCGGTGTTCTCGCCGTACCAGCCCATCGCCGATCGCGAGGTGGGCCGGTTCTTCACCGAAGCGGGCTTCGACGTCGCCGCCATCACCGGCCTGCGCTGCCCCACGGCGATGGATATCGCCAGGGTGGGCGACGAACGTCTTCGGCAGGTGGTCGCCGACCTCGATGCGCCCGGTGTGGAGGCGATCGTTCAGGTGGGCACGAATCTGTCGTTCGTGAACCTGGCCGTGCAGCTGGAGTCCGAACTCGGCAAGCCCGTGGTCGCCATCAACACCGCGACGCTGTGGCACGCACTGCGCGAGCATGGTGTCGACGACCGCGTCGAGGGCCTCGGCGCGCTGCTGCGGGAGCACTGATGCGCGCCGGTTCTTCTTGCGGCAGCGCGGCGGCCCCGGTGCGTTCGGCGCTGTACGTCCCCGGCAATCGGCCCGAGCTGTTCGACAAGGCGGCCGCCGGTCCGGCCGATGTGATGCTGCTGGACCTCGAGGACGCGGTGCCGCTGGCGGACAAGGAGTTCGCGCGCGAGCAGGTGGCTTCGTGGCTGTCCGGGCGACCGGCCGGGCGGTCGATCTGGGTCCGGGTCAACCCGGGGGAGTTCGGGCACGACGACCTCCGGGCGGTGGCGTTGCCCGCGGTGAACGCGGTGTGCCTGGCGAAGACCGAATCCGCCCGGCAGGTTCGGGACGCGGTGCGCGTGCTGCACGACCACGAGCGCGTTCCGGACCGCATCGGGGTGTGCCCGCTGCTCGAGAGCGCCACGGCGGTGCTGGACGCGCGCACGATCGCCGCCGCGCCGCGCGTGGCCCGGCTGCAACTGGGCGAGGCGGATCTGTGCGCCGAACTCGGCGTGACGCCGGGCGCGGACGAGCGCGAACTGCTGTGGGCGCGCAGTCAGGTGGTGCTGGCCGCGGCGGCCGCGGGCATCGCCCCGCCGCTGGGGCCGGTCCGTACGGACTTCCGCGACCTCGAATCGCTGCGGGAGTCGACGATTGCGCTCGCGCGCATGGGATTTCGCGGCCGCGCCTGCGTGCACCCGGGTCAGGTGCCGGTGGTGAACGAGGTGTTCACGCCCACCACGGCCGAGCTGGACCGAGCGCGCGCGGTGGTTGCCCGCTTCGAGGATGCCGCCGGCGGGGTGGTGCTCGACGAGGACGGGCGCATGGTCGACCTGGCCGTCATTCGCCAGGCGCACCGGCTGCTCGGGTCGGTTGGCGGACAGCGCTGACCGGGCGCGACCCCGCCCGGATCGGATGCTCGCGGACCCGCCGCGACCCGCGCCGACCGGCGCGGGGTCGGGCCCACCACGGAACCGCGCGCGGCGGTCAGTGGTCGCGCAGCAGCCCGCCCGCGCCCTCGATGCGGTCCTCGATGCCGTTGTCGCGCAGCGCCATCCACCAGGTAGCGGCATTGATCGCGATCACCGGTTTGCCCAGCCAGCGCTCTGCCTCGTCGGCCAGGCGCACCATCGACAGGTTCGTGCCGCACTGCACGAGCGCGTCGATCTCGTCACCGTCGACCTCGAGCAGCGCCTCCCGCAGGTCGTTCTCACCGACATGGGCGATGGAAACAGCCGTGGGACAGCGCAATCCCCGGATGTTCTTGACCTCGAAGCCCAGTTCGCCGAAGAACCGCACGACGTTCTCGTCCCCGATGGGCTGATACGGCGTCACCACGCCGATCCGTTCGGCACCGTAGAGGTGCAGCGCGCGCCGGCATGCCTCGGCCCCGGTGGCCACCTCGAGTCCGGTCGCCTGCTGGATCTGCTCGATGAACTGGCGGTTGCCTTCGATTCCGCCCCAGAAGGTTTCGGCGGACATGCCCATGACCATGTAGTCGGGTTCGCAGGTGAGCACCCGCGCGCAGGCCCCGCCGATCTCGGCGCGGATCTGCTCGAGCAGCCGGGTCATCCCGGCGTCGTCGCTCATGTTCTGATCGCGGATGTGGATTCGGCTGAAGTGGGAGGTCACGCCGGGCACCGCCATGCGGTAGAAATCCGGTTCCACGATGGTGTTGGTGGAGGGCGCGATCACCCCGAACTTGCGGCGCCAGCCCAGGGCGTCGGTCATCGGATCATCTCCTTGCCGGTGTCGGCGTTAGTTCGGGCCGTGGCGGAGATGCGCCACGCGCCGATGAGGAAGGCGGCCTGGGCGGCGGTGTTGCACGATTGCTCGACCCATTGCAATGCCACCGTCTGGTCCTCACGGGAGGCCAGCGGCCCGAGGATGAAGAACCCCAGCAGTTGCAGCCCGAACAGCCCGGCGCTCACCGTGTCGCCCTGGGAGCGGGCCCGATCTATCAGGTACACGCCGGTGATGGTCGCGAAGACCGTGGTGCTCACGAGCATGGGTATCGGGTCGCGCGCCGCCACCGCGCCCAGCGCGCAGAGCGTGAGCAGCGCGGGAACCGTCACCGCGAGCCAGCGCGGCGTCGATCCCTGCCGCAGCCGTGCCAATTCCAGGCACAGCACCCCGAATCCGAGTGCGAGCAGCGGAAACAGCATGCCGCGCAACCACGGCAGATCCGGGCCGCCCGCCGCGGCGATGAGTTTCGCTGTGGCCTTGGCGAATCCGCCCGCGCCGATCAGGACCGCGGCGGCCACCGCGCGAGCGGGCGGCACGATGCGTCCGAGCAGCAGGACCCCGGCGGTGGTGAACAGCACCGGCACGAAGTCCTCCACCGCGAGGGACACCGGGTAGTCGACGGCCGCGCTCATCCGGCGAACAGATCGCGACGCCGGAACGGAGCTGCCGCGAACCGCCCGATCACCTTCGGCGTGGTCAGCCAGCGCACATGCGCGCCGTTGCGGGCGCGCGAGACCGCGCGTTCGGCCAGCCACGGGGCGACCGTGTCCACGGTGTCGGCGAGGATGTTGAACACCTTGCGCGCCTTGGCGAGTTCGGCGGGGTCGTCGTAGCCGTGGGTGAGCAGATCGGTGGCCACCATGCCGGGACTGAGCAATCCGGCCGAGACGCCCGGCGGCGCTTCCTTGCTCAGTGCCCGGGTCAGGTAGGTGACCGCGCGCTTGCTGGCGCCGTAGGCGGCCAGTCCGGGCACGGTGCGGCCGTCGCTGCCCAGCCCCTCCATGTTCCAGACGTGCCCGCCGCCCGCGTTCGCCATCGCCGCCACCGCCACCGCGGATCCATTGATCACGCCCAGCAGATTAGTGGTGACCACCTGCTGCGCGGTGGCGGCGGGCAGCTCCCACAGCGGTTTTCGATCGTGGGAGATGCCGGCGTTGTTGATCCAGATGTCGACGCCGCCGAATCGGTCCGCGGCCGCGTCCCAGAGGTGCCGCAACTGCTCGCGATCGGTGACGTCGGCGGTCAGCACCACCGCCTCCCCGGACAGCTCGGCCCGTACCTTCTCCACCCGCTCGGGATCGGTGCCGCAGATCGCCACCCGGTGGCCGCCCGCGAGCAGTGCGCGCGCCATTCCCAGTCCGATGCCGCGGGTACCGCCGGTGATCACGACCGTGCTCATGCTCGCTCCAGGGTTCCGTGCATGACCGCGGTCAGGCCGTTGTGCTCGAACAGGTGGTAGACCACGGCCATGTGCCCGCCCGCGCCCATGCCGGGTTCGGCGTCGAGCATGAACTCGCGGCCGTGCAGGCGGCGGCCGTCGGCGGTGTGCAGGCGCACGAAATGGGCGCGGCCGTAGGAATTTCCGTTGCCCCAGATGTCCGGGCCCTCGTGGAACGAGCGCACTCCGTCCCGGCGCACCGTGAACCGCGAACTCGACTCCAGCGACCCGGACATGGTCAGCCGATGGTCGGCCACCACCAGACTCACCGGGTCGATCTCGAGCTCCATGCGGACCGATCCGAGCGATCGCTGATCGGCTCCCCACAGTTCCAGCTCACCGGCGTAGCGGCTCTTGTCCTTGGTCGGAACCCGGAAAACCGTCGCGCCACACCGTGTCTCGTGTTCGACGCGGGCGTCGGCGAGGTCCGGGTCGCGGGTGTATACCCCGTCGAAGACCCCGACCATCGCCGGACCCTGGTACAGGACCGACGAATACACCTGGGTGTCGCCGATCGTCTGATTCCAGGTGTTCAGCGACACCTGCCAGCCCGGTCCGTAGTAGTTGGCGTCGACGAACCCGCCGTAGGGCTGTCCGGAGCCGAAGAAGTCGGGACCGGTGTAGACACGGTCGCCGCCGGTGTCGAGAACGCCGAAGGCGAACGGCGCGCCCAGCGCGAAGCGGCCCGCGAGCGGCCCGCCGCCGGTCAGTCCGCCGTCCATGTAGTACGTGGTGGTTCCGTCCGCGTGGACCGAGGATCGCCGGATGTCCTCGAAGCCCTGCCAGGTGCCCGCGGCGTCGAAAAGGGATGGCCGGCCCACCCACTCGCCGGCGATGCGCTGCTGAAAGGCGCTGGGCGCGGTCATGCCACCAGCTCCCCGCGCACGCGCTCGCACTGTTCGGCCCCGAGCAGCCGGGTGACCTGCGCCCAGACCGGATCGACGGCGGGGCTGAAGAGATTCGCGCGGTTGGCGCGATCCCGGCCGGGCAGATCGGCCTGCACGGCGGGAACGCCCTTGTCCAGCAGCGTGAGCCAGTGCGCGAGGTAGGCGTCCACGGTTCCGGTGAGTTCGCCGAATGCTTCGGAGGTGGCGCGGCACACCAGCATCCACGGTGACATCATCGCGCGCTGGCGCGGGCCGATCGCGGCGGGGGAGACGCCCGTGAGCTGCCACGCCTGTTCCAGCAGTGGCGTCAGCGGCAGGAACGCGGCGTCCAGGTAGTCCAGGTGCACCGCCAGGTCCGCGCGGGGGATCAGGTCCAGGTGCATGGCGTGGTAGTCCCCGGCGAACACCGAGTCGAGCGTGAAATGCGGTACCGCGGAATCGCTTCCGGTGAACGCGAACACCATGTGGCTGTCCAGGCCCAGCGGCGGGACCACCAGATCGACGGTCACGGCCTTGTCGATCGGGCCGCCGCGTAGCACGCGCAGGCGGCCCACCGGGTCGGGGGACATCGCACTGGTGAGCGGGATGTCTTCGGTGGTCTCG
This sequence comes from Nocardia sp. NPDC057668, assembly GCF_042799795.1. Classification (NCBI taxonomy): domain Bacteria; kingdom Bacillati; phylum Actinomycetota; class Actinomycetes; order Mycobacteriales; family Nocardiaceae; genus Nocardia; species Nocardia sp. NPDC057668. Next base: position 931,997 of record NZ_JBHVIC010000003.1, on the reverse strand, counting down.
AGGTGCAGCGCCGAGGTCAGGGCGTCGAGTGTGCGCTCGCTGAGCGCGGTGGGCAGGCTCGTCATGGTCATCGGGGATCGCCTCCGGTTCGGGCCTTGTGCACCCAGGCACTGGCCAATTCGGGATTGTCGCGGCGGCCGGGGGATGCGATGACGGTCGCGGTGCGCCGGGGCGCGTCACCGGTGATGATGTCGTCGCCTCCCACCCACCAGCCCATCTTGATCAGTTCGAGCCGGCGGCGCCGATAGGCGACCTGCAGGGCGTCGCTGCGGACGTGCAACTCGTCGGACAGATCGAACGGCAGCAGTTCGGGCCGCTGCGCCTCCACGACCGGTCGGTCCTGCAGCAGGATCTTCTCGATCCGCTTGCGGGTGTTGGCGTCGGCCCAGTCGCCGGTGAAGAAGTTCCGGAAACCCAGGATCTTGATCAGCGTCTTGTCCTGGGAGAGCGGGATATTGAAGTCGTAGAGGATCAGGTCGCCGATCGGCAGGCGCACGTGCAGCTTCACGATGTTCGGCAGGTACCAGGCGTTGGTGACGGTCACGTACTCCGGTCGCGGCCGCCGCCGGGCCAGCACCCCCCACAGGCCCTTGGGCAGCGGTGGACTCAGTTCGATATCGGCCTCGGCCGACCAATCCGTCTGCCGCACACGAAAATCCGGGATCTCTGGCTTATCGGGATTGCCGAAGGACGTGCCGTGCACGAACGGTGTGTGCGAGGCGTCGACGACGTTCTCGAAGGTGCGCTCGTAGTTGGCGTTGATCACCATCTCGTACTGCACGGCCTTGAACGCGGGATCGCTCCACTGCGGGAGATCAGGGATCGGCGGGCGCTCGGCCTCGGGCAGATCGCCCAGGAACGCCCAGACCATGCCGTCCTGCTCGCGGGTCGGATAGTTGTCCACCCGGGCCTTGCGCGGGATGTTCCGCTCGGCGGCGTTGGCCGGGATGCGCACGCACGCCCCCTCCGCGTCGTACTGCCAGCCGTGATACGGGCAGGTGATGCAGTCGCCGGTCACCGTGCCCATCGACAGCGCGCCGCCGCGATGCACGCACAGATCGGACAGGCACACCACCGCGCCGGCCTCCGTCCGGTACAGCACGAAGTCCTGTCCCAGGCAGGTCACCTTGCGCGGTTCCCGGGTGACCTGATCGGCGAATTCCACCGCGTACCAGAAGTTCTTCAACATCGTCGGGTGCTCCTATCGGCGAATCAGCGTGATGCCGGTCTCGGGTGGCTCGTCGCCGAGCCGGGCCAGTGCGGTTTTCGCCGCGGGATCGCCACGCAGGTGCGCGTGCAGGAAGAGCGTGGTCAGACGGGCGAACGGCGCGACCGCGTCGGTCCCGCCGGGACCGTCGAGGAAGGCGCGCGCGGCCGTCGGGTCGGCGTCGGCGATGCCGAAGTGGTTGGCGCCCGGCACGACCGCCAGCAGATGCTCACCGGCGGGCAGCGCCTCGTCGAAGGTGCGCCGCACCGGATCGGGCCGATCCGCCCCGTCCTCGCCGTAGCGGTCCGCACTGCCCCGGATGACGCCGTCGTCGTCGCCCACGCCCAGCAGCACCGGGCAGTTCACCTGGGCCGGCAGCACGGTCCCGGGATCCCAGCCCAGCATGGTGGCGACCATGGTGTGCGCGCCCCAGGCGAAAACCGCTGCCACGGAGGGGAAATAGCGTGCGGACTGCAACACGACGGTGCCGCCCGCCGAATGCCCGCCCAGGGCCACCCGTTCCAGGTCGAGCGCGCCGCGCAGGGGCGGTGATGCGTTCAGCTCGGCCAGCGCCTCGAGTATCGCGCCGATCGCAGGACAGGTGGGCCGGGTGCCGTAGGCGTCGGGGCGAGCGGCGTCCAGGTCGACCCCGGGGGTCAGACCCCGCTGCCCGCCGAACAACTCGGCGACCCGATCCATCGTCACCACCGCGTAGCCCGCCTCGGCGATGGCGGTGGCGTAGCGGCGGTAGGCGTCCTGGCCGACGTTGACCCCGGACAGGAAGACCACGACCGGCAGCGGGGTCCGCGCGGGATCGGGCGCGAATACGCCCGTCAGCCGTTCGGCGTCGTCGCCGGTCGCGGTCGCCGGGTAGTACACCTTGAGATGTGCGGTGTCGAAGGGGGATTCGCCGCCGGTGCGCGCGGCCCACCACAGGGATCGAATCAGGGCCATGCGGTCCTGCCTTTCCGGGAGAGAGTTCAGGGCTGGGGCCGGGGCAGTTCGCGGTCGCCGCCCCAGAGCGCGCGCACGAGCCGGTTGGTGAGTTCGGGTCCGAAGAGTCGCTCGCCCATGACGTTCGCGGGGTCGCGTTCGGCGATGTTGCGCCGCACGGCCAGGTCGCGTGCGGCCAGTGCCGGACGGTCCTCGGCCGCAACGGGTTCGGCCGCGGCCACCCAGCCCAGCCACTGTTCGACCCGCGCGGTGAGCAGGTCCGCGACGGTGTCCAGATTGGGCCGGGTCGCGGGGAATGAGTAGCAGTGCGCGGTCGGTGACAGACTGCCGCGAATGAAGCCGGTGCGGCTGGTGAACCAGGTGAAGTCCGGGTGCTCCTGCTTGAAATCGAGCCACGGCGCGTCGTTCTCGGCGTAGTAGGAGTCGAAATACGCGCCGTCGCCGATGATGTCGCCGCGCGGGATGGCGTCCACGTAGAACCAGCCCTCGGGCCACAGCAGCAGCGCCGAACCGAAGTGCGGTACCCGGATCTGCGGGCCCAGCCACGCGGTGAGGTGCAGATTCACGAATCCGGTTCGGGGATCACCGATCCAGGAGTGCACCAGCCAGTCGATCTCGGGTCCGGAGTAGGCGGCGAGGCTGCCCGCGGGGCCGATGGCCGGGTCGCCGTAGCTTTCCAGGTCGTCGGTGCTCGGATCGCGCACGAGCTCGAAGCGCTCGGCGATGCGGGATCGGAGCCCGGTCAGCAGGTCGCGCCACTCCTGGAACGTCGCGGTGACGTCGGTGCGGGGGTTCTCGTCGACCATCTGCTCGACGTGTTGCACGGTTTCACTCATCTTCGCTCCGGTCGGGTTGTGCGGGTCGTTGTTCCGTGCGCCTTCTCATCGCTGCCCGGTCATGGCGTCCATGGGCCGGCGGGGTCGTCCGGCGACGAGGTCGGTGCCCCGGGAGATGAGCCGGTTGACGGCCTGTGCGGGGCGGATCGTCGCGCGGACGGCGGCGGCACCCGGCGGCACCGGTGTGACCTCCGGGTGGCTGATCACGCCGGTGAACGGGCCGCGCCAGGCGGACCACAGGGTGAAATCGGGGCTCAGGCCGTAGATTCCGCCGACCAGCGCCCGATCGGGGGCGAAACCGGCGGCGACGACGTTGAGCCGGTTCTCCGCCGATCGTTCGGGCAGGCCCAGCCGCAGTTCCCACTCCTCGCCCGGGGTGTGGGCCACGGCGACCACGTCGGCGTCCTGCACCGCGGCCAGGCGGAAGGTCTCGGGGAAGAGCGCGTCGTCGCCGACCACCAGCGCGAGTCTGCCCCAGGGCAGGGCGAATACGGTGAGCTCGTCGCCCGGCTCGGTCAGCCACGGATGCCGGGCGGTGGGGTGCAGTTGCGGCTGCCGTCCCGCCACGCCCCCGGCGTCGATGAGCACCCCGTGGTGCGCGCCGCCCGCGCGGAGCGAGGTCACCACGCGGCAGGACGTATTCGCGAGTGCGCGAACGATTTCCGGAACGGTCACCGCGGCCAGTTCGGGCAGCACGATCAGATCGAGGTCGGGAGCCATGCGGGCGATGGCGTGCGGATCGGGGACGCTGACGGCCGCGGTGAGATGGTCGGCTCCGGGGGCGGCGCTGCGCAGGGCGTCCTCGCGCAACGGGGTGTAGATCGCGGGCCTGAGCGCGGCGATCACGTCGGTGCCGTCGGGCCGGTGTTTGTCATCGGCGCGGGTGAGGTCGATGTCGGCGAAGACGATTGCCTCGCCGGCGGCGGGCGCCATGGCCACGCAGGTCCCGTCCGGTGCGACGATCTGGCTCTCCCCGGCCCCGTGCAGCCGATCCGGGGGCACGCCGAGCCGCTCGGCGATCGCGGGCAGTTGATCGCCGGGCAGCAGTGGGCCGATCTTGTTGGCGGCCACCACCCAGACCTTGTTCTCGGCGGCGCGCACGGGAATGTGCAGGCCCGCTTCGTCGATGGCGAAGGAGTTGAGGCTGTTGAGCAGCAACTGCGCGCCGCGCACGGTCAGCGAGCGGGTGACCTCGTTGATGACGCCTTCCATGCAGGCGTACATGCCGATCCGGCCGAGCGGGGTCTCGATCACCGGTGAATCGTCGAGTCCGGGGTCGAGGTAATCGTTCTCCGCGCCCATCAGGATCTGTTTGTCGGATTCGCCGAGCAGGGCGCCGTCCGGGCCGAAGAGCAGGCTCGTGCCGGTGGTGCGGCCGTCGTCGCGGGCCAGGGTGACGCCGATCTTGACGTAAATCGCGTGGCGGCAGGCGCGGTCGGCGATCGCGGTGAGGAAGGGGTCCTGGATTCGGCAGGCCATTCGGTGCGCGTGAACGCGGTCGTCATACCAGGATAGGTGGTTACAGAACTCGGGCAGCACCACCAGTTCGGCTCGCGCGTCCGCGGCGGCGTCGATCATGCGCAGGCAGGCGTCGAGGTTGGCCGCGACATCGGTGCCCGCGGCCAGTTGTGCGGCCGCGACTCGGATCATCCGCCGGCCTCCTTCGGTGTGGGATTCTGTTTCGGACATCGAAACAGCGTTTCCAATAGTGCCGATTCTGTACCCGTGTCGGAGTTCTGTCCAGCGCTGGTCGGGATTTTCACGTTCCCGAAATCCCCGGTAACCGAAGTGCCTTGTTGCCGTGTTGTTTCGGCGCGGCCCGGCCTTGACACCCGATTGCGGTGCGGGTTCAATATGGCAATTCCGAAACCGCGTTTCCATCAGCGAAACGCCAGAGGAGGGTGACATGGTGACCTCCGATTCGTCCCGCGCCACCGCGGCACTGCTGGTTGCCGGGATGTTCGCCGGGCCGGTGGCGGGTGGCGCGCTTGTGCTGCTGGCCAAGCCCTTCGGCGGGCGATTGGGAATTCCGGGCGCGGTCGTCGGCTACATCGCGCTGACCGCGCTGCTGTGCGCCTGCGGTGCAGCGCTTTTCGGCCCTCGGCTGGCGCTCGCGCCGCGTCGTGCGGGGTTGTTCGTGCTGGTGAGCGGTGCGGCGCTGCTTGTGGCCGCGAGCGTGACGCACGTCGGTGTCTTCACCGCCGCGGTGCTTATCGCCGCACTGGCCGCCGGTCCGGTGCTGGGGTTCGGACGGGTGTCGGCTGTGGCACGGGGCGGGCGGGCACTCGCCGGGTGGCATCTGGCGCAGTGGGGCGGGATCGGCGTGGCCGCGGGGGTTGCGGCGCTGTGCGACACCGCGCCCGCAACGGCCCTGCGGGTCACCGGAATTGCCTGCCTGGTGCTGGGCTCGATACTGCTGCTGCCGGAGTCGGCTGCCGCGCAGGCTGTTTCCATTCGGCGCGGAACGGACGGTGAGCGAACCCCGTCCGGTTGGAGCAGGGGGCTGGTCGCCGGGTACGCCGGTGTCGGCTTCGCGGTGGGCGGCACGGTGTTGCCGGGCCTGCATCTGCTGCTGTTCCGCTGGAACGCGCTCGATGCCCAGCAGTGCGTGTTGCTGCTGCTGGCGGTCGCGCCGGCGATCGTGGTCGCCGCGCTGCCCGCCGTCGAACCCGATGCGATACCCCTCGCGCTGATCGCGGCGGCCGGGGGAGCGCTGTTGATCGCGACCGCGCCCGGCCGGGTCACCCTCACGCTTGGCCTCGCGGTGACGCTGGGCGCGGCCGCGTGCGGTGCTCGGGCGCTGGATGCCGCTGCGGGATCCGGTGTTTCACCGGCGCGAGCCGTGCACACCGGACTGTTGTCCGTGCTCGCGGCCCTGGCGGGACTCGGTTTCGTCGCGCTGATCGGTGCGAGCGCCGGTACCGGAACGGGTGTGACGCTGCTGTCGCTCCCGGTATTGCTCACCGCGCTGATGTGGGTGCGCGCCCCACGAACGTTCGCGCCCGCTCGCCTCGCTCCGGAAGGAAACACCCCGTGATCCGTCCCGTCATCGCCCGAGTCCTGACCGTGCTGGCCGTAGTCGCCGGTGCGGGCTGGCAGCCGTCGCTCGCCGCCGCCGATTCCGGTGCGGCGATAGACGTTTCCGTCGATACCGATCTCGCCGAGGGCCAGCGGATCACCGTGGACGGGCGTGGTTTCCGGCCCGGACTCGCGGCCGTGGCCGTCGGCCTGTGCAAACAGGGCTTCACGAGCGGCATCAAACACTGCGATCTCGAGGGCGGCGCGACCTTCGTCAACATCTCCGGCGACGGCACGTTCCCGACGGTCACCCTCACCGCGCATCAGCGCTTTCACGACATCGATTGCGGCACACAGCCCTGCGTGATAGCCGCCGCGCCGCTGCCCGGCAGTGAACCCGCCGCGGTGATCGAAGCCAATTCCGCACAGCTCGCGGTGGTGTTCCAAGGAACCCGCCCGCCCGCGGCGGCGCTCCCCGCGCCCGCCACCCACCGGGACGACGACGTCTCGGGTCCCTCGACGCCACTGTGGACGGCGACCGCCGTCCTGCTGGCCCTGGTTTCCGCCATCGTGATCGCCGATCGGCGGCGGTCGCGAACGTCCCCGGAGGAGAAATGACAATGAGAAGACTCGACGCGCGGGCCGCCCTGCTCGCGGCCGCCACCGCGACGGCCCTGACGTGCGGCGCTCCGACGGCCTCGGCGGACCCCGTGCTCCAGGCCGATCAGGCGACGGGTGTTGCCGCCGGCCAGTCGATTACGGTCACGCTCGCCGGCCTGCCCGCGAACCTCGCGAGTGTCGCCGTCGGCCAGTGCAAGCCGCAGATCGTCTCGCCCGCGGACTGCAACCTCTCGGGCGCGCTGCTCGGCGCGGCCGACGCGACCGGCGCGTGGCAGCCCAACGGCGGCAAACGCACCCTGGTCCTGGCCGCCTCGGTCGGCGCCACCAACTGCGAGTCCGCCCCCGGCGCCTGCACACTCAGCGTCACCAGCCTGACCAACCCCACCCAGATTCTGACCTCGATCCCCCTGACCTTCGGCGGCGCGCCGGCTCCCACGACCGCACTGGCGGCCCCGGCCGCCACCGAGGACAGCGACGATGGCAGCAACCTGGGGTGGATCCTCGGCGGTGCCGCCGTCGTGGCCCTGGCCGCCGCGTTCGGCATCGCCCTGTGGCGGCGCGGCGCGAGCTCGCGCTGATCGGAAGTCCCTGCGGCGGTACCCATCCCCGGCCGGACGGCTCCCAGATGCGCGTCCTACGTGGGCCGGGCGTCAGCGGCCCGGTGCAGCCGGTCGGCGAGCTGGGCTGCTTGATCGCGGAACTCGGCGGGCTCCTCGATAGCGAATTCCGCGCCGATCATTCCGACCTGGAGTATCAGCCAGTGGAACGAATCCACCTGGACGATCAGGCGGCAGCGGTCCGGCCCTAGGGACTCGATCTCGCAGTCCTGGAATTTGAGGACGTCCGCGACGTCGGCGGCGGAAGTCTCGATGGTGACGACCGCACGGTGGCGGGCGGCGCTCAACCCCGCACGCAGATACTCCGCGCCCGACCGGGCCGGCAGTGGGCGCGGGGTGAAATGGCTTGCGGCAGGCACGATCGCGTCGATCCGATCGAGGCGGAAAGTACGCCAGTCGGCCGCCCGTACGTCCCAGGCCAGCAGATACCAGCGCAGGTGGAGGTAGACCGTGCGGTACGGCTCGGCCCGGCGGTGGGAGGTCTGTCCGTCCCGGTCGAGGTAGGTGAAGGTGACGTATTCGTGCCGGGCCGCCGCGGTGCCGAGGATGGTCAGTGCCTCCGGTCGCACCGCCGGTGCGTTCTGTGGTGCGGCCTCCACGGTTTCGCGCAGCGCGACCACGGCCGGTCGCAGGCGATGCGGCAAGAATTGGTCTAGTTTGCCGAAGGCGCGGTCGGCCGCGGGGGCGAATCCGTTGCCACGGGAGGGTTCTCGTGGGGCCGTTGCACCCAGTAGGGTCAGGCCGACCAGCGTGGCGACCGCCTCATCGTCGTCGAGTACCAGCGGCGGCAGGGTCCGGCCGGCGGCGAGTTGATAGAAGCCGCTGGGCCCGGGCTGTGTCGACACCGGGTAGCCGTACTCGCGAAGCCGTTCCACATCGCGGCGCAGCGTGCGCGGGCTGGTTTCGAGCCGAGCGGCCAGTTCCTTACCGCTGAACCGCCGCCCCGTCTGGAGCTGAGCCAGCAGTTCGAGCATACGACGGGTGACATCGGCCATGGCTCCATCATGCCGCTGATTGCGGCCAGGATCCGGCCACATCTGTCGATAGCGTCGAATGATGACCACATTCGCGCAACACCGCTCGGTCCGCATTCGTGGCGCCCGCACGAACAATCTGCGCCGGATAGACCTCGATGTGCCGCGCAACAGCCTCGTCGTCTTCGTTGGCGTTTCCGGATCGGGGAAGTCGTCGCTGGTCTTCGACACCATCGCTGCCGAAGCCGGATATCAGGTGAACGAGAACTACCCCCCGTTCGTGCGCAATCGGCTACCACGCTGGACTCGGCCGGAGGTGGAACACATCGAGGGTTTGTCGCCGGTGGTGGTCATCGACCAGCGACGGCTCGGCGCCAATGCCCGCTCCACCGTCGGCACCATCACCGATGTGTACAGCTATCTGCGCCTGCTGTTCTCACGGATCAGCACCCCGCATGTGGGGGAGTCGAACCACTTCTCGTTCAATGATCCGGCCGGAATGTGCCCGACCTGTTCGGGATTGGGACAGACGATGTCCACCGCTGTCGAGCGTGTACTGGACCTGGACAGATCCCTGGAGCAGGGTGCGATCCTGCTGCCGGGCTTCGGCGACGGGCAGTACTGGTACCGGCAGTACGCCGACATCGGCTCGTTCGACGTGACCACTCCGCTGCGCGAGTGGACCGAGTCCGAACGACAAGCGCTGCTGTACGGAGGAGCCGCGGCGACACGGCTGGGCACCCGTCCCCCGAAGGACTACGAGGGGGTCATCGAGCGGTTCGAACGGGTCTACCTGCACACCGCGGACGATCTCTCCGAACGTAAGCAGGCCGTGCTCCGGAAGTTCACCCACACTCGGCCGTGCCCGGACTGCGGTGGCGATCGGTTGAACGCCGCCGCCCGCTCGGCCGAGGTGCTGGGCCGCACCATCGTCGAGATGAGCGGCATGGAGATTACCGAACTCGCTGAAGTGGTTGCGGGCGTGTCGGATCCGAGTGTCGCATCGGTGGTGGCCGCCCTGCGCGAGCGACTCATCGCGCTCACCGATATCGGACTCGGCTACCTGTCGCTGGCCCGGCCCACCGGCACCCTCTCCGGCGGTGAATCACAGCGCGTCAAGACGGTGCGGCATCTCGGCAGCAGCCTCGTCGAAATGCTGTACATCTTCGACGAGCCCACCATGGGTCTGCATCCGCATGATGTCCGTTCACTGACCGGGATGTTGAAACAGTTGCGGGACAAAGGGAATACCGTGCTGGTCGTCGAGCACGATCCCGAGATCATGCGTATCGCCGACCGGATCGTGGAAATCGGGCCGGGAGCGGGGACCGCCGGCGGTGAGGTGATATTCGAGGGACCCTTCGACGCGCTGCGCACCGCCGACACCCCGACCGGACGGGGATTGCGGGAGCGCCGTATCCGACGCGAACACCGCACTCCTACCGGCAAACTGCGGATCGACAACGCCACGCGGAACAATCTGCGCGGGCTCACCGTCGATATTCCCACCGGGGTGTTGACGGTGCTGACCGGGGTTGCCGGATCCGGGAAGTCCAGTCTGGTAACGGAATTGACCGATCGGCAGCCCGCCACCGTCGTCGATCAACGTCCGCTCACCACCAATCGGCGCTCGACGCCGATCACCTATGCCGGTATCGCGCCCGCTGTCCGGCGGCTGTTCGCCACCCGCAACGACGTGAGTCCCGCTCTGTTCAGCGCGAATTCGGCGGGTGCGTGCCCCGCGTGCAAAGGGCTCGGCGTCAGCTATACCGATCTGGCCTTCATGGACGGCCAGGAAACGGTGTGCGAAACATGCGGCGGACGGCGCTTCACCCCTGAGGTGCTCCGGTACACGGTGGACGGTCTGACGATCGCGGATATCGACGACCTCACCATCACCGAAGCCGCGGCGCGCCTGCGGGAACCGGGGGTCGCCGGCCCGCTGCGACGTATCGAGGAAGTCGGCCTGGGCTACCTGCGCCTCGGACAGTCGCTGACCACTCTCTCCGGCGGCGAATGCCAGCGCCTGAAGATCGGCAAGGAACTGACCCGCCGCGGCGACAACACCCTCTACATCCTCGACGAACCAACCACCGGCCTGCACCTCTCCGATATCGACACCCTGCTGGAGCTGCTCGGCACCCTCGTCGACAAGGGCAACACCATGGTGGTGATCGAGCACAACCTCGATGTCATCCGCCAGGCCGACCACGTCATCGATCTCGGCCCCGGCCCCGGACGCCACGGTGGACAACTGGTGTTCGAGGGCACACCCGAGCGTCTCGCCACCTGTCCGGACTCGAAAACCGGTCGCGCTCTACGGCGTTGACGACACCGGGAGGGTGTTCGGCAGGTGCTCTGTCACGCGGCGCGGGGCGGGTACACATTCCCCGAGGTCGGCTGTCGCTGCCACGACGGCGCGAGCGGCGGGGTCGCTCCCAAACATCCGCTACTGCCGCATTCCGCGCGACTCCCTACTTATCGTGCACTATCGGCCCTTCAGTGGCGGTTTCCGCCAGATCTCCGGCGATAGTGCACGATAATTCGCCGCTGCGAGGGGCGCCGCCCATCTGATGCCAAAGAGAACCTTCCGCACCCACATGCGCTAGAATGTCCGCAACCGCCGCGAGTCGCGCTGATGGACTGGGCCTGCGCGGGGAGGGGCGAGCAAGCAGTTCTGCTCGATTGGCTCTGGTTCAGGGCCTTCGTCGCAGGTACTCTCCCTGAGCCTGTTATTCGCTTCCGTGCGATTTGCCTTGCGGGGCACAATGATCGGCGTGCACACCGTCGGGCGCAATTCCTATCAGACAGCCAAGCTGCTGGCCCGTGCGGGACGCATCGACGAGTTGCGTGTGCGCGCGGACACCGGCGATGTGCACGCGGCGCGGCAGCTGGCGATCTTGTTGTCCCGGGCAGACCGGCTCGCCGAATTGCGGGATCGCATGGCCGCCGGGGACAACTTCGCGCGGCGAGCGTACTCGGACTGGCTCGTTCGGCATCGACGCATACCGGAGGGCGTCGATGTGTTGCGGCCGTTGGCGGCGGCCGGGGACCCGGGCGCCCTGCAACGCCTCGCGCGGCTGCTGGCAGGACTGGGGCACCTCGAGCAGGCTCTGTCGGCACTGGCCCAGGCACCACCGGATCGGCTCGATGGAACGCCGGTGGAGGGCTGGTTTGATTCGCGCGGTTTGATCGACCGGGGCAGAGGTCGGGTCGGTGTGCGGCGCGAGTACGTCGACGCACTCCGTCGCAGGGTGGCCGCAGGAGACGCCGGCGCGAGACGGCAGCTGTCCTGGATCGTGGTGCTGTGGTGGCAGTCGTTCGAGCCCAGGCTCGGCGATGCGGCCGCGCTGCTCGTCGACATCGGACCCGACGACTGGCTGCACGAACGTCTCGTGCATCGGTCACGGGGATGGCGGCGAGGAGAGTTCCGCGTAGCTGCCATCGATGTCCTCGCGTCTGCCGAGTTGAAGGCGTATCACCGCACCCGGGCGGCATTGCTGATGCAGCAAAACCAGCGCGAGGCCGCGATCAGCCTGTTGCGCTCACTGTCCGCCGATGGCGACCAGTACGCGCAACGAGACCTGACCGCGGTCCTCGCCGCCGAACTGCCCCGGCTGGAGATCAAGGTCGGCGACCACCCGAACCCAATCTTCATGTACGGAATCGGGTTCAGCCCGGACGGTACGGCGCTCGCGGCATGGGGCAGAAGCACGTCGGGTTCGGCACACGTCGTGGTATGGGCCACCGCCTCGGGCACGCAGCGGTGGGTACAGAACCTGTCCTGGAGATGGCCGGGGAGCATGGTCTTCCGGCCCGACGGAACGCTCCACGAGTCGCGCGATGAGTCCTCGGGGCGCTCGCTACTCGCACCGGACGGCACCGTCCGGGCTGTCCTCGCAGGTCGGCGGTTACGGCTGCACTCAACCGTCACGGACGGAGTGATCGTTGAGATACCCGCTCCCTCAGTCGGAACGATGGCGTTCCACCCTGACAGCACCGTGATCGCCACCTGCTCCGGCACCACAGACGTCCAGCTGGGGCACACCGCCACCGGCACCCTCACTCGCACCATCGCCACGTCGGCACACAGGCTGGCGTTCAGCCCCGACGGCACCACACTCGCCACCGTCGACTCGTTCGACGACGCAATTCGGTTGTGGAGCCTCACCCGCTCTGCCGCTGATCACTCGGTTCGGGACGGCCGCGCCGACGACCGACCGCACTGACCCGGCGATCCCAACGTGACCTCACTCGCGGGTTCCGGCAGCTACGGTCGACCACATCGAAGTCTCGTGGGCACGCCCATTACGCGGAGCCGGCGCTCGATGATCTCCATCTTGACGCGCGTGCCTTCGCGGCCGGTCGCGCGTAACTCCTCGGCCATGGCGTTGGCTTGCGCCAGCGACAGGGGCCCGGTGAGGCGTAGTGCTCGCATCAGCGTGGCTGCCGCCACACCGACCGATCCGAATTCGAGGACGTCGAAGCTAGTCGCGTGATAGCTCGACGCGAGTTCGACGATCTGTCGGCCGGATCTGGATGCCGCTATGCGAGTGGAGAGCTCAGATCACGGCCTGCGAAACGCACTAATCTGCCGCTGACAAGGCTGCTCTCACCGGTCAGGCCGCAGCTGGCCGAACGCACTCTATTGCCGAGTTGAGAATGCTCCGTTGCGGCAGTCCTCTGGTGAATCCGTCAGCCGAAAATGACTAGGCCGGTGTTGGCCGCGAGGCCGAACGCGGTCATCCAATCATCGTAGTACCGCTGATGGTCTCCACTGAGACGCGTAGCCACCTGATCACGTTGTGTGGTGAAATCTGTGGCCAGTTCGGCTGCTGCGACCGGCCCGATGTGACCTTCGTTGTCAGGGAAGTAGAGGAACTCGAAGAAGGGTCTGTCAGACCAGGATTCGGGATCTTCCCAAATGGCTCCGCGGCCAACCACGTGGGCAGCGCAGCACAACGCCTCCCTGAAATCGCTGAAGGTCCCATAGCCCTGGGGAAGGACGCGGTGGGTACGGCCACTCAACTCATAGCAGGCATCGAGGAACAAGCCCCGCCGCGAGTGTTCGTGCCCTGGTAGCCAAACATGCTCATGCCCGTTGCCGTCGACGTAGCAATCGTCGGTGCGCTCGTGCCAGGGTGTCAGCGTGGCTACCTCGTACGCAGCGGCGTACAGGCTCATGATCATCGTCCTCAATAGTGGAGTGCTCCAGCCGGATATACCGACCCGTCCCGAAGTATCACCCCTGGCTCTGACAATTCTCGTGCCTGCTTCTGCGCACGCTCGAACATCCGACACTGCCACTGATGGCTCGGTTCAGGACGGCTTCCGCACCCGCCGGGGAACGCACTCTTCTGCGGATGAGCGCCTTGCCCGAGTAACAATGACTGCGACAAGCCGATCCTTCTTCAGCGCTGCTAGCCAGCGTGCCTGTATGGCCCGAGGTGCCACGACAACATGCCTGCCACCTGGATCGAAATCGATTCCTACACCGACCCATCCGAACAATGGAGGGTGCTCGACGACTTCGCCTGCAGCAACCCGATCGTTGTCATCGAGTACAGACGAAGCGAGAGGGAAAGCCCGCTCTGCGGTCGGCATGCTATCGCTCACTGGAATCAATACTCGGACATTGTATTCGGCACAGTCCGCTTCGAACACGTGCGTCACGCCGCCGCACGTGAGCAGGTCGCGGACGCAAACACGATCGTCGTGTACGCATACGGCACGCAGGTCGGACAGTCGTACAAGGACCGACCGCCGCCAGAGGATCTGATCGAACAGGCCCGAGCGTTGCTCGGGGAATAGCATCCGCTCATGCCCCGTTGTGAGCGGGCACCATCAGAATGGTCGGTGCGGCATGCTCGTCGGCACCGTTGCGGAGGTGTCGGATGATGATCGGAACGGCAGCCGATGAGGAGACTCCGACGATGGAACAAACCCTGTGGCAGCGCATGCCAACCGAACTACGATCACGCTTCGACGAATTGATCCAGAGCGGTCAGAAGGTCCATGCGATCGCGACCGTGCGCGAGGACCTGTCCAACCCATGTCCCGGGATCCACGAATGTATGGATCTGCTGGAGGAGCGGTGGATCGAGCTCGGCAGACCGTAAACCGCAGACGTCTGCTACTGCCGCATGGCGCGCGATCGTGGCGACCATCGCGACGAACGAAACATCCACGGCCACGAGGTATCTCGAGGCCCTCACGGTGTCCCCACCCGCAATTTATCGACTGGTGCGCTTCGAACGAGCGTTGATACCGTGCGCTGGTTCGTCGACGACGAAGGAGCCGTACATGCCGGTGATGCGGCGATTCTGGATCGAGTTCGATCCGGGGTACTCGCGCGCCCTGTGGTGGATCGGGTCGTATGCCGGTGTCACCGGATACGACGAGCAGCACTGTCTGGCGATGGTGGCGGACCTACTCACCGACGGCGCCGAGTTGCCCCCGGTTCTCCACATCACCCCGGACGTCGTGGTTGACGACGAACTCCCGGTGAGTATTCGCGAACTGGGAGTTACGGTGTGGCCGGGTGTCTGGTATCCGTCGATGAACCTCAGGTACGGACCGAACTTCACCCGGCTACCACCATGGAATTCCACTCGGCACCCCGAGTAGCGCACATCCACCAACGCGGCAACGAATCCGACCCGGCCCCAGCGGGAGGCGGTCGAACGGGAAGGCCGGCGGTGGCCTAGGCGCGGTGGGTCGGGTAGGCGCGGGCGGGCATGCCGGGGCCGCCGGGGCGGAAGGCCGCGGGGGCGTGGATCACCGTGGGCTGGACGTATTCGCGCAGGCCCTCGTGGGCGTACTCGCGGCCGAAGCCGCTGCGCTTCGTGCCGCCGAAGGGGGCGCGCAGGGACATGCCGGTGCGGTTGTGGGTGTTGACGAAGGTGAAGCCTGCCTGGAGGTCGGCAGCCACCGCGAACGCGCGGTCCTCGTCGGCGGACCAGACCGAGGCGGCCAGGCCGAGGTCGGAATCGTTGGCGCGCAAGACCGCCTCGTCCTCGGAGTCGTAGGTCAGCAGGGGGACCAGGGGGCCGAACTGTTCGCCGGTGACCAGGGCGGCGTCGTCCGGCAGGTCCAGTGCGAGGGCGGGGGTCAGGAAGTAGCCGGGGCCGATGTCGGGGGCGGCGGCCAGCGGAATCATCCGGCCGCCGCGGCGGCGGCTGTCGGCGATCAGGTCCGTGAGGCGTTCGACCGCCGCGCGATTCACCAGCGGGCCCATGGTGACCCGTTCGTCGAGGGGGTCGCCGACGACCAGGATGCGCTGGGCGGCAGCCAGATACGAGTCGAGAAACTCGTCCCGGCGTGTGCGGGGCACGTAGAGGCGCTTGGCGGCCATGCACACCTGGCCCGCGGTGGCGAACGACGCCAGCACGAGGCGTTCGTAATCGTCGGGGGTGAGCGCGAAGTCGTGCAGGAACAGCGCGGGGTCGTTGCCGCCGAGCTCGAGGGTGACCGGGGTGAGCGCGGCCCCAGCGGCGGCGGCGATGCTGCGCCCGGCCGCCTCGCCGCCGGTGAACGCGACCTTGGCCACGAGTGGGTGGGCCACGAGCGCGGTGACGGTGTCGGGGCCGCCGTGAATCACCTGGATGCCGGGGAGCAGCGCGGCGACCGCCGTGATCGCGAGCGGCGCGAACGGGGAAGGCTTGAGCACCACGGTGTTTCCGGCGGCCAGGGCCGGGCCGAGTTTGAGCACGGCCAGGATGATGGGCGCGTTCCACGGGGTGATGGCGGCGACGACGCCGAAGGGTGCGGGAGTGGTGGTGAGACGACCCAGCCCATCCCGCACTTCCGAACCCGTCAGCACCGCGGGCGCGTTGTCGCGAACCCAGCGCAGATACAGTGCCGCGAAGCCGATTTCGCCCCGGCAGTCCACGATCGGTTTACCGCTCTCGCGCGCCAGCAGCGCGGCCAGTTCACCCGCGCGGGCCTCGAGCGCGTCGGCGGCCGCACCGAGCGCGGCCAGCCGGTCGGGCAGTGGAACCCGGGACCATTCGAGGAAGTCCCGATGTGCCTGGGCCACCACGAGATCCACGGCCGCGGGCGGGCAGACCGGCACCGAGCCGACGATTTCGGCGGGCCGGGCCGGGTTCTCCCGGATGACGCGCGGGCTCACCGTTCGGCCTCGAGCGAATCGAGCAGGCAGGCGCGGCGCAGATACGCGCGGGTGGCCACGGGGTCCGCGGCCAGTTCCCGCACGTGCGTGCGGAAGTCGTCGCCCGCACCGCGCAGCCGTTGCCAATTGGCGTGACTGGCCCGCTGCACGTGCTCGACAGCGACCCGCCGCCGATGCTCGGCCGCGGCGTCGAGACCGGATTCGGGCGCGCCGTGGAGCACATCGGCCAGCGCGTCGCCCAGCCGCACCGCGTCGTGGATGCCGCTGTTCATACCCAGCCCGCCGAGCGGATTGTTGACATGCGCCGCGTCGCCCATCAGCAGCACCCGGCCCACCCGGAAGTGATCGGTCACCCGCTGGTGCACGCGGTACAGGGAGGCGTGCAGCAGGCGCCAGGGCCGTCCCAGATCGGCGACCTCGGTCAAACGACTTGGCAGTCGCGATAATTCGGCCTCGTCCGCGCTGTCCACCGCGGTCGGTAGCAGCACTCGCCAGTGCTGCGGCGTGCGCAGCAGGACCAGCCATTCGACCGGATCGAACACGTAGTTGATCGGGGCGATGCCGGGCAGCGCGGCGGCGAGATCCTCCTCGACCGAGGCGACCAGGAACCGTTCGGGGTAGGTGCTGCCCTCGAATCGTGCGCCCAGGCCGTGCCGGAC
Organism: Nocardia sp. NPDC057668; assembly: GCF_042799795.1. Taxonomy (NCBI): domain Bacteria; kingdom Bacillati; phylum Actinomycetota; class Actinomycetes; order Mycobacteriales; family Nocardiaceae; genus Nocardia; species Nocardia sp. NPDC057668. The sequence continues at coordinate 914,980 of NZ_JBHVIC010000003.1, read as the reverse complement.
CGCCGAATGCGCACCGTCCGCGCCGACAACCCAGTCCGCGTGCACGGGTCCGCGCGCGGTGTGCAGGATGACTCTTTCGTCACCGCGGAACAGTCCCTCCACGGCGTGGTCGAATCGCACCCGCCCGCCCAGCCTTTCGAGCGCATCGAGCAGGATCGGCGTGAGTCTGCTCTGCTCGCATTGCACGCGGAACGGATACGGGGTGTCCGCGGCCAGTAGACCGAGGTCGAGGGTGGCGAGTTCGTCGCCGTTCCGTTCGCGGTACTGGAACGTGGACGCCACGATTCCCTTGTCCAGCAACGGTTTCAATACGCCGAGTGCGTCGAGCATCTCCAGCGTGGGTGGATGGAAGGTCGACGCCCGCGATTCGGCGGCCAGCTCCGCGCCGGCCTCCAGAACCGTCACCTCGATCCCGCGCCGGGCCAGGGTCAGGGCCGCGGTGAGCCCGACCGGCCCCGCGCCCACGACCACGACGCTCATGAGGTGTGCAGGGCGAAGCGGCCCTCGACGCCGACGACCCGTGCGCCGGTGAACAGGCGCAGCGTCTCGGCCGTGCCCTCTTCGCCGAGACCGGAGATGCCCCATGCCGGGCGCGGCGTCATGAGATGCAGACTCATGATCGACGAGCCGTTGACCTTCACCTCCCCGGACCGAATCCGCTGCGCCACAGTCACTGCCGCGTCCTCGTCCGCACCGCAGACATAGCCCTCGAGTCCGTAGGGGAGCGCGTTGGCGTGCGCGACGGCCTCGTCCACAGAGTCGTAGGTGCGGACGCCCGCGACCGGCCCGAACACCTCGTCCAGCAGATCGTCCGCGAGCAGGGTGGGCGCGAAGTAGTTGCCGTCCGCGGGCACCGAACCGAACGACCGGGCCTCCCGGCCGGAGACCGCCGCGCGCACGGCGGCCAGATGGCGCGAGTGCACGAGCGGCCCGAACTCGGTCGCGGGATCCAGCGGAGCGCCGATGCGCAAGTCGGACAGGCGTTTCCCGATCGCGTCGAGCAGTTCCGGGGCTCGACCGGCGGGCAGGATGAGCCTGCCCAGGGCGCGGCACCACTGGCCGTTGAGCGTGGTGAGCAGCTCCGCCGCCATGCGAGCCGCGATATCCGTGTCGGCGTCGGGCAGGACCAGCAGTGGATTGTTGCCACCGAGTTCGAGCTGACACGGGCGCAGCAGCGGCGCCGAGGCGATCGCCACGGCCCGGCCGCCGGCCAATCCGCCGGTGAACGACACCGCCTTGATGCGCGCGTCCCCGGCCAGCTGCGCGCCGGTCTCCGCGCCGCCATGCACGAGCTGGAACATGCCGGGCGCCACGTGCTCGGCGATCACCTCGGCCAGCACCACCGAACTGTACGGCGCGAGTTCACTGACCTTCAGGATGACGGGACAGCCCGCCGCCAGGGCGTTGGCCACCTTGTGCGCGGCCATCGGCGCGGGCGCGTTCCACGGTGTCAGGCACAGCGCGGGCCCCAGCGGCAGCCGATGCACCCGAACACCGTCGACATCCGCGCGCAGCGCCCCCGACCGCAGCTGCGCCGCAGCCAGCCGGAAGGATCCGGAAACGATCACGCCCAGCGGAGCGACCTGCGTGATGGGCACACCCGTTGCGTACGAATCCAATTCGCTGATCCGGCCCAGTCGGGCGTCGAGGTCGTCCGCGATGGCTTCGAGGGTATCGGGACCAATCGAACCCGTTGCCCGGGCCGCGACGGACAGCGCCCGCTCGATCCGGTCCGGCGCGGTCGCGACCGCCCGGGACACGTGAGCGCCGGTGGCGGGATCCTCCAGCGCCACACCGAGATCCACCGCAGGCGTGTCCCATTCCCCGTCGACGAGTTCGCGGACGGCGGGTAGCTCCACCCCCGTCATCGCGCCACCTGCGGTGCGGGCTGCGGAACGGATTGCGGTGCGGTGGTGAACAACTCGTTGGCCGTGGCGTCGGTGACGATACGCGCCACCTCGAGCATGCCGCGCTCGGCGGGGAAGGTCATCACCAATCCCATCGCGAGATCGCGCAGCGCCCGCCCGGCGGACCCGTCCATCGAGGCCGCGGAGGTGCCGCCGGCCTTGAGCGCGCCGACCGCGACCTGGAAACAGGCTTCGGTGACCGCACCCTTGCCCAGCCGCCACTGGGTGAAGACCTCCTGCTTGGGTTTGATCGGCGTCTCGGCGGTCTCGATGGCGAGCTGATAGCGCAGCCACAGGTAGGCGGTGCGCAGATTCTTGGTCATCTCGCCGATCAGCACCTGGTGCACGGGGGAGGACGCGATCGGTTCGCCGGTGTCGGCGAACGTCTTGCGGGTCGTCACGGCCAGGGTCTCGTCGTACACCTGCTGGGCGCAGCCCGCGTACACCGCCGCGATCGCGAGCTGATTGCCGACGAAACTGCCCCTGCTCATGGTGAGCATCTTGGTGAACGCGCCCGGCACCGCCAGCGCCTCGTCGTCGGCGATGTGCACGTCGTCGAGCCGGATGCCGTTGTTGGCGGTCGCGCGCATGCCGAGTCCGTCCCAGGGTCCGCGAACGCTCACCCCGGCGGCGTCGCGGGGGACGAAGAAGGTCGCCAGGCCCTCGGCGGTGTCGTAGCCCTCCAGCTTGGCCGAGGTCAGGTAGTAGTCCGCGACGCCGGTCGCGCAGCCGAACGACTTCTCCCCGTTGAGAATCCAGCCGCCGGGCACCTTCCGCGCGGTGGTGGCGATGGTGATGTTGGCCTTGGCCGTCTTGACCGATTCCGAGGCGAAGTTGGCCAGCCAGACCCCGTCGGCCATCCGGCGCAGGACCTTCTCGGCGAACGCGCGTACCACCGGGACCTCGTCATCAGCGAAGAGCCCGGCATCGATGGCCTCCAGGGGGAGCAGACCGCGCGAGGCGCTGGTGTTGTGAAAGAAGTAGGCCAGCGCCGTCGACGGGCACGCGGTACCCATGGCGAAGGTGGCCGCGGCGAGATCGCGCAGAGTGCCGCCCAGACCGCCGAACTTCTCCGGCACCACCAGTCCGAGCAGGCCCGCGTCGCGCAGTAACCCGACGTGTGACGGCGGGAAGGTCGCGGTGCGGTCGGCCTCGGCCGCGGCGGCGCGCAGGGCGGGCAGAATCGAATCGACACGGTGCGCGCGCTCGAGTTCCGCGGCGGTCATGTCTTCGACGAGTCGTTCGCCGATCATCGGGCAATCCCCTCGTAGTAGGTGCGGTCGTGATAGATGAGCGGGGGCGCGGGGCGGGGGACGGCGGCATCGCGTACCAGGCCCAGCACGATGGTGTGGTCGCCGGCGGGATGGCGGGCGGCGACCTCGCAGTCGACCCAGGCCACGGCATCGGCGAGCACCGGCGCGCCCGTGCACGCCGAACGCCAGCGACCCACCGCGAAACGGTCCCCTCCGGTGGCCTGTCCCGCGAAGCGACGGCCGATGGCCCCGTGGTCGTGGCCGAGCACGTTGATCGCGAAAACGCCGCTGTCCCCGATCAATCGGCAGGTGGTGCCGTCCGAGGCCAGACATACCGAGACGAGCGGCGGATCCAGGGCCACACTGGTGAAGGAACTGGCGGTCATGCCGTGCCGGGCGCCGTCGCCGTGCAGGGTGGTGACGACGGCGACTCCGGTCGCCCACTGGGCGAGCACCGGGCGGAGGTCTGTCGAGTCCACGTCTCCTCCGTTTCGATAGTGGAAACGCTGTTACGCACAACGTAACGCCCACGGTGACGTGGTGCAAGCGAACGAACCGGAAATCCCGTGCGCGACCGGACCGAGCGGGTCGTTTCCCATTGGGAAATCCCGTGCCCTAAGCTGGAGCCGTGTCGGACAACGAGGCCGAGAACCAGAGTCGCTCCATCGCCGCGGTCGAGCGAGCCATGGACGTGTTGTTGCTGTTCGGGCGGAGCGGGCGGGCCGATCTCGGCGTCACCGAGATAGCCAACGAACTGGGGCTGACCAAGGCCGCGGTGCATCGCATCCTCACCGCGCTGCGCAACCGCGAACTCATCGCGCTCGAGCCGACCACCCGGCGTTACGCCCTCGGGCACGCCGCCATCGCGCTGGGGCGCGCGTACCTCGCCCGCACGGACCTGCGCGTCATGGCCGCGCCGGAACTGCGCAGGCTGGCCGCGGCGACCGGGGAGACCGCGACCCTCTCGATTCGCCGCGGCGACACCCGCATGTACGTGGATCAGGTTGTGCCGGAACAGGAATTGCGCATGGAGGTGGTGCTGGGCGTGCCGTATCCGCTGCACGCCGGCAGCTCCTCGAAGGCCATCCTGGCGGCACTGCGCAAGGAAGAGATCGACGAGTACCTCGAACGCCACGAGCTGACCCCGTTCACCGAATCGACCATCACCACCCCGCGCAAACTGCGCGCCGAACTCGCGTCGGTGCGCAAGCAGGGCTACTCGATCTCGCTGGGGGAGCGGCAGATCGGCGCGTCCTCGGTGGCGGCGCCGATTCTGGACCATGACGGTGGCGTCATCGGTGCGATCAGCGTGTGCGGACCGCTGGCTCGATTCGAGCCGCGTATCCCGGAGTTGGTGCCGCAGTTGCAGAAAGCCGCGGCCGCGCTCTCGGCGCAACTCGGCTACACCGGCTAGTTCTCGTCACAGCTGCGCGCCGGGCTTGAACACCCCGAGCGCGGCGGCCGCCAGGACACTGCCCCAGATCGTCCACACGTAGGGCAGGCAGCCGTCCACGCTGCGGCGCAGGGTGTGCTCGATCCGGTCGCTCGACCCTGTGGTCAGTAGTTCGCCGAACGCCGCGCCGAAGGGGCGCAGCGTGATTCGGATACCGAGGCCGGCCGCGATCGCCGCGGTGTAGAGCAGGATTTTGGCGCCGAGCCACTTCGGGTTGGTGGTGACCCCGAACGGTTCGGCTGCGATCAGGGCGTATCCACCCGCACCCGCCATGCCCGCGATGACGAGCCCGCGGATGGCGAGATCGGCGCGGTATACCGTGGCGATGCGGCCGTGAGTGCGGTGTGCGATCACGGTGAGCGCCAGCCAGATCGCGCTGAACACCCAGATCGCGGCGACCGACCAGCCGGGAAACAGCCCGACCCCGAACAGCTCCGCACCGTGCGGTGCGGTGGCCATCAGTGTCACCCCGCTCGGCAGGAACAGCACCAGGCAGATCTTGGGGGCCAGATCCAGCCCGCTCATGATGTTCAGCGCCGTGACGCGTGCCGCCGGATCGAGTTTCGGATCTATCACGAACCGGCTGGAGTAGAAGACGCCCAGGTCTCCACCCAGCCAGAACACGAACAACACCAGGTGCAGCAGGATCAACCAGCCGTAGGGGTGCGGTCCCATTCGAGCTCCCTGTTCTCTTCTGCGAAACGCTGTTTCGGAGTACGCTCCCGACAGTCTCACATCGAAACACTGTTTCCACAAACGAAACGGGATCCCATGCGCACCCTGCTGGCGTCCGCCCTGTCCCTGCTCTTTCTCATCGCCGCTCCGGCCCACGCCGACCCGGGTGTCACCCGCGAGGAAACCCACGTCGGCCTCGACGCGGCCACGGTCTGGTATCCGGCGAACGCCGGCCGTCGCCTGCCGGTGGCGCTGATGCTGCCCGGCGCGAACATGCGCCGCGAGTACTACTCCCGATTCGCTTCCGCCGTAGCCGATTACGGCTTCGTGGTGGTCATCCCCGAGCGCTACCCGATGCCCGGATACAGCCTGCCCAGCGAACAGTCGATCACCGACGTGGTGGGCTGGGCGCGCGAGCGCGCCGCCGATCCGGGCTCCCGGATCGGGAGCGTCGTCGACCCGGAGACCCTGGTCGTCGCCGGGCATTCCTACGGCGGGGCGGCGGCGCTGTACGCGGCCGCGGACCGCTGCCAGGTGCCCTTCTGCTTCGGGGTGTCGTATCGGCATCCGCCGCAGCTGAAGGCGATCGTCGGGCACGGCACCAACACCACCATCGGACCGGTGGTCGATGTGGTTGCGGTGCAAGGGATTCCGGTGCTGTACATCAACGGCACCGAGGACTCGGTGAGTGAACCGGCCGAAGCGCACGAGAGTTTCACGAAACTCACCGGCGCTCCGACAGCCGCTTTCGTGAACCTGCTGGGCGCCAACCACTTCGGCCTGGCCGATGAGGACAATCCGCCGGGGGCGGCGCCAGACGCCCATCCCGGCACCGCCCCGCGTGAGCAGACCATCGCGGCGGCCGCGCGGTGGACGGCTCAGTGGTTCCTGGCGCAGCTCGGCGACTCGGAGGCTCGTGCGTTCGTCTACGGCGGCGGGACGCGCACAGACGCCGTCGTGAGCGTCGAAATGCCCTCGTAGAGTGCGCGATCGCCCGCGGCGAGAGTTCGTAGCGGGATTCTATGAGCGAACCGGCACCGCCTGACGGAGGTGCCGGTTCGTATCGCTCACAACAGCAGTTCCCGCGCTTGCTTCACGTCGATGACATCCGCGTATTTTGCGCCGAGATCGAACAGGTTCGCCTCGTGCAGGCGGGGGTCGCGATCGCCGCAGGCATCGGCCACCACCTGCGGCCGGAAACCGTGCTGCAGGGCGTCCACCGCGGTGGCGCGCACGCACCCGCTGGTGGTGAGCCCGGTGATGATCAGGGTGTCGATACCCGCGGCGGTGAGGTTCGCGGCCAGCGGGGTGCCGAAGAAGGCGCTCGGATACTGCTTGACGATCACCGAATCACCCTCGCGCGGTGCGGGTTCGGGGAGGAATTCGCCCAGCGGGTTGCCCTCCTCGAAGACGGCCAGGGTCGGCACCTTCTGCCGGAACAAGCCACCTTCGGTCGTTCCGGGGCGGTAGCTGACCCGGGTGAACACCACCGGATACCCACCGGCTCGTGCGTACTCGACCACCGTCGCCGCCGCGCGCACCGCGTCCTGCACCGGAGCCCGCAGTGGTGATTCGTCGTCGAGATAGGCCGCGCAGACGTCGATGACCAGCACCGCCGGGCGCACTCCAGCGCCCAGCGGGGTGCCGTAGCCGGCTTGTCGGGCGTCCTCGTGTAGATCGGACATGCGAAATCCCCTCAGATGACGCCGGTTTCGGCGAGCTTGGCCAGTTGATCGGCGTCCAGGCCCAGCAGTTCGCCGTAGACCGCGGCGTTGTGCTCACCGAGTGCGGGACCGGCGTGCCGGACTCGGCCCGGGGTCACGCTGAGCTTGGGAAAGACGTTCTGCATGGGCAGTTCGCCCAGTTCGGGATGGGCGACCCGCACGATCGCCTCGCGCGCCGCGAAGTGTGGATCGGCGAACATGTCGCGCGCGGTATAGATCCGGCCCGCGGGGACCCCGCCCTCGTGCAGCTTCGCCAGCAGCGGCTCGGCGTCGTGACCGGCGGTCCAGGCGCTGATCAGATCATCGAGTTCGGCCATGCGCGCACCGCGTGCGGTGTGACTGCGGTAGCGCTCGTCCACGGCCAGTTCGGGGCGATCCATGAGCTCGGTCAGCCGGGCGAACACGGTGTCCTGATTGGCGGCGATCAGCACCATCTCCCCGTCGGCCGTGGGATACACGTTGCTGGGCGCGACATTCGGCAGCACCGAACCGGTGCGCTCGCGCTGATATCCGGTGAGCGCGTATTCGGGCAGTAGCGATTCCATCATGGCGAGCACAGCCTCGTAGATGGCGGAGTCGACCACCTGTCCCTGCCCGGTCTTCTCGCGGTGGTGGACGGCGGCGAGGGTGCCGATGGTGGCGAAGACGGCGGCGAGCGAATCGCCGATCGAGATGCCGGTGCGCGCGGGGCGATGGCCGGAATCGCCGGTGGTGTAACGGATTCCGCCCATGGCCTCGCCGATGGAACCGTATCCGGCGCGCGGGGCGTAGGGGCCGGTCTGGCCGTAGCCGGTGACCCGGACCATGATCAGTTCGGGATTGCCCTCGCGCAGCCGGTCGTAGCCCAGGCCCCAGCGTTCCATGGTGCCCGGGCGGAAGTTCTCGATCACGATGTCGGCCTGCGCGATGAGCTCGCGGGCCAGCCGCTGACCTTCGGGGTCGCGCAGGTTGCAGGTGACCGACTTCTTGTTGCGCGCCACCACAGGCCACCACAGCGAAGCGCCGTTCGACTGCTCACGTCCCCACTGCCGCATGGGATCTCCGGTGCCGGGGGATTCGAGTTTGATCACCTCCGCGCCGAAGTCGCCGAGCAGTTGTGCGCAGAAGGGACCGGCCAGCAGCTGGCCCATCTCGACCACGCGCAGATCGGCCAGCGCGCCGGCCCCGGGGGTTGCTTCGGCTGTCATGCGGCCACTCCGTTTCGTTGTGCGCCCGATGCTCGCGCGCCGGGCGCGCGAGAACGGTAGGGTGAAAGTGGATACACTGTATCCCTGAGAGAAACGGCGCGGCAAGGTGAGAGAAGGTGTGCCCGTGGACATCACGGTGCTCGAGGTGGCCCCACGCGACGGCCTGCAGAACGAACCGGAGATCGTCCCGACGCAGCGCAAGATCGAGTTGATCGAGCGTTCGATCGCGGCGGGCCTGCGCCGGATCGAGGCGGTGAGCTTCGTGAATCCGAAGGCTGTCCCGCAGATGGCCGACGCCGAGGCGGTCATGGCCGGGGTGTCGCGACCGGCCGATGTTTCCTACATCGGGCTGGTCTTCAACGAGCGCGGCCTCGACCGCGCCCTCGCGGCGGGCGTACACGAGATCAATGTCGTCGTGGTGGCGACCGATACGTTCAGTCGCCGCAATCAGGGCTGCTCGACGGCCGAGGGCGTGCGGCGCTGGCACGGTCTGGCGCAGCGGGCCGCCGAGTCGGGTTTGCTCCGAACCGTCACCATCGCCGCGGCTTTCGGCTGCCCGTTCGAGGGCGAGGTCGCCGAGGCGACCGTGCTGGACCTGGTGCGCCGGGTGGCCGAGGCCGGGCCGCAGGAGATCGCGCTGGCCGACACGATCGGCGTCGGCACGCCCGACCGGGTGCGGACGCTGGTGGCGGCCACCGCCGCGCTGGCCCCCGATGCGGTGGTGCGGTGTCATTTCCACAACACGCGCAATACCGGGTACGCCAATGCTTTCGCGGCTGTCGGGGCGGGTGCGCGGGTGCTGGACGCGAGTACGGGCGGTATCGGCGGGTGCCCTTTCGCGCCGGCCGCGACCGGCAATGTCGCCACCGAGGATCTGCTCTACGGGCTGCATCGGATGGGGTATCGCACCGGTGTGGGGATGGACGAGGTCGCCGAGACCGGGCGGTGGCTCGGGACAGTGTTGGGTGCTCCGGTGCCCGCGCTGCTGGGCCGGTCGGGGGGCTTCCCGAACCTGGCCTGACCGGTGGCTGAAGGGTCTCGCGGTCGCAGTGCTGGGCCCCACGCCCGCTCGCCCCACGCGGGTGCCACCGCGTCGCCGAGTGGCGTCTACACGCCCGAGAATCGCGTCTTCAGGCCTGCCGTTCGTTGCACCTGCCGTCGCCGGATATGACGCTCAGGGGCGGTCCGCGAGACACCTGCACCCGGTTGACGCTGCGGACGATGGCGGCGGTCAGTCGGCCGACCTGCGCGCGGCTGATGAACTCGGACTTCCGCGCTGTTCTCGCACCGGTGCGTTCTCGGTGTCTCAATCGGTGAGCTCGGCGTCCAGCAGCCCGTCCTCGCTCAGGCGCAGGGTACTCACCCCGGCTCGGTACCGGATGCTATGCCGCCGACTGGTTCGATGGCGCCGCGCAACGGATCGAGCAGTTCTCGCAGGTCGTTGATTTCCGCCGTGTCGTAGACGATTCGAGCAATAACCTCAGCGTCGTCAGCGGACAGTGAGCGGGCGGCGTTGAGCCGGAACTTGGTGGCGAGTTCCGTGGCCGACAGCGGATTGCCGGGGCCGCCACGGTTGACGTCCACCCGTTCGGTGAGTACCCGTCCGTCCTGGAGCTCGGCGGTGAGGACGGCGGGGAACTGGTGCGGGAAGATGCTGTCGCAGTGGGGATCCGGCACGCAATCGACCTTCGCGGCCAGGGCGAGCCGGTGCGGATCGCGGGCCGCCGCGTCGGTGAAGTCCTCGTGGAAGAGCCCGAGCCCGCCGCCGCCGATGAGTGCGGCGGCGACCGTGTACGGGCCGGAGAACGCGGCGTGATAGCCGGATTCCGGTGCGCGTTTGTCCGCCGCGGGCTCGCCGATCGTGCGCAGGACCGGGGTGGGTGCGCCGAGGGTGAGGCGTTCCACCTGCTCGGCGGTTACGCCCCGGGCGCGCAGGCGCAGGGCCGCGTCGATGCTGGCGTGGGTGAAGTGGTTGCAGGGGTACGGCTTGAAGAACACGCCTGGCAGTTCCCACTCCGTTCCCAGGCCCTCGGTGACGCTCTCTGCGCGCGCCTGGTCGCCGCAGAATGCCTGGAGCAGCCCGAACCGGCCTTCGATGACCGTGGGCGGGCCGGTCAGTCCGTGCCGCGCCAGCTCCGCGGCGGTCACCGCGGCGTGCGCGGCCCAGCCGCAGTGAATCCGTTTCACGGTGCCGCCGGTCCGATTGGCCTCGAGCAGGCCCGAACCCATGCTGGCCGCGATCCCGAGCGCGTGTGCGACGCGGGGCGCGTCGAGTCCGGCCAGCAGCGCGGCAGCGGCGGCTCCGCCGAGCGCCCCGCAGATCGCGGTGGCGTGGAGGCCGCGTTCGAAGAAGACCGAGTTACCCAGCCGCTCGTCGTATCCGGCCATGCCGACGCGGACGGTGATCTCCACCCCGACCGCGATGGCGTCCAGCAGCGCGCCGCCGCTCGCGCCGACCGCTTCGGCGACCGCGAGGGCGGCCGGCACCACCGTCGCCGACGGATGCAGGACCGACGGCAGGTGGGTGTCGTCGAAATCCATTGCGTGGGCGAGTGTTCCGCCGAGCAGTGCCGCGCTCGCGGTGGGCACCCGATCGGCGAGGCCGAGTGCGGTGGACATCGGCCGCCCACCCCATTCGGTGACGACGGCTCGCATCGCCGCGGCGGCTGGAGTGGACTGCGCCGCAAGACTGTTGCCGAGGACGTCCAGCAGTCGGCGGGCGGCATCCGCGCGCAGGGCGGTCCCCACGCCGCCGGGGCGGCGAGCGGCCACGGTGAATTCCGCGAGCTGCTGCACGATCGTGGGGGCGGTCATGGGGTCACCGCCGCGAGGGGGCGTACCGGGGAGCCTGTGCCGCCGACGATGCGCAGCGGTGCGAGCACGAACACGATCATGGGGGCGCCCATGAGGTCACCGCCACGAGCGGAGGGTACCGGGAAGCCTGTGCCGCCGAGGGTGCGCAGCGGCGCGGCCGCGCGAACGATCGTGGAGGCGGTCATCGGGTCACCGCCGTTGAGGGGGCGCACCGGGGAGTCTGTGCCGCCGACGGTGCGCAGTGGCGCGAGCGCGCGAACGATCGTGGGTGCGGTCATGGGATCACCGCCGCGAGCGGGGCGTACCGGGGAGGCTGTGCGGCCGAGGGCGCGAGGGCGCGCGGGCGCGAAGACGATCGTGGGTGCGGTCATCGGGTCACCGCCGCGAGCGGGCGCACCGGGGAGCCTGTGCCGCCGACTATGCGTAGCGGTGCGAGCACGAAAGCGAACTCATGAATACCGGTCTCTGCCAGCTGTTCCAGGTCCAAGTGCTCCATGATGTAGATGCCGGACTCGACCAACAGCACCCGATGTACCGGCAGCACGCTGTGTCCCGCGCCCGGGGCGAGGCGCTCGTAGGCCGTGGTGTCGGCGCCGGTGGCGACGACGCCGTGGGCGGCGAGCCAGCGTGCGGCTTCCACGCCCACCCCGGGCACGCCGGAGTCCGCGCCCAGATACGTTGCCGGGTCGGCATAGTGGCGTGCCCATCCCGTGCGGATCAGGACCACGTCACCGGGGTCGAGCGGGAGGTCGCGCGTCGCGTGCTCGAGATCGGCGACGGTGATTTCGTAGCCGCCGGGCAGGATGTTCACGTCGTGTGCGGCGGCTATGTCGAGAAGCACTCCCCGGCAGAGCAATCCGGGAAGGTTCTCGGCCCCGTGCGCGGTGAAACTCCCTCCGCGCTGCGCCTCGGCGGCGTCGATGCCGCCGTGCAGCGTTCCGTCCTGGCTGACGTGGCTGAGGGCGTCGATGTGTGTGCCGACGTGGCCGCCGGTCACGATGATCTCGCTGGCAGCCGAACCGCCGTCCGGGCGGACGGTGTCGCCGTGCCTGCGCGCCAGCGTCATTCGGAAGCCGGGATGGTTGGGGGAGCAGGGCATGCCGGTGAAGTACGGTCGCCCGAGTTCGATCAGCCGTACGCCGGCGCGCACCAGCTCCACCAGTGGGTCGCGGGTGGTCATCGGATCACCCCCGCCGTGCGCAGGCGGTCGAGTTCCGCGGCGTCGACGCCGTATGTGCTCAGGACCTCGGCGGTGTGCGCGCCCAGCGGCGGACCCGTCCATCGGATGCGGCCCGGGGTCTCCGAGAGCCGGAACAGGATGTTCTGCATGCGTATCGGTCCCAATTCGTCGTCGTGGAGTTCGGCGATGGTGCCCAGCGCCCGGAACTGCGGGTCGGCCAGGACGTCGGCGGCGGTGTAGACGGGCGCGACGGCGGCTTCGGCGGCCTCGAATTCGCGCAGGACCGTCTCGGTATCGCGCTGGGCGATCCACGCGCCGACGGCCGCGTCGAGTTCGTCTGCGTGCCGGGCTCTTTCGGCGCCGCTGGCGAACCAGGGCTGCTCGGTCAGGTCGGGGCGTCCGACCAGGCGCAGCACCCGTTCGGCCACGGTTTGCGCGCTGGTGGACACCGCGACCCAGCCGTCGTCGGCGGTGCGATAGATGTTGCGCGGGGCGTTGTTGCTCGAGCGGTTGCCCATGCGCGGTTGCAGTTCGCCGAGCTGGTCATAGGCGATCAGCTGGGGGCCGAGCAGGGTCAGGATCGGTTCGATGATGGCCATGTCGATCTGCTGGCCCCGGCCGGTGGCATCGCGTGCGCGCAGGGCGGTCATGATCGCGAATGCCGTTGTGAGGGCGGTGATTCCGTCGGCGAGGCCGAACGGCGGCAGGGTGGGCGGGCCGTCTGGTTCACCGGTGACCGCCGCGAACCCGCTCATGGCCTCGGCGAGCGTGCCGAAGCCGGGACGCTGCGCGTAGGGGCCGATCTGTCCGAAACCGGTGACGCGGGCCAGCACCACGCGCGGATTGATCTCGCACAGCCGGTCGTAGCCCAGGCCCCAGCGTTCGAGGGTGCCGGGCCGGAAGTTCTCGATCACCACGTCGGCCTCGGCGACCATACGCCGGAAGATCTCCTGGCCGTCGGGCGCGCCCAGGTACAGGGTTACCGATTTCTTGCCGCGTCCCAGCATCTTCCACCAGAGTCCGACCCCCTCGCGTTGTGCGCCGTGGCTGCGCACCGGATCCCCGCCGGGATGCTCGATCTTGACCACCTCCGCGCCGAAATCGGCCAGCAGCGTCGCCGCGAGCGGCCCGGCGAACAATGTCGCCGCATCCAGCACCCGGATCCCGGACAGCGGTCCGTCCATCGCGCACTCCCTCTCGATCTCCCCGCGTTTCGCTTTGCGAAACACACATGTGTTGGGAGGCATTGACTATCAGCGAATACTACTGTCATGATCGCCGCATTGGTAAGAGTGTTTCCCAGAGAGAAACTGGAGTCGATGCCATGCCGGCAACAGACCTGCTGATTCGCGGCGCCCGCGTGGTGCGGCCGGGCGACACATCCGCCGAGCTCCCCGAACCCATGGACATAGCTGTCGCCGACGGCCGGATCGCCGCCGTCGGCCCGAACCTGCCGGCCGCGGGTGCGCGCCGAGTTGTCGATGCCGACGGCCGCCTGGCGTTCCCGGGCGTCGTCGACGCCCACCAGCACTGGGGGATCTATCAGGAGCTGTCCGCCGACACCGAGAGCGAAAGCCGGGCCTGCGCGCAGGGCGGGGTGACCACCGCCCTGACCTACCTGCGCACCGGCCGCTACTACCTGAACCGCGGTGGGCCGTACCGCGACTTCGTGCCCGAGGCCCTGAACCGCATGGACGGCCGGGCGTTCGTGGACCACGCCCTGCACCTGGCCCCGATGACCGCCGAGCACATCGCCGAAATACCTTCTCTGATACGCGATTTCGGTGTGACGTCGTTCAAGGTCTTCATGTTCTACGGCGGGCACGGCCTGCACGGGCGCTCGGACGATCAGGCCGACTTCCTGATGATCGGCCCCGACGAGCGTTACGACGTGGCGCATTTCGAGTTCGTGATGCGCGCGATCGCCGAGGCGCGAAAGGTGCTGGGCAACGGTCTGTCCCTCTCGCTGCACTGCGAGACCGCCGAGATCATGGCCGCCTACACGGCTCTGGTCGAACGCGAAGGAGTTCTCACCGGCCTACGTGCCTACAGCGCCTCCCGCCCAGCGCATTCCGAGGGTTTGGCGATCACCACGGCCGCCTACCTGGCCCACGAAACGGGCCTGGCCAACATCAACCTGCTCCACCTGTCCTCCGCGAAGGCGGTCGAGGCGGCGCTGACCATGGCGGCGGCGTTCCCGCACATCGATTTTCGGCGCGAGGTGACCATCGGACACCTGCTGGCCGATGTCGATACCGCGCACGGTCTCGGCGGAAAGGTGAACCCGCCGTTGCGCGAGCGGGCGGACGTAGACGCGCTGTGGCGGCACCTGCTGGCCGGCGAGATCGACTGGGTGGTCAGCGATCACGCCTGCTGCCGTGCGGAACAGAAGTTCGGCCCCGATCCGGACGACGTGTTCACCGCGAAGTCCGGCTTCGGGGGTGCGGAGTACCTGCTCCCCGGATTGGTGGGGGAGGCCCGTAAACGCGGGCTGGCGATGTCCCGCGTAGCGGAACTGACTTCTCGGAATCCGGCGCGCCGCTACGGGTTACACGGAAAAGGTGACCTCGCCCCCGGATACGACGCGGACATCGTGCTGGTGGATCCGGACGCACACTGGACGGTCCGCGCCGCCGACTCCGAGTCCGCCCAGGAATACACGCCGTTTGAAGGGTTCGAGATGACGGCTCGGGTCACCGACGTGTTCCTGCGCGGTGAGCAGGTGTGCGCGGACGGGCGGGTGCAGGGCGATCCGCGCGGGCGGTACCTGCGCCGATCACCCGACGGTGCGTCCCATCTCGGTGGATCCCACGGCTCCAACGAATAGTGGTCGGGCCTGGACAGGGTCGAAGGCGCAACGACCAGGCGTGAATTGTGCAGGGAACCAGCTTGATCGGTGCCTGTCTCGCGAGGTTTGCAACGGCCTCGTTGGGCTCCCAATGAGGCAGCGGTCAGGGGCTCTCGCAGGCCCACGTTCGGGAGACCGGAAGTCTCGCAACGACCTTGAGGCCGCAGAGGTTCGGATCACGGGTTTGGGTGGTCGATCATGCACATCTCGCCGGGGCGACCTTAAATGTCTCGGATGGACGGCGTCGAAAGCTCAGCCGCCGAGCGTCAACGCGAGTCCCTCGACCGGACCCGACAGTGAGGCTTTGACCTGTCGGGTGAAATCGTCGATGAGCACTTCGGCCACGCCCTGCTCCAGTCCGTCCGCGACCTGCGCGGCCACGAACGCTGGTGCGACTTTCTGTGCCGGAATCGCCCGGACCATATCGGTGTCGGCGAACCCGAGATGCACCCCGACCACCTGCGTGCCCTGTCCCGCCAGTTCGATGCGCAGCGAGTTCGTGATGGACCACAGCGCGGCCTTGGAAGCGCCGTAGGCAGCCGCCCCCGAACTCCACGAGAGCACCGAGTGGATGTTCACCAACGCGCCACCCCCGTTCTTCGCCAGGATCGGGGCGAACGCCTGGGCGATTCGAAGCGGTCCGAAGACGTTGGTGGCAAAGGTTTCCTCTACGCCCGCCATCTCGGCCCGCAACAGCGGCGCGGGGCGCAGCACTCCCGCGTTGTTCACCACGATGGTGACGTCCGTGGCCCGCTCCGCCACCGCGGCAATGGAATCCGGCTCGGTGACCTCCAACTCCAGCGGGACGATGCGCTCATCCGTACTCGCCTCCGGCTTCCGTGCGGTGACGTAGACCTTGCTCGCGCCCCGGTCCAGAAATTCCCGGGCGAATGCTTTCCCCAGCCCACGCTGGCCGCCGGTCACCAGGACGGTCGCGCCCTCGAGTGTGGTCATGTCTGCCTTCTTCTCGCTCGGGTCGGGATTTATCTAACTATAGTAAACTATAGCTAACAAGGAATGCTCGCAACCGGCGATCGCGGCTGATCCCAAGGAACGCGGAGCCGCGAGTAGGCATGCTCGGGGTCATGCGTCCTGCTTCAGATGAGCGGCCAGGCTCCGGACGATGTCCGCGAGTTCGGGCGGTTCGACAACTTCCACCGGTCCCGTGAGTGCGATTCGGGTGACCGCCATGGCGAGGCGGCCGAGATCCGCGTCACGGATCCGGACTCGGCAGAGGGCCGGTGTTGTCTCGATCAGTGTGTGGTCGAACCAGCGCAGCGCGCCCTCCAGTTCGGCGAACGTTGTGTGGACGGTGAGCGTAGCTGCCTTCGAGTTCGGTTCCGGGCCAAGTGAACTCGCGACGAGAGCCGCCGCGCCACCGCCCGGGATCACACGGGAATCGAAGTGTCCGCCGGTCGGCCGGACCGACCGGATCCGGTCCAGCCGGAACGTGCGCCAGTCCCCGCGATCTCGGTCCCACGCGGCGAGATACCACCGGCGGCCCGCCGTGACGAGTCCGTGTGGCTCGACGCTGCGCCGGCCGTCGCCGCCGTCACCGCGCCGGTAGTCGAATCGCACGTGCTCACGATCCCGGCAGGCCGCGGCGAGCAGGGCGAGAGCTTCGGGGTCGATGACGGCGTCGTCGGCGGTCCGACGTAGGGGCGTGACGTTCGAGCTCAGCGCCGACACCCGGCGGCGTAGTCGATGGGGCAGCAGCGACTCGATCTTCGTCAGTGCGCGCAGGGAGGTCTCTTCCATACCGTCGATGGCCGCTTCGGCGGCACAGCGCAACCCGACGGCGATGGCGACGGCCTCGTCGTCGTCGACGATCAGCGGCGGTACGTGAGCGCCCGTCTCGAGCCGGTAGCCGCCGTACTTCCCCGATTCGGAGTCGATCGGGTAGCCCAGCGCGCGCAGGCGATCGACGTCTCGGCGCACGGTTCGCTCGGTCACCTCGAGCCGTGCGGCCAGCTCACCACACTGCCAGAAGCGATGGGTTTGCAGCAGCGAGAGCAATCGAAGCGCTCGCCCCGTCGGATTGTTCGGCATGCGGTCAGTCTGCCGAATCTCCCGGACAGATCCTGTCCGCAATGACCCCTACGGTCGCGGCACCGCATCGATCCGCCTATCGGATCGGTCCTCACGTTCAAGGAGTACCCATGCCCGCCGACTTTCCCCAGCCGACCCTGGTATCGGTCAACGGAGTCGAACTCGAAGTCTTCGAATCAGGCCGGCACAACGCCGGGAAGCCGATCGTGCTGTGCCACGGATGGCCCGAGCACGCCTACTCGTGGCGTCATCAGGTGCCCGCGCTCGTGGCTGCCGGCTACCACGTCATCGTCCCGAATCAGCGCGGCTACGGCCGTTCGTCCCGGCCGGACGCTGTAACGGATTACGACATCGAGCATCTGGCGGGTGACCTCGTCGCGCTGCTCGATCACTACGGGTACGACGATGCGGTCTTCGCCGGGCACGACTGGGGGTCGTTCGTCGTCTGGGGCCTGACCCTGCTGCACCCGGAGCGTGTGAGCAAGATGATCAACCTGAGCCTGCCGTACCCCGAGCGAGGTGAGACGCCGTGGATCGAATCGATGGAAGCCGCGCTGGGTGGTGACTTCTATTTCGTGCACTTCAACCGGCAGCCGGGCGTTGCCGACGCTGTTCTCGACGCGAACGCTTCTCGGTTCCTGCGCAACATCTTTCGCAAGAACCTACCGCCCGCCGAGCCGCGGCCGGGCATGGTGATGATCGAGTTGGCTCGTGCGGAATCACCGCTCGGCGAGCCGGTCATGAGCGAACAGGAGCTGGAGGTCTTCGTCACCGCGTTCGAGGACACGGGGTTCACGGGCAGCATCAACTGGTATCGCAACCTCGATCGGAACTGGCGGTTGCTGGCGGGTGTGGACCCGGTCATCCGGCAGCCGGCGCTGATGATCTACGGCGAATGCGACACGGTTGCCCGGGCGGAGAACATGACGAAGTTCGTGCCCAATGCGGAAGAGGTGACGGTGGAGAGCGGGCATTGGGTTCAGCAGGAGCAGCCGGAGGTGGTTAATCGGCTGATGCTGGATTGGTTGCGGCGGCAGGATGCGGTCGAGTAGGCGGGGCTCAGCGGACTCGCTGTCGGAATCTGCTGTGCCACTGGATGTTCGGCCCCGAACTTCGGTGAAGTTGGGCATCGCCGCCGGTCGAGGTGTCTGCGCGCTCTGATGTGGCCGCCGATCTGCCGGTGCCGACCCGTCGTTCTGGGCCACCCGCCCCTCGGGCGTCGGCGACTGTGCCGGCAATTGTTAGCGGGGCTCGTACAGGCTGCGAAGCTGGGCTTTGTAGATCTTCCCGGAGTCGTCGCGCGGTAGGGTCTCGACCACCTTGATGACGGCAGGGACCTTGTAATCGGCCAGAAGCCCGGTGAGTTCGGAACGTACGGCCTGCTCGGTAAGGGTGGTGCCGGGGCGAGTCACGATGTGGGCCGCGACCTGTTCGCCCAGGTCGCCGGGGTGCGGGATGCCGAAGACGGCGACGTCCTCGACCTGGGGGAGCGTGCTGATCGCGGCCTCGATCTCGGCGGGGTAGGTGTTGACGCCGCCGATGTTGATCAGCTCGCTGCCGCGGCCGGTCAGGTAGAGGTACCCGTCGTCGTCGAGATACCCGAGGTCGCCGACGTGGATCATGCCGGGGAACGGGCTGGGTTCCGAGCGAATTCGGTTGAGGTAGGCGAAGTTCGGCCAGTAGTCGGCGCCTTTGACGAATACGCGGCCGGTCTCACCGGTCGGAAGTGCTTTGTCGTTATCGTCGGCGATGGTGACCGCCGCTCCGTCCCGTGGCCGTCCCACGCTCCCCGGGCGCTCGAGCCATTCGGTGGCGTTGATCCAGGTGACAGCTCCGGTTTCGCTACAGCCGTAGAACTCCCACAGCGCGTCGCCGAACCAGTCGATGGCGGCGCGCTTGACCGCCGGTGGGCAGGGCGCGGCGGAATGGATGAGGTGGGTCAGGCTGCCGATGTCGTAACGGGCGCGAACTTCCGCAGGCAGCGACAGCAGCCGGGAGAGCATGGTGGGAACGATCTTGGCGTGCTGGATGCGGTTGCGCTGCACCAGTTCGAGGAACCGCTCGGCGTTCCAGCGCGGCATGAGGGTGATGCTGGTCCCCATCCGCAGCGCGAGCATGGCGACGGCGTTCGGGCTGGTGTGATAGAGCGGTCCCGCGACCAGCATCTGCCCACCCGCCGTCAATCCCATGCGGTTGGCGGTCGCGCCGGCGATGGCCAGCAGCTGCTCGGGCGTCATGCGCTGACGCAGTACGCCTTTCGGGCTCCCGGTGGTTCCGGAGGTGTAGATCAGCCCCATGGAGTCGGCGATGGCACCGTCGATCCACCCCAGCGGTTCGCCGTCCCCGATCCACTCCTCGAGTTCCGGGTGCCTGCCGGTGGTGTGGCGCAGATTGGGATCGAGTTCGGCCGCGGCGAGAAGCTCAGCCGCCATGGGGATTTCGACGATGCCGGTCTGTGTTCCGGCTGTACCGGCCGCCCCCTCGATGGTGGAAACAAATTCGGTATGGGCAAATACCAGCTCGATCCCGGCGTCGGAGAGCACATGCGCGACCTCCGCCGCCCGCCACCGGGTGTTGATCGGCACGGGGTTCGCCCCACACGAAGCCACGGCAAGCGAAACTTCAAGAAACTCGATGTCGTTCCGCGCCATGACCCCAACCCGCTGCCCCCTCCCCACACCCCGCTGCCTCAGCTGCGCCGCGAGCCGCCCGGCACGCAGGTGTACCTCGGGCTGGGATCGGACGCGTGCGCCACACGAGATGGTCGGTTCGGCCGCGGTCGAGTCGCCCATGGCGGAAAGTCTGCCATCGCCGATGCTGGACGGTGGATACGTTCAGTGATCTTCGGGTTGTTCCAGAAGGACAGCGAAATAGCGGTTGCCTCTACTTCTCGTACGGATTGCCAATGGCCCTTGGAGTTCTTGCGATATCGAGCGCCGATGCCGGGAACGCCGTGCCGGGTGTGTAGAGGCGGGCACGGGTCTTGCCTCCCGGTTCGAGCACTTTCAGTGCGACCAGGTCGCGAAGATCGCGTTGCGCCTGTTGGTGGCTCAACCCCTCGGCCTGCTCGTATCGGCCTCTGCGGACCCGGCCCGACATCGCCACATCATGCAGTGCGCTGATTACGCGATTGTCCATCCCGATGCCCACGATGTACTCCTCTAGTTTCCCCCACACCGCCCCCGACCGAACCCAGCGTGCATAGACGGTTTGTGTCTGCTGGTGGTACGCGGTCAGGTTGAACCTAATCCACTCCGACACATCCTGATCGGGGCGATAGGTATTGCCGCGACGGCCCAGAACCCGGTAGTACTCCCACGTGTTTCCGGGCCGGCCGAGCCATCCCTCGATCGACGAGAATTCCGGTGCGAGGATGCCTTCGCGCGCGATCATCAGTGTCTGCAATGAGCGCGACATGCGCCCGTTTCCGTCGGCCCAAGGATGGATCGACACCAGGTGCAGATGAGCCATAGCCGCGCGCACCAGCGGATGCGTTCCATCATCGGTGTTGAGCCAGTCGACTAGTTCTCTCGTCAACGTCGGCACCAGTTCGGCATCGGGGGCCGTGTACGCCGCGGTACCCTGATCGCGTGAGTCGGTGACGTAGACCGGGCCGAGTCGCCACCGGCCTGCCGGGCGACGCTCACCTTGGCGGTGCCCCTGCAACATCCAATGCAACGCGTTGAGAAAACCCTTGCTGTACGCGAAGTCGTCGACATCATGCAGCGTTTGCAGATACGTCATCATCTGTACGTAAGCAAGCGTCTCGGCTTTGTTCTCATCGGAGACCTCGACGTCCGGCTCGCCCGCGATCAGATCTTCCACATCGACGGTCGAGACCCTGAAACCCTCGATGGAATTCGATGCCGAAACGGCGTCCGCGGTGAGGAACCTCCTGAACCTACCGGCCCACTTCATGGGTTTTCCCTGCAGATTACGACGCAGTTCGTCGCGCATGCGGTCCACTTCGGCAAGGATGCGGGCATCTGCGCCGCTCAGTGCGGGCGTGGGGTGAAGCATGGTGCGAGAGTCCTATTCGCCTGCGTAGCCGACGGGTGGGATCGCCCACCTGGCGTAGGTGTCATGCGGATCTACGGTGATGAGGTCCACCTGCTCGACGAGTTCGGTTGGAGGCATACCGGATTCGAAGTGCCTCAGGCTCGGAGTCAGCACGGCTTCCGCATTGTCTAGGGCAGCCTGAGTCTTCAGCAGGCCGATCGGATTGCCGGTTCGTTTGGAAAACGCGACAATCTTCGCGAGGTCGTAGCCGAGTCGAGCTGCGAGACTGCGTATCTGGGCCTCGTCCCACGCCTGTTGAATGCCGGATACATCGCTTAGTAAGTATCCGATCGCGGTCGGTCTCGAGTTCATTTCCCACTCCCTCCTGACAGTTGGTCCGCCCGGCGACGAGTGGGCACGGATTCAACTCGTCGCCGGACGTGATTCGAGTCTGGTTCACGGTCTGGTTCGATCCCAGCTACGAAGGTCGTACAAAGGTCGTACGCTTTTCCCACGAGGCGTTGCGGGACATCTCAGGGGGCAACGATGATCGTCAGCAGGTGGACGGGGCCGCTGATCAAGGCACTGCGAAAGGCCGGCCTGCGCATGAGCCAGCGGGAGCTGGCCGACGAGCTGGGCTTTCAGATCGAAACAATTCAGAAGTGGGAGCAGCGAGCCACCATCGACCGGCCTGTGCTCGGCCGGTCGGCCGAGGCGCTCGACACGTTGCTGGCGCGCGTGGATCCGACTGTGCTCGAGCGGTTTCGCATCGAGATCGAATGCATGACGACTCGTGATAGCGGGCATGCTGGACTCAGCAGTACACGGCCACTTGAGACAGCGACGAGCGAACCGGCAGCGGCTCCGCTCGCGGACTTCGGGCAGGACAACTACGACGTGAGGCGCCGGGACTTCGGAATGGTCGCCGCGGTAGGCGCGGTCACCCCGGGAACGCTCATGGATCTGATCGCGGCGATACGTCCGACGCCAACTCCCGCGGCAGTCGGCCTCGACCAGATCGAGGAGATTCGCGATGCCGCAAAGGCATTCAGCTCCTGGGACAACGCGGCAGGTCGCGGGCTCGTTCGAGAAGCCGTTGCCGCTCAAGTCCGGTACGCGGCAAGCCTGCTGGACGCCAGCTGCTCTCCACAGCACAAGAGCGCACTGCATTCGGCGGTCGGGTTCCTCAGCCATAGTGCCGGTTTCATGGCTTTCGATCGGTACGAACACCAGGACGCGGAAACGATGTTCGAACTAGCACTCTGGTGCGCCGAAGCGGGACAGGACTGGCACCTGCGGGCGAAGGTCCACTCGTCCGCTGCTCGACAGTCGATCTGGCGGAACAGGATCGATGACGGGTTGACTTCGGTGGAACAGGCGTTCGTCCGGGCCGATCGCCTCACCCCCACCGAACGCGCGATGTTGCACACCACGCACGCCCGCGCGTTGGCAAAACAGGGCAGAGTGCAGGAGACACTCACCGCGATCGGGAGAGCCGACGAGGAGTTCGCGCACTCGGAGCCCAGCAATGATCCTCCGTGGATGGCTTACTACGACCTCGCCCAGCACTCAGGGGACACCGGGCACGCGCTCTTCGACCTCGCGATCAATGGCGAATTCATCGTTGAGGCAGGACACCGCCTCACCGCTGCCGTCCAAGGCCACAGCGACGCCTACCTACGCTCCCGCGCGATCTCGGCGACCAAACTTGCCTCCCTCGTCATGGCGACAGGCGACCCGGCCGAGGCCTCGTCCATCGGCCGACACGCTCTCGTGGATGCCGGGCACCTGCGCTCTCGCCGCGCAGCCGACGACTTGCGAGAGCTGCGCCGCTTTGCGAGAGTTCATGCCGAGCAGCCCCAGGTTGCGGAATTGAACGAGCGCATCGACGAATTGCTGCCGACGTCATGAGCATGGACCCTGCTGACTCTGTTCTTCGCAGAGCATGCGCCGTTGCCGGCGTGGACTGTGCGAACGCCACTGTTCTCAACCGCAGCGAGAACATTCTCTACCGTCTCGATGGTGCGATCGTGGCTCGGATCGCGCGATCTGGGCAAGAATCTGCTGCTCGTCGCGAAGTCGCGGTTGCTGAATGGTTGGAGGCCGAGGGAATCTCAGCGGTGCGAACAGTGCCCGGCCTCGACCAGCCCGTAGTGGTCGAACAGCATGCTGTGACATTCTGGAAGGAACTACCTCCGCACCGTCCAGGCACTCCGGCGCAGATCGCCGGTGCGTTACGGCAACTCCATGCGCTTTCCCTGCCCGTCGGTATCGAGCTGGGCGAACTGGACCCCTTTGTCCGGCTGGACCAGCGAATAGACGGAGCGATCACCGTATCGAGCACAGACCGAGATTGGATGCGCGATCACTTGGCCGAACTCCGAAAGCGGTGGGACGAGCGCCCCTCCGGCTTACCCCGATGTGTCGTCCACGGGGATGCCTGGTCCGGGAATGTTGTGGCGACCGACGACGGAACCATCGTCATGCTCGACCTCGAGCGCACGTCTGTCGGCCCACCCGAATGGGACACCGTGCACACCGCGATCAAGTTCAAGACGCTCGGCCAGATCAGCGCCCAGGCGTACCAATCGTTCTGCGAGGTCTATGGATCCGACGTGACCGAATGGGAGGGCTACGAGCTCCTTCGCGACCTGCGCGAGTTCCGCATGACGACCATGGCCGCACAGTCCGCCGCGAACATTCCCGCGGACCGCGAACAGGCCGATCACCGAATCGCCTGCCTGCAAGGAAAATTCGGCCCACGGCCATGGTCAGGCTGGCACCCTGTTCCTTCGAGGTAGAGGCGGCAGAACAACCGAACCGCGTGACCCAGAGGCGTAGCATTCCGTGCCGGGCTTGCCGCTATGAGCCGTCGTAACCTCCGGAACCTAAGGAAGGCTCCGTGGTCACTGGCGCACAGGCCGAGGAACTGCCAGCCTTCCAGAACGATTCTGTCGATGTTTGCGAGATCTGGGGCGCTTCAGTCGCCCCGGACTTACGTGTGAAGAATTCGAAGGCGGCGAAGCGGGACGCCGACGATCTACCCTGGTAGCCAGCGGTGGGTGACGTGTTCCTGTGCCGCGCACCGCTTGTGCGCTACCTGCCACCAGTTGCGCACAAACTACCACCCTATTCACGACTTACGCCTCATCACCCGGACGCGGCCGATAGCTGTGCGGCGGTCAACTGTTCGCTTTCCGGGCACGATGCGGCGAAGTTGCCGCCGCTGCCGGAGAATGGGCAGTGGACGAAAGGGGCTTCGCTGCTCCGACTTCCCATTCTATATCGTAGACGTCCGAACCGAGCACAGATCGAAACGCGGCGAGCAGCGCATCTCGGTTATGTGGTTGAATCAATCGTTCTGCCAACATTGCGTGCTGATGACCAAGGACGATGGTCTCGCCATCGATTCTAATCAGTCGTGCTCCAGACATCATCGCATGGACTGATGCTCCGTATTCCCTTACCTTTGCCCGAATATCCGACCAGGCCATCTCGATTTCGTGAGCCGGATAGGGTGTACGCGGCACGGATTCAAGTGCACGTAACGCTGCCGCAGCGAGTTGGGAGCATGAGTTGAACCGATTTCTAGGGTCCTTGGCCAGGGCTCGATCGATGACCCCGTCGAATGCGGTTGGAACAGAGGGATTTTGTGAACTCGGCCTCGGAATCGGCGAACCTGTATGTGCCGCAACGAGCTGCATCATGTCGCCAGTGTACGGAAGCACACCTGTCAAAAGCTGATAGAGGGTACAACCGAGCGAATATCCGTCAGCTCGACGGTCGACAGTCATCTTGTCGGAGAACCTCTCCGGCGCAGCATACCGGAATGAGGCAATCATGTTGGAAGTGCTCGTGAGTTGACTAGTTTCGTTTGTGCTCTTTGCGATGCCGAAGTCGGTGAGAATCGCATGCTCTCGCCGCCCTTTGGTAAGAAGTATGTTGGCTGGCTTAACATCTCGATGTAGAATTCCGTGATCATGCGCGTAGTCCAACGCTTCTGCGACATCGGTTATGATCGATACGGATCGGTCAAGTGCGAGTGGTCCGCTCCTCAGCTCGATGTCTGCGTCACTTCCATCGATGTATGCCATTGATATCCAAGGACGGCCCCGCTCTTCTCCGCCAGCATGAATGGCGACGATATTCGGATGGACTAGCGCAGCCACCGCATGCGTCTCTCGCTCGAATCGTTTGCGCAGATCAGGGTCGATACTCGCCAACGGAGGCAACACCTTCAACGCAATCATGCGAGGGAGATCACGATCCTGCGCCAGGTACACCTCACCCATTCCGCCCGCGCCCAGCAGGTACTCGATCTTGTATCCTGCGAAAACGTGACCCCGCTCGAGTGAGTTCCCCACCCACGTATCCTTCCGCTACACCGTCGGGTACTGACGATACGCTGTGCTGGGATTGTGCTGCCGCTCAACCGGAGTCGGCTGTGGTCAACGTCAACTCGGCCGCATCGCTGCTGCGCTGCAACGCGCGGATCGCTCGATCGACGAAGGTCAACGCGCCAGACGAAGCCCGCGACATTGAGGCATACCTGTGCTACTCCGACGATGTGGATAAGTGAATAGCACGAGCGAGTTATCGTGCAGGCAGAGCATGCCAGCCCTCGGTTTACCCGGCGCTATCTGCAGCCCGATATCAGGCGCTGCGGGATGGCGGCGATCTGTTGGCTCGGTACTTGACGATGCCCGCCAGTGGTCCCGAATTGCCGGAATCACGTGCCCGTGGAGGACAGGGCATCCCCGTCGGACCCAGGTTGGCCCCAAATCTTCGGACAGTCAACTAAGAAAACCCCTCCCGACCGAGGTCGGGAGGGGTTTTCTACTGTCGGGCTGACAGGATTTGAACCTGCGACCACTTGACCCCCAGTCAAGTGCGCTACCAAGCTGCGCCACAGCCCGTTGCACTCCGCTGCGCTTTGTGCTTGATGAGAGTACATCAGGACCCCCCACTTCCTCCAAATCGGCTGGTTGCGGGCGTGTTCGTCCCCTTGTGGGGGTGAGTGGGGTTGGTACAAAACGGGCGGGGCCGTGGGGGAGTTCGGAGGGGGCTCGTACGGCTTCGCCGTCGAGGACCTATCGGACGGAAGCTGGGCGGGGTGGCGTCGGGTAGTGGGGCGAGTTGGGCGGGAGGAGGGGGCGGGTTTCGAGTGGTGCGAACTTCCAGCTTTCCGGGGTGGCGGTGGAGAGGTGGGTGAGTTTTTGGGGGCCGTTTGGGAGGGGTTTGGAGCGGGGATTGCGTTGTGTAGGGGATCGAAATGGTTGTTGTACAGCGGGTTTGGGGCGCGGGTGAGTCTGTGGGGCGTGGGCTCGATGATGTGGATCCTTTGCGGGCATGGGTTCCGAGTGCGTGCCAGACCCCACTTTTGGGGACAACCTGCTGATCAGAGCCCGTTTTTCCACTTACCGCCGAGCAACCTCGGGTGTCATTCTCGAAACATGCACCTCTCGCTACTATGCGGTAGCATCCCTGGCTAACCTGTACCGGGCCAGGATGATTCGGGATGTGGAGGGTGGTCATGGCGGCAAATCGCCTGGGGGGCACTGAGTTGTATCCTTCGCGGTGGGTGCCTGCTCCTATGCGGTGGCATTCCACGCGGATTTCTTGGGGGCAGTCCTGGCGGATGGCGTTCGGGATGGGGGCCCGGTGGCGGGACCGGACCCTTGTGCATTACCTGGCGGCGGAGTTGCCGGGGGCGGACGACGTCATGGTGGCTCGGTTGCCATTTTTGAAGTATGTGATCGTGCGGAGTCCGGAGCTTGCGCGGCGGGTTTTGGTGAGTAACCAGGACAACTACGCCAAGAGCGCGGAGTACGACATGATGGCGGTGACCTTCGGGCAGGGGCTGGTCACCGACATGGACGAGCAGCGGTATCTGCGGAACCAGCGGCTCGTGCGGCCTATCTTTTCGCGCAGTGCCATCGACGGGTTCGCCGAGCCCATGACCGCGGCGGTGCTGGATACCGCGGGGCGGATCGGGGAGGCGGCGCGGGCGGGGAGCGCCGTCGACATCGGGGGCGAGATGAACCGGCTCATGCTGGATATCGTGGCGCGCACCATGTTCGGGACCGACCTGTCGGGGCCCATCCACAAGATCAATCTCAGTAACCTGCTCAAGTTCTACGGGGTCGGGTTCGCGTCGGGGTTGAGCCGGCCGTTGCGCAAGTTGTCGACGTGGGTGGTCAAGCACACCGAGAAGGACCCGGACAAGCGGATCGGGTCGCGGCTGCCGATCCGGGCCATGCGGGCGTTGACCTGGGTGTCCGCGCCGCATCTCATGTTCGAATTGCGGGGGATCGAGGGGGCGGTGGACGAGCTCATCGCCGACCATCGCAGCGGGCGGATCGCCGGGAAGGACAACCTGCTCGGGCTGCTCATGGCCGCCACCGACGCCGAGACCGGGCACCGGTACAGCGACACCGAGATCCGCGACGAGCTCATGACCTTCATCGGCGCGGGCATGGAGACCAGCGCTACCGCCCTGACGTGGGTGTGGGACCTGCTCGCGGAGAACCCCTGGGCGCGGGAGCGGTTGCACGACGAATTGGACGAAGTCCTGGCGGGGCGACTGCCCACCGCTGCCGACATCGACAAGCTCGTGTGGTGCAGGGCGATCTTCATGGAGGCCATGCGAATCTACCCGCCGATCATCGGGCTCACCCGGGTCGCCAAGCAGGACGACGTGCTCGCGGGGTATCGGGTCACCGCGGGCACCACCGTCGTGGTGAGCCTGCACGGGGTGCACTACAACGGCCGGGTGTGGGAGGACGCCGAGAAGTTCGACCCGACCCGGTATCTGCCCGAGAACATGACCCCGGACCACCGGCACGCCTCACTCGCCTTCAGCGCGGGTAAAAGAGTCTGCATCGCACAGGGATTCGCCACCATGGAGGCGGTGCTGACCCTCGCGATTATCGCGCAGCGCTTCCGGCTCGAGCTCGCGGTGTCGGGGCCCGTGCGCCGGCAGATGTCCTTCGTCGGCGCGCCGGAGCATCCGCTCATGATGCGGCCCGTCGCCCGGGACGCCGCGCCCGGGGACTGAGGAGACCGGCGAACAGCACAGCGCGACAGCCGATCACCGCGGCTCGGCCGCCGCGCCCCCTCGGGCCACACACTTCCGCAGCATCGAAAGTCGATCCATGCCGAAAACACTGCAGGACATAGAGATCCGCCCGGCCGTCAAGAGCGACATCGCCGCCATGACCGCCGCCCTGGACCGCGCCTTCAGCGAGGACGATCCCTTCGGGGAATACATGTTCCCCGATCCCGCCAAACGCGCACGAGCCCAGCCCCGGCTGACCCGCGCCATGATCCGGCACCAGTACCTGCCGCTGGGCGGTGCGCACGTGGCCACCGTGGACGGCGTGGTGGCCGGGGGCATGCTGTGGAAGCCGCCGGGCTACCGATTCGGGCCGCTGCGCTATCTCGCCTCGATTCCGGAATTCACCTGGGCCATGGGGGCCGGCGGGCCGCGGGTGCTCGCCGTGGACTCCGCCATCGGCAAGATCGCGACCGGGCTGCCGCACTGTTTCGGCGTCACCCTGGGCGTGGACCCGCACCGGCAGCAGTCGGGGGTCGGCTCGGCGCTGTTGCAGTTCGCCATCACCGAGATCGAGAAAGCGGCCGTGCCCGCGCTGTGCCTGTGCAAGGACGGCAACGTCGGCTACTACGAGCTGTTCGGCGGGCAGCGGCTGGGCCGGATCCGGCTCGGGCGTTCGGGGCCGCAGATCAACGTCATGATGTGGCTGCCATCGAGTCTGAAGTCCGACCGAGTTTGAAACACCCTGTGCGGGTGTCACTTTCACCAACGGCTCGGAGCGGATCCGAGCGAGAGGCTACACACTGTGAGGAGCGGGCTGCCTTGTCGGATATCGCGATCGTCGGCATCGGGTGCAGATACGCGGGCGGCATCGACTCGCCGGAATCGTTCTGGGACTTCGTCATCGGACAACGGGACGCCGTCACCGAGATCCCGGCCGACCGCTGGGACCACCGGCGCTTCTACGACCCGGACCAGCGGGCCCCGGGCCGCATGTACACCAACCGCGCGGCCTTCCTGACCGGCGACCCCTGGGCCTTCGACCCCGACTTCTTCGGCATCTCCCCGCGCGAGGCCACCGCCATGGACCCGCAGCAGCGGCTGATCCTCGAGGTCGCCTGGGAAGCCCTGGACGACGCCGGGGCCGCGGGCCGCAGCGCGGGCGCGCCGGTCGGGGTGTACATGGGGGCGTTCACCCTCGATCAGCTCGCCGTCGGATTCACCGGCGAGGCCGTGGCGCACATCGACATGCATTCCTCGGCGGGCACCTCGTACACCATGCTCTCCAACCGAATCTCCTACGCGCTCAATCTCGGCGGACCGAGCATCACCGTCGATACCGCCTGTTCCTCCTCGCTGGTGGCCCTGCACCTGGCCTGCACCGCGCTGGAGAACGGCGACTGCGAGACGGCCCTGGCGGGCGGGGTGAACCTCATGCTGCAACCGGGCACCTTCATCTCCATGTGCAAGGGCGGCTTCCTCGCCAAAGACGGGCGCAGCAAGTCCTTCGGCGCTTCGGCCGACGGCTACGGCCGCGGCGAGGGCGCGGGCGTGGTCGTGCTCAAGCGGCTCGCGGACGCCGAACGCGACGGCGACCGGGTGTACGCGGTGGTCAAGGCCACCGGATCGAACCAGGACGGGCGCACCACCGCGATCACCGTGCCCAACGCCGACGCCCAGGAGGACCTGGCGCGCACGGTCTGCCGCCGCGCGGGGATCGAACCGCACCGGGTCGATTACGTCGAAGCGCACGGCACCGGGACCCCGGTGGGAGATCCGCTGGAGCTCCGGGCGATCGGCCGGGCGTACGGCGCGGTCGAGGGCCGCGGCGAGGCGCTGGGGGTCGGGTCGCTCAAGTCCACCCTCGGCCATACCGAGGCGGCCGCGGGGATCGCCGGGGTGATCAAGTCCGCGCTGGCCGTGCACCATCGCGTCCTGCCGCCGCAGGGGTGGCTGGATACCGAGCCGAATCCCGATCTGGAGCTGGACGAGCTGCGGTTGCGGATCCAGTCCGAGGCGCGGGCGCTGGATCCCGGCGCCGGGCCGATGACGGTGGCGGTCAACGGGTTCGGCTACGGCGGGACCAACGCGCACGCGATTCTGCAGGGCTACGCCGGGACGGGCGGTGGCGCCGCGGTCCCGCATCATGGGGTGCTGCCGGTGTCGGCACGGAGCGAACGGGCGGTGCGCGAGCTGGCGGGCGCGTACGCCGGCCTGCTCGAATCCGGGGTGGCGGTGGACGATCTCGCCGCCGGTGCGTGGACCCGCCGCAACCACCACCCGTTCCGGATCGGCGTGCCTTTCGCCTCGGCCGCCGAATTGGCCACGCAGCTAAGGGATTTCGCCGACGGCGCGGGCCGGGACGCCGCCCGCACGGTCGGCGGCGGAGCGCCGGTGTTCGTGTTCACCGGTATGGGGCCGCAGTGGTTCGGCATGGGCCGGGAACTGCTCGCCACCGACACGCTCTTCGCGGCCGCCGCCCAGCGGGTGGACGCCGCGTTCATCGCCGTGTCCGGCTGGTCCATCCTGGCGGAACTGGCCCGGCCCGAGGCGGAGTCGCGGGTCACCGCCACCGAGGTGGCGCAGCCCGCGAACTTCCTCGTCCAGGTCGCGCTCGCCGAAACCCTGGCGGCCCTGGGCATCACGCCCGCCGCGGTGGTCGGGCACAGCGTCGGCGAGGTGTCCGCCGCCTACGTCACCGGCGTGCTCACGCTGCACGAAGCCGTCACGGTCGCCTACCATCGCGCCCGGTTGCAGGCCCGCACCGCCGGCACCGGCGGCATGCTCGCGGTCGGACTCTCGGCCGAGCAGGCCGCCCCGCTGCTGGACGGTGGCGCGGGCGTCGACATCGCCGCGATCAACAGCCCCACCGCCTGCACACTGTCCGGTGCGCACGACCGCCTGGACGCGATCGCTGAACGCCTCACCGAGCAGGGCATTTTCGCGAAGAAGCTGCACGTCGAAGTGCCGTACCACAGCGCCCTGATGGATCCGATCCTGGACGAGCTGCGCGCCGCCCTGACCGAGCTGAACCCCCGGCCGCCGTCGATTCCGCTGTACTCCACCGTGACCGGCGCGCGCGTCGCGGACGAACGCTGGGACGCCGACTACTGGTGCGCCAATGTTCGTGCGGCCGTGCGCTTCGCGGACGCCACCCGCGCCCTGACGACCGCAGGCCACCGGGTATTCGTGGAGGTGGGCCCGCACCCCGTGCTGGGGGCCAACATTCGCGAAATCCTCCTGATTGCGGGGGACAAGGGCGCGACCGTCGCCACCCTGCATCGCAAGCAGCCCGACGAGCTGAGCATGGGGCAGCTCGTCGCGGCTCTCTACACGACGGGCGCGCTGGACATCGGCGCGCTCGTCGGTACCCATCCGGCCGCGCATCTGCCGCTGCCGCGATACCCCTGGCAGCGCAGCCGCTTACGCGCTGACCTGCCCGCCGGGGCACAGCACCGCAACGGCACACCGGGCGTGCACACCATGCTCGGTGACCCGGACCTGGAGACGCCGCGGCGCTGGACCCTCGACATCGCCGCGGGGGTGCTGCCCTGGCTCGACGATCACGTGGTGGACGGCGCCCGCATCCTGCCGGGCGCGGCCTACCTCGACGCCGCGCTCAGCGCCGCCGCCCTCGAATTCGACCGGGGCGTACCGGCGGTCGAACAGGTGCGCTTCATCGCGCCGCTGGTCATCGAGGCCGGTGACGTGCCGGTCATGGAACTGACCGTGGCCGAGGGCACCCGGCGCTTCACCATTCGCTCGCGCACCGCCACCGGATCGGCCTGGACCGTGCACGCCACCGGGCGGCTCGTGGAGGGCGCGTTCGATCCCGGCAAGCCCGACGTCCCCGCGACCGAGTCCATGACGGTGATCGATCCGGCGACCCTCTACGCCGGGCTGTCCGCCACCGGGGTCGAGCACGGGCCGGCCTTCCGGCTGGTGCGCCGCGCCTGGGCGGACGGGGAGACCGTCGTCGCGCATATCGACGGTGGCCGCGCCGCGGGCTCGGGTCATCTCGCGCACCCCTGTGTGCTCGACGCCGCCTGGCAGGTCGTCTCGCTCGGTGACACCGGCACACCGGCCCGGGACGGCGCGGTCATCCCGATCGGTGCGGACACGGTGCGGTCCTACGCGCCCATCCCGGCCGAGGTGATCGTCGTGGCCCGGCTCACCGGCCCGCTGCACGCCGATGTCCTGCTCCTGGACCGGGACCACAATCCGGTGCTGGAGATCGCGGGTGCGCGCTTCCAGGCCGTTCCGTTCGGCGGCGGCGTGCTACGACGACTGGAAGGGCTGTACTACGAGGAGCGCTGGACCCTGCGCGATCCCCTCGACCGGGCCGCGCTCGCCCGGGCCGAGCATTCCCGCACGATCCTGATTCCGCTCGGCGCGGTCACCACCGGGCGCATCGAGCAGATCATCCGCTCGGTCACCGGAAGTTTCGTCATCGACACCGCGACAGCGGAATTCGAGCGGACCCTGCTCGAAGCCCTGCACGAGGCGCACGGCACCCCGGGCGTGGAGCGCGTCCACCTGTGCTTCGTGGCGGGCACGGGCGACGACGTGGACGCCCTGTGGCGACTGAGCCGCATGGCGCTGGTCATCGACGCCTTCTCCGACAGCGTCCATCCGGAACCCCTGCCGCTCACCGGCGACGGCTCGCTGCACGCCACGCTGATCACCGAGCGCGCCTTCGCGCATCCGGAGGATCCGGCCGAGCCCGATCCCGGGCACGCCGGTCTGGCGGGCGCGCGCCGCGTCCTGCTCAACGAGCAGCCCGCGCTGCAGTGGCGGCTCATCGACATCGACCCGGAGACCACCGAGGCCGAACTGGCGGCCGAACTCGGTGTGCCGGGCGCTTTTTCGGGCGATGGCAGCGAAGAGGTGTTCCTGCGCGCCGGTCTGCGCTGGTCCACCGTCGTCACGCGGGCGCTGCCCGATCGACTGGCGGCGCTGGACCAGCCCGAGCCGCTGACCGACCCCGAGGCCAATTTCGCCCTCGACATCCCCAAGTCCCGCTTGCTCTCCCAGCTCGGGTGGCGGCGCGCCGCACGGCGCGAACCGGGCGCGGGGGAGATCGAAGTGCGCATGGAGGCCATCGGGCTCGGCTTCAAGGATCCGCTCAAGATCCTCGGCGTGCTCGGTGAGAACGAATTGGCCGCAACGGCTTTCGGCACCACTCCGGGTATGGAGGGCGCGGGCACGGTCGTGCGGGTCGGACCGGGCGAGCAGCGGTTCCGGGTCGGCGACCGGGTCGGGCTCGCCTCGCCGGGCATGATGGAGCGCTACCACGTCACCGACGCCGAGCTGGTCGGCACCACCGCCGCCACCATTCGACCCGAACTGTGCACCTCGACCGTGTCCATGGTCACCGCCGAATACGCGCTACTGGACCTGGCCCGGGTGCGGCCGGGGGAGACCGTGCTGGTGCACGGCGCGGCCGGTGGCGTCGGGAGCCTGGCGGTGCAGGTGGCGAAACTGCACGGCGCCATCGTGATCGGCACCGCGAGCACCGATGAACGCCGCGCCTATGTCCTGGCACAGGGCGCGGACGAGGTGCTGGATTCGCGATCGCTCAATTTCGTGGACGACGTGCTGGCGCTGACCGGCGGGCGCGGCGCGGACATCGTGCTCAGCACCGCGCCGGGGGAGATCATTCACCAGAACTTCCGGGCAGTCGCGGAATTCGGCCGCATCGTGGAGATCGGCAAGGCCGACATCTACGCGGGCGGCGTGCTCGACATGCGGAACTTCGACAAGAACGTCGCCTACTACTCGTTCGACCTCGATCGCATGCTGAAGGTGCGCCGGGCCGAGGTCATGGGCCGGGTCAAGGCCGTCAACGAGAAGATGGGCACGGGCGAGTACCGGCCGCTGCCGTACGAGTCCTTCGCCACCGGCGAGGTGGCCGGCGCGTTCGAACAGGCGCTGCGGTCCACCCGAATCGGCCGCATCGCACTGCATCTGGGCACCGAGGCGCCGCCGGTGCGACCGGCGCACGCCGATGTGCCGATCGTCGCGGATGGCCGCTACCTGATCACCGGCGGCTTCGGCGCGTTCGGCCTGGCCACGGGTCGCTGGCTGATCGGGCGGGGCGCGCGGCACCTGGTCCTGGTCGGGCGCGGCGGTGCGCGGACCGAGATGGCCCGTGCACAACTGGCGGACTGGGCGGCGCAGGGCATCGAGGTCGTCGAGGAACGCGCGGACATCACCGACGCGGTGGCCGTGGCGGCGGTGGTGCGCCGTGCGCACACGGCCGACCTGCCGTTGCGCGGGGTCTTCCACGCCGCCGGGATCCTGGACGATCAGCGCATCACCACCATGGACCGGGCCAGTCTCACCGCGGTGTTCCGGCCCAAACTCGATGGCGCGCGCACGATCTACGCCGCCCTGGACGCCGCCGGGGTGCGGCTCGACCTGTTCGTGCTCTTCTCCTCCGGCAGCGCGATCATGGGCGGCATCGGCCAGTTCTCCTACACCGCGGCCAATCTCGCGCTCCAGGCGTTCACCGAACTGCTGTACCGGCGCGGGGAACGCGTGCTGTGCGTGGGGTGGGGCGCGATGTCCGGCGGCGGGATGGTGGACGCGGACGAGACGGTGCAGCGGTACCTGCGGATCACCGGGTTCGACACCATCGACATGGACGAGGGCACCCGATACCTCGGGGAGGCACTGCGATTGGGCGTGCGCCAGGCCGCCATCATTCCCGTCGAATGGGGCAAGGTCGTGCTCGCGGCCCCGCAGGCCGCCTACACCGCCCGGGTGGCCGATCTCATCGCGGCCGCCTCGCAGGACAACTCGGCCGCGGCGAAGCTGCGCGCGCAGATCGGCGCGCTCGACGAGGCCCAGCGCGCCTCGGTCGTCGGCTACGTGCTCGCCGAACAGCTCGCGGAGGTGATGGGCGTGGCGGCCGACTCCATCGACCTGGATGTGCCGCTGCCCGAACTCGGCCTCGATTCACTGATGGCGGTGGAATTCGGTGCGCTGGTGACCAAGACACTCGGGATCGAGTTGAACAGCATGCAGCTGGGGCGCTCGTTCAGCCTGGCCCGGGCGGGAGCGCGGATCGCCGGCGTCATCGTCGGCTCGGACGCGGCGGCACAGGTCGGCGTCGACGCGGCGGCACAGGAGGCGCGGGCATGAGCGCCGACGACCGCGACATCGCGCGGCGACTGCTCGCGGGCACTCGCGACGCGAGCCCGTCGGGCGCGGGAATCGCACGGCCGCAACAGAATCTCCCGCGAACCCGGCCGCCCCGCGGGCCGGGCAGGCAGTTCGCCGACCACCCCGACGTGGTGGCGGCCCTGCGCAAACAGGCCGCCATCCAGGAACTGGTCGACGTGACCGGGCTGCCGCACCCGCTGTTCCTGTCGCCGGACGGCCCCAACGGCGCGCTGATCCGCTCCGGCGGAAGGGAACTGGTCAACTTCAGCTCCTACAACTATCTGGAGCTGGCCCAGCATCCCCGGGTCGTCGCGGCCGCCAACGCCGCAGCCGAACGGTACGGCACCTCGGCCTCGGCGACCCGCATCGTGACCGGGGAGATTCCGCTCTACGCCGAACTCGAGGAGTACCTGGCCGACATCTACGGGGCCGGGGCGGCGCTGGTCACCTCGAGCGGTTTCCTCACCAATGCCGCCGTCATCGGGTTCCTGCTCGGCGAAGGCGATGTGGCGGTGTGTGATTCGCTGGCGCACGCCAGTCTGGTCGCGGGCACGCAGTGGGCGGGCTGCCGCCGGGTCACCTTCCGGCACAACGATCCGGCCGCACTGGAATCGCTGCTGCGGTCCGCGCGCCACCGCTTCGATCGGGCGCTGGTGATCATCGAGGGGCACTACAGCATGGACGGTGATCTCGGGCCGATCGCCGAGATGGCCGCGGTGGCACGGCGGTACGACTGCGCGGTGCTGGTGGACGAGGCGCACGCGCTGGGCGTGCTCGGCCCGCACGGGCTCGGCAGCCGCGAACACTTCGACCTCCCGGGCGATCTCGTCGACATCTGGGCGGGCAGCCTGTCCAAGGCGATGGGCAGCACCGGGGGATTCATCGCCGGTGATCGGGATCTGGTGCGCGCCATCAAGTACGCCGCGCCGGGGATGGCGCTGTACACGGCCGGGCCCTCACCCGCCAACGTGGCCGCGGTGCTGGCCGGATTCGACGTCATGGCACGGGAACCGGATCGCCTGGAACGGCTGTGGTCCAACGCGCGCCTGTTCAGCGGCGCGCTGCGGGAGCGCGGTATGGATCTCGCCGATTCCCAGGCAACGCCGATCGTGCCCGTGATCGTCCCCGGGGAGGTGCGGGCCGGCTACGCGGCCACCGCCATGCTCCAGCGCGGATACAACGCCGGGGCCATTCTCGCGCCGGTGGTGCCCGCGGGGACCGAGCGCCTGCGCTTCTTCCTGACCAGCGAGCACACCGAGCGCCAGCTCATCGACACCGCCGACAATCTGGCGGAGGTCCTCGGCATCGTGGCCCACATCCCGGATTGGTCCATCGACTCCGGACTTCCCGTACCACCGGGCACCCCGGGTGAACGCCGGTGAAGCAGCGGATGTGAATCGCCGCCGCCACCGTCGAATCGGCTGCCGGGCGCGGGCATCGGGAGCAGACTCGGACCCGGACCACACCGGAACCACGAAGGAGTTCCCATGCTCACCACCCGTTTCGTCACCGGCTCCCCGAACTGGATCGACGTGTCCACCCCGGACATCGAGGCCGCCGCCGCGTTCTACACCGGCCTGCTGGGCTGGACGTTCGCGCCCGGCGGCGCGGAGTTCGGCGGCTACAGCCAGTTCCTGGTGGACGGCAAGTCGATCGGCGGCGCGATGCAGGTCACCGCGGATCAGGGCGAACCCGGCTGGACCGTCTACTTCCAGTCGCCCGACACCGACACCACCGCCAAGGCCGTCGCCGCGAACGGCGGCAGCGTGCTCGCCCAGCCCATGGACGTGGGCAGCCTGGGCCGCATGGCGGTGTACGCCGATCCCGCCGGCGTCGCCTTCGCATCCTGGCAGCCGGGGGACATGGGCGGGCTCGAAGCGGTCACCACACCCGGCTCGCTGAGCTGGCTCGAGCTGTACACCGGCGACACCGCGGGCGCGCAGCCGTTCTACAACGCGGTCTTCGGCCACGACTTCACCGCCGTCGAGATGCCCGAGGGCGCGGGCGAATACACCACCGTCAACCCGGCCGACCAGGGTCCCGACGGGATGTTCGCGGGCATCGTGCCCCTGGACAGCGATCCGGTGGAAGCCGCGACCGGGCCGTACTGGCTGGCGTACTTCGAGGTCGAGGACGTGGACGCGGTGGTGGCCAAGGCCCTCGAACTCGGTGGCGCGGTGCGCTCACCGGCGGTGACCATGGCCGGGGCCGGACGCTTCGCGAAACTGTCCGACCCCTTCGGCGCCCGCTTCGGTGTGATCCGCAGCGAGAGTCAGCCGGGCTGACCCCGAACCATGGGTCGCGTCAGCTCAGCTGAGCCACCGGCTCGACGGCGTGCGCGCCCGCTCGGCGTCCGGAGAACACGCAGTCGGCGATCGAGAGCCCGCTGACGTACGAGTTCGAGCAGACGCCAACGGCCGCGCGCCCGGCCGCGAAGAGACCGGGAATGGTGCCGCCGTCCTCGGTGCGCACCGCCCCGGTGTCCTCGTCGACAAGCAGCCCGCCCAGGGTGAGCATGGGCATCGGGTAGCTCAGCCGCGCCTTGAACGAGATGTCCAGCAGCGCAAAGGGTCCCGCGAGCAGCGAACGACGGATGTCGGCGGGCTTGCCCATCGGGTCGGGCAGGTTCCCGGCGATCGCCCGGTTGTGCGCGTCCACGGTCTTGCGCAACGCGGCCGGTTCGATGCCCGCGCGCGCGGCGACCTCTTCGATCGTGTTGCCGGTGACCCGGCCCACGCGCAGCAGCCGTTCGGCCTGCATGCGCTGGAACCACACCGACTGCGGGCCGATCTGGCGGCGCGCCTCGGCCTCGAGTTCGGCGTCCAGCAGCAGCCACGCGCGATTGCCCGGGCTGGTGGCGATGGCCGCGCCCAGCGCCGCGCCGTACCGCGATTCGTCGATCATGCGCTGGCCGTTGGCATCCACCGCGATGGAACCGAAGAAGGCGCTCGGGGGTGCGATGAACCGCCACGTCGACATGGCGTCCATCTTGCCGACGGCCGCGCCGATCTCCTGGGCCATGGTGATGCCGCTGCCGTCGTCACCGGCGGTGCCCAGCGGCAGGCCCTCGGCCCACGGGTAGGCGGGGGCGTGCTTGTTCACCATGGCGCCGTTGGCGATGAAGCCGCCGGTGGTCACGACGACCCCGGAGCGGGCCTGGATGCTGATCGGCCGGCCGTAGCGGCGTTCGAGGCGATCCAGCTGCGCCTGCACGGCCTTGCGCAGACCCGGGTGGTACACACCGGGTTTCGCGGAGATCTTGGACAGCAGCGTGAACCGGCGCAGCACCTTGGCGGGCGCGTCGGCCAGGGTGGTGGCGTGCACGCCGACCACGCGTCCGTTCTCGACGATGAGTCCCGTTGCGCGGGTGGCGGTTTGCGCCTTGACACCGCGCTTTGCCGCCGATGCCGCCAGCGGCTGGAAGATCTTCTTCCCGGAGACGCCGCGGCCGTGCGCGCGATGACCGCGCTGGCTCGGGCGCGCCAATTCCCGGAAGCCGCCGGAGTTTTCGCTACCGGAGTAGTACAGGTAGTGGTCGTCGGTGGGGTACGAGGTCTTGTACGGGCACAGCGACGGATCGAACGGGACGCCGTGCCCGGTCATCCAGTCGATCATGGCCGCCGAGCCTTCGCAGAATCGGCGCAGGGTCTGCTCGCTCACCGCGTCGCCGACCTCGGCGCGCAGGTAGGCCAGCATGTTGTCGACGTCGTCCTCGATGCCGGCCGCGCGCTGCACCCAGGTGCCGCCGCCCGCGTAGACGATGCCGCCGGACAGCGCGGTCGCGCCGCCGCCGATGTACCGGTCGATGGCCAGAACCTCCGCACCGGTTTCGCGCGCCGCCAGCGCGGCGACCACACCGGCCCCGCCGTATCCGACGACGACCACATCGGCCGAAGTGTCCCAGGTTCGCATCGTCGCGTCGCCCACCTTCCGAACGGAGTCACCGTCCACCCTTGGCAAATGGACAGAACTATAACGCGTTCTAGTGATGCTCGCCACGCGGGTCCGGTGTCCGGTAAGTAGCCGAATCAGGCCGCGATGTGCGCGGTGACCTCGTCTATGTACGAGCGGAATAGCCGGCCCATATCCACGCGTTCGGGCGCGAGTAGCCACTGTAGCTGTAACCCGTCCATCATGGCCATGATCTGCCGGGCGAGTGCGAGGGTGTCCACATCGGCGCGGATGTCACCGTCGGTGACGCCGTCGTCCAGGGCCCTCGCGAGGAACGTCTCGACCGTGCGGTAGCGATTCACCACCCAGTCGCGCGCGGGATGGTCGGCGGTCACGGCCTCCCCGGTCACCACGGTGAACAGCCGGACCAGGCCGGGGACGTGCGTGTTGTGTTCGACCAGCCGGGCCAGACGCTCGAGCGCCTCGATCCCGCGCAGGCCGTGTTCGAACCCCAGGCGTTCGTAATCCAGCCGATCGCGATGGTCCAGCACGGCCGAGAGTAGCGCGGCCTTGGTGGGGAAGTAGTGCAGCAGCCCGGGCTGGGACAGGCCGCAGCGGGTGGCGATCTCGGCGATCGAGGCATTGCGATATCCGTTGTCGGCGAAGGTTTTCAGGGCCTCGTCGATGATCTGCTCGCGGCGGTCCTCGCCCCGTCTGCGGCGCTGGGGATGCGGACTCATGAGCACGGACAGTAGTCCGGTGCGCGAGGTTGCCCGAATCGGCAATGGTAACGAAACGATAACTCTACCTAGTGTCCGCTCGGTAGGCTGGGGGCGCGCTGGCACACTCGAGCCGACGGGCCCGGGTCGTTCGCCCACCGGCGCCCGAACGCGGCGGAACCGCTCGAATTCTGAGAGGACACGGCATGAACGAGGTCATCGGCGACCTGCTCGCCAAGCTGGATCTGGAAGCCAAGGTGCGGCTGGTGTCCGGTTCGGGCGTCTTCCGGTTCGCGGGCGAGGAGAGCATCGGCCTGGCCGAGATGCCGGTGTCGGACGGCCCGTCCGGCGTGCGCGGCGAGCTGTGGGACGAGCGAGATCCGTCGGTGAGCCTGCCCTCGGGTACCGCGCTGGCCGCGACCTGGGACCGGGAACTGCTCGGCGAGATCGGCGGGCTCATCGCCGCGGAGGCACGGCGCAAGAACGTGTACGCGGTGCTCGGGCCGACGATCAATCTGCATCGGTCCCCGCTGGGCGGGCGCCACTTCGAATGCTTCTCCGAGGACCCGGTGCTCACCGGGGAGATGGCCGCGGCGTACGTGTCGGCCGTGCAGGCGCACGGGGTGAGCGCGTGCCCGAAACACTACGTGGCCAACGATTCCGAGACCGAGCGCTTCACCGCGGATGTCATCGCCGACGAGCGCACCCTGCGCGAGCTGTACCTGTACCCGTTCGAGCGCGCGGTCGGCGCGGGCGCGTGGATGATCATGGACGCCTACAACTCGGTCAACGGCGTCACCATGACCGAGAACCCTTTGCTGGCCGAGCCTTTGAAGGGCGAGTGGGGATTCGACGGCGTGGTGGTGTCGGACTGGACGGCGGTGCGCAGCACGGCCGGCGCGGCGGCGGGCACCGATATCGCCATGCCGGGGCCGTGGGAGCTGTGGGGCGCGCCGCTGCTGGCGGCCGTCCGCGCCGGGGAGGTGCCCGAGGCCGCGATCGACGAGAAGGTGCGGCGCATACTGCGTTTCGCCGTGCGGGTGGGTGCGCTGAACGGAACACCGACGGCTCCACCGGCGTTCACCGACGAGGCGGCGCAGCGGCTGGTGCGCGAGGCCGCAGCCAAGGCCATGGTGCTGGCCCGCAACGACGGCACGCTGCCGTTGGGCCCGTCCACCCGGGTCGCCCTGCTCGGCGCGGCAGCGGCCGAACCGCGTTTCATGGGCGGGGGCAGCGCCACGGTCATCCCGGGCCACACCACCGCACCGCTGGAAGGGCTTTCGGCGGTGCTGCCGGTGGAGTACACGCCCGGTGTGCACCTGAGCGATCACCTGATCCCGGTGCCCCTGACCCTGGTCACCGATCCCGAGACCGGCACGCCCGGGCTCTCGCTGCGCTACCTCGACGGTGATCGGGTGCTCGAGACCGAGCACCGCGCCGCGGGCAACCTCATGCTCTTCGGCAACCCGAACGCCGTGCGCGCCGACGCCTTCGAACTCACCGGTCGCCTGCGCGCCGATATGGCGGGGGAGTGGCGGATCGGCTTCGCGGGGGTGGGCGAGTTGCGCTTGGCGATCGACGGCGAGACGGTGCTCACCGAAACCGTGCTCCCCGAGGGCTCGGATCCGGTGGAACTGCTGTTGAATCCGCCGCAGCGCTTCGTGACCCGCGAACTGGCCGACGGGCAGGAGGTCGAGGTGCGCATCCGGCTCGCGCCCGCGACGGCGCAGGGACTGCCCGCCATGGGCATCACCTACGCGGTGGGCCGTCCGCGCCGGGCCGCCGACGAGGAGTTCGCGGCGGCGGTGGAACTGGCGCGCACCAGAGAGGTGGCCGTCGTGGTGGTCGGCACCACCGAACAGATCGAATCCGAGGGCTTCGACCGCAAGAATCTGGAACTGCCGGGACGGCAGAACGAACTGGTCGCCGCCGTCGCCGCGGTCAACCCGCGCACCATCGTCGTGGTGAATTCCGGTGCGCCGGTGGAAATGCCGTGGCGCGACGACGTCGCCGCGGTGCTGCTGACCTGGTTCCCGGGCCAGGAGTTCGGCGCGGCGCTGGCCGATGTGCTCACCGGTGCGGCCGAACCCGGCGGCCGGTTGCCCACCACCTGGCCCAAGGCGATGGCCGACGTGCCGGTGCTGGACACCAAGCCCGCCGCCGACAACACCCTGCCGTACACCGAGGGCATCCACATCGGCTACCGGGCCTGGCTGAAATCCGGTGTGGCCCCGGCCTATCCGTTCGGCCACGGCCTGGGCTACACCACGTGGGAACTGTCCGATCTCGCCGTGTCCGGCCGGACCGCGACCGTCACCGTGCGCAACACCGGCGATCGCCCGGGCCGCCAGGTGGTGCAGGCGTACCTGTCCCGCCCGGACAGCGCGGTGGATCGCCCGGTTCGCTGGCTCGCCGCCTTCACCGCGCTGATCGTCGCGCCCGGCGAATCCGCCACCGCCACCATCGAATTGCCGGCCCGGGCCTTCGAGAACTGGACCGAGACCGGCTGGTCCGTCGAACCGGGGACCTTCACCCTGCACATCGGGACCTCGGTCGAGGATCTGCCGCTGACGGCCGATATCGCCTGAGGTCGCCGGGGCGCGACGCCGGGTTCGCGGGGTTGGTCCGGGCCCGGTGCTCGCCCGCCGACGAGATCAGCCGAAGTTCTTCTCCAGCAGCAGGTCCACGATGTTGGGGAACAAATCCGGGAAGTCCATCGCGACGATGCCGTAATGCGCGGTGCGGGAGCGGTTCTCGGTGAGGTACCGCTCCACCTTCGGCAGGATCGCCTTGGCGTTGTCCTTGGGCCAGGCGTTGTCGGCGTAGCTCAGGAAGTTGATGTACTGCAGGGTGTTCTCCGGGTCGGCGGCGGCCTTGTCGAAACAGGCTCGCACGTGGTCGAACTTGTCACCGCCCGAGGACGCGGTGTCGCCGGAGCCGCTGGCCGAACCGCCGGCCGAGCCGCCCGCGGATCCGGAGTCCAGGCCCATGAGGCCCTTGCCCTTGTACCGGTCCTGCAGGTGGAAACGGCTGTCGGTGAAGGTGCCGTTGTCGCCGGCGGGCCAGCGCAGCGCGGGCAGGGCATTGGCGAACTGGGTGATCAGCACGATGCGGCCGCGCGCCTCGCCGAGGGTGGGCATCCGGTCGCCGATCCAGAACAGCGGGCGGTACCCCTTGGCATCGAGGTAGCCGTCGAAGATGCGGGCGAAATCCGCGCCGACGTCATTCTCGGTGCCGTCCTCCTTCTTGACCCGCATGACGAGCACCTCGTCGGAGCTCGCGGTCAGGAAGGTGCGGCAGCGGTTCAGGACGCCGTCGAAGGTGATGCCCTGATACGCGGGGCCGTGATAGAGGCCGAACGAATCGCCCATGTGGTCCTGCAGACCGTTCAGGCGGATATCGAGGAACCGGATGCCGTGCTCGAACTGGGCGGCCAGATCCCAGTTCTGGGTGTGCGCCCACTCGGTGCCGTTCGCGGGATCCACGCAGACCGAATCGTGGGTGCCCGGGATGGTCAGCCGCAGCATCGAGGTGCTGTCCGGCAGCGCCGACATCCAGGCCCGCGGTGTGCCGAGGGTGCGCTGCGACGGCGCGGCCTGCGCCCCCGAGACGGCGAGTCCGGTGGCGGCGGCGCCCGCGGCGGCGGCCACGGTGGCACGGACGAACTCTCGGCGAGTCAGCTTCATTCGGGTCCCTCGGTCTGCGAGCTTCGCACGCGAACGTGCGTATTCGAGCCGGGAGCCTAACTTGGACGTCGGACCAGCATGGTGGATTCGGTGGATTCTCGCCGCCGGGAATCCGGTCCGAGCACGCTGATCAGGATGGTTCGGTGGTGAGGGTGATGGTGGTCCAGCCGCCGACATGGATGCGATCACCCGGGCGCAGCGGGACGGCCGTGCGGGCCGGGATGGGCGTCGGGCTGTCGTTGACGCACGTGCCGTTGGTGGACCCCAGGTCGGTGACCGTCATCGCCGCCTCCGTCCGGC
This sequence comes from Nocardia sp. NPDC057668, assembly GCF_042799795.1. NCBI lineage: Bacteria > Bacillati > Actinomycetota > Actinomycetes > Mycobacteriales > Nocardiaceae > Nocardia > Nocardia sp. NPDC057668. Next base: position 871,074 of record NZ_JBHVIC010000003.1, on the reverse strand, counting down.
GCAGGATCGCGTGCGAGCGGGACACCGCGATATCGGCGGGGGCGATGGACAGGTCGATCTCCGGATTCACCCCCTGCGAGGTGCTGCGCTTGCCGATGAGAATGTCGCCCTCGGGCAACGGGATTCGGCGCGCGGGATAGTAGGCGGGGAAGTCCACGCGGTCCATGTCCGGCCCCTTCTGCGCGCGCATGCGCTGGAAATGCGCGGGATCGGCGGTGATGGTCGCCACCCACGCCGGTGCGGTATCCGGCGCGGGCCGGGGCGAGTCCACGGCGGGCGGTGGCGGAATCGGCGCGGCGGCAACCGGTTCCGGTGCGCCGAGCACCGAATCGAAGCCGCAATCCTCGCAGTAGCGGCCCTCCATCAGGGCCCCGCACCCCGGGCACTCGGTGACCTGCAGGGTGGTGGCCAGCGGTTCGGCGGCCATGGGCGAACCGCAGTAGTCGCAGTAGTCGGTGGCGACCGACTCGTGGCCCTCGGGACAGCTCGGCATTACTTGTCCGCCTCCCCGCGTACGCGAACGGTCTTGCGGGACCGCACGTTCAGTGCCATCTCATCGGCGGCGTCGACGCTCGAGCGCAGCCGCACGGTGCCGGTGCTCTCCTCCACCTCGACCACCGCCTTGAGCAGTTTGGCGGTGTTCTCGTTGCCGGATTCGCGGGCCAGCTCGACCGCGCGCTGCAGTTTGGCGGTGGCGACGGCGAGATCGCCGCGCTTGCGCGCCGCCAGACCCTCCTGCACGGCCTGGGCCAGCTCGGCCTGGCCGGTGTAGTGGGCCAGCCGGCGGCTGATCCGCGCGGACAGATCCGTGTCGGTCGTCCACACCGCCTTCACCAGGCCCTGGCCGATGACCTCGCCGTCGGCCACGACACTGACTCGGGCTGCGAGCTTTTCGCGCCCGGCCGGGGCGGGCTCCAGTTCCAGCTGGATGTGGTACCCGCGCTCCTCCGCGCCCCACGGCCCGAGCGGGTATTCCCCGATCTGCGCGGACGGTTCGGTGCGGCGTCCGGTGAAGTCCTCGAGGGTGGGATCGACCTGCTTGAGCAGTTTGACGCGCGCCCCCACGGGTGTCCACACCCGCAGGGTGAGCTCCGGAATCGCCTTGGCCAGTGAGGAATGCATCATGGCCGCGAAATCGGCGGCGAGCAGATCGGGCGTCTTGACGATGTCGACCGTGCCGTGCAGCGCGGCCGCGATGGCCTCCAGTTCGGCAGGCTCCCAATCGGTTCCGACGCCGCGGCAGTCACAGGTGAACAGGCCCTCCGAAGCGCGGATCTCCCCGGCCAGCCGCTCGGAGGTCTCGTGTTCGTTGCGGCCGTCGGTGAGCAGGATGGCGTGCACCATGGCGGTGGGATGGCGCTGGGCGATCATGCGGGACAGCCCGAGCCAGGTGCCCATGGCGGTGCCGCCGTGCGGATGCAGCTTGTCCAGCGCCAGCCGCGCCGCCTGACGGGTCGCGCGGTCGGCCACCGCGGTCGCGCCGTCACGCGGGTACACCACCTCGGCCTTGTCGGTGCCCTCGACGATGGCGAACCGGCAGCCGTCCGGCAGGACGTCCAGCGCCGCCAGGGTGGCGCGGCGCGCGCCGGGGAACTTGTCCGCCCCGGCCATGGAACCCGAGCAGTCGATGATCAGGATCTCCACGCGCTCCTGCGCGGGCGCGGCCACCATGAGATCGTCCGATGTCTCGACGCTGATGATCGCGTCGACGGTGCGCACCCCCTCGGCCAGATACTCGTTCTGGTCGATGAAGACCGAAAGGCCGGGTGTCTCTGCGGAACTCATGGTGCATCTCCTACTCGCTCGGAGAACGGAACGGGAACCAGTGCGACGGTGATGTTGTCCTTGCCGCCCGCCTGCAGCGCGTAGTCGACCAGTGCGCGGGACGCGGCCACCGGCGGCCCGCCGGTGGCTATGCGCGCCAGATCCGCGGGCTCGGGCAGGTAGTTCCACAGTCCGTCGCTGCACAGCAGCAGGACGCCGGGTTCGCCGATGTGGGTGGTGCGCACGCAGTCCGGGGACCAGCCGTGCCGCTCGTTGTCCGCGCCGAGCCAGCGGGTCAGCACGTGCGCGTGCGGCGCGCTCATCGCGGCGTTCTCGTCCATGGCCCCGGAGTTGACCAATTCCTGCGCGAGGGAGTCGTCCAGGGTGAGGCGCTGGGAGCCGGTGGGTTCGGACCGCAGCCAATAGGCCCGGCTGTCACCGACATTGGCGATGGTGACCCGCGCGCCGCCGAGGTCGTCGAACAGCACGAGCGCCGAGACATACGTGCAGGACGGGGCGCGGCCGTCGGGTGTGCCGATGTCGTGCACCGCTTTGCCGGCCGCGGTGAGCCCGGCCAGTACCGCCTCTTCGGCGGGGCGCGCGGCGGACAGCGCCGCCAGGGTCGCCTCGACCCCGGCGCGCACCGCGGCGCCCGAGGCCGCCTGCGGGTCCTCCGAACTCGACACCCCATCGCAGACGGCGATGACCACTCCGGCGGAGCCGCCGGCATCGGTCAGCCGCGCGGCCGCGACGGCGTCCTCGTTGTGCGCGTGGCTGTGCCCGCGATCGGTGACCACGCAGGTGATGCCGAGGTCGGCTTCGAAGCGATCGCGCACGCGCGGTCGCCGGCCGCAGCCCGCGCAGAAGCCGTCGGCGTCGAAAACGTCTCCGCCGCAGCCGTCGCAGGGTCCGGGGGCGGCGTCGTCGAAGGTGACGGTGGTGCCGGTCAGCGGCGCCGCGCCGCCCGCGAGCGCGGGTTCACCGGCGGGCAGGGTGACCGCGGCGGGCGCGAAGACACCGCCGTCGGGCGGCAGGGCGATGCGCTGCGGTACGAGTTCGCGGCCGCATTCCTCACAGAAGCGGTCGGTCTCGGCGGCGAAGGCGCCGCAGACCCCGCAGCGGGCGTTCACAGGGTGGTCCTGGGGCGGACGGTGTTGGCTTGTTCCACGAGGGCGATGCGCTCCCACATATCGTCGGTCTCCCGGGCCAGCTCCCGGTAGCAGCGTTCCAGTCCGGTCCGCACGCCCTGCTGATCGAGGGTCACCCCCAGCAGCGGCGCGGGATCCACGGGCGCCCGGCCCAGGCGCAGCCATTGCAGCGCCGCGTCGAGCACCCGCATACGTGCCTGTGCGGCACGACGTTTGGAGTCCAGGGTGAGGTGTTCGATCCGCGCCCCGGCATCGCGCAGCAGGGCCTCGGTGAGCTCGCCCGGGCGATCGACGGACAGCAGGGTATCGACCGCTGCCACCCCGGCCTCGGTGTGCACCGCCGAGGCGCGATCCACCTGATCGAGCACAGCGACCGCCCCGGCGCGATCGTGCACCGAGCGGCGCAGCCGCGCCGCGCCGAAGGCGGCGCTGGCGTAGGAGCGGTCGGTGCGCCACACCATCTCGTAGTACTGCGCCGAACGGCGCAGGGCCGGTTCGGGATCCGCGCCGTTGCCGTGCCGCGCCATCAACTCCGCGGTGACCGCGAGCGCGAGCTTGGGCGCGGGCTCACCGGGCAGCGCGGTGTACAGCGCGTCGAGTTCGCCCGCGGCGGCGGGCCAATCGCGCCGCAGCAGTAGCAGCTGACTGCGATACCAGGTCGGCCGCCAATCCCCGGCGAAGGAATCGTCGAGCTCGTTCAGCCGGCGTTCGGCGTCGGCGACGTCGCCGAACTCGAGCGCGGCGCGCAGCAATCGGAGCGGAATCTCCACCGACTCGTCTTTGCCGGTGATGACCGCCTTCAAACCCGCGGTGAGTTCGCGTTCGAGTTCGTCGGGCCGCACCGCGGTGGAACTTGCCAGCAGTGCCGCGCCGGTGTCGGCGGGATCGACCAGCGGGACCGGCAGCGCCGCGATGACGGCGGCGGGATCATCGGCCAGCGCGTCCCCGATACCGAAGACCGCGCGCGGTGGCCCGAAGCACGCCGACAGTCCCGGCCGAGCCTGGCCGTCCTCGGCGGCGAGCACCTCGCGCAACACCCCGGTGAGCTGGTCCGCCATCTCCTCCATGGAGCCGAAGCGGGCCTGCGGATCGTCGTGGGTCGCGCGCCGCAGGAAGCGGTACAGCGAATCGTGCCGGGCCAGCAGGGGTTCGGCGTCCGGGGTGGGCAGTGGGCCGAGCTTGCCGTCCACCTGCGGGATCTTCATCAGCAGGACCGCCAGGGTGCGCCCGACCGTGTAGCACTCCGAGGCGACGGTGGGTCCGGTGTGCGCGACCTCCGGGGCCTGGTAGCCCGGGGTGCCGTAGATGGCGCTGTGCTCGTCGTTCATGCTGATGACCGCGCCGAGGTCGATGAGGATCAGCTGTTCCTCGGCCTGCATCACGTTGTCCGGCTTGAAATCACAGTAGGCCAGCCCGCGCGAGTGCAGGTAGCCCAGCGCGGGCAGCATTTCCAGGACGTACGCGATGGCTTGGGCGGGCGGCAGATACGTGCCCTCGGATTCGCGCCGGCGCCGCAGCAGCTCCTTGAGCGAGGTGCCGCCGATGTAGTCCATGACGATGTACCCGACCGGTACACCGTCCGCGCCGATCTCCTCGGTGAAGTTGTGAATCGACACCACATTCGGATGCTTCACCCGGGACAGGAAGCGCCGTTCGGCCACCGCCGCGCGCATGGCGTCGGCGTCCCCGGTGTTGAGCAGGCCCTTGAGCACCACCGGCCGGAAGTCGAGCTTGTGATCGATGGCCAGGTAGATCCAGCCGAGGCCGCCGTGCGCCAGCGGGCCGAGCACCTCGTACTGGCCGCTGAGCAGTTCGCCGCGAACGAGCTTGGGCGTGAAGGAGAACCGGGTACCGCAGTTGCCGCAGAAGCCCTCGGGCCGCCCGGGCTTGTCGCCGCGACTGCGGCCCACCGGCTGATCGCACTGCCCGCAGTGGCGCTGGTTCTCCGGCACCACCGGATCGGCCATGACCGCGGAGGCCGGATCGATGGGCGCCACCGGCGGGATCTTGACCATGCCCGCGCCCAGTCTGCCCCGTCCGGCCTGTCCCGAACGCGAACTGCCCGTGCGCACCGAATGACTCGCGGACCAGGCGGTGCCGCCCGCGGTGACCGGGCCGGAGGCGGGGCCGAGGGTGCCGCTGTGCTGCACGGCGGTGGCGGGCCGGGGTGGCGCGGCGGGCTGCGGTGCGGGCGCGAATCCGCAGACGTCGCAATAGCCGTCCGGCCCGATGGTTCCGGTGCAATCCGGTTCGGTGCAAGTCACGGTCGTCTCCCGGATTTCTGCGCGATGAGTTGCCGATAGTCCGCGACGGCCCGCGTGCAGGCGGCGAGATCGCAGGGTCTGCGGGTGAGCAGGCCGGCGGCGATGCGGTCGGTGGCGAGCACGTCGCGGTCCTCGCCGACACCCAGGCGTGCGGCCTTGGCCCGGTACGCGGACAGTCGCCCGCGCAGCTCGGATCGCCGGTCCAGCAGGTTCAGCGCGAGTTCCTCGGACTCGGTGGCCGCGGCGATGGCCGCGGTGAGCCGTCGCCGCAGATCCAGCAGCAGCTCGGCGGGCGCGGCCGAATCGGCCGCCAGCGCGGTGATTTCGGCGGCGAGCGCGACGCTGTGATCGGCGGGGCGGGGGATCGGGCCGGCGAGAATCGTGCGCTCGACCGCGAGGCGTGCGAGGCCGGCGCGCTCGTGGGTCGCGCGCAAGGTGTCCACCCGCGCGCGCAGCCGGGCGATCGTGTCACCCCGGTCCCGGGTGATGGCCTCGATCTCGGCGCGCCGGGCGGTGAGATCATTTATCCGGGAGGCGATCTCGCCCAGCCGGTCGTCGAGCTCGGTCTTGGTCAGCGCCAGCGGGTCGGTGTCCGCGCGAGCGGCCAGCACGGCGATATCGGTTGCGCACGAGTGTGATTCGGGCAGCTCGGTGAGCGTGGCGATCTCGGCTCGCACCGGCGCGATCCGGCTCACGGCGCGCAGGTGCGCGCCCTCGATCGCGTCGAGCACCTCGACGATGCCCGGAAATCCGGCGCGCATCCGGGCCAGCAGGTCCCCGAACCCCGCGAACTCCACCAGTTCGGCGGGGCCGTCGAGTGCGCGCTGCGCCAGGGGAATCGGGACGCGCACGAGTTCCACCGGCTGTCCGCGCAACAGCCGGGTGAGTTCGGCGCGATCGCGGCTCTCGAGTCGCCGGCGCGCGCGGGCGGCGTGCACCCGGTCGAGCAGGTCCCGCAGGCGTCCGAAGTCCGCCCACAGCCCGTCCAGCGCCGTGTGCGCCGGAGCCCAGCGCTCGGCGGTGCGGCCGGTCGGCGGGCAGCGGCGCACCAGTTGCAGCCCGGTATGCCGGTCCAATTCCACCAGGGTGGTGGCGATGGCGTCGATTTCGCGTTCGCGCGCGCCGATGTCGTGGTCTATCTCGGCGGTGGTCAAGGTGCGGCCCGATGTCCCCGTCATGGCCGCTCAGTCGAGATATCGGGGCGCGGGCGGACCGGCGACGGGGTCGAGTTCGCCCGCCAGGTGTTTCTGGAAGAGCCGAGTCCAGGTGCCGTCGTTACGAATTCGCTCGAGTACGCCATTGACGAAACGCACGAGGTCGGTGTCCTTCTTCTGCACCCCGACCGCGTAATTGTCCGCGGCCAGCGACTCACCGACGATGTGCAGGTTCGGATCCTGCTTGCGCAGGCCCGCCAGAATGGGCATATCGGTGCTCGCCGCGTCGACCTGACCCTGTTGCAGCGCGGTCAGGCAATCGAGCCAATTGTTCATGCCGATCACCGTGGGCCGATTCGGCAGTTTGAAGATCGCTTCCAGGGTGGTGGTGCCACGCAGTGCGCACACCCGGCGGCCTTTCAGATCCGCGGCGGACTCGATGCCATTGCCCTTGACGGTGAGAATGCGCTGCTGGGTCGTGAAATAGATACTGGAGAACTCGATTTCGCGGCGGCGCTCACAGGTCGCGGAGAACGTCTGCACCACGAGGTCGACCTGGTTCTGGACCAGTGCGCTCACCCGATTCGCGGTATCGATGGGATGCAGCTCGACCCGGCCCGGATCCCCGAACAGGTCCTGGGAGATCTCCTTGGCGATATCGATGTCGAAACCCTCGAGCACGTTGGTCGCGGGATTGCGGACGCTGAACAGGAAGAGGTTCTGGTCGACCCCGACCCGCAGCTTGCCGCTCTCCACGATCGAGGCCATGGTCGAGCCCGCGGGCATCGCGCCCGAACGCGGCTGATTGACCGGGCGCAGACTCGCGGTGGGATCGCAGGTCGAGGGGGTGGTCGCCACCGGCGCAGCGGTGATCTCGGCGGCCCCCGGGGGGAGTCCGGGTCCAGGGTCCAGGATCAGGATCGGCGAGTCGGGCGCGTTGCCGCCGCAGGCCGCGGCGAGGGTGGCCGCGACGGCCAGCAGGGTCAGGCGAACTCGTGGGCGGCGTGTGCTCACAGGAACTCCTTCAACCGTGGCCAGACCCCGAGCACGACCGCGGCGGCCGCGGCGAACAGCAGGACCAGGGTGCCCTGCGGGGCCAGGATCAATGCGTCGCCCGCCGCGTCGACGCCGTCGCGCACCCGCTCGCGGGTCTGTTCGAGGTCGGTGCGCAATGCCTCGTCGAGGGCTGCGAAACGGGCTGCGGCGGAGTCTGTTCCGGCGCCGATGGAGCGCTGTACCGCCGCGTTGTACTCGTTGCCGCGATAGGAGGCGATCTGGGCGACGTGGCTGTCCTGCCAGCTGGAGAACGCCTGTGTCGCGGGCGAATCCGCGCTGAGTACCGAGAGCAGACTGTCGCGCAGGGCGGTGCTCATCTCGGCGTATCGGGTCTCGCTGGCGTCGACGTCGCCGCGGGTGACCAGCAGCAGCGTCTCCTCGGTGCGCGCCTGCTGCGCGAGAATCCGGGCCTTGGCGAGTGTTTCGAAGCGCGCGGTGGCGCCGTGGTTGCCGGTGTCGACGGCGGTGGTGGCCGCGATCGTGGCGCTCGCGATCCACAGCAGGGTCAGCGCCGCCGCCCCGCCGGCGGTGAGCACGCCGAGATTGACCCGGCGATTGGTGTGCCGCAGCAGCTCTCGGGAGCCGATCGCGCAGCCGATCAGCAGCAGCACCAGCAGGACGACGCCCAGCAGCGGCGGCCCGGAGATGACGCGCTGTTGTTCGTGCAGTGCGGCCAGCCGGGTTTGCTCGAGTTCCTGCGCCTTGCTGAGCAGGGTGTCCTGCATGAGTTCGGACGCCTGGCGCAGATACGCCGAGCCGACGGGCAAACCTTGGCGATTGTTCGCGCGGGCGGATTCGACCAGACCGGTGTAGGTGGGCAGATCGGCGGCGATGCGCGCCACGATCTCGCGGGTCCGCGAATCCGAGGCGCCCGCGGTGGCCTCGGCCAGTGCCGCGGCGGCGTCGGCGAGGGCCTGCCGGTATCGGGTGCGCACCTCGGTGGATTCGATTCCGCCGGACAGGAATGCGGCCGAGGCGGCCGCGTCCGCCGCCGAGAGCGCGACGTACAGGCGCTGGGCGGCATTCGCCAGCGGCTCGGTGTATTGCAACACCGTGTCGCGGCGAGTTCGTTTGTCACCGAACTCGTTCGCGCACACCAGCCCGGAAACCAGGCTCACTATCACCAGACCCACCACGACCAAGCCCATGCGGCCCGGCGCGGTACGCGCGAAACGCCGCAACCACCCCGCCCCGTCGCGGATTGTCGCCGGAAGACGACCCCTCACACCGTGCCCCCGTTCGACCGGCCCTTACTCCCCGTACGGCGATGGTACGGGAGGCTTTCGGTTGTGTCGATCGCATTCTGGGCGGTTGGATTTCGCTGGTAGCGTGCGATATTTCGCATCGGCGCCGGCCATTTATCGCAATGGGTATTCGCCATTTCGCGGCCGCGCACCGGCTCCGGAACCGGCCGAACCGGCGGCCGGACGCCGCCGCGTCCGCACAGGCCATATTCTGGGCGTGTGAGTGTGGATGCCATCGGGTCGGCCGGACCGCTGCCGCGTGGGCGGCACGGCCTGAGCCGGGAAGAAGTCGTCACCTCGCAGTATCAGCGGCTGTGCGGCGCGGTGCTGGAGGCGGTGGGTGAGCTGGGGTACGCGGCCACCACCGTCGCGGACATCGTGAGCCGCGCGCAGGTGGCCCGGCGCACCTTCTACGCGGTCTTCGGCGGCAAGGACGAGTGCTTCGCCGCGGCCTACGATCTCGCGGTGACCTCGGCCCTGGATCAGTTGCAGGCCACCGTCACGGGCATGGACGGCGTGCGCTGGGCCGATCGGGTGCGGTTCTCGTTCCAGATCTACCTGGGCATGCTCGCCATCCAGCCCGGCGCGGCCCGGGCGCTGTACGTCGAGACCCTGGCGGCCGGGCCGGGACTGGTCGCCCAGCGCGCCCAGGTGCACGAGAAGTTCGCCGACTACATCATGGCCGTGGCGCGGGTCGGGGTCCGCGACGGCGATCTCGCCGCGGAACCGGATCGGGAGATGGTGGACATGCTGCTGGGCGGCATCGACGATCGAGTGCGAGCCTGTCTGCATCAGCGCGGCGCGGCGGCGCTGCCGGAATTGACGGACCTGTTCACGCGCACCGCCATCGCCATCGCGGGCACCCCCGCGGCCTGACCGCTGTCCATCTCCACAACCGGCGGCCCGGCGCCGCCGGGCGGCGTTGTCATCTGACACAGCGCCCGTGACAGCGGTCACGCCATCGCCCTACGTTCGCAGACGAATTCGACGCGGAGTGTCGATTCACGCGATGTGGCGGGAGATTTGATGAGACCGATGAGCAGGACGCTGGGCGCCGCACTGTGCGCGGGTGTCACCGCGCTCGCTGTGCTGAGCGCGGGCGGTGTGGCCCGGGCCGATATCGGCACCGGCAGTGGATCCGGCAGCGACTCCGGTTCCGCGACGGCCAGCGTCGCGTCCGACGCGGTGGGCGAGGGACCGGAGGTGACGGCCTACCTGGCCGCCTTCGGATACGGGCTGACCCACCCGGACGCGGCCCCGCCCGGGGCGAACAGATGGAACTGCCGGCCCGGCGCGGAACACCCCCGCCCGGTGGTGCTGCTGCACGGCACCTGGATGAACGCCTACGACAGCTTCGCGTATCTGTCGCCGCGCATCGCACGGGCCGGATATTGCGTCTTCGCCTTCAACTACGGCCGCGAGAACCTGCTGACCGGCGGCGGCGTCGGGACGGTGCTGCCCGGCCGGCACGGGGTCGGGCCGATGGAGGACTCCGCGCGCCAGTTCGGGACGTTCGTGGACCGGGTGCTCGCGGCGACCGGGGCGAGCGCGGTCGACGTGGTGGCGCACTCGCAGGGCGGTCCGGTGGCGAGCCAGTACCTCAAATTCGAAGGGGGCGAAGGGAAGATAGGAAAGTTCATCTCCTTCGGCGCGACCAATCACGGCACCTCGCTCATGGGAATCGCGGCGCTCGGCCGGGCCATCAACAACCTCGGCCTGGACATCCTGGGCTTCTATCAGCCGATGCTCGGGCAGTCGAACATCCAACAGGTGGTGGGCTCGTCCTTCTACGCCCGGCTCAACGCGACCGGCGACACCGTCCCGGGGGTCGACTACACGGTGGTCGGGACCCGGCACGACGAGGTCTCCAACCCCTACCAGTGGACGTTCCTGCAGGCCGGGCCCGGCGCGACGGTCCGGAACATCACCCTGCAGGAGGGCTGCGAACAGGACCTCTCCGATCATCTGACTATGCTGTACTCCCCGCGGTCGGCGTCGATCGCGTTGCGGGCCTTGGGATCCGGGACTTCGCCGGAACTCGACTGCGCGTTCAATCCCTGGTTGATCGGTGGCGGCGGACAGCTCTGAGCTCGTCCGCCCCGGATCGCCGGGCCTTCCGTACTCCGCCGCCGGGCCGTCCGCCCGGCGGCGGGCGCCCCTGCCCGAGAGGAACCACCATGACCATCGGCGATTCGCTGGCCGAACCGCTGCTCCGGAACGACGCCGATCCGGACCCGGGCAGACCGCTGCTCCCGGACGCCGATCCGTTCTACCTGGCTCCGGAGGCGCTGGGAGCCTTCGCTCCCGGCGCCGTATTGCGCACGCGCGCGGTGCGATTGGCCCTGTTCGGGCTGATACCCCAGCGGGTGGCCGCGTGGCAGCTGCTCTACCGCACCACCGATCTGCGCGGCGCGCCCGAGGCGGCGGTGACCACGGTCCTGCTGCCCGCGGGCGCCGACCCGGGCGATCGCCCGCTGCTGTCGTTCCAGTGCGCCATCGACGCGGTGGCCCCGATGTGCTTCCCCTCCTACGCATTACGCCATCGCGCCCGGGCCGCGGGCTCGATTCCGCAGATCGAACTGCCGCTCATCATCAGTGCGCTGGAGCGGGGCTGGGTGGTCTCGGTGCCCGATCACGAAGGGGCCGGCGGTCATTTCGGGGCCGCGCGCGAACCCGGCCATCGCGCGCTCGACGCGGCCCGGGCCGCCCTGCGTTTCGCCCCGCTGGGTCTGCGGGCCGAGACCCGGGTCGGCCTGCTCGGCTATTCCGGGGGCGGGCTCGCCACCGCCTGGGCGGCCGAACTCGCCGCCGAGTACGCACCCGAACTCGACATCGCGGGCGCGGTCGCCGGTTCGCCGGTCGGGGATCCGGCAGCGGCGTTCGTGCGGCTGAACGGCTCACCCTTCGCGGGCTTCGCCATGGTCTTCACCGCCGCCCTGCGCCGTGCCTATCCGCAGCTGGAACCGGTTCTGCGCGAACATCTTTCGGCCGCGTATCTGCGCCTGCTCGAGCGCGCGGAGACCACCGCCACCTTCCCGCTGCTGGCCCGGTTCGCCGGGCGCGACGCCGAACGCCATGCCGGAGCGGGACTGGCGGCCATGCTCGCGCATCCGCACCTGCGCGCGGTGCTCGACGAGATCCGGCCCGGCGCGAAGGCTCCGGACATGCCGTTGCTGGTGGTTCAGGGGGTCAACGACGAGGTCATCGCCGTCGCCGACATCGACGCCCAGGTGCGGCGCTATCTCGATCTCGGCGCGGACGTGCGCTATATCCGCGATCGGCTGAGTATGCATCTGCCGCTGCAATTCCTGGCCGCGCCGCTCATGTTCGATTGGCTGGCGGACCGCTTCGCGCATCGTCCGCCGGACCCGGCCGGGATTCGGACGGTGTGGTCGGTGGCGCTGACCCGGCCGGCGCTGGCGGGGCATCTGGCCTTCGCCGCGACGCTGACGCGGATGGCGGCGGGTCGCCCGCCCCGGGCCGATCGTAGGACCGCGCCACCAGCGCCGAGCGCAGATACCACAGTCCCGAGGATTGGGCCGGATCGAAACCGGTGAGCAGCGCGATGCGCTTGAGCCGGTAGTCCACCGTATTGGCGTGCACCCCGAGCACCCGGGCGGTGCGCTTGCGATTGAGGTCGTTGGCGATGTGGCGGCGCAGGGTTTCCAGCAGTTCGGGGTGCTCGTCCAGCGGATCCAGTAGCGCGCCGAGGTATTCGCGCCCGGGACCCGGCCGGGTCAGCTGGTACTCCATGGCAAGGTCGTCGAAGTTGTAGAGTCCCGGTGCGCAACCGAGGCGGTGCACCAGATCCAGGAGCTCGTGCCCCTGGTCCGCGGCCGCGGGTATCGCCGCGGTCGCGGTGTGCAGGGCGATGGCGGTGATCGGCACCTGGGCCGCGACGGACAGTGCGAGCACGAGTGATTCGAGATCTGCTGCGACGATGGCGGATTGGGGCAGCAGCACGGTGCCGCCGTCGGTGCCTAGCAGCGCCAGCGCGCGCCCGGCGCAACGATCGGCGAGCTCGGACTGCAGTCGGCGCAGCTTGCGCCGGGCCACGACCTTGGGATCGGTGGCCGGATCGGATTCCCCGACGTGCGCCGGAATGCCGAGCGCCAGTACGTGATACGCCTCGTCGATCTCCACCCCGCCGGCCCGTGCCATGGTCGCGGCCGAATGCCCGGCCAGCAGCGCCGAGGTGACGGTGTGCACGGCGCTGTGATGTTCGGCCGCCACCGCCCGGTGCTCGCGCACGTACGCGACCGCGAACGCGGTGCCGACCATGGCCTGCACCTCCATGAGGCGGCGGGCCGTCTCCGCTATGCGGTCGTATTGTTCCGGGCCCGCGGAGTCCACGATGAGATCGAAGCCGAGGGCGAAACCGTCGTGTACCGCACGGTGAATGGTGCCGATCGGAATGCCCTCGCGCGCCCAGTCGGCGCCCGCGCGGCGCAGGCGTTCGAGTTTGGCGCCGCCGTCGCGGCCCTCGAGCACCGCGGCCGCGAGTTCGAGGCAGGTGCGGGTCACCGCGGTGACATCGCCGCGCAGGGCGTCGCCGGGCAGCGTGCCGCAGGGCGCCACGTGTTCGGCGAAATGCGTGACGAGCGTGCGGGACAGGGTGCGAGCATCGTGTAGAGGAGTCGAAATGGCGGTCGCGGCAACCCGTTCCGGCACGGCGGTGGTCGATCTCGTCATCTACGGCTCCACACTTCGATCAGGGAACGCTAGCGTTCCTACTGGTGCGTAACTGTAATGGCGGTCACCGTGCACGGCAAGGGAAAGCCCCCTCCCGGCGAGCGGAAGGGGGCGGGTGCGCGAGTGCCGGGTTAGACCACGACCTCGACGACGTCACCGGTATTGAGATGCTGGAAGAATTCCTTCGCCCCATCCGGTGTCATGCGAATACAGCCGTGCGACTGCTTGTCCACGGGACCGATGTGAAAAGCGATGTCGCCGTTGAAGAAGATGGCGTATTCCATCGGCGCGTGATGCATGGTGCTCCAATGGAACGCCCGCTTGAATGCCACATTGAACACGCCCGGCGGTGTTTCGAAACCGGGCATTCCATGTGAAATGGGCGTGGGACCGAAAACAACCTGGCCCTTGTCCATCAGCCAGGCCTCATTCGTGCTCAGCCGCAAGCACGCCCGCGCCTTCTCCGAGCACGGCGCGGTGACCGGCACGGTGGGAACGATCGCGGGCACGCCCGGAACCTCCGGCCCGCCGGGCCACAGCGGCTCGGCCTGCGCGGGAGCCGCCACCAGACCGGCGGACGCGACACCGGCCAGGACGGCCGTGCGGGCCGCCAGGCCGAGGGAACGCTTGCTCATCATCGAGTCGTCTGACCTCTCTAGCCTTGCCCGCCACCCTGTTCGATGGAACTGCCGATCAGGGCGGCGGGACAATTACATGGGCACGAGCATTGGGACCACCTGGCGGTACCACGGGACCATTCTGCGGGCTCGATTCGGAAATTCGCGGGATGAACCCGCGAGCCGACACGCGGAGATCGTCAGCGCACCGGCAGTGGCGTGCGTTCGTTCGGGTCGGCCCCGGTCGGCATTTGCGCGCCGTTGTTCGGGATATCGGGACGGGGCGCATTCCCCGAACCCCGAATCTGCTGTTCCGGCGGCGGATTCACGCAGTAGTTCCAGCTCGGGAACGTGCCGTCGGTCGCCTGCTGCAGGGGGGTCGTCCTGGCGGTGTAGTCGCACCACGGCCGCGGCCAGGCATCGAGGATGGTGTGGAACTCGTTGTCGTGCGCCGGAACTCCCATGGCGGAGGTGCCGACCACCAGCCCCGGGAACAGCGCCCGCAGCGCGGGGGTGCGCAGCAGCGCGCTGGTGACGATGGCGCTGAGCGTATGCGCCAGCTGCTCGATGGGTTCCTCGTTGCGGGTCAGGGTGGCCTCGGCGATGGCGAGCTGACCGGGCGCGTCCGCGAGCAGCTGTCGCAGTTCGGCGTTGGCGCCGTTGGCCTGATCGACCAGGACGCGCGAATTACGGGTCAGCGTGCCCAGATCCGGTTGCGCGTGGCTCGAGGTGTCCGCGATCACGCGCAGATTCTCGATGAGGCTGGTCGTCTGCGGCAGCAGGTTGTCCAGTCCGGTGGTGGCCAGGCTGATGCCCTCCACGAGGTGCCGGAGCTGTTCGGGTCCGCCGCTGAGCGCGACGTCGAGTTCGTTGAGGATCACCGTCAGTTTGTTCGGGTCGATCTGCGCCAGCAGGGCGCTGGTGTTGTCCAGCGCCGACCAGATGGGCACGGGGGTGGTGATGCGCTCGGGATCGAAGCGGATCACCGTGCCGTTCGACAGGTACGGCGCGGCATCGGTATTCGGCCGGAAGTCCAGGTACTGCTCGCCCGCCCCCGACAGCCCGCCCACGTAGACGGCGGTGTCGGCGGGAATGTCGTACCGCCGGTCGATCTCCGCGACCGCGGCCACTTCCGCGCCACCGTCCACGAGCTGGATCTGCCGGATCTTGCCGACCCGGTAGCCGCGCCAGGTCACGTCGTTGCCGGACTGCAGTCCGCCCGACTTATCCAAATGCACTGTGACGGCGAAGGTATCGCCCGGCGGTCGCACCCGCGCCACCCCGAAGGCCAGATACGCCCCGCCCAGGAGCATGATGCTCACCAGGGCGACGTTGGACAGCAAGGTCTTGTGATCACGCAAAATGCCCACGGGCCCGCCTTCATCGCCGATCACGGACAACAGGTTCGGTGCACAGCAAACTCTTGGCGAAACTGCGGGCAATCTTAAATCACCCCGGTGTGATCCGGCGCAGGAACGCGGTCACAACGGGGGTGGCGGGGCCGGTGCGGGTGCGCCCGGGCGGCGCGAGAGCGGCATGACACGCGTACGTACCCCTCGCACATACGCGGACATGACCGTCGGGACGCCGGGTCCGGGGATCTGCCCATCACCGATGGTGGCGTCCGGGACACAGCCTGTCAGGCGCCGATAAATAAGGAATAAACGTTCTCTATTATGCGATCGGCACGGCGGCGGCGGGGTTGAACAGCGTGCTCAGGGTGGGTGGCGGCAGGCCCGCCCGGCGGAAGACGGCGGCGGCCTCGCCGGCGTCCAGGTCGGCTTCGCGGGTCGCGCCGCGCGCGGTGAGCGCGGCGGCGCGCAGGACCAGGGCCCGGGCGCGGTCCAGCGGATCGGCCGCGATGGCGAGGCGATCCAGCGCGTGGTCCGCCTCGGTCTCGGCCGCGCAGGTGCGCCCCGCCCGGAGCAGGATCTGGGCCAGCCGGGTGCGCGCCCAGCCCTCCCAGAGGCGGACGCCGTTGCACTGGGCCATGCGCACCGCCTGCTCGCCGAGCTCGAGCGCCCGCTCGTGATCGTCGCGCAGCGAATAGGTAGCTGCCAATTCGTGTGTGGCCCAGCAGAGTGCGAGATCGTTCGCCGAGTCGCGGGCGAGCGCGATGGCCCGATCCGCGACCGCGATCGTCTCCTCGTACCGGCCCGACTCGCACAGGGTGCGCAACGACAGCGCCAGGATCCACGCCTCCATGGATCGGTCGCCGAGCAGCCGGGTCAGCGCCATGGCCTCGAGGAAACGCCGGTGCGAGTCCGCGGTGTTGCCCAGCCTGCGGTCGGCGATGCCGAGCAGCAGCTCGGTGAGCACCTGCAGCCGGCGTCCCGCGTCGTCGACGGGCGGCGGAATGTCGCACAGGTACTGCCTGCTCGCCTCGACCTCGCCCAGCCCCACCTGCAGCAGTGCGCCGAGCGACACCCGCAGGCGGCGTACCGAACCGTGGCACTCATCGCGAACGGCGGTGTGCAGCAGGGCTTTCAACGCCTCGGCGAGTTCACGGGCCCGGGTGCCCGCGTCGATGGTCTCGGCGGTGATCCACGCCAGATCGGCCGCCACCGCGACCACCGGACCGCCCAGGCGCGCGGCCTGGCGCAGCAGCGCGATGACCACCGGGCGTTCGATGTCGTTCCAGGACTGGCCATCCGAGCCGTTGGTGAACCGGTGCCCGGGCGCGACGGTCGGCACCAGCAGGCCGGAGATATTGCTGTAGTCGATCGCGCCGAGCAGGTTCTTGGCGCTGGCCAGATAGTGATCCAGCAGGCCCGCGAGCACCGCGTTCTCCTCGGCGCCGGGCTGGCGGCGCGCGAACAGGCGCAGCAGATCGTGATAGCGGTAGCGGCCGGGCGCGGTGGTCTCCAGCAGGCTCAGGTCCACGAGCGATTCGCAGATGTACTCGGCGCGGGTGACGCTCAGTCCCAGCACCGCCGCCGCGCCCGCCACCGGGAAGTCGGGCACGTCGGCCCGGGCGAGCGCGCGAAACGCCCCGGCCTGTTCGGGATTCAGACCCGCGTAGCCGAGCCGGAAGGCGGCCTCGACGGTGAGATCCCCGGTTCGCAGGACATCCAGGCGCTGGCTCTCGTCGGCCAGCCGGGCAGCCAGATCGGCGATGGTCCACCGCGGTCGCACCGCCAGCCGTGCCCCGACGATGCGCACCGCGAGCGGCAGGCACGCGCACTGCTCGATGACCGCGCGGGCCGCGTCCTGTTCCGCGCGTACGCGTTCCGCGCCCAGGATCCGCGTCAGCAGGGTCAGCGCCTCGCCGGGTTCGAGCACGTCCAGCCGGGTACGGCGGACCGCGGGCAGTTCGGTGAGCGTCGAGCGGCTGGTGATCAGAACCGCGGTGCCCGGGGTGCCCGGCAGCAGGTGCCGCACCTGCGCGCTGTCCCGGGCATTGTCGAGCACGAGCAGAACTCGCTTGTCGGACAGCATGGTTCGCAGCTGAGCGGCGCGATCCTCGACCCCGGAGGGTATCGCGCCCTCCGGGCCGCCGAGCGCGCGCAGGAACCCGCCCAGGGCGTCGCCGGGCGCGGTGGGCTCGTCGTCGACGCCGCGCAGATTGACATACAGCTGGCCGTCGGGGAATCGATCGCGCACCCGATGGGCCACATGCAGCGCGAGGGTGGTCTTGCCGACCCCGCCCATACCGCCGACCGCGGAGATGACCACGGCACTGCCGTCGCTGACCAACTGCTCGGCGATCTCGGCGGTGAGCCGGGACCGGCCGGTGAAATCGGCGATGTCGGGCGGCAGTTGGGCGGGGGAGCGCAGCGGCGCGGGCCGCGCCACCGGCGGCAGTTCCGCGCGCAGGATGTGCGCGTGCACCGCGCTCAGTTCCGGGCCCGGCTCCACGCCGATGCCCTCCACCAGCGCCTGCCGGGCCCGGGCGTACTCCTCGAGCGCGTCGGCCTGGCGTTCGCAGTGGTAGAGGGCGGTCATCAGCAGCGCGCGAAAGCGTTCGCGCAGGGGGAATTCCTCGATGAGCGGGCCGAGTTCGGCGACCGCGTCGGCGCTGCGGCCGGTCGCGATGTCCAGGGCCAGGCGATCTTCGATGATGCTGAGCCGCCACTGTTCGAGCCTGGCGCGCTGGCGTTCGGCGAAGGGGCCGGGCAGTCCGCTCAGGGCCGGGCCCCGCCAGTGCGCGAGCGCGGCGACCAGGGTGTCGCGGGCCGCGGCCGGATCGTCCTCGCGCAGGCGCGCGGCCCGGGCGAGCAGCGCCTCGACCTCGTCGATGTCGGTGCCGCCCGGTGGTATCCGCAGGGCGTAGCCGTCGCCGATCGAGACCAGCAGGGCGGCGGGGCTTCGTGCGGCTCGCTCGGGTTCGAGTTCGCGGCGCAGTTTGGCGACGTGGGTGCGCAGCGCGGGAACCGCGCGCGGTACGGGATCGGCGCCCCAGATGCCCTCGACCAGATCCGCGGCCGTGACGGCCTTGCCCGCGCGCAACAGCAACGCCGCGAGCACGGCACGCCGCTGCGGCGGGCCGAGATCCAGGGGCGTGTCCGCGCGCCACGCACGAACCTCACCCAGCACCGAGAACTTCAGCAAACCGACCTCCCCGTTCGAGAGTGTAGAGGTGCGGTAGCCCCATTGATCCGGCGACTATTCCCCATTGATCGGGGCCTCCCATCATGGAATATCGGTCCGGCCACGGGTCCGTCATTGTCTCGGGGGAGGGCGAGTGTCTCGGTGCCACAGCTTCGGTCGCGATCCGCGGTTCGGCGATTTCCGGCGCGACCCGGGCGTGATCGGGCCGGCGCCGCGGCGCGTCACCCGGCTCACCGCCGCCGCGGATGACGCCATCCTGCCCGCACCCGCGCCGCTGGCCGCGCCGCTGGCCACCTTCGGCGAGTTGACCCGTGACTGGGACGCGCGCCGCCGGGCCGTGGCGGCCGGGCTCATCTTCGACGCCGAGCCGCCCGGCACCGGCCGGCTCGCCCTGGACTTCGGCGTCACCCGCGAGCGGATCCACCGCCTGCATATCCATCTCGAACAGCGGATGCGGCACTGGCTGTACACCGACGAGCGCTCCGGTCGCCCCTTCCTGGGTCATCTGCTCGCCCTGGAACAGCGGTTCGGCGCCATCGCCACCACCGCGGAGTTGCGGCGCTGGCACCCCGAGCACGAGCTGTCCAGCCCGGATCTGGGGGTGCCGCTGTGGCAGGTGATCGCGACCCTGCTGCCGCATCGGCGCTGGGTGCGGGACTGGCTGGTGGCCGGGGACCTCGACGATCTCGGGGACCGCACCCGGGCGGCGTGGCGGGCGTGCCGCCGGGCCGGGCTGAGCTGGACCGAGACCCTGGAACTGCTGCGTGAGATGGGGATCCGCCCGGAGATCGCACCTCGCTGGCTGGAGTACGTGGGCCGGGCCGGGTAGGCCGTTCGCAACCGGTGCGCGCGGGCGTGATTGGTCGTTCGTTGGCCGGCGCCAAGTCCGGGGCCGGACCCTGGAGGAACAGCACCGCCGGGTGGCGATGCTCCTGACAATGGGAGGGTTCCATGCGGATTCGGACCGCCACCGTCGCCGGTATCGCGGCGCTGGCACTGAGCCTGACGGCCTGCGAGGACGGCACGACCACCGTGCCGGTGACCACGGGTCCCGGGACGACGGCCACGACCTCGGCGACGACGGCCACCACGACCGTGACCACGCGGCCGGGCAGCAGCAAGCTCACGGCCTCGAGCGTCCGGGTCAACGGATCCGAGGGCCGGGTGAGCTACGACGTGCGAGTGCCGCAGCTCGAGCCCGGAACCGGGGCCGCGGCAGCGGAATTCAACGCGAGCATGCGGGAGCTCCTGCGGGGGTTCGTCTCCGGTCACCAGGTCGGCGACGAGGATCCCGCGGTGAGCATCGCCGATCCGAACGGGCGCAGCGTCGTGGAGCACATCGGCGGGCGCGCGGTCAGCGGCCTGCTGTGGGTGAGCTTCGACGGCGGCGGAGCGCATCCGTGGTCCATGCTCGCCAGCCACGTCACCGACCTCCGGACCGGGGAGGCGATCGGGCTGGGCGATCTGTTCACCGACAGTCGGGCCGGACTCGACGTGCTCGCCGCACAGGCCGCAGAACTGGGCCCGAAGACCCGGGCCGGGGACGCCTTCGACCCCCGCGGCGCGAGCGCGAGTTCGGAGAACTTCCAGGTCTGGACCGCGACCCCGGACGGCATGCGCATCTACTTCGAGCAGGGCTCGGTGGGCCCTTCGGCCATGGGCGTCGTCGACATCACCGTCCCGTGGTCCGAGCTCAGCGCGGTGCTCGCGCCCGGCATGCAGGACGTGCTCGCCGGCTGATTCTCCCGACGACCGGTCGCGCGTCAGCGAAATTCGCTGGCGCGCGGCCCTGTTCGTGGGGCACCCTGCTATCCATGTTCGCGCTCACCATCGCATTCCAGCCCGCAGTCGCGGGCGCGATGGTCGCTGCCCAGGTGATCTCCGCATTCGACGGCGCACGACGCTGACCTTCTCCGGGATGTCCCGGACCTCAGACGGGGAAGGTCGGCCCGTCGCTGAGGTCCGTGCGCTCCCGAGCGCGAAACACGCACTCCCCGAGAGGGAATCATCATGGTCAAGCAGGCCTACGTCCGCACCAAGCCGCATCTGAACATCGGCACCATGGGTCACGTCGATCACGGCAAGACCACCCTGACCGCCGCCATCACCAAGGTCCTCGCCGAGCAGGGCGGTGGCTCCTACGTCCCGTTCGATCGCATCGACCGGGCCCCGGAGGAAATCGAGCGCGGCATCACCATCAACATCTCGCACGTCGAATACGAAACGGCCACTCGGCATTACGCGCACGTGGACATGCCCGGGCACGCCGACTTCGTGAAGAACATGATCACCGGGGCCGCCCAGCTGGATGGGGCGATCCTGGTGGTGTCGGCGCTGGACGGCATCATGCCGCAGACCGCCGAGCACGTGCTGCTGGCCCGGCAGGTCGGGGTCGAGCACATCGTGGTCGCGCTCAACAAGGCCGACGCCGGGGACGGCGAACTGCTGGAGCTGGTCGAGCTCGAGGTGCGGGAGCTGTTGTCCGCGCAGGGTTACGACGGTGACCGGACGCCGGTGGTGCCGGTATCGGGTCTGCGCGCGCTCGACGGCGACCCCGGGTGGTCGGCCGCGCTGCTGCGGTTGCTCGAGGCGGTGGACGAGTACATACCGCTGCCGGTGCGCTACACCGACGCGCCGTTCCTGATGCCGGTGGAGAACGTGCTCACCATCACCGGGCGCGGCACCGTCGTGACCGGCGCGGTCGAGCGCGGACGGGTCCGCATGGGCGACCGCGTCGCGGTGCTCGGCTACGGCGACGGCCTCGAATCCATCGTGACCGGGGTCGAAACCTTCGGTCGCACCATGGAATCGGCGGAGGCGGGCGACAACGTCGCGCTGCTGCTGCGCGGCGTGCAGCGCGGTCAGGTCCAGCGCGGTCAGGTGGTCGCGGCCGTGGGCAGCATCGCGGTGCACACCGTGTTCACCGCCCGCGTGCACCTGCTCACCGCGGCCCAGGGCGGGCGGCGCACGCCCATCGTGACCGGTTACCGGCCGCAGTTCTACCTGCGCACCGGTGACGTGGTCGGGGATGTGGTGCTGCCCGAGGGCCGGGCCGTGCCCGGCGACACCGTCGAGGTGACGGTGACCCTGGGCCGGCCCGTTCCGCTCGAGCCCGGCCTCGGTTTCGCCGTCCGCGAGGGCAGCCGGACCGTCGCGGCCGGGACGGTGCTGACCGTGGACGGCTGACGCCGGCGGGCCACGATCGGAATCACCCGCCGCCCCGCTCCGAGCCCGCGCTCGGGGCGGGGCGGTCGGTCGTGCACCCCGGGGTCGGGTTTCCACATGCCGCCCGGCCCTGCGTTTCTGCCGCGGCCCGGCGGCGTACGGCGGGTAGCATCGGGCCGCTGACCGGTTGGTTCACGACCTGATCGACAGAGGGGCAGGGGGGTTCAAACCATGGTGCGGGCTTTGGTGGTCGCCGCGGGCGGCGGGGGAGACGTGATATCCGCGGTGGTCGCGGGCCACCGCCTCGGCGTGGATGTCGCTGCGGTGCTGAGCTATTCGTGGGATCGCCTGATGCTCGACCCAGCGCCCGGACCCCGGACCCGGGCGGACTTCGTCGGCGGCGTCGAACCTGCGCCGGGGGTCTACGAGATTCTCGGGGGTTCGCGCCTGCGCAGCGGGGCGCGCCCGACGCTGCCCGCGGTGGCCGCGGTGGTCCGCGAGCGAGTGCTGCTGCTGGACCCGGTACGCGGCGCGGCCGGCCTCAGCACCCAGATCACCGCGGCGGCAAAGGAGTTGGCCGCCGATGAGGTGATCGTGGTCGACGTGGGCGGGGACATCCTGGCCACCGGCGGTGAGCGGGGACTGCGGACCCCGCTCGCGGATTCCCTGGCGCTGGCGGCGAGCGTGCGGTCCGGGCTGCCGGTGCGGCTGCTGGTGGCCGGGGTGGGGCTGGACGGAGAATTGAGCGGCAAGGAGCTGGCGGGGCGTCTCGCCGTGCTCGGCGCGGAATCGGTATTCACCTTCGCCGCGGGCGATTTCGACTGCGTGCGTGAGCTGTTCGTGTGGCACCCGTCCGAGGCGAACGGGCTGCTGGCCGCGGCGGCCGCGGGGATACGCGGGCGGGTCGAGACCCGCCAGGGCGACGGCATGGTGGTGCTGACCGACGCCGCGACCGTCGCCTACGAGTTCGACGCGAACCGCGTGCTGGCGGCGAGCCTGGCCGCGCACCTGGTCGGCACCGAGGATCTGGACGCGGTGGAGCGGGTCATCCGGATGCACCGCGGCAGCTCCGAGATCGACTACGAGCGCCAGCGCCTGGCCGAAGTATCCACCAGCGCCGCCTATTACGCGCACGATGACGCGCTGCGCACCATCGACCAGTACTCGGACCGCGCCGCTCGCGCCGGGGTGGACTACCTGACTCTGCGGCGGGTGGCCGAACTCGCCTACGCGATGGATCCGGTCAGCGGTGCGCGACTGCGCGCACTGCTGGCGGCGTCCCGGCCCGATCGCTACCTGCCCCCGCTGTACCGCACCCGGTAGGGGGTTCGGTTCAGGGCGAGTGCGTTTCGACGAGCTCGGCCAGGGCTTCGGGTGGTCCGGGGACCGAACGCATGCCGGGGAAGGCGTTGACGTCGATGATGAGCGGCTCGCCGTCCACCTCGAGCACGTCCACGCCGTAGATCTGCAGTCCGAAGACCTTGCCCACACTGCGCGCCAGCTCCGCCCAGGGATGCGGTTGCGGCTGCGGGATATCGGGTTGTCCCGCGCCGGAACCGAATTCGGAGGCCCGCAGCGCCGCGAAGACCCGGTCACCCACCACCCAGAGCTTGTGATCCCAGCCGGTGCCGGGCACGTAGTCCTGAATGATCACCGGTTCGCCCGCCCAGCGCGGTATCAGCTCGCTCAGTTCCCGCGGCGTGCTCACCCGGGTGACCAGGTCGTCGCGGCGGCTGTGCCTGCTCTTGATGACCAAGGGGGTGTCGAGGTGACCGTCGAAGCAGGACAGCGCGGTCAGCGCGACGGTGCCGGCGAAGGGCAGATGGGCCTGATCCGCCCGCAGCGCCATCTGCGTTCGGTCCTGGCAGAATTCGGTGGCCGCGGCGGAATTGAGCACCGGGATACCGCGCAGTTCCAGGGTGCGGGCCAGCGCGATGGCCGCGGGCGTGCGGGCCTTGAGCAGGTAGACATCGGCCGGGTCGGCCGGCGACAGCGCCGTGGGCGGCAGTTGTTCGATGTCGTGGCCGCGCTCGATGAGCAGGGCCGCGGTGCGGGACAGCAGCGGATGATCCGGCTTGGCGGTGATCAGGCCGACTCTCATGCGTGCGTGCCCACCGCCAGCGGCTCGGCGGGGTCCGGCGTGGTGATCAGGCGCAGGCGCGAACCGGCGCGCGAGAGGTCGATGATCGCGCGGGCCACCCCGGCGACCGCGTCGGGCACCTCGCGGAAACTGGGAAAGTCGTTGATGTCCACCACCATCGGACCGTCGGGACCGTACACGACGTCCACCCCGTACAGATCGAGGCCGAACACCTCCCCGACCCGAATCGCGATCGATGTGATCTCGGCGTCCAGGGCCACCGGCCGGTCCGGCAGGCCGGGGGCGCCGGTGAGCGGTGAGGTGCGCTCGGTGCCGTAAAGCCTGCCGTTCACGCAGTACACCTTCAGATCCACACCGGAATTGGGGACGTACGGCTGGGCGATGAGCATGCCCTCGGCCGGTCCGAGGGTGGTGAGCTGTTCGGGTCGCTCGATCAGGCGCACATCGCGACCCGAACTGCCGTCGGCCGGCTTGACCACCAACGGGTAACGGGCGGCGGGGATTCGGGCGAGATCCAGTGGCCGGGCCGCGGCCCAGGCGGACGGTACCGGCAGCCCGGTGCGGGCCGCGAGCGCGGCCGCGTGCACCTTGTCGCGCACGCCGCGAATGGAGCGGGCGTCGTTCACCGTGGTCAGCCCGGCGGCGGCCGCGGCCTCGAGCAGGCCCAGGCCCGGGCCGCCGGACACGGTCTTGAGCACCCAGGCGTCGTGGTCGCCGCGATCGAGCAGATCATCGAGTTCGAGCAGTTCCCCGCCGGGGCGAATGACGTCCACCCGGTGGCCCCACGCCTGCAACTGTCGAATCACGCTGCGCGGCATGCCGTCCCGGCGGTACTGCTCTTCCACCAGAAAACAAAAGCTCATTCGAGCCGCCATCTTGCTCCCACAGTTAAGCTCTGCCCGCCCCCGGGCGGTCCAGAATGATCGCCGATTGTTCACCAAGATCATCGGGTCTGCAACCGCGAGCGCAACACTTCTGCCGCAAGGGATCTCGGTGAAATCCCCGTCCGCCATCGTACTGTGGCCGCGATTGTCTGGCGGAGCAGCGACGACGCCCCCGACGATGGAGGGCATGGAACGCGGGCACTATGACGACGATCACCTGGCATTCGCCGAACTGGCGCGCGGCTTCGTGCGCAAACAGCTCGCGCCGCACTACCTCGAATGGGAGGACGCGGGCCTGGTCCCGCGCGAAATCTTCGCGCGCGCGGGCGAACTCGGCCTGCTCGGCTTCGCGGTTCCGCGCGAGTACGGCGGCCTCGGCACGGCCGACTTCCGGTTCAACCAGATCCTCATCGAGGAGTTCATGGCGGGCGATTGCGCGGGGGTCGGCCTCAATTTCGCGCTGCACAACGACATCTGCACCCCCTACCTGGCCGGGCTCACCACGCCCGAGCAACGCGAACGCTGGCTGCCCGGATTCGTGGCGGGCACGCTCATCGGCGCGATCGCCATGACCGAGCCCGGCGCCGGATCCGATGTCGCGGGCATCCGCACCGCCGCGGTCGATCGGGGCGATCACTTCGTCGTGAACGGGTCCAAGACCTTCATCACCAACGGCATCAACGGCGATCTGGTGATCACCGCCGTCCGTACGTCGCCCGAACGGCATCGCGGGCTGACCCTGCTGGTGCTCGAACGCGGCATGGCGGGTTTCGAGCGCGGCCGCAATCTCGACAAACTCGGCCTGCACTCGCAGGACACCGCCGAATTGCACTTCACCGACGTTGTCGTGCCCAAGACCAACGTGCTCGGCGAGCCCGGGCGCGGCTTCGAATACCTCATGCGCAATCTGCCTCAGGAGCGCATGCAGATCGCGGTGGCCTGTCTGGCCCGGGCTCGCACCTGCCTGCGGCTGGCCATCGACTACGTCGGCGCGCGCACGGCGTTCGGGCAGACCATCGGCGGTTTCCAGAACACCAGGTTCACCCTGGCCGACGTGGCGACCGAGGTCGCGGTGTCCGAGGCGTTCATCGACAAATGCGTGCTCGAACTCGATGCCGGGCGGCTCACCCCGGCCGACGCCGCCAAGGCCAAACTGTGGGCCTCGGAAATGGAGTTCCGCTGTATCGACCGCTGCCAGCAGCTGTTCGGCGGCAACGGCTACATGCGCGAGTACCCCATCGCCCGCGCCGCCGCCGACGCCCGGGTCACCCGGGTGTACGGCGGCACCTCGGAGATCATGCGCGAAATCATCGGGCGCGACCTCGAACTCACCTAGCGGGTGGTCAGCGCCGCAGGCCGTGCGCCGCGGCGATCAGGCGTTCCATGACCCCGCGCGGCAGCACCCGGCGCACCGCGAACATGAGCGGTGCGTTGCTGCCGACCGCGTAGAGCTGGTGCGGCCGATCCGCCTGCGCCGCCCGCACGATCGTGCGCGCCACCTGTTCGGGTGCGATGCCCGAGGCCTGCTTCTCGTCGAGCTTGGCCATGAACCGGGTGAAGTCGGCGGTGTGCGCGGACCCCTCGTTCAGGTATTTGGTGCGGCGCTCGCGCAGACCGGTGTCGATCTGGCCCGGTTCGACGGTGGTGATCCACACGCCGAAGGGTGACTCCTCGAAACGCGCGGAGGTCGCGAAGCCGCGCAGTGCGGCCTTGGTCGCCACGTAGGACGAGCGATAGGGCATGGGGAAGCTGCCGAGCATCGAGCCGACCATGATCACTCGGCCGTAACCTCGTTCGCGCATCCCGGGCAGCAGGGCCTGGGTGAGGGCGACCGCGCCGAAGACGTTGAGCTGGAAGAGTCGTTCGATGGCGTCGCCCGGCAGTTCGGCCAGCGGCCCGGCCTGGCTCTCGCCGGCATTGTTGACCAGGATGTCCACCGCGCCCAGTCCGGCGGTGAACTCGGCGATGGACGCGGCGTCGGTGAGGTCGAGCGCGCGGTAGTCCACCCCCGGCACCCGATCGGAGTCGGCGATCTTGTCCGGGGTGCGGCCGGTGCCGATCACCCTGTACCCCGCCGCCGCGAACGCCGCCGCGGTCGCCCTGCCGATTCCCGACGATGCGCCCGTGACGACGACGGTGCGGGTGTTGTTCGCGCTCATGCCGCCCACGCTAGCGGGCGCGGGTCTGATGCCACCAGGACCCGTGCGGCCGCGGCGGGGCCCGGTCCGGCCACGGTCGCGCGCTGGGTGACCGGTGGATCGATGCGATGTCCGGGCGCCGGGGCGCGGGCGGCGGCTCCGCGAGGGTCGAGCGGATTCCGAGCCACACTCCCACCCCGAAGGCCGGCACGACGAGAACGGGCACCAGCAGCAGCACAGGTGAACTCATCAGGCGGATCCCTCACGTAAATCACCGATCCAGCCGAACCGGATGCGAAATCCATCGCGCTCCGGCGGCCGCTGTTACGTGACGAATTGGCGTGTCGCGCAGTGTCGTTGCGGGTCGGAGATCAGGTGCGACCGGCCGATTCGGTCGCAATGGCATGAATGTCTACATTGCACGTGATGCCCGAATTGCAGTGAATGCGTATTTGCTTCGCATGCCTTCGGACCGATTGCCGCCGACCGGAATTCATCGTTCACCGCCGTAACGCCCACGCTCTCATGAGCTTACCGGGCAAACCTCGTGAACCCGATGAACTGGACAACTGTCTGAGTCAAAGAGGGGGTTCATGTGACAGCATGAAACACCTTTTGTGTAAGTTGGGCCACACCGGCCGCGGTGACTCGAGGGATTTCGCCGACGCTCCGGGCAGGTGTCGGTGTGAGTCGATGGGGACTACAGGTAGATGTTCGACTGGGATCTATTGCGCGGTACCACCGGTGTACTCGTCATGACGCAGCTCGCGCAGGAGCGCGGCGTGCCCGCGGCCGCGGTGCTGGCGGGAACGAGTCTGTCGCTCGAGGCGGTGCAGGACCCGGACCGGGAGATCACCGCTCGCGACGAGCTCACCGTGGTGCGGAATCTGCTCGGCCGCTGCGGCGGCGAGCCCGGGCTCGGGGTGGCGGCCGGGAGTCGCAACGCGATGTCGCTCTCGGGGTCGTGGGGGCTGGCGCTGCTGAGCAGCCGGACGCCGCGCGAAGCGGTCGGGGTGGCGGTGCGGTACGTCGGGCACACCTTCGCCTTCGGGCGGTTGCGCTTCTCCGAATCCGGTGGCGAGGCCCGGTTGGTACTCGATGATCAGGGAGTGCCCGAGGACGTCCGGCCCTTCCTGGCCGAACGGGCGATGACCGGCATGCAGATGATCGGCCGCGAATTGTTCGCCACCGACGTGCTCGCGCGCCGCATCGCTTTCCGGCGGACCGCACCCGCCGACATCAGCCGGTACCTCGCCGTGTTCGGCATCCAGCCGGTCTTCGGCGCGGCCGTGGACGAGATCGTCTTCGACAGCGCGTACCTGGACGCGCCGCTGCCGCAGGCCACCGAATGGGCGCGCAGCACATGCGAGAACCTGTGCCGCGCGCTGCTCGCGCGTCGCCAGGCCCGGGGCGGGGTGGCGGGGGCGGTTCGCGATCTGCTGGTTCGCGATCCGGGCGAGGTGCCCGATCAGGCCGCCGTCGCGACCGAACTGTTCATGAGCTCGCGCACCCTCTCGCGCCGGCTCAACGAGGAGGGCACCTCGTTCCGCGCACTGCTGGACGAGGTGCGCCAGCTGCTGTCCGAACAGCTGCTCGATCACACCGACATGACCACCGAACAGGTGGCCGCGCGCCTGGGATACGCGGAGGCGGCCTCGTTCATCCGCGCGTTCCGCCGCTGGCAGGGCGTGCCGCCGCAGGAGTACCGCGCCCGCGGGCCGCGGGCGAACGCCCGGGCCGAACTCGACGCGACGGCGCGGCGCACCCGGCCCGAACCCGAGTTCGCCGCCGCGCGCGAATGCCTCGACCCGGCAGCGTCCTAGTCGGCCTCCACGGGGTATCTGTCGGGTGCGTGGTGGGCATCGGGATAGTCGTGACCAGCGCGGGATCACGCACCGGCACACTCTGGCCTACACTGTCTGAGACAGTGTCGTGGGGTTGTGCGGCGCTGCGCGGCAGGAAGGATCGGCAACGTGGCCGGACTCAGAAGAAAAGGCTTCACCCGGATGGCCAAGGTGGCGAGCATTCCCGCCACCCTGATGGCGCAGCGCGTCGCGGCCACCGGGCGGGGGCTGTTCGCCGGGGCGGAACGCGGCGGCATCACCGACGACATGCTCGACAACGCGGCCACCCAGGTCTTCGCGGTGCTGGGCGAACTCAAGGGCGGGGCCATGAAACTGGGCCAGGCGCTCAGCGTGGCCGAGGCCGGGGTGCCACCGCGTTTCGCCGATCCGTTCCGCGAAGCGCTGACCCGGTTGCAGCAGGAAGCGCCGCCCATGCCGGTGGCGCACACCCATCGCATGCTGGATCTGCAGCTCGGGACGGGATGGCGTAAACGCTTCGCGCACTTCGAGGACGAGCCCATCGCCGCGGCCAGCATCGGCCAGGTGCATCGGGCCGTCTGGCACGACGGCCGCGAGGTCGCGGTGAAGGTGCAGTATCCCGAGGCCGAACAATCACTGCGCGCCGATCTGGAAATGCTGCACATGGTCTCGGGCGCGTTCACCACCCTGCTGGCCGGAACCAACGCCCGCCAGCTGATCGAGGAATTCCTGGAGCGCACCGAGGACGAGCTCGACTACCGGATCGAGGCCACCTACCAGCGCCGCTTCGCCCGCGAATTCGCCGGTGACCCACAGTTCTTCGTGCCGCGCGTGGTGGCCGCCGCGCCCAAGGTCCTCGTCTCGGAGTGGATGACCGGCACGCCGCTGTCCCGCATCATCGCCGCGGGCGAACGCGCGGACCGTGATCGGGCGGGCCTGCTGCTGGCCGAGTTCGCCTTGTGCTCGCCGTCGCGGGTCGGACTGCTGCACAGCGACCCGCATCCCGGCAACTTCCAACTGCGCCCGGACAATACGCTCGGGATCATCGATTTCGGCGCGTGCACCGAGATTCCGCACGGCATTCCGCGCGCGGTGGGTCGGGTGGCCCGGGCCGCTCTGGCTCGGGACTACGACGCGCTCGAGGCGGTGCTGCGCGAGGAGGGCTTCGTCAAACCGGGCGCGCCCATCGAGATGGGCCCGCTGCGCAATCGCATCGAACCGCTGCTGGACCGGATCGAGGGCGGCAGTATTCACCTGTCCCGCAGCATGTTGCAGGAGGAAACCGCCCGGGCCCTGGCCCCGGAGAACATCTCCCTGGTGAACGCGCGGGCCGTGCGCGCCCCCGATGATCGGCCCGAATACGCCATGCTGGGCCGGGTGCTCGGCGGCGTGGTGGGCATCTGCGCCCAGCTCGACGCACAGGGCCCGTTCATCACCCTCGCCGAGAAGTGGGTGCCGGGACTGGGCGACGCTCGGGAAGCCGCTTCCTGAGCGCCGCCGGGTGATCCGGTTCCCCGGGTCAGCGAACGGGTGCGGGAATCGTGGCTCCCGACCCGTTCGCGCCGGTCCGCACCGGCGACACGGTGCCGAACCGGTAGTCATCCAGCGGGAAATGACGATTCTCCCAATACATTTCGAGCTGAGTCGAGGGCCTGAACGCCGCTCCGTCGCCCTGATAGTTGATGTAGTACGTATTCGAACTCGCGCAGCCCTGGGAGAACAGGTGGGTGCGCTTGGCGCGCCGGTCCATGCGCTCGAAGTAGCGGTCGTGCGGCTCCTGGCGGACCTCCACGCAGGTGGCCCCGCGCCGGCGCGCCTCGCCGATGACCCGGGCCGCGTGCGCCGAGGTCGCCTCGATGAGCGGGATGTAGCTGCCCGGTGCGTAGGCGTAGGGCCCGACGATCAGGAAGGCGTTGGGGAACCTCGGTACCGAAACCCCCTGGTACGCCTGGAAACGATGGGCGTCCCAGAAGTCGCCCAGTTCGATCCCGCCGCGACCGTAGATCGGATAGGGCGGCGTGTAGCCCTTCTCCATGACCTTGAAGCCGGTGGCCAGCACCACCATGTCGGCGTCCCGGGCCGTCCCGTCGGCGGTGACGATGCCGGTGGGGGTGAACCGCTCGATACCCGTGGTCACCAGGTCCACGTGCGGGCGGGTGAAGGCGCGGAAGTAGCTGTTGGAGACCGATGGCCGTTTGCAGCCCAGCCGGTAGTCGGGGGTGAGCTTGCGGCGCAGCTCGGGATCGCGCACCTGCGCGAAAAGGTAGGCCCTGAGCGCGGTTTCGCCGATGGTCAGCCCGGCCCCGGTCACCCGCGGATAGTTCGAGACGGCCAGCCCCGCGCCCAGTCCGGCGTTCACGCCCACGTTGCCCACCGCGCGCACCGTCTTCTGCACCGGCGGGAAGTTCAGCACCGCGTTCAGGACCGGGCCCATGGCGAAATCGGGTTTGGGCGCGATCCAGATCGCCCGGCGCTGGTAGACAGTCAGCCGCGATACCGACTCGGCGAGTTCGGGAATCAGTTGCAGCGCACTGGCTCCGGTGCCGATCACGGCCACCCGTTTGCCGCCCGGGTCGTAGTCGTGGTCCCAGCGCGAACTGTGCATGAGCTTGCCCGTGTACTCCTCGATGCCGGGGATGTCGGGCGTGCTCGGCTGTTCCAGCCCGCCCACGGCTCCGATGACGAAGCGGGCGGTGAGGACCGAGCCGTCCTCGAGGGTGACCCGCCACAGGTGGTCGATCTCGTCGAAGACGCTCTTCGTGGCGCCCGCGCCCAGGCGCAGCTTGTTCCGCAGCCCCTGCGCGTCCACGACTTCCTCGGCGTAGCGCTGCAATTCGCTGCCCGGGGCGAACAATCGCGACCACTGCGATCGCTGCTGGAACGAGAAGTTGTAGATCGGTGACGGAATGTCCACGGCCACACCGGGATAGGTGTTGGCCAGCCACGTGCCGCCGACCTTCGGCCACTTGTCGATGATCAGGAAGTTCTCGACCCCGGCCCGGCGCAGGGCGACGCCGGCGCCAATGCCGCCGAGACCGGCGCCGATGATGATCACCTCGTAGGTGGGGGTGAGCGGGGAACCGGTGGTGTTCATGAGCGTGACCTCGTGTTTCGAGATTCGGAAGCGACTTCCGAGAGTTGACGCCGGCGCAGTTTTCCGGCGGTGGTGCGGGGGAGTTCGGGCACGAACACGATCTCGCGTGGCACCTTGTAGCCGGCCAGCGTGGATTTGACGTGCTGTTTCAGTTGCGCCGCGGTGACCTGTGCGCCGTTCTTGCGAACCACCACGGCCAGCAGTCGCTGCCCGAATTCGTCGTCGGGCACCCCGACCGCGCCCGCGTCGGCGACGCCCGCGTGCGCCAGCAGCGCCTCCTCGACCTCCTGCGGGAAGACGTTCTCCCCGCCGGACAGGATCATGTCGTCCGAGCGGCCGTCGATGAACAGCCTGCCCCGAGCGTCGAGGTGCCCCAGATCGCCCGTGTCCAGATACTTTCCGACCATGGGCTTGGACCTGCCGTCGCTGTAGCCGCGGAAGACGGTGGGGTTCTTGTTCAGTACCCGGCCGGTGACCCCGGCGGGCACCTCGCGGTCGAGCTCGTCGACGATCCGGATGTCGACGATCCCGGTGGGCGGCTTGCCGACCGTGCCCGGCGCGGCGCGCAGATCCGCGGGGGTGGCCACCGTCCCGGCGCCGGCCTCGGTGGAGGCGTAGCCGTTGAAGAGCACGTCGCCGAACTCGTCCATGAATTGCCCGGCCAGCCACGGCGGCAGCGGCGCCGCACCGCAGGACACCATCTGGAGGCTCTCGGTGTTGTAGTCCGCGCGCACCTCCGGTGGCAGATCCATCACCCGCTTCAGCATGGTCGGGACGACGCAAACGATGCGCGCGCTGTGCCGTTCCACATCGGCCAGCAGCTGTTCGGCGTCGAAGCGGTCGTGCACCACCGCCGTGGAACCCAGCAGCAGGGCCGCCAGCAGCGCGCCGAACCCGTAGGTGTGGTGCAGCGGCGGCGCGATGAGGATGGGACCGCCCAGGCGTGGAATCGGTTGGAGTTCGGCCAGGTCCGCCAGCGCGAGCACCATGCGCGGATGCAGGGCCGTCACCGGGGCCAGGATCGAGCGTGGGCCCAGCCGCCGGGGCGCGCCCTTGGGCACGCCGGTGGTGCCGCCGGTGAGCAGCACCAGGGAGCCGCCGCGGGCCGGTTCACGCACGGGCGCACCGCCTTCGGCGACCAGCTCGGCCACCGTCGGCAGTCCGCCCGCCGTGCCGCGCACCACCACCCGGTGCCCCCCGAACCCGGATTTCGCTATCTCGGCGTCGAATTCGGCGTCGTACAGCAGCAGATCCACGTGTTCACGGGCCAGCACCTCACCAATCCGAGGTCCGGCGAATCCATGGTTCAACGGCACCAGATCGGCGGAGAGCCGGGTCGCGGCGAAGGCGGCGATCACGAATCCGCGGTGATTGCGGCACAGCACCGCAACGCGATGCCCGCGCCGGATGTTCCAGCGGGCGCGCAGGGCCGCGGCCAGCCGCCGGACCTGACGATCCAGTTCCGCGGCGGTCAGTGCGCCGTCGTCGTCGATCACCGCGGCGCGATCGGGGAACCGCGCGGCGAAGGCGGCCGGCAGCGTCGCCGGTCCGGCGCCCCCGCGCAGTGCCAGCGCCACGTGCCCGATGCGGCTGGGCGGCACCAGGTTCAGGACTCCCGAGGCCGGGACGAATCCCGCGACGGTGACCGCGTCGTCCAGCAGCGTCGCCACTCGTTCCACTCGCTCGAGCGCACCGGCCCAGTCGGTCGGGCGGTTGCGCCGGCTGCCCGTGCGGGCGTACAGCGTCAGCGTTCGCTGGGCCAGATGCGAGCTGTCCATGGCGTACAGCAG
Organism: Nocardia sp. NPDC057668; assembly: GCF_042799795.1. Taxonomy (NCBI): domain Bacteria; kingdom Bacillati; phylum Actinomycetota; class Actinomycetes; order Mycobacteriales; family Nocardiaceae; genus Nocardia; species Nocardia sp. NPDC057668. The sequence goes on along the minus strand of NZ_JBHVIC010000003.1, from coordinate 837,589 downwards.
CGGCGTGCCCGCCCGCTCCCACCACGGCCGGATTGCCAGGGGCCTGTCCACGATCGCCCGGCACACCAGGCTCGCGGCCTCCTCGGTGGACATGCTCGGGGTGTAGCGGTAGACCCGGAACGGGCCGAGCATGTCCGAGCGCACCAGGGGCAGATGCACCGCCGTGCTGGTGATCCCGTTGGCGCGCAATTCCGGTGCGGCCCCGCGCATCCAGGAGTTGAACGCCGACTTGCTCGCGATGTAGGCCGTCCAGCCCACAGCCGGGGTGTGCACGCCCGCGGTGCTGATGTTGACGATGTGCCCGCGCCGGCGTGCGCGCATCGCGGGCATCAGACTCAGCACCAGGCGCACCGGGCCCAGGTAGTTGATCCGCGCGGTGTCGTCGAAATTGTCCCAGCGGTCCTCGGATTCGGCGAGCCAGCGGTGAATCGACTTGCCCGCGTTGTTCACGAAGACATCGATGTGCCCGTGCTCGGCCAGCAACCGGGCGATGAGCGCGGCGCAGGCGTCGGTGTCCGAGAGATCGGCGGGGTAGGGGTGAATCGTTCCGGGACAGTCGGATACCTCCGCGCGCAGCTCCTCGAGCAGCGCCGCGCGCCGGGCGACGGCCAGCACCGTGGCGCCCTGGGCGGCGAGGCGGCGCGCGGTGGCACGGCCGACGCCCGACGACGCTCCGGTCACCAGGATCACCGTGCCCGCCACGGCCGGAGCCAGGCGGCGGTCGCTGATTCCGTAGCCGGCGGCGCCGAGCGCGATGCGGAGCGATTTCGGCAGTTCGATCATGGGCGCGACTTCCTTGTCGAGCGGCCCGCCTCAGGCGGGGGATTCGGTCTTCGCGCGGCGCCGGGGCCGGTCCCCGTTGGCCCGGGACGGCTGCGGCCGGGGCCGCAGGATGTCGAAGTGGTAGTCGGCGAAGGGAAATCGCCGTGCACCGCGCCGGGCGCGGAAGAATCCGGTGGGCCGGATGTACGTGCTGTCGCCCTGGGAGTTGCGGTAGTAGGTCGGCACGTGCGCGTTGAGCTCGGCCAGATAGAAGCGCATGGCCTCGCTGTTGCGGTAGATCATGCGGTGATAGGCGTCGTGCGCGTGCTGCCGTACCGCCACGAACGTCGCGCCCCGGCGGCGGGTCTCGGAGATGGCCCGCACCGCGTGATCGGCGGTCATCTCCACGAAGGCGTGCCAGCCGCTGCCCGACCAGGAATACGGCCCGACCAGGGTCCACCGGTTCGGCAGCCCGGGCAGCGCGACGCTCTCGTACGCCTGTAACCCGTGCTCGGTGTAGAACTTGCCCAGATCCATACCGTCCCGGCCGATCACCATGCCGGGGGTGTAGGTCTCGGGATCGGAGAAGACGTGATAGCCGGTGGCGAGCACCACCATGTCGAACTCGCGCTCCACCCCGTCCGCGGTGCGCAGGCCGTGTGCGGTGAACGTCTCGATCCCGGTCGTCACCAGTTTCACGTTGTCGCGATTGAAGCTGAGCAGGTAGCCGGTATTGGCGGTGGGGCGCTTGGCGATCGGGCCGTAGTCCGGGGTCAGCGCGGCCCGGGTGGCCGGGTCGTGGACCATGAGCCGCAACAGGCCCCGGTACCCGGCGATGGCGGTTGCGTCCACGGCCCGCAGGGTCGGGCGCACCACGGCCATGGGCGCGTTGGACATGGTGCGCAGGGCCAGATCCACGCCGACCAGCACCGCCCCGTGGGCGGCGGCCTGCAATCCCGGGGTGCGCAGCGCGAGTTTGACCGCGGCCGGGATCCGCGGATTCGGCTTGGGCACACACCAGACCGGGGTGCGCTGGAAGACCGTGAGCGAATCCACCTGTCCCGCGATGGCCGGGGTGATCTGCACCGAGCTCGCGCCGGTGCCGATCACCGCTACCCGTTTGCCCGCGTGGTCGTAGTCCTCGTCCCAGTCCGAGGGCCGCTGGATCTTGCCCCGGTAGTCCGCGAGTCCCGGGATCCCGGGATCTGTTCTGGGACTGAGGAAAGCACCGACCGCGCTCACCACGAAGCGTGCGGTGATCACCCCTCCGCCCTCGAGATGCAGATTCCAGCGGTGTCGGTCCTCGTCCCATTCCTCGCTGGTCACCGCCGTGCCGAAGCGCAGATGCGGGTAGAGCCCGAAGCGCCGGGCGACCTCCATGTGGTAGCGCTTCACCTCGGGGCCGGGCGCGAAAAGCCTGCTCCAGTCGGCGTTGCGGGCGAACGAGTACTGGTACGCGAGCGAGGGGATATCGACTTCCAGTCCGGGGTAATGGTTTTCGTGCCAGCTTCCACCGACCTCATCGGACCGCTCGATGATCACGAAGTCGGCGATGCCTGCGCGCTTCAGCTTGACGCCCGCGGCGATGCCGCCCGGTCCGGCGCCGATGACCGCCACTTCGTGATCGGGCGGCGAATCGGCTAGCGGCGTGTGTGCGTTCGATGCTGTGACCACGGTGTCGAGCCTTCCGAGCGAGGGCGTGTGCCACTCCAGACTAGGACTGTCTGGGACAGTGATCAAGGGGTGCGCGGCAGCAAGCCTCGGGCCCGGGCGGGCGTGGCTCGGAAAGGGGGTTCGGCGACCGGCTAGGCGCGTCGGCGCGAATCACCGATCGTGTTGCGCCGCAATCGAACAGCGGCCAGATCTGTCGGCCCGCCGGTGCGGGCGCGGTGCCGCGCCATCACCTCGGTGAGCTCGGGCGACCAGCGCAGCACCTCGTCGCGGATGGGGCCCGACGCGCCGAGCTGGCTCACCAGACCGAACAGCGTCGTCACCGCGCGGCCGAAGGGAACGTAGTAGGCGGGCAGGTCGAGATGGCGGTTCACATTGTCCAGCCGCGGATTCAGCGCCACCAGCACGCGCGCTCGCAGCCACTCCCGGTCCACCCGGGTGCGCTCGCGCAGCAGCAGTTCGGCGTAGGCGCGCAATTGGTCGCCGAGCGCCACCGCGTCGAAAACGCTGTCCCGGCGGGCGAACCCGTGCCGGCGAATCGCCGCGTCCAATTCCGCGGGCCCGCCGTTGATCAGGGCGTCGCCGACCTCGAACACCATGGGCGCGAACTGCGGTGGCGGCCAGGGCGTGCACGCCCCGAAATCGACCACGCCCAGTCTGCCGTCGGGCTGCACCCGGAAATTGCCCGGATGTGGATCGCCGTACAGCAATCCGGTGCGTTCGGGGGAGGACAGCACGAATCGAATCGCCAGCAGGCCCACGCGATCTCGTTCGGCCTGCGCGCCCATGTCGATCAGCCGCGTCAGCGGAACACCGTCCAGCCATTCGCTGACGATGACGTCTCCGCGCCGGGCCACCACGCGCGCCACCCGGAAGTCCGGGTCGCCGTCGAAGGCGAGGGCGAAGGCGCGCTGATTCTCGGCCTCGTGCGCGAAATCCAGTTCCGCGCGGATGCATTCGGCCAGTCGCTCGGTCATGGCGCGAATATCGGCGTTGGGGACGAACACCGCGAGCAGTGCGGACATGCGCCGCAGGTGCTCCAGGTCGCTGTGCACCGCCTCGCGCGCGCCCGGGTACATGAGCTTGACCGCCACCGGCCTGCCGTCGTGCCAGATCGCCCGATGCACCTGGCCGATGGTCGCGGACGCCGCTCTGCGGTCGTCGAATTCGCGGAAGTTCACGCGCCAGTCCGGCCCGAACGATTCCGTGAGCACGGCGTGCACCGTGCTCGGCAGCATCGCCGGTGTCGAATCGTGCAGGCGGCTCAGGGCGATGCGATACGGTTCGGCCAGCTCCGGCGGCAGCGCCAGCTCGTAGACGGCCAGCACCTGCCCGATCTTGGCGGCGAATCCCTTCAGTTCGCCGAGCACCTCGAACAGGTGCTGGGCGGTGCGCAGCCGGATTTCGCGATCCACCTCGGTCCGGGACCGGCCCAGCGCCTTCTTGCCGGCGCCCGCGGCCCGGCGACCGGCGAACGCGAGGGGGAGCGCGGCCAGCTTGGCGGAGCGAACGGCCGTGCGGGTGGGCGGATTACCGGCGAGGTCCCCGTTCCCTCGCCGTCCACCCGTGCGCCGAACACTCATGCGACCAACCCCTCGCGCGTAGTCTGATGCGCTGCGAGCAGTCTGCCAGAAAGTGAGACTGGCCGGTCCGTATCACCCGGCGGCGCGGCCGGAATCCCGGATCATGAGATGAACGGCCGCGCGCCGCGGCGGGGTCAGCGCTGGCGTGTCGCGAGCAGGGCCAGATCGGTGAGCCGGTGCGCGCGGGCGATCTCGGCCGGGGTGAAGGGGTCCTCCGCCCGGACGAAGGTCATCGCCACACCATCGTCCTCGGGGGTGATCTCCAGAACCGTTCCGGCCGTGCCGCGTTGGGTCTCGCCGGCCGGTGACGTGGGCGGAAGATACTGCGCCCCGAGCAATTCCGCGATGGCCAGCGGCAGCTCGCCGGGATCGTGCGCGATGCGCGCGGCCAGGCCGAGCGCGCGGGTCTGCCCGTCCACCAGCGTCAGCGCCGAGGCCGGCCAGATGCCGACGGTCGCGCCCCCGGAGCGGGAGATGGCGCCGGCCAGGCGCGGTGGATCGACGTCGGCGGGGGTGGAGACCACCAGCTCGTCCAGCACGCCGTCCTCGAGGTGGTGCACGTGCACGGTGAGGATGTTGGCGTGCCGGGCGGCCAGGTGCTTGGTGAGCAGTTCGAGCCGGCCCGGGGTGTTGTCCAGGCGCACCCGGATCCGCCACAGCAGTTCGGCGCTGTCGAGGTGATGGCGGTGGCGCAGTTCCGGGCCGTGCAGCCAGCGCGCCAGATAGCGCATGGCCCCGGGCTCGACCACCCAGATGACCAGGATGGTCATGCTGACGGTCAGCACCGCCACCGTGGCGATGTAGGGCAGTTCGAAGTGGAAGACGACGGCGTGCAGGGCGAGTTCGAGCGGGAACACCACGCTCAGTTTGGCCAGGGTGAGCCGGGTGCGACGGGGGTGGGGCAGGCGACCGCACACTTCGCATGCCAGCGCATGTACTTCGGTTTGCCTCATGTTCACCAGGGTGCGGTGCGCAGGTTTCCGCGCTGTGCCGCGGTGTAAAGAAGGCGTGACCGTCTCGGCACAAAGCCTTGCGCCACCGGCACTTTCAGTGAACAGAGCCACAGTGGATCGCGTGCTGTGCCGCAGCGCACATCGATTGCCCGGGATTCCGCGCTGCGCGCGGGGCCACGCGTCCCGGCCCCGGTTCAGCCCCCTGAGCAGCGGAGAGACCGCTCCGGCAGGTGTTTGAAAGGGTGGTCATGAGGTACACATGAGAAGTGGAAGCCCCACCGACCATCGGCGTCGAGGAGGAGTTTCTCCTCGTGGACCCCCGCACCGGTGCGCCCATCGGCAGAAATGCCGAAGTCGCCCGTACCGCAGCGGATTTCGGCCTCGATCTGCAATTGGAAATCATGCGGTGCCAGGTCGAGACCAGCACCCGGGTGCATACCAATACCCATGACCTGCTGCGGGAATTGCGTGAACTGCGCCGCGGAGCCGCGGCCTCGGCGGAGAAGAACGACGCCATGCTGCTCGCGGTCGCGGTGCCGCCGGCCGTCCCGGACGAGCCTTTGGCCATCACCGGCAGCCCGCGCTACCACCGCATCGCCGCTCGCTTCGGCCGTCTGGCCCGGGAACAGGGCCTGTGCGGGGCCCACGTGCACGTGGCGGTCCCGGACCGGGAGGTTGCCCTGCGCGCCAGCAATTTCCTGCGCCCCTGGCTGCCGCTGCTGCTGGCCCTGACGGCGAACTCCGCCATCTACCGCGGTGACGAAACCGGTTATGCCAGTTGGCGGAATATCCTGTGGCGGCGCTGGCCCAGTGCCGGCCCGCCACCGCATTTCGGCACCGTGCACGAGTTCGACACCGCGGTGCGGACCATGCTCTCGCTCGGGATCATCCTGGACGAGAAGATGGTGTATTGGGATGTGCGGCCGTCGATTACGTTCCCGACCGTGGAGGTGCGGGTCAGTGACGTGCCCGCCACGGTGGAGGAGACCGCGCTGCTGGCGACCCTGGTTCGGGCAGCGGTCATGATGTCCTGCCGGCTGCCCGATCGGCCGATCATCGCGGAAGACACGCTGCGCGGGGCGTATTGGAAAGCCGCGCACGAGGGGATGGACGGCCCGGCCATCAATCCCGTTGACGGCCGGGCGATTCCGGTGCGCGATCTGCTGGCGGACCTCGTCGATCTGGTCGAACCCGCCCTGCGGGACCTGGGCGAGGTGAATTTCGTCGCCGACACCGTCACCGCGCTGCTGGAGCGGGGCAACGGCGCACACCGGCAGCTCGCGGCGTTCCGGGCGCGCGGCGAACTCTCCGACGTGATCGAGGAACTCGCCGGCGCGACCCTGGACGGGTGCCGCTGACCTACTTCACCAGCCGGCGCCATTCGTCCAGTTGCGGCGCTTCCGCGCCGATGGTGGTGGATCCGCCGTGCCCGGTGTGCACCAGCGTCTCAGGCGGCAGGGTCAGCAGGCGCTCGGCGATCGAGCCGACGATGACCCCGTAATCGGAGAACGAGCGGCCGGTCGCGCCGGGGCCGCCCTGGAACAGCGTGTCGCCGGTGAAGACCGCACCCAGATCCGGGGAGTGGAAGCAGACCGCGCCGGGGGCGTGACCGGGGGTGTGCAGCACCTGCAGCGCGGTCCCGCCGATCGAGATGATCTGCTTGTCCGCCAGTTCGCCGTCGGGGTCGATCTCGGGGTGGGTGAGCCGCCACACGACCAGATCATCCGGGTGCAGCCACACGGGAGCCCCGGTCGCCGCGGACAATTCGGGTGCGACGCGAATGTGATCGTCGTGCGCGTGAGTCGCCAGGATGGCCTTGACCTTGCGGGTGCCGATCACGTCGAGAATGGCGTCGACATCGTGCGGCGCGTCGATGACAACGCATTCCAGATCGTCGCCGACCACCCAGACGTTGTTCTCGACGTCGAAGGTCTCGCCGTCGAGGCTGAACGTGCCCGAGGTGGTGGTGTGGTCGATGTGCGCCACTACAGCACCACCACCGAGCGCAGGACCTCGCCATGATGCATCTTGGTGAACGAGGCTTCCACGTCGTCGAGCGAAATGGTCTCGGTGACAAAGGCGTCGAGGTCGAAACGGCCCTGCTTGTAGAGCTCGATCAGGTACGGGAAGTCCCGCGAGGGCAGGCAGTCGCCGTACCACGAGGACTTGAGCGAGCCGCCGCGCGAGAAGAAGTCGATGAGGGGCATCTCGAGCTTCATGTCCGGGGTCGGCACGCCCACCAGCACCACGGTGCCGGCCAGATCGCGGCCGTAGAAGGCCTGCTTCCAGGTTTCGGGGCGGCCGACCGCGTCGATCACCACGTCCGCGCCGAACCCGCCGGTGAGTTCCTGAATGCGCTCTACCGCATCGTCTTTGGACGCGTTCACGGTGTGCGTGGCACCGAAACCGGTGGCCCACTCCAGCTTGCGCTCGTCGATGTCGACCGCGATGACGGTGGTCGCGCCGGCCAGCTTGGCCCCCGCGACGGCGGCATTGCCCACGCCGCCGCAGCCGATGACCGCGACACTGTCACCGCGCGAGACGTTTCCGGTGTTGATGGCCGCGCCCAGGCCCGCCATCACGCCGCAGCCCAGCAGGCCCGCGGCCACCGGCGAGGCGGTCGGATCGACCTTGGTGCACTGACCCGCGTGCACGAGGGTCTTCTCGGCGAACGCGCCGATGCCCAGCGCCGGGGTCAGCGGGGTGCCGTCGGTGAGCGTCATGGGCTGGGTCGCGTTGAAGGTCGAGAAGCAGTACCACGGCTTGCCCTTGCGGCAGGCACGGCAGGTGCCGCAGACCGCGCGCCAGTTCAGGATGACGAAATCGCCCGGCTCGACGTCGGTGACGCCCTCGCCGACGGCCTCCACGATGCCCGCGGCCTCGTGCCCGAGCAGGAACGGGAACTCGTCGTTGATGCCGCCCTGGCGGTAGTGCAGGTCGGTGTGGCACACCCCGCAGGCCTGCACCTTGACCACGGCCTCGCCGGGGCCGGGATCCGGGATGACGATCTCGGTGACCTCGACCGGGGCGTTCTTCGAGCGTGCGATCACGCCGCGCACAACTTGGGACACGTAGGGCCTTCCTCGATTTGAGAACAATCCCAACGACTATCGCACCCGGACCGGGCGGCGGGCGACCGGAGACCGGGTAGTGCGCCGGGGTTGCGGGGACGGGTGTGCTGGATTTGCTGGTGGGGGACTCGGGGGGTGCCGGTGGGGACTCAGAGCAGGGCCGCGGCCGCGGCCTCGGCAACGGTGGTAGCGACCATACCCAGCGCGGGGGAGTCCAGTCGCCATTGCTGCCAGTACAGCGGAACGTCGATGTGGACCGCGGGGTCGAGCGGGATCAACTCGTCGGCGGCGCGGCGTTGCAGGTCGGGCATCATGCCCCAGCCCAGTCCGAGCCGGATCGCCTCGGCATAGGCGAAGGACGAGGGGATGTAGTGCCGGGGCGCCTCTCCCTGTTTGCGGGTGTAGCGGCGCATGAGCCGGAATTGCAGATCGTCCTTGCGGTCGAACAGCACCACGGGGGCGGCCAGGAACGCCTGGGCGGTCGCGCCGTCGGGGAACCAGGTGCGGGCGAACTCGGGGTTGGCCATCGGGCGATACCGCATCGCGCCCAGTCGTCGCACCGTGCAGCCCTGGACGGGTGCGGCGGTGGAGGTGATGGCGGCCATGACGGTGCCGTCGCGCAGCAGGCGGGTGGTGTGCTCCTCGTCCTCGCGATGAATCTCGAAGGTGACGCCGTGGCTCGCGCTGCCGAGGGCGGCCATGACCCACGTCTGCAGCGAGTCGGCGTTGACCGCGATGGGGATGTTCACCGCGCGCGCGGCGGGCTGCAGTTCGTCGCCGAGTTCGCGGGCGGTGTCGCTGGTGAGCAGCTGGACCTGTTTGGCCAGGCGCAGCACCGCGAGCCCGGACTCGGTGGGCTGCACCGGTTTCGTGCGCTGCACCAGGATGCGTCCGGCCGCGTCCTCGAGCGCCTTGATGCGCTGGCTGACGGCCGAGGGGGTGACGCTGAGCCGGCGCGCGGCGGCCTCGAAGGTGCCCTCGCTGATGACCGCGTCCAGGGCGCGCAGCTGATCGAGCTGGAGATCCATGTTAAGGAACTCTAATCATCGTTCAGAACAATTAGCTGGCCTGGTGCTGGACGTGCGCCTAGCTTCGAACGGGTGAACGCATCATCGGCGGCCCTGGCGGGCCTTTCAGGACTCGGCTTCGGGCTTTCCCTCATCGTGGCGATCGGCGCGCAAAATGCCTTCGTGCTGCGTCAGGGCATCCGCCGCGAGCACGTCCTGCCGGTGGTCGCCATCTGCGCGCTCTCGGACGTGGCGCTGATGAGCATCGGCGTCGCGGGCTTCGGGACGATCGTCAACAGCGTCCCCGCTCTGCTGACCATCGCCAAGTACGCCGGTGCGGCGTTCCTGCTCGGCTACGCCGCACTCGCGGCGCGGCGCGCCCTGACCGCGACGACCCTGAGCACCGCGGGTGGCGCGCCCATCGCGCTCGGTGCGGCGGTCGCGACCTGCCTGGCGGTGACCTGGCTCAACCCGCACGCCTACCTCGACACGATGGTCCTGCTCGGTTCCTTCGCCAGCACCTATGCCACCCCGGACCGCTGGTTCCTGGCCGCGGGCGCGATCACCGCCAGCATCATCTGGTTCCTGTCCCTGGGCTTCGGCGCCCGCCTGCTCGCGCCGGTCTTCGCCAAACCCCGTGCGTGGCAGGTGCTCGACTCGGTCATCGCGCTGGTGATGACCGCCCTGGCGATCGGCCTGCTGGTCGGCTGAGTTCGCCGGGGCCGCGCTCAGAGGGCGTTGAAGCGGATCTCGTGTGCTTCGGCGGCGAGATGGAGACCGTCGGCCCGCGGCTCGATGCCGGTGAGTTGTGCGCCGAAGGGCAGTTTCTCCAGCGGGACCGTGAAGGTCAGCGGCGCCGAGATCAGGGCGAGCGGGATGGCGGGACCGCCTGCCGCCGGCTGGACCGAGACCGGGGTGATCTCGATGCCGTCGGGCACGGGGGCCACGGTGACGAAGACCGTGGCGGGCACCGGAATGCCCTCCACCGAGAACACGCCCGTGACGCGCAGGCCCTCGGGGCTGTCGGAGATCGTCTCGACGCCTTCGGGTGCGTACTGCCGCACGGTGTCGTAGGGCACGATCGCGCGCGCCGTCGCCGTGCCGGCGACGAAGCTCGAACTCTGGTTGGAGATCAGGTCCAGCAGCGGCGCGGACACATTCGTCAAGCGCACCGCGAGATCGTGCACGGTGACGTTCTGCTCGGTCCAGTCGCCCACCCGGATGTCGACCTCCCCGTACCGTCCGTCCGCGGCCTGGGTGAGGAACGGGAACCCGGTGATCTGAACACCGGGCTGCTTCGGCAGGTCGTACTCGGTGTGGATCTTGCGCCCGATCTCGTTCTGCGCCATCGCGACCGACACCCGATCGGCTATCCCGAACCCGATCGTCAGCAGCACGATCATGATCAACAACTTGCGCATGCGCTCACCTGCTCGGCCATGCCCCCATCATGCTGTGCGCCCCGCGCGGGCGCCGCACGCGACGCGTCACGATTGAAACACCAGTGGTTCAGCCTGGTTCGGGGTCAGCGGCGGACCTCGGCGAGCGGGACCGGGCGGGCGGTGTGGCGGGAGAGTTCGCACGCCTCGGCGATGTAGAAGGCCTCGAGCGCGTCGGCGGGCGGGCAGGGGTTGGGCATCCGGCCGGTGGCGACGCCCACGAACGTGGCCAGTTCCGCGGTGTAGGCGGGGTGGAAGCGGTCGAGGAAACCGGGGTACGCGGGCAGGGTGGAGGGCGGGTAACCGGGTTCGACGGAGTGCAGGGGCGAGCGGTCGTCGAGTCCGACGACGGCATTGCCCAGGGAGCCGAGGACTTCCAGGCGGACGTCGTAGCCCGCGCCGTTGTAGCGGGTCAGCGACACGGTGGCCAGGGCGCCGTCGTCCAGGCGCAGGATGACCGCGGCGGTGTCGACATCGCCTGCGGCGCTGAAGAACCGGTCGCCGCGATTGGCCCCGGTGGCGTACACCTCGACGACCTCGCGGCCGGTCACCCACCGGATGATGTCGAAATCGTGGACGCCGCAATCACGGAACACCCCGCCCGAGCGTGGAATGTACTCCGCGGGCGGCGGCGCCGGATCCAGGGTGGTGGCGCGCAGGGTGTGGACCCAGCCCAGATCACCGGAGGTGACCGCGGTCCGGGCGGCACGGTAGCCGGCGTCGAAGCGGCGCTGGAAGCCGATCTGCACCGGCACCGGCGACCCGGTGAGCCGGTCGATGACGGCCAGGGTGCCGAGAATGTCGGCGGCGATGGGCTTTTCACAGAAGACGGGGATGCCCCGATCCACGGCGGCGGTGATGAGCGCCGGATGTGAATCGGTGGCGGTGGTGATGACCAGCCCGGTGAGGTTCGCCGCCAGCAGCGCCTCGATGTCGGGGGCGAATTCCACGCCGAGTTTGTCTGCGGTGCTGCGGGCGCGCGCGGCGTCGGCGTCGGCGACCACGACCGCCTCGACGCCCGGCAGCGTCGTCAGCGTCTCGGCGTGTACCGCACCGATACGACCGGTGCCCGCGAGACCAATTCGGATGGGGGGCATGGCAGCTCCTTCGACATCGATCGGTTAATCCCGGGGTGCGGCCGTCGTCGAGCGGACGACCAGGGTGGGTTCCAGGCACCGGCGGACCGGTTCGACGCGGCCCTCGCGCAGGCGTTCGGTGAGCGCTCGCACCGCGAGTTGCCCGATCCGCACGCGCGGTTGATCGATGGTGGTCAGCGCGATGCTGCGCAGCGCGGCGAACGAGGTGTTGTCGTAGCCGATGACCGAGACGTCCTCGGGCACCCGCAAACCCGCCGCGGCGAGCGCGGACATGGCCCCGACGGCGTTGAAGTCGTTGCCGCAGACCAGCGCGGTGGGAAAACTGGCGGGGGAGAAGATGGTCAGCAGCGCCCGCACCGCCGCGGCCCCGGCCTCGTCGGTGTGCTCGCTGCCGATCACCACCGGCTCGAGCCCGTGCCGTGCCATGGCGGCGTTGTAGCCCCGGCGTCGCGGTCCGGCCGCGAACGCCGCGCCGCCGTCCAGGTGCACGATCCGCCGATGTCCGAGCGCAGCGAGGTGATCCACCGCCAGCGCGGCGCCGGTTTCACCGTCGTCGTTGACCGTGTCCACCTCGGGGATGCTCGATCCTCGGGACACCAGAACCAGCGGGCAGCGTTGCGCCGCATCGCGAATCGAGGCCGCGGGCAGCACCGGCGACAGCAGGATGATGCCGCCGGGCTGGAACTGCAGCAGGCCGGTCAGCGCCGTGCGCTCCCGGCTCGCGCTGCGCCGCCCGGTGTTGAGGATCAACTCGAGCCCGGCGTCCTGCGCCGCCTCGTCCATGCCCTCGACCACATCGGCGAAGAACGCGTTGCGCAGATCCGAGACCACCACCCCGACCAGATTCGAAGTGCGGCTGGCCAATTGGCGAGCCAGGAAGTGCGGTTCGTAGCCCAGCTCCGCCGCCGCCTCGCGCACCGCGCGGCGGCGATGCGCGCTGACCTTGGGTGAATCGCGCATGACCAGCGAGACCAGCGCCCGGGAGACACCGGCCCGGGCGGCCACATCCTCCATGGTCGGTCGCGTCATGCTGCCACACGCTACCGCCCGGTCCCGGGCCCGGCAATAGAGCGCTCTAATTCGTGCGCGACACGCGGACACGCGCCCGCGATGAACTCCCATTTCCGTCGACTGTTCAGCTGGCAGAGCACTTTTCGGCGCGATCCACCCTCTTGACACCCCTGTGAGCGGGGTTACATTGTTGGAGCGCTCCAATACCCGGCGCGCCTCGATGGCTACGACAGGTCTGGGATACGCCGATGACCGAAACGCTCCATCCACTGCGCATTGCCGCCGCCCCCATCTCCTGGGGCGTGTGCGAAGTTCCCGGCTGGGGACATGTCCTGGACCCCGCCACCGTGCTGGCGGCCATGGCCGGGCTCGGGGTCACCGCCACCGAATTCGGCCCGCCGGACTATCTGCCCGGCGATCCGCACGCGCTGCGCGGCGTGCTGGCTGCGCACGGCATGACCCCGGTCGGCGGATTCCTGGCCCTGCCCCTGCACCGCGACACCGGGGCCGCCCTGGCCACGGCCCGCGCCACCGCCGCGCGCTTCGCCGCCGCGGGCGCGGAGGTGCTCGTCCTGGCCGCGGCCACCGGCGAATCCGGCTACGACGCCCGCACCCCGCTCGACGGCCACCAATGGCGGACGCTGATCGACACCGCCGAAACCATCGCGGGCATCGCCGCCGACCACGGCCTGCGCACCACGGTGCACCCGCACGTCGGCACCCATATCGAGACCGCCGCCGAGGTCGCCCGTTTCCTCGCCGACACCGACCTGGACCTGTGCCTGGACACCGGCCACCTGAGCATCGGCGGCACCGACCCGGTGGAACTCGGCCGTCGACACCCCGGCCGCGTCGGGCACGTTCACCTCAAGGACGTACGCGCGGACCTGGCCGACCGGGTCCGTGCGGGGGAGCTGGACTACAGCGCGGCCGTGCGCGCGGGCCTGTACGTCCCCCTCGGTGATGGCGACCTCGACATCGCCGCCCTGATCCACGCGGTGCACGGGGCCGGCTATCGCGGCTGGTACGTCATCGAGCAGGACACCATGCTGGCTCCGGACGCCACCGCCGCGGTCCCGACCGACAATGCCGGACGAAGTCTGCGACACCTGGCCGAAATCGGCTCGGATCTCGCCGCCTCCCGGATTTAGTGGACAGGTGACGACAATGAGGTCTCGATCGACCCGGCGGCGGCTCCGCCGGCTGGCGCCCTGGCTCGCGGTCGCGTCCGTGCTGGCCGCCTGCGCCGGACCCAGCGCGGAGCAGGCCGGTCCGGCCCGCGCGCCCGAAGCCGTCGGGCAGCTGAACTCGGTCGCCGTGATCACCCACGGCAGTCCCGGCGACGCCTTCTGGAACGTGGTCAAGAACGGCGCGGAGGCCGCGGGCGCCGATCTCGGCGTCCGGGTGGAGTACAACTCCGCGGGCGATCCCGGGCAGCAGGCCAAGCTCATCGACAACGCGGTCGCCCGGGGAGTGGACGGGCTGGTGGTCTCGCTGGCCAATCCCGATGCCCTGCGCACCTCGGTCGGCCGGGCGGTGGCGGCGGGGATTCCCGTGGTGACCATCAATTCCGGGGAGTCGGTGAGCGCCGAGTACGGCGCCATCGGCCATGTGGGCCAGAGCGAGAAGCTCGCCGGTGAGGCGGCCGGCAAGCGGTTGGCCGCGGCCGGAAAGCGCAAGCTGCTGTGCGTGATTCACGAGGCGGGCAATATCGGCGCCAACGATCGCTGCGCGGGCGCGACCCAGGGTTTCGGCGCCGCGGTCACCCTGCAGGTGGACATCAGCAACCCGACCGACGTGCAGTCCCGCATCAAGGGCGCGCTCGAATCCGACGCTGCCATCGACGCCGTACTGACCCTGAACTCGCAGATCGCGGCCCGCGCGGTGGACGCGGTCCGCGAGTCGCGCTCGGCGGCGGTGGTGGCCACCTTCGATCTCAATGACGATGTGGTGTCTGCGATTCAGGCGGGTTCGCTGCTGTTCGCGGTGGATCAGCAGCAGTACGAACAGGGCTACCTGCCGGTGGTGATGCTGAAGCTCTACCGCTCCAATCTCAATACCGTCGGCGGCGGCCGCCCGGTGCAGACCGGCCCGGCCTTCGTGGACAAGGGCAACGTCGACGTCGTCGCCGGGCTCGTCGCCCAGGCCACCCGGTGAGCGGGGGGAATGAGATGAGCACAGCGACAACGACTTCCGGAACCCCGACGGCGCAGGGTGTGCGCGCCTCGGTCATGTCCCGGCTGGTCGCGCGCCCCGAACTCGGCGCGCTGCTGGGCGCGCTCGCGGTCTTCGTCTTCTTCTCGATCATCACCGACAAATTCCTCAGCGCCGCGGGCGTTCCCACCTGGCTCGACGACGCCTCCACCCTCGGCATCATGGCCGTCGCGGTGGCCCTGCTCATGATCGGCGGCGAATTCGACCTCTCCGCCGGCGTCATGACAGCCTCCACCGCCCTGATCACCGCGATGCTGGCGGTGCACGCGGGCTGGAACGTCTGGCTCGCGCTGCTGGCCTCACTGCTCTTCGCGCTGGCGGTCGGGGCGCTCAACGGCTGGGTGGTCATGCGCACGGGCCTGCCGAGCTTCATCGTCACCCTGGGCACGTTCCTGGCGTTGCAGGGCCTGAATCTCGGTGTGACCCGGGCGGTCACCGGCGCGGTGCAGGTCTCGGGCATTCGGAGTTCGAGCGGCTACGAGTCCGCGGGCTGGGTCTTCGCCGCCACCACCACGATCGGGGACGCCAGCATCCAGGCGTCGGTGGTGTGGTGGCTCGCGCTCACCGCGCTGGCCGCGCTCGTGCTGTTGCGCACCAGGTTCGGCAACTGGATCTTCGCGGTGGGCGGGTCCCTGGCCAGTGCCCGCGCGGTCGGCGTGCCCGCCGCCCGCACGAAGATCATCCTGTTCATGACCACGGCGTTCGCGGGCTGGGTGGTGGGCGCGTGCAATCTGCTGCGCTACTCGAGCGTGCAGGCGAATCAGGGTGTGGGCCTGGAATTCCAGTACATCATCGCCGCCGTGATCGGCGGCTGCCTGCTGACCGGCGGCTTCGGTTCGGTGGTCGGGGCGGCGCTGGGCGCGCTCACCTTCGGCATGGCCCGGCAGGGCATCGTCTACGCGGGCTGGAACAGCGACTGGTTCATGCTCTTCCTCGGCGTGCTGCTGCTGGCCGCCGTGCTGGTCAACAACGAGTTCCGCAAGCGCGCCGAAAGGGTACGCCGATGACCGCGCACCTCATCGAAACCGTCGACATCGGAAAGGGTTACGGCGGCGTGGTGGCGCTGCACGACGTGTCCATGGTGGTGGATCCGGGCGAGGTCACCTGCGTGCTCGGGGACAACGGCGCGGGCAAATCCACGCTCATCAAGATCCTGTCCGGGGTCCATCAGCACGACCGCGGCGAACTGCGCATCGATGGCGTCCCCACCCGCCTCGCCTCGCCGCGCGCCGCCCTGGATCTCGGCATCGCCACCGTCTACCAGGACCTGGCGGTGGTGCCCCTGATGAGCGTGTGGCGCAATTTCGTGCTCGGGTCCGAACCGGTGAAACGCTTCGGCCCGCTCGAGTTGCTGGATCGCGGCACCGCCCGCGACATCGCCCGAAAAGCCTTGGACGACATGGGGATCGAGATCAGGGACCTGGAGCAGCCGGTCGGCACCCTGTCCGGCGGGCAGCGCCAGTGCGTGGCCATCGCCCGCGCGGTGCACTACGGGGCCAAGGTCCTGATCCTCGACGAACCCACCGCAGCCCTGGGCGTCAAACAGGCCGGGGTGGTGCTGCGCTACGTGGTGCAGGCCCGGGACCGCGGACTCGGCGTCGTGCTCATCACCCACAACCCGCATCACGCCTACCCGGTCGGCGATCGATTCCTGCTGCTGCAGCGCGGCGGGCAGCTCGGCAGTTACGAGAAGTCCGAGATCGACCTGGCCGAGCTGACCCGGCAGATGGCCGGCGGCGCCGAACTCGAAGCGCTGGAACACGAATTGCGGCGGGCGGAGACACCGTGACCGACCTCGAGATGCTGACCATCGGCCGGGTCGGGGTCGACCTGTACCCCGAACAGAGCGGGGTGCCGCTGGCGCGGGTCCGCAGCTTCGCCAAATTCCTCGGCGGCACCGCGACCAACGTGGCGGTGGCCGCGGCCCGGCTGGGCCGGCGCAGCGCCGTGCTCACCAAGGTCGGGCCGGACGGCTTCGGAGATTTCGTGCGCATCGCGCTGCGCGAGTTCGGCGTCGACGCGAGCCACGTGGGCACCGCGCCGGACCTGGCCACCCCGGTGGTGTTCTGCGAACTGCACCCGCCCGCCGATCCGCCGCTGCTGTTCTACCGCGCTCCCATCGCGCCGGACCTCACCCTGACCCCGGACGACGTCCCCTGGGACATAGTCGATTCCGTCCCGCTGCTGTGGGTGACCGGCACCGGCGTCAGCGCCGAGCCCGCCCGCGGCACCCAGCGCGCGGTGCTGGAACGCCGCGCCCGGCGCGGTTACACCGTCCTGGACCTGGACTACCGGCCGATGTTCTGGCCCGGGGAAGAGGTCGCGCGCACCGAGATCGGAAGCCTGCTCGACCACGTGAATGTCGTGGTGGGCAATCGAACCGAGGTGCGCGTCGCCGTCGGCACCGACGATCCGCACGCCGCGGCCGATCGGCTGCTGGCCCGCGGCGTGCGCCTGGCGGTCGTCAAATGCGGGGCCGACGGGGTGCTGATCGCCACCGCCGCCGACCGCTGGACCGTCCCGCCGTGCCCGATCGAGGTGGTGTGCGGGCTGGGCGCGGGCGACGGGTTCGGCGGGGCGCTCGCGCACGGCCTGCTCGCGGGCTGGGATCCGCATCGCATCGCCACCTATGCCAACGCCGCCGGGGCCCTGGTGGCCTCGCGCCTGGCCTGCGCCGACGCCATGCCCACGGCCGCCGAGATCGAGGAGCTGCTGTGCACCTGACCGACGAGCGCTGGCAGCACCTGCTGCGGGTGCGCGCCACCGAGCCCGAGGCCATCCGGCACGCCTACGCCGACCGCCGGCGCCGCCCGAATCTGTTGTCCGGCACCGGCACCCTGTTCCTGGTCGCCGCGGATCATCCGGCCCGCGGCGCCCTCGGGGTCGGTGCGGACAGCACCGCCATGGCCGATCGCCGCACCCTGCTCGAGCGCCTGCTCGTCGCGCTGGACAATCCGGCGGTGGACGGGGTGCTCGGCTCACCGGACATCGTCGAGGAACTGCTGCTGCTCGACGCCGTGCACGACAAGATCGTGATCGGTTCCATGAATCGCGGCGGCCTGGCCGGCGCGGACTGGGAGATCGACGACCGGTTCACCGGCTACGACGCCGAATCCCTCGTCAAGTTCCGGCTCGACGGCGGAAAGATGCTGCTGCGCATGGTCGATTCGGATCCGAGTACCGCGCCCACCCTGCACGCCTGCGCCCGCGCGGTCTCCGAACTGGCCGACCACGGCCTCATGGCCATGGTCGAGCCGCTGCCGTACCGCCGCGACGCCTCCGGTGCGCTGGTCATGCACCGGGACGCCGCCGCCCTGCAGCGCGCCATCACCGTGGCCTCGGGGCTGGGCGTCACCTCCGCCTACACCTGGCTGAAGATTCCTGCGCCACAGGATATTTCGGCACTGGACGCCACCACGCTGCCGGTGCTGGTGCTCGGCGGCGCGCCGTCGGGCGATCCCACCGGCGATCTCGCCGCCTGGGGCGCCGCGCTGCGGCACGAGGTGGTGCGCGGGCTGGTGGTCGGGCGCGGGCTGCTGTACCCGCCCGACGGAGATGTCGCGGGCGCGGTGGCCGCCGCGGCCGCGGTCCTGGCCGGCGACGGTGCGGTCTCGTGAGCAGCCTGCACCGCCCCCACGGAAGTCTGCGCGACAGCGTGGATCCCATCGTGCTCAGCCCGGACGACGCGGGCTGGACCTACACCGGCCTGCGGGTGCTGCACCTAGGCGCGGGGGAGACCCGCGTCGTGCACACCGACGAATTCGAAGCCTTCGTGCTGCCGCTGGCGGGGTCCTGCACGGTCCGGGTCGACGGACTCGAGTTCGAAATCACCGGCCGGGAAACGGTTTTCAGCCGGATCACCGACTTCGCGTACGTCCCCCGCGACGCCGCGGTCGAGATCTCGACCGCGCACGGCATCGAGGTGGCCCTGCCCATGGCCCGGTGCACCCGCCGCCTCACCCCGAAATACGGTCCCGCCGAGCGGGTCCCGGTCGAGGTGCGCGGTGCGGGCCCCGCGACCCGCCAGGTCGCCAACTTCGGCGTTCCCGGCGTCTGGGACCACGCCGACAAGCTCAGCGCCTGCGAACTGCTCACCCCCGACGGCAATTGGTCCTCCTATCCGCCGCACAAACACGACAGCGCGAGCGAACACGAAGTCGTGAACGAGGAGATCTACTACTTCCGCATCGCCGGGCCGGATGGAATCCGGCCGTCCCGCAACGGTTTCGGCCTGCACCGAACCTATACCGCCGACGGCGGGATCGACGCCGACGTCACGGTCCGCGACGGCGACGTCTTCCTCGTCCCGCGCGGCTATCACGGCCCGTGCGTGGCCGCCCCCGGCTACCCCATGTACTACCTCAACGTCCTGGCCGGTCCGGGTCCCGAACGCTCCCTGGCCTTCTGCGACGATCCCGCCCACGCCTGGGTTCGTGCGCGGTGGGACGAGCAGACCCCGGATCCCCGTTGCCCGATGACCTCGCACGAAGGACGCGTCGAATGAGACTCACGACCGCCCGCGCGCTGGTGGCCTGGCTGGTCGCCCAGCGCTCGGAAACCCTCGACGGCATCGAGGTGCCGTTGTTCCCCGCGGTGTTCGCCATCTTCGGGCACGGCAACGTCCTGGGCCTGGGCACCGCGCTGCACGAGCACCGCGACACCCTGCCGGTCTGGCGCGGCCATACCGAGCAGGGCATGGCCCTGGCCGCCGTCGGTCTGGCCAAGGCGGCCCAGCGCCGCCAGGTCGGCGTCGCCACCTCCTCCATCGGCCCCGGCGCGCTCAACATGGTGACCGCCGCCGGGGTGGCACACGCGAATCGGCTGCCGCTGCTGCTGTTGCCGGGGGACGCCTTCGTCAGTCGCGCTCCCGATCCGGTCCTGCAGCAGGTCGAGCACTTCGGCGATCCCATCGGCACCGTGAACGACGCCTTCCGCCCGGTGAGTCGCTACTTCGACCGCATCACCCGCCCCGAGCAACTCATCGCGACCCTCCCGCAGGTGGCCCGGGTGCTCACCGATCCGGCCGCGACCGGACCGGTGACCTTGGCGCTGCCGCAGGATGTTCAGGTCCAGGAGTACGACTTCCCCGACGCGCTCTTCGCGCCCGTGGTGCATCGGGTACCCCGCGCGCGCCCGGACCTCGGCGAACTCGCCGCCGCGGCCGCGGCCCTGCGCGCCGGCGAACGGCCGCTGCTGATCCTGGGCGGCGGCGTCCGCTACTCCGGGGCCGGTGCGCAGGCGCTGGAATTCGCACGGCAGCACGGCATTCCGGTCACCGAGACCACCGCGGGCCGCACCCTGACACCGCACGATCACCCGCTCTACGCCGGTCCGCTCGGCATCACGGGTTCGGCGTCGGCCAACGCCCTGGCCGCCGCGGCCGACGTGGTGCTGGCCGTGGGCACCCGGCTGCAGGACTTCACCACCGCCTCCTGGACGCTGTTCGATCCGGGCGTGCGACTTGTGCACATCAACAACGCCCGATTCGACGCGGTCAAACACGGCGCGCTCGCGGTGGTGGGTGACGCCGGCGCCACCCTGGCCGAACTCGGACCGGAGTTGGGCGGCTGGCGGGCCGCGCCGGACTGGACCGCCCGCGCGGCCGTCGCGCGCGGAGAGTGGGACGCCCACATCGACAAACTCCGCGCCCGCACCCCCGGCGCGCCGAGCTACGCCCAGATCGTCGGCATGGTGAACGACCTCAGCGGCCCCCGCGACTACGTCATGACCGCCTCGGGCGGCCTGCCCGGCGAACTCGTCGGCGGTTGGCGCGCCACCGGCGGCGAACCCGCCATGGACGTCGAGTACGGGTTCTCCTGCATGGGTTACGAACTCGCCGGCGCGTGGGGCGCGGCCATGGTGGTCGGGGACGAATCCGGGGGTCCCACCCGCGGCCTGGTGACCACCCTGCTCGGCGACGGCTCGTACCTGATGCTCAATTCCGAACTCTTCTCCGCCGCCTTCGCCGGGCATCCCTTCGTGGCGGTGGTGTGCGACAACGACGGCTACGCGGTCATCGCCCGGTTGCAGGAGGGGCAGGGTGCGCCGGCGTTCAACAACTTCTACGCCGACTGCCGCACCGAGCACTCCCATCCGCCGCGCGTCGATTTCGCCGCGCACGCGCGCGCCCTGGGGTGCGCGGTGTTCACCGCGGAAGAATCCGGCGGGTTCCGGACCGCCTACGCGCAGGCTCGCGCCGCCGCGGTCACCGAGCGCCGCCCGGCCGTGGTGGTGGTCCGCACGCAGCCCTCTACCTGGACCGAAGCCGGGGCGTGGTGGGAAGTGGGTGTGCCCCGGGAGCTTTCGGGCCACGCGGCGTACGCCGCGGCCAAACCGGGTCAGTTGCGCTATGCCCGGCCCGCGCCGTGATCGCCGCGCCGTAGCCTGGGTTCCGCATTTCGGGCATACCTCCGGAGAGGTGACCCCGTGCGTGAATGTGTGGCAGACTCGGCGCAAACGTGGGCCGGTCGAGCAGGTGATCGGACGAGCAAGGTGGTTGTGGGAGTTTGAAGGTCGCAATGGATCTCAGCGCCATCGAGCAACGGGTGGCTGCCGACAGAGGGGCGGCCCGGGACCGTTCGGCGGCAGCGGAATTGGTGCTCGCCACGTCGCTGTGCGAACTCGCCCGCGCCCTCATCGCCACCAAACGCGACCCGGATCAGCGTGATCGCTCGGCGACCGCGCTCGAGCCCGCGCAGGAAGCCGTGCTGCTTCGGCTGCGCTGGCTCACCGCCGGCCACGTGAACGCCATTTTCGCGAACGAGGTGCAGGAGGCGCTGCGCCTGTTCGAGGAGGCCGCGCGCACCATCGGGCATCGTGAACTGGCCACCCCGACCATTCGCAACGCGTGCAACGCCTATCGTCAGGTGGCGCACCAGTATCCGAACGCGGCGGCCGTGTGCGCGGACGCGCTGGCCAAATGCGGGGTCTGGCTGTGCAGGCTCGACCCGCACGCCGCCGTCGCCGCCGGTGAGGACGCCGTGCGCATCCGCGCCGCGCTCTTCGCCGCCGACACCGATCAGGCGGGCCGGTATCTCGCCAGCCTGAACACCCTGCTGCGCACCCTCATGGTCGGCCGGCAGCGCAAACAGGCCGTGGCCATGTACCGCGAGCGCTACGCGTCGGTCACCTCCCCGGCCATGACCCAGCGGCTGCGCGAGATCAAGATCGAGGAGATCGGTCTCACCGGCAAGACCGTGACCGCGCTGCGCAAGCTGGAGTGCCAGACGCTCGAACGCGCCGGGTACCTGACCCAGCAGCAGATCCTGTATCAGAGCGACGGTGACCTCGCGACCATCGAGGAGATCAACTGGCAGCTCGCGCTGGTCGGCCTCAAGCCGCTGGCGGCGGGCGCCATGCCGGAACAGCCCTCCAAGCCGGTGGAGATCAGCACCAGCTTCGGCGCGCTCACCGTGCGCTGTTCCTCGCGCAACGGCGTCACCCTGGTGCGCGCGGCGGTGCTGGCAGCCTACGCGGCCGAGGGCGCGCAGGCCGTGCCCAGCACCGCCTACCTCGGGGTCGACGAGAAGCACTGGGCCACCCGGCAGCCCGAGACCAACGCGGTCGAGCGGCTCGGTGAGGACGTGGTGCTCATCGAGAAGGTCTCCGAGCACTGGGTGTCGGTGAAGAGTCTGAACTGGGAGGTCGCCCCGGTGGGCAGGCACCCACTGGCCCTGCGCCTTTCGAAGGAGTGGCCGGTGGTCAGCGTGACCACCACCGAGCACATGTCCTACGAACTCTGCTGGTACGAGGGCGGTTCGGCGGTACAGTACGCGGCGCTCGGACTGCCGGTCGGGCAGATTCCGCTGGAGAAGCCGCTCGCGCCCCTGGACTTCAAGTTGCTGGCCGAGTACGGCGCGGACTACGCCTCCGAGACGCAGGTGCGTTCGGCGTTCGGCAATACCTCGATGTTCGCCAAGCTGACCCAGCTGCCCGCGAGCGGTATCCGCCAGGCCGCCGAGGCCGGGCCGCTGACCGCGCACGGTTCGAACATTCTGTACTTCCGCGACGCGGAGAAATAGGGTCCGAGCCCGGCAATAGCCGCCATGTCCGATTTCGGGCATGGCGGTTTTCGCATCCGCGCCCGGGCACGTGAACTTTTCGCTCGACTGACCGGTTTTTGTTTACGCGATCTGTGATGCGGATCACCCCGGAACGGTAACCTGTTCTAACCCGGCTGCTCGTGCTGCAGAAAAAGTGGCTTACGGTCACGCGAAATGCCGTGGACAGAAAGGCATCTCGACATGAGTTCCACCTCGACCGCCGCCCCGGAGTTGCAGCCGCCGACGCTGCTCACCGGTCTCTGGCAGCGCAAACTCCCGCACTACCCAGAGACGCCCGCGCGCTCCTGGTACCTGTTCCTCGTGGTGATGGTCTCCATCGCCCTGTACTACCAGTTGTTCGTGGTGGGTGCGATCGGCAACGAGCTCATCGCCTACTACAACCTGACGTTCCGCTACTTCGTCGGCATCTTCATCGCGGGCGCCGCCGTCGGTGCGGCCGCCTCGGTCGCGGCCGGCGTGCTCGACCGCTGGGGCCGGGCCAACATGGTCGCCTACGGCACCGTGATCTGTTCTGCCCTCACGCTTTTCGCGGTGCCGCTGTGCACCACGAAAGAAGCGTATCTGGCGGTGTACTGCCTGATCAGCGTGGTCGAGGGCGCGGTGCTGGTGGCCACGCCCGCGCTGGTGCGCGACTTCTCCCCGCAGCTCGGGCGCGCCTCGGCCATGGGCTTCTGGACCCTGGGCCCGGTGCTCGGCGCGCTGGTGACCACGGAGCTGTCCACCCTCACCCTGGACGAGCACCCGGACTGGCAGTTCCACTACCGGCTCTGCGGCGTCATCTGCCTGACCATCTCGATCCTGGGCCTGATCGGCCTGCGCGAACTCAGCCCGGCGCTGCGCGATCAGATCATGGTGTCCATGCGGGACAAGGCGCTGATCGAAGCGCGGGCGCGCGGGCTGAATGTCAGCGCGCTCGAACGCGATCAGTGGAAACAGATGATGCGTTTCGACATTGTCGGATCGGCCTTCGGCATCGCCATTTTCCTCGCGTTCTTCTACACCATCGTGTCGTTCCTGCCGGTGTATTTGGCGACGAACTTCGGTTTCACCACGAAAGAGGCCAACGCGCTCGGTAACTGGTACTGGATCTCGAATGCGATAGGTCTGGTCATCACCGGCATCGTGTCCGACTACCTCAAAGTGCGCAAGCCATTCATGCTCTTCGGCGCGGTCATGAGCATTATCGGCGTGTATGTATTCCTCGGATACACCGACCGGCCCGGCACCGATTACTACACCTTCGCCATCGTGCTCAGTCTGATCGCGGTGGGCAGCGGCATCGCCTACTCGACCTGGATGGCGAGTTTCACCGAGACCGTGGAGAACCGTAATCCCGCGGCCACCGCCGTCGGGCTCGCGGTCTGGGGCGGCATTCTGCGCACGGTGGTCACCTTCGTGCTCTTCGGCCTGCTCATCGTGGTGACCGCGGCGGGCACGCTGGTGAACTACGGTCCCGAACTCCAGGTCATCGCCGCCAAGTACCACACCGAGATCGCCACGATTCAGAAGGCGGGCGCGGAGAACATGGAGGCGCTGGGTAAGAATCCGAACGACGTTGCCGCCCAGGCCGCGGCGCTGACCAGGCTGACCGGTGCGCCGGAGGCCGATATCAAGACCGCGCTCAGCGTCAACGCCAAGTATTCGCAGGAGTTGGCGGCGCTGCAGGCCGTGGACCCGGCTGTGCTCACCAAGCTCATCATGAATCCCGCCGATCAGGGCCTGGCGGCGACGGCGGTCGGGCAGATCAGTCAGAAGCTGAACCTGCCCGCGGATCAGGCGGCGGCGAGATTGGCCGCGGCGCAGCAGATTCCGGTGGCGGATCTGGCGGTGGTGTCCGCGGTCGGTCCGCAATTGACCGCGGCCAGCAAGCAATTGGCGGCGGTGTCCGCGATTCCGGCCGAGGATCGTGATTTCCTGGCCGAGCACGCCTCCGAAGTGCAGCAGGCGCAGCAGGATTCGGCGGATCAGTGGAAGACCTGGTGGTGGATCTGCCTGCTCGCGCAGGTCGGGTTCATTCCGTTCATCTTCTTCATGTCCGGGCACTGGAGTCCGTCGAAGGCGGAGCAGGAGGCGGCCGAACACAACGAGGCCGTCGATCGCGAACTCGCGGCACTGACGAAGTAGCTCGTCGCCGGCCCGGCCGGGGTCGGTCACCGTTCCGGTGGCCGACCTCGACTTCGGTGATTAAAGTACAGTTATTGAAGTGCAACCTACGCGGGACGTGAGTCCGGGAACCGATACCGCCGCACCGCGCCCTACGGTGAGCGGCGTGACGAACTCCGTGGCCGCGACCTTCGATCTGCTCGGCGACCGCCTGACGCTGACCATCCTGCGGCTGGCCTTCGTCGAGCACGCCCGGCGGTTCTCGCAGTGGAGCGAGCGCACCGGCGCGCCGCCCGCGGTGCTGACCGCGCGGTTGACCGCGCTGGTCGACGCCGGGGTGCTCGCGCGCGAGGGTGCGGAGTACCGGCTCACCGGTCTGGGCCTGGCCGTCTGGGAGATCCTGGTCTGCGTCTGGTCCTGGCAGCGCGAGTGGACCGCGGAATGGGCCGTGCTGCCGGAGTTCGTGCACGCGGACTGCGGGCATCGAGGACCGCCGGTGCCGATGTGCCGGACCTGCGGGCGCACCGTGACCGCGCATGACACGGACGTGGCGTTGGACCGGGATGCGCTGTGGCACATCACGTCCGGGCGGCGACGGTCCGCGCGCGCGGTGGCGCCGGCCGGCGGCGACGCGGGCTTCGCGGAGATCATGGAGGCCATCGGGGATCGCTGGAGTGCCGCGGTGACCGGGCTCGCGCTGGCCGGGGTCCGGCGATTCTCGGAGTTCCGCGCGGCGCTGGACATGTCCCCGACCACGCTCACCGAACGGCTCACCCGCCTGGTCGAGGCCGGGATACTGCACCGGCCCGAGACCGCCGGACGGGAATACCGGTTGACGCCCCGGGGGCGGGCGCTGTTCGGCGTCTTCGCGTTCCTGCTGGCCTGGTCCGATCGAGCGCATCCGGGCGCGCCAGAACCCGGATTGCGCATCCACCACCGCGAATGCGGCGCTCCGCTGCTGCCCGCGCTGCGCTGCCGGGGGTGCGACGCGGTGCTGGGCCGCACCGAGGTGCGGTTCGAGCAGGCGTCGCGCGGCGCCGCGCGACCTTGACAGTCCGGCATGAGACGCGTATCACTTCATTAACTGTAGTGAACTTCGCCGGATCCTCGGGAACCGGCCACCGGAGGCGCAACCCATGCCGCTCAATGAAGAACTCATCGCTCCCGCCGCGGAGGCCCTGACCAATCCCTATCTGGAAGGGCCGTACGCGCCGCAGGCGGACGAGATCACCGCCGTCGGGCTCCCGGTGCTGGCCGGCGAACTGCCCGTGGATCTGGACGGGGTCTACGTGCGCAACGGGCCCAATCCGCAATTCGCGCCGATGGGCCGCTACCACTGGTTCGACGGTGACGGCATGTTGCACGCGGTGCATTTCGAGAACGGCCGGGCGACCTATCGCAATCGCTACATCCGCACGGCCGAATTCGAGGCCGAACGCGCGGCCGGAACGGCGTTGTGGCGCGGGGTGATCGAGCCGTGGGACGGCAATCCCGCCGGTGATCGCCGCGAACGCAATTCCGCCAACACCGATGTGCTGTACCACCACGGCAATCTGCTGGCGCTGTGGTACCGCGCCGGGCAGCCGTACGCGCTGGACCCGGTGAGCCTGGAGACCCGGGGCGTGGACACCTTCAACGGCACCCTGCGCGGCGAGGTTTCGGCGCACGCGAAGGTCGATGAGCGCACCGGCGAATTGCTGTTCTTCGACTACGGCATCAACGCGCCGTACCTGCGCTACGGCGTGGCCGACGCGGGCGGCACGGTCACCCATTTCACCGGGCTCGAGCTGCCCGGGTCGCGGCTGCCGCACGACATGGCCATCACCGAGAACTACTCGATCCTCATGGATCTGCCGCTCTACAACGACCCGCGGGCCGCCGCGGCCGGGCGCTTCAAGATCTTCTTCGACCGGAACCTGCCCAGCCGCTTCGCGGTGCTACCGCGATACGGAGATGGGGCGCAAGCGAAGTGGTTCGAGGCCGCGCCCGGCTACATCTATCACACGGTGAACTCGTGGGAAGAGGGCGAGGAGATCGTGCTGGTGGTCTGCCGGGTCACCGAGCCGAGCCCGGTCTCCGATCGCGCGCACCCGCTGGCGCAGCTGCTGGCCTACCTGCGGCCCGAGGCGAAGCTGTACCGGTACCGATTCAATCTGCGCACCGGAGCCACCACCGAGACCGCGCTGGACGACGTGAACACCGAGTTTCCGGCCATCGATCAGGGGCGCACCGGTCGGGCCGGTCGGTACTCGTATCAGATGCGGCTGTCGGTGGATCGCACCATGATCTTCGACGCGATCATCAAGTACGACATCGTCACCGGCGCAAAGGAAACCGCGCCCTTCGGCGACGGCTTCCTGGGCAGCGAACTGACCGTGGTCCCGCGTCCCGGCGGTGCCGCAGAGGACGACGCCTGGCTGACCATGTTCGCGCACAACAACCACACGGGCCTGTCCGAGGTCTGGATCTACGACGCCGCCGACCTCACCTCCGGCCCCGTGTGCCGCCTCGGCCTGCCCACTCGCGTACCACTGGGATTCCACGCCACCTGGGTCGCCGGTGATCGCATGCGCGCTGCCGCCCAACCGCTTTCGTGAACGAGGCCGCCCCCGTGACCCCCCGTCTGAGTGTGAGCCTGCCCCTGTGGCAGGACCGCGACCCCCTCGATGCCCTCGCCGTCGCCGCGGCCGCCGCGGACCTCGGCTACGACCGCCTCTGGATCGGCGAGATGGCGACCTTCGACGCCTTCGCCCTGGCCACCGCCGTCGGCCGCACTCCCGGCGATCTCCCCCTCTGCGTCGGCCCCCTGGCCGTGGCGATCCGCACCCCCGCGACGATCGCCATGGGCGCGGCCTCGGTGGCGGCCCTGACCGGCCGCCCCGTCGCCGTCGCCCTCGGCACCTCCAGCCCCGTGGTGGTCACCGACTGGCACGGCCGCGAAAGAACAAGTACGGCAGCTCATCTCGAAGACACGGCGCTGATCGTCCGAGACCTCCTGGCCGGCGCGAAGGTCGACTACAAGGGCCACTGCGAACGAATACGCGGCTTCCACCTCCGCCTCCCCGCACCGCGGCCGGTGGCCACGCCTGCCGAGGACGACTTCGCGGTGGGCGGCGCTCCGGGTGAGCACGCCGCCGGTGCGCTCATGGAACCCGTGGCGAGTGTGCGCGGCCCCGCCCGGCCGGGCAGTGTCGATGACCCGGCCCGGGCGGGTGGATCGGATCGGCTTCCGGCGGTGTCCATCTCGACGCGGTCGTCCGCCGGACCGACCGGCACGAGTTCCGCGGCCCCTCCGGATCCGAGCGATGCCGATGGCGGTCGAACGCTGCGGGGTGAGATCGCGGTGGCGGCCTTCGGGGCGCGGGCGTTGTCGGTGGGAGCGCGGGTCGCGGACCGGGTGGTGTTGAACCTGGTGACGCCGGCACAGGTTGCTCGATGTGTCTCGGCGGTGCGGGAGTTCGCGGCCGCCGCCGGTCGGCCCGCGCCCGCGATCGCGGTGTGGGTGACCGCCGGGGTGGATCCGACCCCGGAGATGCTCGCCACGCTGCGGCGCGGAGTGGTCGGGTATCTGCGGGCGCCGGGATATGCGGCCATGTTCACCGAGGCAGGCTTCGGAGACGTCGTGCGCCTGGCCCAGGGCGGAGCGCATCCGCGCGAAGTGCTGGCGGCGGTGCCGGACGAGCTGCCGGCGGCGATCGGGATGCTCGGGGACGCGGGCGCCGTGCGGGTTCGGCTGGCCGAGTATCGGGCGGCCGGGGCGGACGAAGTGGTGGTCGTCCCGGTGACCTCGGCCGAGGATCCGGCGGGTCGTCACACGCTGCGGACGGTCAGGGGGTTCGACCGTGACTGACGCGGATTGCCGACGGGAGTGGCGGTTGCGACCCAGCTCGTCGACCGGCGACGGAATAACCCGCGCACCACTGACTTCGGCAGCGATCGGCGGGTACGTCCATGGGTGAGGCCTACATCTTCGACGCCGTGCGAACACCGCGCGGCCGGGTGCGCAAGACCGGCGGCACGCTGGCCGGGGTGCCGTCGCACGCGCTGTTCGGGCAGCTGCTCTCGGCGCTGGAAGAGCGCTCCTGTCCCGCGAACGCGGTGCAGGACATCATCGCCGGGGTCAACACGGCGACGGGGGAGCAGGGCGGGAACGTCGCGCGTGCGGCGGCGCTGTGGGCCGGATGGCCGGATCATGTTCCGGGCGGGGTGGTGTCGCGGCTGTGCTGTTCGGGACTCGACGCCGTGCAGAGCGCTGCGGCGCGGATCGCGGCGGGGTACGCCGAGATCGTGATCGCGGGCGGCGTGGAATCCATGTCGCGGACGCCGATGCTCGCGGATCGGCCCGCGATCGCGGCGGACGAGGAGCTGGGGGAGCGGACCGGATTCGTCACCATCGGCGTCTCGGCGGATCTGACCGCCGCGCTGCACGGCATCTCCCGCGCGGAACTGGACGCGTTCGCCGTGCGATCGCATCGGAAAGCCGCTGCCGCACCAGTTTCCGACTCGGTGATCCCCGTACGCGTGGACGGCGTACCCGTACTCGCCGCCGACGAGGGTGCGCGGGCGGACGCAACGCTCGACGCTTTCGCCGCCCTGCCCACGCTGTTCGGTTCGGACGAGTCCTGGGCGCGAGTCGTTCGCCGACTGCCCGGCGCACCCCATCCCGTCGCGGGCCTGCACACCCTGGCCACCGCACCGCAGTTGGCCGACAGCGCGTCCGCGATCCTGCTCGGCGGCTCATCCGCCGCCGCCACCCTCGGCCGCGCCCCCGTGGCGCGAATAGCCGGGACCGCCCAGACCGCCGAACGCTCACCGCTGCTGAGCGCGACCGTGACCGCCGCCCGGCAGGCGCTGGACCGCGCCGGAATCACCGCCGCCGACCTCGACGTGATCGAGGTGAACGAATCCTTCGCCGTCACACCGCTGTTGCTCACCCGCGAACTGGACCTGGACCCCGACCGGGTCAACGTCGACGGCGGCGCGCTCGCCGTGGGCCATCCGCTCGGCGCGACCGGCGGCATCCTGATCGCCCAGGCGCTGGACGCCCTGCGCCGGTGCGAAGGTGAATTCGCGCTGGTGACCATCCCGGCCGCGCTCGGCCTGGGCTCGGCGATCGTGGTGCAGCGCACGGGGTGAACCGCGCCGCTCGACCGGCGCTCATCGATCGGCCCGAGCACGCGGCACCGCACCCGAGCCCGCCCACCGGCATCCGCGGCACGACAGCACCCGACCCGCCCACCTCCGACTCCAACCGCTCGACCCATCAGGGGATCTCATGGCTGAATCAACCGATTCCACACCACCTTCCGTCACCCGTCGCGCGGGCCGCACCCGCCACCCGGTGCACACCTGTCACCCCGAGGACACCGTGCGCGAGTACCTGGATCGCGGCTGGTGGGAGCCCGAGACCATCACCGACGTCTTCCGCCGCCGCGTCACCGCCGCGCCCTCCGCGCCCGCGATCACCGACCCCGCGAACCTGACCGCCCTGACCGGCGCCGCCCCGCGCACCCTCACCTGGGCCGAACTCGACGATCACGTGATCGACCTCGCCGCGGTGCTTTTCGCGCACGGCATCCGCCAGGGCGACACGGTGGCGGTCCTGCTGCCGAACACGATCGCGCTGACCGCCACCTACCTGGCGCTGTGGCGGCTGGGCGCGGTCGCGACACCCATGCCGGCCTCCTACCGCCGCCACGAGATCTCCGGAATCCTCACCGCCACCGCCACCGACGCCGACGCGCTCATCACCGTCGGGACACTCACCGACCGCGAACCGGCACACGAAGCACTGGCGATCGCGGGCCCGGATCGCACGGTCTTCGCTTTCGGGCCGGGAGTGCCGGACACCGCGATCGCACTCGGCGATCGGGTCGCCCCGGACGCGCGTGATCGCGTGCGCGACTACGAATCCGGCCTGAAGCCCACGGTCAACGACCGCATCACCATCTGCTGGACCAGCGGCACCGAGGCCGCCCCCAAGGGCATCCCGCGCTGCCACGGCGATTGGCTGGCGGTAGCGCGAGGGGTGCAGGACGGACTCGGCATCACCCCGGACTCGGTGGTGCTCAACCCCTTTCCCATGGTGAACATGGCGGGATTCGCCGCGGCCTTCCTGCCCTGGCTGCTCGCGGGCGGGCACCTGGTGCAGCATCATCCGCTGGACCTGCCGGTGTTCTTCGGGCAGATCGCCGCGCACCGCGTGACCCACACCAGCATGCCGCCCGCCCTGCTCACCATGCTGCTGCAGAACGAGGCCCTGCGCGCCCGGGCCGACCTGTCCTCGCTGCGGACCGTCGGATCCGGGGGCGCGCCCCTGCCGCCTCCGGTCGTGCGCGGCTGGCAGGAGCAGTTGAACATCAACGTGCTCAACTTCTTCGGCTCCAACGAGGGTGTCAGCCTGCTGGGCGCACCGGCCGACATCCCCGATCCGACGGTGCGCGCCCAGCATCTGCCGCACTACGCCGCGCCCGGCGTGCGCTGGTCCACCCGGCTGGCCGCCAGCACCGCCGTCAAACTCGTCGACGTCACCACCGGTGAACGAGTCACCGAGATCGGCGGGCGCGGCGAACTGCGCATGCGCGGACCGGCCGTTTTCGCCGGGTATCTACCGGGTACCGCGGACTCGGAGCCGTTCGACGACGAGGGCTACCTCCGCAGCGGGGACGTCTTCGAACTCTGCGGCGAGGACGGGCGCTACCTGCGTTTCGTGGATCGGGTGAAGGAGATCATCATTCGCGGCGGCATGAACATCGCGCCGGCCGAAATCGAGGGCCTGCTGGCCGATCACCCGGCCGTCGCCGACATCGCCATCGTCGGCTACCCGGACGCGGTGCTCGGCGAGAAGTGCTGCGCCTTCGTGGTTCCCAGACCGGACACCACCCCGACCCTGGAGAGCTTGGTCGAACACCTGCGCGCGCTCGAAGTCGCCTCGTTCAAATTGCCCGAGCGACTCGAAGTGGTCGAGACCCTGCCGCGCAATCCGGTCGGCAAACTGCTGCGCCGCGATCTGCGCGCGCAACTCTGAACCCGCACAACTTTTTTCGAGGAGCAATCGTGTCCGTGCACATTCTCGGCGGCGCCCAGACCGACTTCGCCGTCAACTGGCAGCGTGCCGGCCTGGGTTTCGACGCGCTCGTCAGCACCGTCATCGAACACACGCTGGACGACGCTCGCATCGGCCCCGCCGATATCGGAGTCATTCACGTGGGCAACGCTTTCGGTCAGCTGTTCACCGGCCAGGGCCAGCTGGGCGGCATGCCGGCCACCGTGTGGCCCGAATTCTGGGGCACGCCCGCCACCCGGCACGAAGCGGCCTGCGCTTCCGGGAGCATGGCCGTGCTGGCCGCCATGTCCGATCTGGAATCGGGTCGCTACGACTGCGCGCTGGTCTTGGGCGCGGAGCTGGAGAAGACCGTCCCCGGCGGGCAGGCCGCCCGATACATGGGCGCGGCGGCCTGGGCCGGGCACGAAGCGCAGGACACGGATCTGGTGTGGCCCAGCATGTTCGCCGCCATCGCCGACGAATACGACCGTCGCTACGGCCTGGATCCCGCCTACCTGCACGCGATCAGCGAGCTGAACATCGCCAACGCCCGATCGAACCCCGCCGCCCAGACTCGCGAGTGGTCGTACACCCCCGAGAGCTTCACCGCCGACGACACCGCCAATCCGCCGGTAGCGGGGATGCTCCGCCGCCAGGACTGCAGCCAGATGACCGACGGCGCGGCCGCGCTGATCCTGGTCTCGGATCGATTCCTGAAC
The DNA here is from genome assembly GCF_042799795.1 of Nocardia sp. NPDC057668. Lineage (NCBI taxonomy): Bacteria > Bacillati > Actinomycetota > Actinomycetes > Mycobacteriales > Nocardiaceae > Nocardia > Nocardia sp. NPDC057668. The sequence continues at coordinate 804,851 of NZ_JBHVIC010000003.1, read as the reverse complement.
GAGCACAGCGATAGTCGAGCAATCGCGCACTCGGTCATCACCGGCTGGGGGCACCGCACCGTGGGCCTGCCCCTGGATCAGAAGCTGGCGGCCTCCGCCACCGAGCCCTACGTGTTCCCGCATGTCCGCCGAACCGTCCTGGACGCCCTCGCGCGGGCCGGTCTTCCCGACATCACCGCCGTCGACGCCTTCGAAGTCCACGACTGCTTCACCATGTCCGAATACGTCGCGATCGATCACCTCGGTATCACCGCTCCGGGCGAAAGCTGGAAGGCGATCGACTCCGCCGCCATCTCCCGCACCGGTGCGACGCCGGTCAACCCCGGCGGCGGTCTCATCGGCATCGGCCATCCCGTGGGAGCCACCGGCATTCGCATGCTGCTCGATGCGCACAAGCAGCTCATCGGGCAGGCCGGCGCCTGCCAGCTTCCCGGACCCGGCGCCATCGCGACCCTCAACATCGGTGGGAGTACCACCACGACGGCGAGTTTCATCGTCGCTACCGCAGCGGGGTAGCCGAGCGGTTTGCTGCTCGTCCGGGACGCCGCGAGCTGCCGCGAATTCAAACAGTCTCCGCTGCTTGGGATTCGAGCTCTCGGGCGAGCGCAAAAGCCTCCTACTAGGGGAAAGATCAACTCGCCCAACGCTTGTGTCATGTGTTGTGTACCGTCGGCTGAGCTAATTCTCTACCGTACGGAAGCATGGTTGCCGCATGATTCGCCAACGCCCCCTGTCTCCCTTCGAGATCAGGCATTTCGACCGTAACGCCAAGTGGGGCGCAGTGCCGAAAGCCGATGTGCCGCTATTCGCCAGCAGCACCGTGCGCGGCGATCTCGACCTCGCCGTCCTGGGCCGTGTACTCACCGAACTGGCATCGGGTCATGCTCTACTGCGTGCGGTCGTCGTCGGTGAGCTCGACGGCAATCCACGCTTCGAATTGCAGGAGAACTACGAACCCGGACTCGAAGTCGTCGCGGGCGGAGACGACGCCTACCGCGCGCTGATCAATTCTCCGCAGGACTGGGACGCGGGACTCTTCAAGGCGCGCGTGCTGCAGGACGGTGACCGCAGTCAAGTCGTGCTCATCACGCACCACGGCGTCTGCGACGGCCGGTCGATGTTCGCGCTGCTCGACGAGATGTGGCAGCGCTACACCGGGCACGTCACGGGTTCGCCACTGCCGCAACCGGAGCCGGATGTCGACCTGCTCGACGCCGTCGACGCGCAGCTCACCGGTGTCATCAGTGACGAGGAAGTCGATGGATTCCTCGCCCAATTGCGCACGATCGCGCAGATGACCGACGCGGGATCCGCACCCCGGCAACTGCCGGGCGACGGCGACGGCACCGGTGACCCGATCGGCCGGCTGGCGCTGCACCGCATCGAATTCGATCTCGAACAGACCGCAAGTCTCGTCGCAGCGGCACGCGCGCAAGGAATTTCGGTCAACAGCCTGCTCACCGGCGCGGCGCTGGCAGCCGTGCGCGCGTACATTCCCGAGGAGGCCGCAGTTCCGATGATCTGCGGGCACGCGGTCGACATGCGCTCGAGTCTGGAGCCGCCCGTCGCCGAAACCGCGGTTCTCAACTGCGTCGGCGGCGTCGCGACACCGGTCTTCGCCGGAATCGACACGCATCCGCTGGAACTGGCGAAAATGGTCGACGTCGGAATCCGCGGCGCGGTCGAAGCCCGCTTCCCGGCACTGTTCATGCGCGCGTCCAATCGCGTACTGGACCCCGAGGTCGCCGAGGTATTCGCGGCACTGCCGACGCTCGGCATGTCCAACATCGGGCGCGTGCCCGCCCGCTCCACGCCCGCGGGCCTCGACGTCGTTCGTGACGAAGTCTTCGCGATGGCACTGGGCATGCCGCCGAAGATGACCATGTTCACCATCGGCGACCGGCTCACGATCCAGGTCGAATACGACACCGCCGGGCACAGCCACGACCGCATGCTGCTGGTGACCGAGGCCATGCGCGAGCAGGTAGCTCGGGTGAGCGAGATCGAAGCGGCCGAGGACGATTCGGACCTGACCTTCTACCCGGGGCGGCGCGACGCGAAGTGTCCGTTCCAGCCCGCGTCATCCATCGCCGAACTCGCTGCGGCGGGGAGTGTTTCGACAGTCCGGACCTGGGAGCGCGGCAAGCACCCGCGACTCGTCACCGGACACGAGGACACGCGCCGGCTGCTGGTGCACCCGCAGGTCAAATCCGACAACCATCTGCCCAGCTATCCGCATATCAGCGAGGGCATGAAGACGGTAGCGGGCATGTCGCCCAAGACCATGTTCAACACCGATGGTCCCGAGCACGCCCGCTTCCGGCGCATGCTCGCCAAGCCGTTCACGCCCAAGCGGCTGGAGAGCCTGCACTCGGCGATCCAGAAGCACATCGACGAGTGCCTCGACGCGATGATCGAGAGCGGTTCGAGCGCGGATCTCGTTGCCGCGCTTGCACTGCCGGTACCGTCGCGAGTCATCTGCGAACTGCTCGGCGTCCCCTATGAAAACCACGCCTTCTTCGAGCGCGCCACCGAAGTGGGCTTCGACAGCCGAACTTCAGCGGCCGAGCAGCAGCAGATCACCATCGACATGCTGGCATTCCTGAACGAACTGCTGGAAACCAAGGCCGCGAATCCGGGTGAGGACATGTTGAGCGACATGGCCGAACTCATCCGGGACGGCAAGCTCGAATCGTGGGAAGCCGCACTCCAGGCCGTCGGCATGCTGGCCGCCGGGCACGAAACCACCGCCAACATGATCAGTCTGTCGGTAGTGGCACTGCTCGAGCGACCCGACCAGCTCGCGATCATACGCGACACCGACGATCCGAAGGTGCTGAACAGCGCCGTCGACGAGCTGATGCGCTTCATGAGCATCGTCGACACCGGGCTGCGCCGCGTCGCGGTCGAGGACATCGAAGTCGGCGACGACATCATCCGCGCGGGCGAGGGCATCGTCTTCGACCTGGCAGCCGCGAACTGGGATCCAGCCGCCTTCGAGAATCCCGAAGTCCTGGACGTGCAGCGTGAGAACCCGAATCCGCACGTCGCCTTCGGATACGGCCACCACCACTGCATCGGAATGCAGCTCGCCCGAACCGAACTCGGAATGGTGCTGCAGTCGGTATTCCGCCGTCTGCCGGAGTTGCGAGTGGTGACCCCGGTCGAGGAGATCGACTTCAAATTCGAGGACATGGTGTACGGGATCCGCTCACTGCCCGTCGAATGGTGACCTAGCCGGAGACCTCCCTCCGCGCATTCTCGGCAACCGTCAAGTATCCACTGTCGCAGTGGAACTGACGGTTGCCGACGTGTTTCCGGCCACTGCCCGAGGGGGCTTCCGCGCGCCGTGAATCGGTGATAACTTGGCGACAGATACGGAAGTTACTGACGGGTAACATAAGCTGTTGCCGGTTGGTTCTGCTCGGAACCGGGGGTTGGCATCGTGAGTTCGGCGACGATCACATTGGGGATCATCGGAGCGATCATCACCGCGCTGAGTTGGGCATCGCTCGCGATCGGGCTCACGCGCATGGTCCGAGTGCTGCGAGCGGGGCAGCCGGATCACTCGCGATGGCGGCCCATCGTGCCGCGACTGCGCACACTCGCCATCGAAGTCGTAGCGCATACGCGGATGAACAAATTCCGTTCGGTGGGGTGGGCGCACTGGCTGGTGATGGTCGGCTTCCTGCTCGGCATGGTTTTCTACTTCGAGTCGTACGGGCAGACTTTCGATCCGCGATTCCATTGGCCGCTGATCGGGGACAGTCGCTGGTATCACCTGCTCGCGGAGATTCTCGCGGTCACGACCATCGCCGGCATCTTCGCGCTGATCGTGATCCGGCAACGGAATCATCCGCGCCGGCCCGCGCGACTCTCGCGCTTCAGCGGCTCGAATTTCCTTGCGGCGTATGCGATCGAATCGATCGTCATCGTGCACGGAGTCAGTGATCTGCTGGTCAAGGGTGGCAAGATCGCAACCTACGGTGGCGGGCATGCCGCGAGTGATCTGTTCACCATGCAGATCGCGCGATTGCTGCCCGCGAGTCCGTTGCTGATATCGACAGCGGCATTCGTGAAAATGCTTGCCGGAGCGGCTTTCCTGTACCTGATCGGCCGCAAGCTCACCTGGGGTGTGGCGTGGCATCGACTGTCGGCATTCGTGAACATCTACTTCAAACGAGAAGCCGACGGCAGTGTCGCACTCGGAGCCGTCAAACCGATGATCTCGGGCGGCACAGTGCTGGAGATGGAGACGGCTGATCCCGATGTCGACGTCTTCGGCGTAGGCAGGGTGGAGGATTTCACCTGGAAGGGCCTGCTGGACTTCACCACCTGCACCGAGTGTGGTCGGTGCCAGAGCCAGTGCCCAGCGTGGAATACCGGAAAGCCGTTGTCGCCCAAGCTGCTGATCATGTCGCTCCGCGATCACACCTATGCGAAAGCGCCGTATCTGCTTGCCGGTGGGGATGCGAGCAAGCTTTCTGACGCGGATCGTGCGGAGGCGGAGCGTCCGCTGGTGGGGCATGAGGATGTGAACGGGATCATCGATCCCGAGGTGTTGTGGTCGTGCACGACGTGTGGTGCGTGTGTGGAGCAGTGCCCGGTCGATATCGAGCATGTCGATCACATCATCGATATGCGCCGGTATCAGGTGTTGATCGAGTCGGAGTTCCCGTCCGAGCTCGCCGGGTTGTTCAAGAACCTGGAGAACAAGGGCAATCCGTGGGGTCAGAACGCCAAGGACCGGTTGAACTGGATCAACGAGGTCGATTTCGAGATCCCGGTCTACGGCAAGGACGCCGACAGCTTCGACGGGTACGAGTACCTGTTCTGGGTGGGTTGCGCCGGTGCGTACGAGGACCGGGCGAAGAAGACCACCAAGGCCGTCGCCGAACTCCTGGCGACCGCGGGTGTGAAGTTCATGGTGCTGGGTCAGGAGGAGACCTGCACCGGTGATTCGGCGCGTCGTGCGGGTAACGAGTTCTTGTTCCAGCAGTTGGCGATGCAGAACATCGAGGTGTTGAACTCGTTGTTCGAGGGTGTGGAGCAGGCGAAGAAGAAGATCGTCGTCACGTGTGCGCATTGCTTCAACGCGTTGAACAACGAGTACCCGCAGGTGGGTGGCACCTACGAGGTGGTGCACCACACGCAGTTGCTGAACCGTCTGGTGCGGGCCAAGAAACTGATCCCGGTGTCCCCGGTGGCGCAGAACGTCACCTACCACGACCCGTGCTACCTGGGCCGGCACAACAAGATCTACGACGCACCCCGTGAACTCATGGAGGCTTCGGGCTCCAAGCTGCTGGAAATGCCGCGCCATGGTGAGCGGTCGATGTGCTGTGGCGCGGGTGGTGCTCGTATGTGGATGGAGGAGCAGCTCGGTAAGCGCATCAACGTCGACCGTGTCGATGAGGCATTGGATGCGTTGAACGGCGGTAACGAGCCGTCGATGATCGCGACCGGTTGCCCGTTCTGCCGCGTCATGCTCACCGACGGTGTCACCGCCCGTAAGGATGGTGGCGAGGTCGGTCAGGGTGTCGAGGTCGTCGACGTCGCGCAGTTGATGCTGCAGTCGATCGACCGGATCGACGCGGCCGCGATGACCGAGAACCTGAAGGTCATCCAGGTCCCCAAGGTCGAAGAGCCCGAACCGGTCGCCGAACCCGAGCCCGAGCCCGAGGTTGTGGTCGAGGCGGCTCCGGCCGAGGCCAAGGCCGCACCCGCCGGTGGCGGGCTGGGGATGAAGGGTGGCTTGAAGGCTCCCGGTGGCAAGGGTCTGGGCATGAAGGGTGGCCTGAAGGCTCCGGGTGCGAAGGCTCCCGCCGCCGAGACCGCGCCCGCGGCAACCGATTCGGCGGAGGCTCCGGCCGCGCCGACTCCGGCCAAGGGTGGCCTGGGCATGAAGGGCGGGCTCAAGGCTCCCGGTGGCAAGGGTCTTGCCATGAAGGGCCCGGCCAAGGCACCCGGTGCGAAGGCCGCGGCCCCCGCCGCCGAAACCGAGTCCGCGGCAACGGCTCCCGAGGCGGCGGCTCCGGCTGCCCCGGTCAAGGGTCTGGCCATGAAGGGTCCGGCGAAGGCCCCCGGTAAGGGTCTCGCGATGAAGGGCGCCGCCAAAGCTCCTGGCGCGAAGTCTGCGGCTTCCGCTGCCGATACCGAGCAGGCGGCAACGGTTCCCACGGCGTCGCCGGTTGCGGCCGCTCCGGCTAAGGGGCTGGCAATGAAGGGGATCGCGAAGAAGCCTGGATTGAAGCCTGCTGCTCCGGCCGACGCCTAGCTTGTGAGTCGAAATGTTGGAGGGGCTGACTGTTCGATGGCGGTCTCGGGGGCCAGGCCGCTTGGCGGAGTTTGGTTCTGGTGGATGTGTGGCCGGCCTGAGGGCTATCGGAGCGTTGGGCTGTCGGCAGTGTTGACGGGCGACTGGACTTCGAGGACCAGTGTCGGGACGTTGGGTGCGGCGGCGGATGCGTACCAGAACTACCGGGCTGATTGGGGGATCCAGCAGTGTGGATGCGTAGCCGACTCTGGGGGTGCCGGAGCGGCGGAGGATCGGTCGAGTCGGCGGACGACTGGATAACGAGACCCAGCGGGGTGCGATCGGTGGGAAGGGCTGCGGTTCCAGCCCTTCCGGGGGCGAGCAGCCTGGATAGCGAGTACCAGCGGGGTGCGGTTGGGGAGGTCGGGCTGCGGTTCCAGCCCTCCCGGGGGAGAACAGCCTGGATAGCGAGTACCAGCGGGGTGCAGTTGGGGAGGTCAGGCTGCGGTTCCAGCCACCCGGGGGAGAACGGCCTGGATAACGAGAACCAGCCAGGACCGGTTGGGAGATCGAGTGCGGTTCCAGCCCTCCCGGGGCAGAGCAGCCTGGATAACGGAGGCCCAGCGGGGTCCGGTTGGGAGCCTCGACGGCGGTACCGGCCCTACCGGGCCGATAAACGTGATCCACCACCGGCGGGGGTACAAGGAACCCTCGAATCGGCTACCGCACAACACGATCACCCTCTGAGGCAGTACCGGCATTCAGCGATGACGGATCTTGTGTCTGTAGGTCTCGAGAAGGTGCCCACGGCCATCCAGCCAGGCTGGAAGGGCGAACAGGCTCCCAGCTGGGGAGCCGAGGTCGGGTACGGCAGGCGAAGTAACCAGCACTGCCTCGTTGTTCTTGCTTGTTCTCCCGAACCCCGCCGGAAGGTTCACGGCGCGTGCGGGTTGGGGCTACGTCGGCCACTGGAGTGAACACCGATGGTCGTTTGTCATTGTTCTTGGCTGTGCGGGTTCGGCTGTAGGGCAGCGCTCTAGCAGCGTCGCCGCGCCGGGATACCCGGGATCCCTGAAGGACTCGGCACGCGCGGGTGATGACGGAAGTTCACCCGGGGTCTACGAGCGGGATCGATGTGCGGTGGTGGTATCCACCCTGTCTTGCCCGGATGCTCCGAATCCTGCGGCATCACTATCGTTTTCCAGCCGTTCGGACCGGTGTTGACCAAAGCGTGGCAGGCGTCGCACGCGAAAGTCAGGTTCTCGATGTCGGTTTCGCCGCCATCGGCCCATTCCTTGATGTGGTGCACGGCCGAGCGGGTGGCTGGGGCGTCGCATCCGGGGCGGGTGCACCCGCGTTCGACGGCGGTGAGCGCCAGGCGCTGTTCGGGGGTGGCGAGGCGTTCTCCGCGTGCGAAGTGCAGTGGTCGGCCGTCGGCGTCGATGATGACCAGGTACGGGGTGGCGTTGGCGGCGAGTTCGACCGCGTCCCGGATGGAGAGCGTGCCGCCGGTGGCGGTGGTCGCTTTGCCGGTGCGCTGTTCGAGGTCGGTCAGGCTCATGGTGATCACGGTGGAGACAGGCAGTCCACGGTGGTTGCCGAGCTTCATGGGTCCCATGTCCGGGCGCAGGAGCGCGATCACCGCGTCGTGGTTCCGTTGGGCGGCGGTGCGGTGATCGCGCGTGGCCGCTGCTTGCAGCTTCGCCCGCGCACCGGCCTTGGTGCTGTCCTGGTCGTCGGTGGCGGTATCGATCGCGAGTTCGGCAGCACTCCACGGGCTCTCGGGATCGTCCGGGTTGCACATGCCCGGGCGGGCGAGCTTCTCCAGGACGGGGGAGACTACCGCTTGGAACTGCGGGGTCACCCACCCCGATACCGGGGCCATTCCGTCCGCGCGCGGATGCCCGATCGTGAACCCGCGCCGCATCTGCTGATCCCGATGCTCGGTCAACGACCCATCCGGATCGATGTGCAACAACACCCGAACACCGAGCGTGGTGATACCCGCCGGATCCCCCTGGCGCGCGTACACGGTCAAGTTCCGCTCGACAAAGTCCTTCGCTTCCGCGCCCGCGCGGGCGGGGATCTGTTTGATCACCTCGTGAATAGCCCGAATGTGGTCGAGGGAGATCTCTCCGGCCCGCTGGGCTTGGGCGACCAACGGCAACACCGGCGGCCGCTCGAACGTGCCCTCGGACACCGTTGAGAGCAGTTCGGTATTCCGCACCCGTGCCGCGGCGTCACCGTGGGAAAGGCGCAGTGTCTCTTGCAGAAACCGGACCGGGCTCTTCACTCCCGCCCGCGCGGGCAGGTTGCGTGTGCCGCATTCGAGCACGAGTCGTTGTTTCGCGGCGTCGAGTTGGCGTGTGATGGTTTCGATGTCCTGCATGAGTTCGATGACTTCGTCATCGCTCATCGAATACAGGGGTGCTTCGAGCAGGGTTTCCGCCGCGGCACCGAGTGCGAGTGCACCCTGCGCGGCTGTGGATTCCCCTCCCGAATTCATACCCCCATTCTACGCCTTGATAGCAATCCGCAATACCCCAATTCGATTGTGATACATAGATATTCAGACAAGCGCGCAATTCAGAATCGAATGAAACTCGGCTGAAATCGAAAGCCATTTCCGGAGTTGTCGCGATGATCCCGCAAGCGCGGTTCCGCGCCGATACACCCGATCGCCGCCCCGCCGGCCGCGGTCATCGCGCCCCCGCCCGATCAGGGCGTGTCGCGGAACCTCGCGTACAGCTCGGGCAGGAACCGGGCCAGATGATTCATCTCCTGGCCGCAGTGCAACATCAGGTCACGGGCCATGACGAGGTCCGGGAGCAGGTCCGCGGGGTCGAGGGCGGCACCGCGTTCGACCGCCCTGGCGGCGGGTAGCGGTGCGGGAGCGTGGGTTCCGTACACCTTCAGGTAGAAGCGGCTGCGCATCTCGGCGCCGCCGGGTACCGGGCGGACCTGGTGGGCGAGCCAGCCCAGGTCGACGGGTAGCACGCCGCTGCCGACGCGGGCGCAGATTACCGTGTGATCGTCGGGCACGGTGAACCCGCGCGTCACCGGATCGTGGAACGCGATGGCCAATTGCTGGAGCTTGGGGCCGATGTACTCGTCCACATAGGAGATGTTGCCGACATACCGGTCCCGGTCCGGTAGTGCGCGGGCTCGAGTGTCGGTGGCCAATTCGGAATACATGTGCGCATCGGGATGCCACAGCTTGTAGCGTGCCGAATCGGTGGAATGCCAGCCGAACCACCAATCCCACATCGCCGCCGTCACTCTGGGCATTTCGGTGCGCACCGCGACCCACACTTCACCGGAAGCGGTGTAGCCGTAGCCGGTTTCGGTCAGCGAGTATCCGGTGGGAGCGAGATCCGCCGTCCAGGCCGCGAAATCGGGGATCTGCTCCGATGCGACAGGTCCGGAGTCGTAGGCGGTCAGCACCGGGGACTGGGCCGGGACCGTGCGCTCGGCCATGAACTCCGCGAAGGGTTTTGCCCAGTCCTCGGCCTGATAGCCGGGGTAGCGGCGTCCACCCGCGGCAGGCTCGGCGCGCGCCGTCCCCGCGGCGACGGTCGCGGTCGCCGCCGTGCCCACCCCGGCCGCGCCCAGCAGCAAAGCCCGGCGCCGACTCGTCCTGGTTGATCTCGACATCCGCTGAGACTAACGACGGTTCGTTCGTGGATCGAGACCCATGATGGCGGACGGGTGGAACAGGTCCGCTGGCTGCGATCGTGCGAGGTCGCCCGATTGCGCTCTGGCACCGCACGATTCGATCGCGAGCAGCGGCGTTGCGAACATGAACTACCCGATGCGGTGCCGTTCCCGCAGCCTCGCCAACAGCGCGCGGATCGCTCCCCGGTTCGGCTGCGCCCTGTCAATCCGGCAGCTTTGTAGCGTCCCGAACCGCTCCCTTGTCCGCCGAGGTCGTGAGCAACGCGTAGGTGCGCAGGGCCAGTGACACCTGGCGTTCGCGGTTGCGCGGCCGGTAACCGGTGCCCGACTCCAATGCCGCACGGCGGTCGGCCAATTCGGCGGGATCCACGTGCACCGTCAGCGAACGCGTCGGGATGTCGACGGTGATCGAGTCGCCGTCGTGAACCAGAGCCAACGGACCGCCCGCGGCGGCCTCGGGAGAGATATGGCCGACCGACAGCCCGGAGGAGCCGCCGGAGAAGCGGCCGTCGGTCACCAGCGCGCAGGTGTGCGCGAGCCCGCGCGCCTTGAGATACGTGGTGGGGTACAGCATTTCCTGCATGCCGGGCCCGCCACGGGGTCCCTCGTAGCGGATGACCAGGACGTCGCCGGGCCGCACTCGCCCTGTCAGGATGACCTCGACGGCCTCCTCCTGCGATTCCACGACCAGTGCCGGACCGGTGAACGTGTGCATGTGGTCCGCGACGCCCGCGGATTTCACGATCGCGCCGTCGGGAGCGAGGTTGCCCCGCAGCACCGCCAGGCCGCCGTCGCGCGAATACGCGTGGGCGCGATCACGAATGCAGCCCCCGGCCGCGTCGGTGTCGAGTTCGTGCCAGCGTTCGGACTGGGAGAACGCGGTGGCCGAACGCTTTCCGCCGGGTGCGGCGTGGAACATCTCGGTCGCCTGGGCGCTGGGACTGCCGCCGCGCACATCCCAGTCCGCCAGCCATGCCGAGAGCGAATCCGCGTGCACCGCATGGACATCGCGGTGCAGCAACCCGCCGCGATCCAGTTCGCCGAGCAGGGCGGGGATGCCGCCCGCCCGGTGGACGTCCTCCATCAGGTACGACCCGTTGGGTGCGACCTTGCACAGGCACGGCACCTGCGGCGACATCTTCTCGATGTCGGTGAGCGTGTAGTCGAGCCCGGCCTCACGCGCGGCGGCCAGCAGATGCAGCACCGTATTGGTTGATCCGCCCATGGCCAGGTCCAGCGTCATCGCGTTGTCGAAAGCCCGGTGCGAGGCGATGTTCCGGGGCAGCACCCGATCGTCGTCCTGCTCGTAGTACCGCCTGGTCAGCTCCACGATGGTGTGCCCCGCCGCCTCGTACAGCGCGCGGCGGGCGGTGTGGGTGGCCAGCACCGTCCCGTTGCCGGGCAGGGCCAGGCCCAGCGCCTCGGTCAGGCAGTTCATGGAGTTCGCGGTGAACATGCCCGCGCAGGAACCGCAGGTGGGACAGGCGTTCTCCTCGATGAGCGCCATGTCGGCGTCGGAGACGTCGGGGGACACCGCGGCGGCCATGGTGTCCACCAGGTCCAGCCGGCTGCGCACGGTGCCGTCGACCAGCACCGCGGTGCCGCCCTCCATCGGCCCGCCGGAGACGAAGACCACGGGGATGTTCAGGCGCAGGGCCGCCATGAGCATGCCGGGAGTGATCTTGTCGCAGTTGGAGATACACACCAGAGCATCCGCGCAGTGCGCGTTCACCATGTACTCGATGGAGTCGGCGATCAGATCGCGCGAGGGCAGCGAGTACAGCATTCCGCTGTGCCCCATGGCGATTCCGTCGTCGACGGCGATGGTGTTGAACTCGCGTGCGATGCCGCCCGCGGCCTGCACGGCCGCGGCGACGATCCGCCCCACCGGCTGCAGGTGCGTATGACCCGGCACGAACTCGGTGAAGCTGTTGGCGACCGCGATGATCGGCTTGCGGCCGATGTCGGCCGACGGCACCCCGCTGGCTCGCATGAGGGCGCGCGCCCCCGCCATGTTCCGACCGTGCGTGACCGTCCGTGAACGCAATTCGGGCACGATGCCACCTCCTCGACTGAAACTGCAACCGTGCGGTTGGAGTTTGCCACACCGGCGGGCCGAATTACAACCGCACGGTTGGAGATGGTTGGATGGGGACATGGCGTGGGACACCGACAGGACCAAGAGGCTGCTGCTGGAAGCGGCGGTGCACGAGTTCGCCGAACGCGGTCCCGACGGAGCCCGGGTCGCTGCGATCGCCACCCGCGCGGGTGTCAACAAAGAACGCATCTACCAGTACTTCGGCGACAAACAGGGCCTGTTCGAGGCGGTGCTCACCGATCAGCTCGCGCAGCTGGCCGCGGCCAGCCCGCTGCATCCGGACGCGGCCGGTGACCTGGCCGAGTACGCCGGGCACGTCTTCGACTTCCATCACACCCACCCGCAGTTCCTGCGCCTGCTGCACTGGGAGGGCCTGCAGTCGCACGCCGGCGCGCTCCCGGCCGAGTCCGCGCGCGCGGCGCACTACGCGGAGAAGGTGCGCGCGCTGGCCGCCGCCCAGCGCGCGGGTGCGCTGCCGGACGATGTGCCCGCGGGCTATCTGCTCTACGCCGTGGCCGCGCTGGCCGCGTGGTGGTTCGCCGCACCGCAGGTTGTTCGCATGATTCTGGGGGCGGACGTGGATCGGCCCGACAGTCAGCGCGCCGCGCTGGTGGCGCTGGTGCGCAGGCTCGAACCGCGCCCCTGAGTTTCCCGGGTCAGCGCGGCCCGTTGGTATTGAGGTACACCACCGGCCCCCGGCCGAAGTGCCCGTGCGCGTTCATGTCGAGCACCGCCGCCATGGCCTTGGCCGTGTACACGGGCTCCAGTGTGAGCTGTTCCAGCTTCGACGAAAGCGTTTGCGCCGTAGCGGCTTCCGGGGTGACGCGGCCGTACCCGGGCCCGAGCCAGTCGGTGACGATCTCCATGTTGCCGGTGGGAGAGAGGTCCTCGGGCAGGTGCGCTCCCCGCTCGCGCAGCAGCCGGGCGGACCGGTCGGCCAATCGGCCCAGCGTGGTCGCGTCCAGCGGCAGCGAGTCGTTGACGACCACGCCGACCACCCGTGTGCGCAGGCCCGCCAGCCGCAGGCCGAGCGCGAGGCCGGCCACCGTGCCGCCCGACCCGACCGCGGTCACGATATGCGTGGGCTCGGGCAGCTCCCCGTCCCGGACCTGGGCGGCGAGTTCGAGCGCGGCTTCCACGTAGCCCAGCGCGCCGACGGGGGAGGAACCCCCGGCGGGCAGGAAGTACGGCGGCCGCCACCCGGAGAAATTGCGGGCGAGCAGAAACGGCGCGCTGGCGATCGTGCGCGCCTTGCTCCTGGTGAAATGCAATTCGGCCCCGGAGGCGCGCAACCGGTCCAGCTGCGCTCGCACGTGCTCGTCGACCGGCTGATCGATCAGTGCCAGAACGGTTTTCAGCCCGTACTCGCGGCCGTACAGCGCGGTCGCCAGACCCCAGTTGGTACCCAGCGCGCCGACCGTCACGATGGTCTCGCGCCCGCGCCTGCGCGCCTCGGGCAGCAGCCATTCCAGTTTGCGGACCTTGTTTCCGCCCCACCCGCCGTCGCCGAACGCCCCGTCGTCCTTCACCCAGAGATCCGCGCCGCAGGAATCGATCGCGGACAACTGCCGCACGGGCGTGGGCCCGGACCCCAGACGGACGTGTGGCAGCGTGTGCGCGAGTTCTGGATAGAGCTGATGCAGGTGCGGCGTCACACCCCCAACGTATCGACTGCCCAGTTCTATTACGAGCGTGGCGGGGCACACACCGGACATCCGGGACTATGAGTCCTGGACCCCGCCCGATCGGCGGCCACCCCCGGGCGGTGACGGTCCATCGGCGGTCCGGGTAGAGCGCTTCGCCATGACCGATGCACCGCGGGCGAGCGGTGGGACCGGACGGTCGAGGGCGATTCGCGGCTGCGAACCCCGCGAAGGAACCGGTACACACCGTAGCGCTGCCGAGTAACGCTGAGGTGCGGGAGAATTGGAGTCGCAGCACCGATACGGCCGCCGCCCGGCCCGGGGCGAACCCCGTGGGCCGGGCATGTTGTCAGGAGCCTCGCCATGAGCGGGAATGATTGGGACGCACTGGTTGTCGGAGCCGGAGCGGGCGGCCTGTGCGCCGCCGCCCGGCTCTCGCACCTGGGCTACAGAACCTTGGTCGCCGAACGCCTGGATCGGGTCGGGGGCCGCGCCTCGACCGACGACATAGATGGATTCAAGGTCAATACCGGCGCCATCGCGGTCGAGCTGGGCGGTGTCACCGAAGAAACCTTCGCCGAGGTTGGCGCGAAATTCGAAGTGCGCCCGGCGGATCCGTCCCTGCTGTATCGCATCGGCGAGCGCACCGTGGACGTCACCACCGGCGGCTGGGCCCTGCTGTTCGCCCAGCTCATCCGGCAGGGCGCCGCCCTGCTGCGCGATACGGCGCCCCCGCCGCCCGCCGGCGAGCTTCCCGGGCGGGAGCTCTCCACCGCGGAATGGGTGCGCAGGCACACCAGAAACGAAGTGGTGCAGGGGATTTTCCGCACCCTGTGCGGATCGGCCTTCGCGGTCGGGGCCGAGGAACTGCCCGCGCGTGTCTTCCTGACCTACTTCGCCACCGAATCGGTGTTCCGGCCCTTCGGTTTCTGCCCCGAGGGCACCCTCGGGCTCTGGAAGGCGCTGGCCGAGGTGGTCGAGCGCAACGGTGGGCAGGTCTGGCTGGACAGCGAGGTGCGGCACGTCGCGGTCACCGACGGCCGGGTCACCGGCGCGACGATCGTGCGCGGCGGGGAGAGCGTGGAGGTGACCTGCGGGGTGGCCATCAGCGATATCGGGCCCGCCGCGACGCTCGATCTGGTTGGCCCCGAACGCTTTCCGGCCAGCTATATCGGCACGGTGCTGCAGGGCGACCTGCCCGCGGCGATGATCACGGTGAACTTCGCGAGCCGCGATGCCCTGGTCGACGCGCCCGGGCTGCTGAGTTTCGCGGGCGCCCGCAGGCTCTGCTACGTCGCCGATCTCACCGTCACCTGCCCCGAGATGGCGCCCGACGGCTGGCACCTGTACGTCGGGACGGGCGTGCCCAAACCGTCCATCGGGGATTTCGACGCCGACGCCGAGACCGCGCTGGTCCTGGGGGACCTGCGCAGGCACCTGCCCGGATTCGACGCGGCCCGCATCCTGTCCATCGCGGTCAGCCGCGACGACTGGCCGCCCCAGCGCACGGTGCCGGGCTACGACCTGCCGCACACCACCCCGATCCCCAATCTCTGGAACGTCGGCGACGCGGTGAAGGAATACGCGCACGGCGGCACCAGCGCCTGCGCGGAGACCGCCAAGATCGTCGTCGAGGAGATCGTGGCCGCCGGTCCTCAGTGCAATTTGTCCATCATGGCGGGCAGCTGATCGACCACCGTCACCACGTAGTCCGCGACGATCTGGATCAGCACCGGCCGCTCGACCTTCAACCCGCCGTCCAGCCACACCAGGATCAGTTCCGCCGCCCCGCCCGTGATGAGCTGGGTGAGCGCGATCAGCGCGGTGTCCTCGCCCTCGGGGATGTCGAGGATGACCCGGGCCTGTCCCATGATCGCGGTCGCCACCCGCCGCATGCCCTCGAAACGCAGCCGGGTCAGCCGCTCGCTGCCGTGGGCCTGCGCGAAGGCGATATTGGCGCGGCGCGGGTCATCGGTGACGGCGATGATGAGCGTGGCCACCCCGGCGCGAATCTTGTCCTCGGGCGAGCCGGGGGTGGCGTGCATGGTGTCAATGGCCCTGTCGAGGGCTTCCTGCTGCACCTCGAACAGCAGGGCGCCGGCCAGGGTGTCCAGGTCCGGGAAGGATTCGTAGAAGAAGCGCGGCCCGACCTTGGCCTGTTCGCACAGCCCGCGCACGGTCAGCGCCGAAAGCCCTTGCGTCCCGACGATTTCCAGCGCGGCATCGAGGAGCCGCCGCCTGCGTTGTTCGCGGCGCTCGTCGGTGCTGGTTCCGCGGTAGGTCCCCTGGAAAGCGCGCGTCACTCCGCAAGCTTCGCACACAAGTCGGGAAACGACCGTTTACGGAAACGATCGTTTCCGATAACGTGCAGCCATGGCGCCTCGAAAAGCCGTGCTGAATCACAGAATTCAGTGTCATGTCGCCGGGGTATTGCAGCGGTACCCGGCCCGCACCCGCGCCCTGGCGGACCCGCCGCCGGGCAGTGGACTCGCACCGATCATGGGTGATTTCGGCCCGCCCGGCGTGGGTCATGTCCTGAGCCAGCTCGCCGATCCGCTCGGCTACGCCCGCAAGACCATGCGCCGCTACGGCCCGGTGCATTGGATGGGCGCGTTCGGCCGCCCGATCGTCGGGCTGCACAGTCCGGCCGGCGTGGAGGAGTTCCTGCTCGATCGCAAGCACGCCTTCTCCGCCCAGCGCGGCTGGGAATTTCTCATCGGCCCGTTCTTCAAGGGCGGGCTGCTGCTGCGCGACTTCGACGACCACCGCTATCACCGGCGGATCCTGCAGCAGGCCTTCACCCGGCCCCGCCTCATCGGCTATCTCGACCTGAGCACGCCGCGCATCACCCGCGGGGTCGAGAGCTGGCGTCCGGCACCGGATTTCCCGCTGTACGACCGGGTCAAGCAATTGCTGCTGGAACAGGCGACCGTGGTCTTCGCCGGGGCGGAGCTCGGCGCCGAGGGCACCCGGCTCATCCGCGCCTTCGAGGACGCGGTGGTCGGCGGGACCGCCGTCATCCGCACCAATGTGCCCGGCGGGGTCTGGCACCGCGGCCTGCGCGGCAGGCGCGTGCTCGAGGAGTACTTCCGCCGCGAGCTGCCGAACAAGCGCGCCGGGGACGGCGAGGACCTGTTCAGCGTGCTGTGCCACGCGGTCACCGAGGACGGCGAATCCTTCACCGACGCGGACATCGTCGACCACATGATCTTCACCATGATGGCCGCGCACGACACCAGCACCATCGCCATCGCCATGCTGGTGTACGAGCTGGCCCGCAATCTCGAATGGCAGGAGCGCCTGCGCGCGGAAGCCCGCGCGCTGGGCAAGCCCGCCCTCGAGTACGCGGACCTGGACCGCCTGCCCGACCTGGAACTGGCCTTCCGCGAGGCGCTGCGGATGTACGCGCCGGTGGGGCAGCAGGTGCGAGAAGCCATCGCCGACACCGAGATCCAGGGGTATTTCATCCCGCGGGGCACCCTGGTCATGATCGGGCCCTACGTCATGATGCGGTCCGAGGAGTACTGGAAGGATCCGGACGTCTTCGATCCCGAGCGCTTCGATCCCGCCCGGGCCGAGGACAAATCCCACCGCTTCGCCTGGCCGCCGTTCGGCGGCGGCGCGCACAAGTGCATCGGCCGGTACTTCGGCGGAATGACGGTCAAAGCGGTGCTGTACCAGATGCTGCTGAACTACCGCTGGAGCGTCCCCGACGACTACCGGGTACCCCTGGTGGCCGGAACCGGTCCCAAACCCGCTGACGGGCTACCCATCCGCCTGCAACGGCTGTGAGAATTCGGCCGGCTCAGCGCACGTCGCGCGGCACCCCCAATTCCACGTCCAGATAACGGAGTTCGGGGTCCCGCCGGCGTCCGTTGCGAAAGGCGCGGAACACCAGGTCCTGCGGATGCCGTACCGAGAACACCTCCTGGAAGGTGGTGACCGTGCGCAACGGCGCGCCCCGCAGGCTCGGGTTGTAACCGGTGCGAGCCGCCGGGCCCTCCCAGATGAGAGCGGCGCCGCCGGGCACGCTGTGCGGGGCGAAGCTCCAGCCCAGATCCCGCATGCGCCGGTCGAATTCGTCCCCGCCCAGTCCCGCCACGTCCCAGCCGCTGGCCTCGTTGAACAGCTGGCGACCGTGCAGGAACTGCACGAAGCACGGATCCGGCCCCGGATGCGGGGTACTGACGTTGATCACCCCGTCCCACGGCAGCGTGGTCAGCGCCCAGGCCAGCCTGGCCTCGAAATCGTCCCAGTCCGTGCACAATACGGGCGCGCCGCGTTCGCTGGGCCGATCGGCGATCAGGCCGTAATCGCCGACGGTGTCGGGCGCGTCCAGGCTCCAGGCGGTGAAACGCAGGCCGCCGGACTCCATGTCGAGGCCGTCGCGCAGCACCGTGACCACCGAATCGGCGATCCTGCGGCGCTGATCCAGGCTCGCCCCGCGCCGCCAGCCCGTGCTCCACTCGCGGGCCAGTCGCGGTTCGCGGCGTACGCGCTGTGCCGCGCGCAGGTGTGGATCCGGCGCTGTCGCATCCGATTCCAGGGCCAGCGGGCACGGATCCCACAGGCCCTCCGGCTGCGCGCGCAGCGTGGTCAGCAGGTGGTCGGCGTCGGCGGCGTCCACCGGCACGGCGATGACCACCTCGATATCGGACCCCTGTTGCGCGAAGTGGACGTGGCGTCCGCCGCTCTCGTCACGGACCTGAATGAAGCGCGGATTCCACTCCAGCCCGCCGCCCTCGGTCTCCTCGTCCTCCTCCTCCAGGAAGAACGGCATCCATTTCAGAAGTACATCCCATCCCTCTGCACCCATCTACGCCTCCCTGCGGGTCCCCGCCAACCTACCGGGCGGCCCCGGGCCATCCGCCGGCTACGGGTATCGGAACAGCGGCCGCCATGATAGAACGTGTTCTAGTTTTACGACGAAGGACCACGAATGAATTGGTACACCGGCAACACCGTTTATGACACCGTCCTCACCATCGCGATCGCTTTCACCGTGTTCGTGCTGGTGGGCGGACTGTTCGCGCAGAGCCCGTACGGCCGCTTCGCCACCGACAGCCTCGGTTTGAACCTGAACCCGAAGCTGGGGTGGTGGTTGATGGAGATTCCAGCCACCGTGGTCTTCGCGGTGGCGTACCTCAGCGGTCCGAACCGTTTCGAGCCGACTTCCCTGGCGCTGGCGGCCATCTGGATTCTGCACTACGGCAATCGCGGGTGGTTCTTCCCCCTCTCGATTCGCCAGGTGCCCGGCAAGACCAGCAGTTTCAACGTCTCGGTGCTCGGCATGGGCATGCTGGTCACCTCGCTGCACGGCTACCTCAACGGCGCGCTGTTCAGCCACGACTACCTGGGGCAGTACGGCAGCGAGTGGCTGACCGACCCGCGCTTCATCATCGGATTGATCATCTATCTCGGCGGATTCGCGCTGCTGGTGAGCTCCGAGCGCATCGTGCGCAACCTGCGCGACAAGAACAACCCCGGCGCGACCGAGTACAAGGTGCCCTACGGTCTGGGCTTCAAGTTCGTCACCAGCCCCACCTACCTCGGCGAGCTGGTGGCGTGGGCGGGCTTCGCCATTCTCACCTGGGCGCTGCCGGGCGTGATCATCTTCCTGATCACCTTCGGCAATCTCGTCCCGCGCGCGTTCGCCACCCACACCTGGTACCGGGAGAAGTTCGCGGACTACCCGGCCGAGCGCAAGGCCCTCGTGCCGTACGTGATCTAGCCCGCTACCGCCCCTGCCGGGTCGCCTTGTCCCGGTACATGGCGGTGTCCACGGCGTGCATGAGTTCGTCGATGGCGGTGGAGTGGGTGTCGACCAGGGCGGTGCCGATGCTCGCGCCCACCGTCACCGACAGCCCCGCCACATCGAACGGATCCCGCAGCGCCGCCAGGATGCTCGCGGACACCTCCGCCAATTCTGCTCGGCCCGTGCACTCTTCGACCAGCACGATGAACTCGTCTCCGCCCAGGCGTGCCGCGACCGCGTTGGCGGGCAGCGCGCCGCGCAGCCGCTCGGCCACGTCGCACAGCACGCGATCCCCGGCGGTGTGCCCGCGCCGGTCGTTGATCTCCTTGAAACCGTCCAGATCCAGGTAGCAGACCCCGACCTGCCCGTCGGCGGCGGTGAGCCGGTCGAAGAACAGCAGCCGATTGGGCAGCCCGGTCAGCGAGTCGTGGTGCGCGTCGTACCAGAGCTGATCGGCGAGCTGCTTGCGCTCGGTGACATCGACGGTGACCCCGACCAGGAAGCGCGGCGCGCCCGCGCTGTCGCGCACCACGGACATCGACAGGTCCACCACGCACACCGCGCCGTCCGCGCGGTTGTGTGTGGTCTCCATCCGGAAGCTGTCGACCTCGCCGGCCAGCAGCCGCTGGAAGCGTTCGAAGGCCGCGCCGATGTTGGCCGGGCCGAGGATGTCCGCGACCGAGCGCCCGGGCATGGATTCTGCGGGCACGCCCAGGGTTTCGGCCATCGCGTTGTTGACGTCCAGCACGCGGCCGGTGTCGATGTCGATGGTGCCGATACCCACCGACGCGCCCGCGAAGATGGCCTGGAAGCGCGCCTCGGACAGCTGCCTGCGCGCCTCGGCCTCCCGGGCGGCGGTGAAGGCCGCGGTGATGGTGGCCTCCTGTTCGGCCAGCGCGGCGGCGCGCAGGCCCGCGCTGAACTCGGCGGCGAAGCCCGCCGCGGCCTCGATGGCCCGCGCGCGCACCGAATCGATGTCCGGGCAGCGCGGATTCGCGCACGCGTGATCGACCAGATCCGCGCACAGCACCAGTACCGAGCGCTGCACCGCGAGCGGGTCCCGGTAGTTCGCCGCCACCAGGGCGGCGGCCGCGCGCTGGGCCGCCTTCGGATCGCCGGTGCCCCGCACGACCTCGATCAGTTCGGCGGCGAAGGGGTCGAGCAGGTCCTCGACCTGCGCCCGGGTGAGCACCGGCGCGACCGCGCCGTCCAGCATGCCGGCCCAGCGCACCGCCAGCTCGTGTGCTCCCACCGGAAACCCCCCTTGCCCGAAGTCGTACTCCCGCTCAGTCTTTCCGGCCAACCCCCGCCAAACCGAGTGAGCGGCCGGGGGTTTCGTGCACGTCGCGCTCGGATTCTGGCCGCCACAGCGGCAGCTCCACCACGCCCGGCTCGACCGGCGTCCACGGGCCGAACAGCCCGGTGATCTCCGCGCGGGACCGGAAGTGAATACCGATCTTGTTCTGCGCGGCGGCGTTGGCGCCCAGTTTGGCGGCGTCCTCCGGGCGGGTGGCCGAGGACAGGTGGGAGAGGGCGAGATAGCTGCCGGACGGCACCGCGGCGTGCAGGGCCGCCACCGCGTCGGCCGGGTGGTCGTCGTCGGCGAGCAGGTGCAGCACCGCGATCAGCAGCACGCCCACCGGCTGGTCGAAATCGAGGAGGCCGGTGGCGCGGGCCGCGGCCAGCACGTCGGCGGGCTTGCGCAGATCGGCCTCGATCGCCACGGCCCGGTCGTTGCCGCCGAGGATGGCCCGCGAATGCGCGACGGCCACCGGATCGATATCGGCGTACAGCACCCGGCAGGCGGGATCGAGCTGCTGGGCGACCTCGTGCACGTTGCCCGCGGTCGGGATGCCGGAGCCGATGTCGAGGAACTGGCGCACGCCCTGGTCCACCAGGAACCGCACGGCGCGGCGCAGGAACGCGCGATTGCTCAGGGCGACCCGGGGCAGATCCGGGACGAGCTGCTTACCCATTTCCGCGGCGCGGCGGTCGATCTCGAAATTGTGCGACCCGCCCAGCAGCGCGTCGTACATGCGAGCCGGGCTCGCCTGCGCCATGTCCACGCCCTCCGGGGCCCACGCCGGTCTGTCCATCCCAACCCTCCTGCGATCACGATCGAACGCCCGGCGATCCGTGTTCATGATCACCCGGACGGTGCATCGCGAATGTTAGCCGTCGTTCTCGAGAATTCTTGCACTCGTACGGTTCCCGATCGCGGGTGGGAGAATGCTCACCGAGCGGTTGACGCCTCGCACGTGCTGTGCGTGAGCGGCGGCACGCACACCCCGCGGGCGTCGGCGAGCAGCAACCGGGCTCCCAGGATCAGCGAACACACCGCGATCGCGCCGAACACCAGGACCCATAGGATGCCGGGTACCCGGGTCAGGCGCGCCAGCTGATCGGCGTCGGAATTGGGTTCGTGCTTGCGATTGCGCTGCAACTCGATCACCGGGCGGACGGCCGCCAGCAACAGGAACCACGCCGCGAGATACGCGAGCGCGGCCTGCGCCAGGTCGGTGCCGAACCAGGAGACGGCGAACAGGATGCCGCCCACCACCAGCACGGTCAGCACGCCGAACACGTTGCGCACCTTGATCAGCAGCACCACCAGCAGTGCGATCGTCAGCCACAGCATCAGGGTGATCCGGTGTGCGCCGAGCAGGCCCGCGTAGGCCAGGCCCAGCAGCGCGGGGGCGGGATAGCCCGCGGCCGAGGTCAGAATCATGCCGAACCCGTACGGCTTCCCGCTCGAGACGGTGAGTCCGGAAGTGTCCGAATGCAATCGGATGCTGTCGAGCCGTCGTCCGGTGAGCAGCGCGGTGAACGCGTGCCCGGCCTCGTGCGCCAGGGTCACCACATTGCGCAGCAGCCGCCAGCTCGGGCGAAAGGCCACCAGTGCCAGAGCGAGTACGCCGGTGCCGATCACGAGTTGCCAGGGCGGCGGGGTCTGCGTGGTGGTCAGCCGATCCATGATCGAGGTGCCGCGCTCGACGAACTCTGCGGTGTTCACCGCCGCAGATTAGCGACTCGGCGCGCTCGCGGCCAGATATCCGGCGGACGTGCGGTGATAGCCTGTCGGGCAGGTCATGGAAACCACCGTGGCGCCGAAAATTGTTTCAAAAGCGGAAAAACGGGCACTGCTCTGTTGCCCATACCGCCCGCCCAGCGAGTCCGGCGGGCATAAACGCAGGAGTTGTCTCAGCGTGAGCGGGAAAACGAAAATTCCTCGTCCGACGAACAATCAAGGCCAGATCCCCAGTGGGCGTGAAGACGTGTGCTGGCCCGAACCGAGTCCGCTGGCATCGTGGTGGGATGAAGTGATGCATCCCGACGGGCCCGATTCACCCGCGGGGCGCGGGATGGATTGACCGGCCGGAGTTTTCGGCCACCGCCTATCCCGAGGGGCTCGCGCGGGCAATGCTCGCGTTCACCGGACGTGACCGGGGCCCGTCGGGATAATCGGTGCTGGACCGATCCGGGTTGATCGGCCGGGAGGAGACCACCGTGCCGGACTCACGCAACTCCACGTCGTTCTCGGTGGGCACCATGGTGGGGGTCAATCCGCCACTGGCCGCCGCTCGCTTCGTCACCCGCATGGCCCGGCTGGGCCGCCTGGATTCCATTCTCGCGCCGGATCATCTGATCGGCGTGTTCCCGCGGGCGATCTGGGACGCCGACTTCACCGCGCAGGCCAAGGGCGCGGCGAGCCCGGACGAGCAATTCGACTTCGCGCCGCTGCTGGCGCATCTGGCCCCGGGCGCGGGCAAGGTACAGCTGGGCGTCGGGGTCACCGACCCGCACCGCAGGCATCCCGTACTGCTCGCCCAGACCTTCCTGACCCTGGCGCACATGACCAAGGCCCCGCCGATCCTCGGTATCGGCTCCGGAGAGCACGAGAACCTCGATCCGTACGGATTCACCTGGAACCGGCCCGTCGATCGCCTGGAGGAGGCGCTGGGGCTGCTGCGCACGGCGCTGAGCGCGACCGAGCCCATCGACTTCGCCGGCAAGTACTACCGGCTCGACAGCGCGCCGATGGATCTGACGGCGCCGCCGGGCAACATGCCGCAGATCTGGATCGGCGCGCACGGCCCCCGCATGCTGGAGTTGACCGGCCGGTTCGCCGACGGCTGGTACCCCTGGGAGACCGCGCCCCCGGACGAGTACGAGCGGCGCTGGAACGCGGTGCGAGCCGCGGCCCGCGCCGCCGGGCGCGATCCCGGCGCGATCGTGCCGTCCCAACTGATCAGCATCGTCACCGCCCGCACGCAGGAGGGAGTGCGTCGCGTGCTGGCCTCGCCCGCCGTGCGCTACCTCGGGTTGTTCGCGCCGCCCGCGGTCTGGGACAGGTACGGCGCGAAACATCCCTTCGGGCAGGACTATCGGGGCCTGATCGATCTGATGCCGCACCGGCTCACCCGCGCCGAGATCCAGGACGCCATCGCCGAGGTTCCGGACGAGGTGCTGCGGGACTGGCTCACGGTCGGCACCCCGGCCGAAGTGCTGGCCCGCATTCGGGAACTGGCCGACGCGGGCCTGCGTCATCCGATCATCTTCCCGTCGTCCGCGCTGGTCTCCAACGCGGACGCGGCCTTCGGCTACGGGGTGCTGCTGTGGCTGGCGGATCGGCTGCGCCGGCAGCCCACCAGCGCCGGCTGAACTACACCGACACCGACACCTTCACCCGGGCGGCCGGGCGCTCGGGCAGCGGCGTGCCGGCCCGGCTGTAGACGTATTCGCCGCTGTGCGTGCGGCGTACCGGGCTGTTGGGCTGCTCGGCCAGGCGCGCGCACGCCGCCTCGATCAGTTCCAGCCGGTCCGGCAATCCGGCGGGCGGCTCCCAGCCGTTGATCTCCAGTGCCGCACCGATCGCCGGGGGATCGATACTCGCACCGCACTCGGACAGCAGTTCGCGCACCAAACTCATGACCGGTCCGACCGGATCGGCCTGCGCGGCCAGTCTCCGGTAGGTGCGGGCGTCGTCGAGCTTCCGGGCGACCGAGAGGAATCGTGCACATTCGTACCGCAATTCCGAGTTCGGTTCCACGTCCGCTTCCAGATCGACCAGGGCTTCGTAGTAGCCGCTCAAATTCGCCAACACCGCTCGCGTCTCGTGTACACGCTCGGCGACAACATCAGCGATATTCATCTTCAACGCTCCCCACGGTGACAACGCACGAACAGGTCGCGGCACATCCGATCACACCGAGCGCCCCATTCCGGGCGCGGCGCGCCGAGTTTCGCCACGCAGAACTCGAGACACATACGCGGAGTGTTGAACAGGACACGCTGGGCTTTCCCGTGCCTGTGCCACACCGGGGTCCCGAGGATGCAGTTGATCTTTTCTGTATCGCCTGCGACACATCGGCTGTGTCGCTGGGTATTTGCCGACCGTAACTCCGGTTCTTCTTGGTCATTCCGGGCAAATCTCAGGCGTGATCGTGCGATATTGGTTCCCGGGAGGGGGGATGTGAAGCGGATTGCCGGGCCGATCCGGTGGTCACCGGCACAACCCATGGAGGCACCGGTTCAATGTCGATCAACACCGTGGCCGCGCAGCCTGAGCTCGTCGCCGCGGCCGATCTCGTTTGTCCGCACCGCAACTCATCGGCGCACCCGATGCTGGCACACCGCTCGGTCTCGATTCCGGACCGCGCGGTCGAATGCGAGGAGTTCTTCGCACAGCCCGAATTGGCGCATCTGCCGCCCGGTCGCGGCGCTACCGTGGTCCGGCGACTGCGGAAAACCGGCACCTATCGCCATACGCTCGAAGAATTGAGCGTCGGCACGAAATTGGCGTGGCGCAATCACGATCGGTGTGTCGGCCGCAAACACTGGCGCGCGCTGGAATTGCGCGATGCCCGCGCCGCCACCACCGCGGCCGAGATCGCCGATGCCTGCTGGGAACACCTGCGCCTGGCGACCAATAGGGGAGCGGTCCGCTCGATCATTACCGTCGCGCCGCCGGCCGATGCGGACGGGCGCGGGTTCCGCATCGTGAATTCCCAGCTCATTCGATATGCCGGATACCGAACGGGCGGAGATATTCTCGGCGATCCGGCCAATGTCGAACTGACGGATCTCGCGCGCGAGCACGGCTGGCGCGGGGCGGGTGGGCGCTTCGACGTGCTGCCGCTGCTGATCCAGGAACCGGACGGCACGGTGCGGTGTTTCGAGGTGCCGCCGGAGTTGGTGCTGGAAGTGCCGCTGCGGCATCCGGACTTCGGCTGGTTCGCCGACCTGGACCTGAAATGGCATGCGGTACCGGCCGTCTCGAACATGGATCTGGAGATCGGCGGACTCAGCTACACCTGTGCGCCGTTCAACGGCTGGTACGTCTCGTCCGAGATCGGGCGCAATCTCGGCGACACCGATCGTTACGACATGCTGCCGACCATCGCCGACCGGATGGGCCTGGACCTGAGCAACGATCGCACGCTGTGGCGGGATCAGGCGCTGATCGAGCTCAGCCGCGCGATTCTGCACAGTTACAAGCGATCTCGGGTGCATCTGGTCGACCACCACACCGTGGCGCGGCAGTTCCTCGACCACGTCAATCGCGAGGAGGCGGCGGGGCGGACCTGCCCGACCGACTGGAGCTGGATCAATCCGCCGCTCTCGGCCAGTCTCACCCCGACCTTTCATCGGTACTACGACGCTCCGGATCCGCATATGCGGCCGGCGTTCGTGCGGCGGGACGCGGAGGTTCCCGAGCCGGTGCACGCGGTGCCGGATCCGGAGCCCGCGCCGCGAAGCTCGTTGTGGCGCAGCATGGGTCGCGCCTTCCGGCGGTCGGGCGCGGAGCGGGGGGAGTAGTGCGGCGGGGCGAATAAGGATCAGCGTGAGTTGATCCCGTTCGCGTTTAACGCAACTGCGTTAAATTGCCGTGCATGGCGGCGAAGGAACAGATCCTGGCCGCGGCGGAGCGGTTGTTCGCCGAGTTCGGCATCGAGTCGGTGTCGTTGCGGCAGATCGCCGTCGCGGCCGGGCAGCGCAACACCTCGGCGGTCGCGTACCACTACGGCAGCAAGCAGGCCCTGGTCGAGGCCGTCTACGAGTGGCGGATGACCACGGTCAACGCGCGGCGGCTGGCCCGGCTGGCCGAGCTCGGGGATTCGGGCTCGGTCGCGGACCTGGTGCGCGCGCTGATCGATCCGCTGGCCGCGACCCTGCACGCGCCCGAACTCGACGGCGAGCCCGGCTGGTATCTGCGCTTCATCGCCGAAACCCTGTGGCGGCCACCGTTCGAAGCCGTCGGCAACACCATGCGTGGCGCCGAGGCCGAGAGCGTCCGGCTGGTCGTGGACGGGCTCGCGCAGCGCCTGGACGGCCTGCCCGCGGCGGTGTTCGGCGAACGCGTTCGCCTGGTCGCCATGCTCGTGGTGACCGCGCTGGCCGACCGCGAACGCCGGCTGCAGGAACCGGAACCGCCCGATCACCTGGCCGGGCTCGGCCTCGAGGTGCTCGCCGACGCCGCCACCGCGATTCTCACCGCCCCGTGGGTCCCGCCGCGAAGCCCCAGTGTCCCAACGAAACAAGGATCGACATGACCGCTGCCTACGCCACCCTGGGCGAGATGCTGATCGGCCGCTCGCTGGCCGCCGGACCCCGCACCCTGCACCGCCTGCCCGGGGGCGCGCCCGGCGCGCCGTACGAGCTGTTCACCCTCACCCCGCAGACCGCGCTGATCGGGGCGGAGATCTCCGGCATCGATCTGCGCGAGCCCGTGGGCCCGGAGCTGTTCGCCGAACTCGATCGCGCGCTGCTGGAGTGGAAGGTGCTGTTCTTCCGCGACCAGAACCTCACCGGCACACAGCATCGCGACTTCGCGCGGCTGTGGGGCGAACTCGAGGTGCATCCGTTCCTGCCGCAGGGCGAGGTGCCCGAGATCGTGCGCTTCGCCAAGGACGCGGAGAACCCGGGCGTGGAGAACGCCTGGCACACCGACGTGACCTGGCGGGAGCGCCCGGCGCTCGGGTCGGTGCTGCGCGCGCTCGAGGTGCCTCCGGCCGGCGGTGACACGCTCTTCGCGGATATGGCCGCCGCCTACGACAATCTGCCCGCCGAACTGCGGCAGCGTATCGACGGCCTCGAGGCCGTACACGATTTCACGCTCCCGTTCGGCCAGTTCCTGTCGCCGGAGGAACTGGCCCGCCGCCAGGCCGAGTTCCCGCCCGTGGCCCACCCGGTGGTCCGCACCCACCCGCGGACCGGGCGCAAGACGCTGTTCGTCAACGCGGTCTTCACCACCCACATCGTTGGCCTGGAGCCCGCCGAGGGGGAGGAACTCCTGCGCCAGCTGTTCCAGCAGGCGCGCGTTCCGGAGTACCAGGTCCGGTTCCATTGGGCCGCGGGCTCGATCGCCTTCTGGGACAACCGCGCCACCCAGCACTACGCGGTGAACGACTACTTCCCGAGCCGCCGCGTCATGGAACGCGCCGCGATCCTGGGCGATCGGCCGATCTGAGGCTGCCCGTCGTCCGGGCGGGGTCGTCCACGCCTCGCCCGAGCGGCCCGCGGCACACCTGCGCGACCGATCGACGGGGTGTGCTCCGCCCCTGGCTCGGTCGCTTCGGTGCGCCGGCGTGAGAGTGAAGTAGCGGCACACCTGCTCGACTGATCCGCGGGTCCGCTGCGCCGAGCGGGGTTGCCGCTCAGCTGATTGTGCGCGGCGCAGGGGAATCGGCTGCGGCCTGGCGGAGTGCGGTTGTGGCTCTGGCGAGTGGGTGTGGATCAGTCGAATGCGGGTGTGGCGCTGCCTGTTCGGTGCGCCGGGGTGAGGTTGAAGCGGCGGCAGCCCGAGCAGCGCTGTTCGGTTGCGCCCGAGCTGTAGACGTGGTGCAGGACGGCCCGGCTCGGGAGCACCTCGAGCGCACCGTCTTCCAGTGCGGCGTGCCCATCGATGATCAGGGCGTGGGTGTCGGGGCGGGGCGGGGGCCAGAGCAGGGTCACCGCCGGATTGGCGGCGATATTGCGGCAGGTCACCGGGCCCGGTGCGGGGATGCGGAACCTGGCTCCGGTCAGCGCGGGTTCCAGCGGGGTGGTGTGCGGTCCGGATTCGCCGATGCTCACCAGGAAGGCGAGGTCGTACCGGGCGATCAGCTCGACCAGTTCGGCGGGCAGCTCGGGCGCGTCCATGCTCCCAGGGTAGGCGAGTTCGCGACGAATGCGCGTCAATTTTGCCGTGGATGAGGTTCGAAGTGCCACGGGGTTCCGCATTTGCGGTTAGCCGAGTTGTCGCTGTGTGGCCTCTTCGGTTCGGCCGTCGATGGCGGGCCGATGTCCGGACGCGGCGGGCGCGCGCCGCGCGGGCTCGTGCCTGGGTACGGTGGGGGACCGCTGTCGGTGGAGGAGAGGCGAGAATCGATGGACCCGATCGATCGGCTGGGCGAGGAGATCGCGCGCCGGGAATTACTGGCCGATCCGCAGTCGGGGGCCGGGATCATCTTCGGCACCGCGCGGGTGCCCGCCCTCGGTGTCGTGGTCACCGTCAACGTCGACCCCGAACTCGACGATCGCGACGACCTGGACGTCGCGACCCTGACCGCGGGTATCGAACGGCTCCTCGGGCTGTCCGCCGAGCAATGGGCCCGCGTCCGCGACGAGATCGCGCTGGAGATCGAGGAAGCCGTCGGCGATCAGCCCGTCCGGGAGGAGACCGACCTGCGCGCGGATTTGACGCTGCGCTCCACGGTCGTCTTCCACGACGCCTTCCTGCTGTCCTTCGCGGCCCCGAATCAGTTCCCCGACAGCTGGATTCGCGTGCAGCTCGATACCGAACTCGAGCTCGACGGCGTCGTGGTCGATCCCAAGGACGACGACCCCGAGGCCGTCGAGTTCGGCAGTCTCGACGATCTTCTCGATCACCTGAGCGCGGCCGGGGACGGCAACGCACAGCGGGCCGCCGGTTCAGGTGAGTAGGCGGCAATCAACTTGCAACTGCGTAGAAAATGACCCGAAATCTCCGCAGATGAGGATTTAGCCCCGGAGCCGGTTTCGTCGTGGAAACGGTCGCTGCGGAAGGGCGGGTGCGGGGGTGCGGAGTCGATCCGTCGAGGCGATGAACGGCGCCGGGGTGGCCGTCGAGGACCTCGACCCGCTGTTGCGCGCCGTGCTCACGCCGGTCCCCGCGCGGACGGCGCCCGTGGTCGACGCACTGGGCGCGACCCTGGCCGAGCCGTTGGTCACCGCCGCGCACCTGCCCGCGGTCGACACCGCCGCCATGGACGGATTCGCGGTCAACGGCGCCGGGCCGCGGTGGTCGCTGCGGCTGGGCAATCAGGTCGCCGGGCGGTCCGCGGGCAGCACCCTGTCCGACGGCGAGGCGATCCGGATTTCCACCGGCGCGCCGGTGCCGGGCGGGACGACCGCCGTGCTCCGCCGGGAATACGTGCACATCGAGCGAGCGGGACGGTGCTGGTCGCTGCGCGCGCTGCCGGATGCCCCGCGCCGCAACGACTTACGAGCTCGCGGCGAATCCTGGTCCGCCGGGGTCGAACTCGCGCCCGCGGGCGCCCGGGTGGACGCCGCGCTGATGTCCGTGGCGCTGAGCGCGGAAGCGCCCGTCGTCGCGGTCCGTGGCCCGCTGCGCGCCGACGTACTGCTGACCGGTGACGAGATTCGCGCCGCCGGCGCGCTGGGGCCCGGGCAGGTGCGGGACGCGCTGGGCGCGGTGCTGCCGCACTATCTGCGCGGCTGTGACATCGAATGCCGCCGGATCTGGCCCATGCCGGACGATCGGGACCTGCTGCGGTCCTGGTTCGCGCTGGACACCGACGCCGACCTCGTCGTCTCGGTCGGTGGCACCGGGCGGGGCTCGGCCGACCGGCTGCGCGCGGTGCTCGGTGAACTAGGCGCGCGCATCCTGATCGACGGGGTGCGCGTGCGACCGGGCGGCTCCCAGATCGTGGCCGAGCTCCCCGACGGCCGCACCCTGCTCGCCCTGCCGGGCAACCCGCTCGCCGCGGTCGTCACGCTGCTGGTGACCGGCCGGGCGCTGGCCGGCGTGCGCACCGGCCGCCGCCCGGATCCGCCGCTGTGGGGCCGGATCGCGGACGCGGCGGCCCCCGCCCACGGGCCGACCCGCATCGTCCCCGCCCGCCAGCTCGACGGCGGGGTGTGGCGCACCCACGGTGCGACCCGCACCCCGCACCTGGCCGACCTGCTCGGGGCCCAGGCGCTGGCCGTGCTCCCGGCCGGGACCGGGCGTGGAGCGCTCGTGGAAATCGTGCCGATTCCGCGATGAGTCCCGGTTTGCGAGCCGCACAAGCGGCAATATCATTCCTCCTGTGACGAATTTGCGGATCAGTGAGGCGGCGGCGCTGCTCGGAGTCAGCGATGACACCGTGCGGCGCTGGATCGACCAGGGCCGGCTGCCCGAGGTGAAGCTGGAGAACGGCCGCAAGGGCGTGCGGGGCTCGGACCTGGCCGAGGTGCTGCGCGCCACCAACGCCGAGGCGACCGCGCTCGGCGCGACCGTGGCCGCCTCGGCGCGAAACCGCATGCGCGGCATCGTGACCCGCATCGTCAAGGACACCGTCATGGCGCAGGTGGAGATGCAGGCCGGGCCCTTCCGGCTGGTGTCGCTGGTGAGCCGGGAATCGGTCGATGAACTAGGTCTCGAGGTCGGCAGCATCGCTGTCGCCTCGATCAAATCGACCCACGTCGTGGTCGAGATACCAGAAAGTTGATGAGGATGAAGACATTCCGTACGTTCGGCGCCGCCCTGGCCCTGCTCGCCGTCACCGCGGCGGCCGGATGCGGTTCGGACACGTCCGAGAACAGCTCGGACAAGGTGTCCGGTACGGTCACGGTCTTCGCGGCCGCGTCGCTGACCGGCACGTTCACCGAACTGGGTAAGCAGTTCGAGGCCGCGCACCCGGGCGTGAAGGTCGTGTACAGCTTCGCCGCCAGTTCCGCGCTCGCCGAACAGATCAAACAGGGCGCCCCGGCCGATGTCTTCGCCTCCGCCGCGCCCGCGAACATGCAGCAGGTGGTCGACGCCGGTGAGGTCACCGGGCAGCCCGCCACGTTCGTGAGCAACCGGCTCGAGATCGCGGTGCCGGACGGCAATCCGGGCAAGATCACCGGTCTGGCCGACTTCGGCAAATCCGAACCGCGCATCGCGCTGTGCGCCGAGCAGGTTCCGTGCGGGGCCGCCGCCAAGAAGGTCTTCGAGATCGCCGGCATCACCCCGCAGCCCGACACCCGCGAACAGGACGTGAAGGCGGTGCTCACCAAGGTCACCCTCGACGAGGTCGACGCCGCGCTGGTCTACCGCACCGACGTCCAGGCCGCCGGCGACAAGGTGGACGGCATCGAGTTCCCGGAGTCGGCCAAGGCGGTCAACACCTACCCGATCGCCGCGCTCGCCAAGGCGCCCAACGCCGCGGCCGCCGCCGCCTTCGTCGACTTCGTCAAGTCCGACCAGGCCAAGAAGGTCTTCGCGACAGCCGGATTCGACACCCCGTGAGTCGAACGCGCCGCGCCACAGCGGGATCGCGGTGAGCGGGGCCGCCGCACGCAGGCTCGGCCCCGCCGCACGCAGGCGGGCGGCACGGGGGCGGCGACCGGCCGTCCTGGTGCTGCCCGCCCTGCTGGCGCTGGCGTTCCTCGCCGTTCCGCTGCTCGGCCTGCTGGTGCGTGCACCGTGGGCCACGCTGCCCGAGCGGCTGTTCAGCCCGGAAGTCGGTCAGGCCCTGCGGCTTTCGCTGATCTGCGCCAGTGCCGCGACGCTGATCTGCCTCGTGCTGGGCATCCCGCTGGCCTGGCTGCTGGCCCGGGCGCAGGTGCCGGGCCGGGGGCTGATCCGCGCGCTGGTCACGGTGCCGCTGGTGCTGCCGCCGGTGGTGGGCGGCGTCGCGCTGCTGCTGGTGTTCGGCCGGCGCGGTCTGCTCGGGCAGTACCTGTACGACTGGTTCGGGGTGTCGCTGCCGTTCACGACACCGGGCGTGATCGTGGCCGAGGCCTTCGTGGCCATGCCGTTCCTGGTCATCTCGGTGGAAGGCGCACTGCGGGCCGCGGATTCGCGATACGAGGAGGCGGCCGCGACCCTGGGGGCCTCACCCTGGTACACCTTCCGGCGCGTCACCCTGCCCGCGGTGCTGCCGGGCGTGATCGCCGGGGCGGTGCTGTGCTGGGCGCGGGCGCTGGGCGAGTTCGGCGCCACCATCACCTTCGCCGGAAACTTTCCCGGCACCACCACGACCATGCCGCTGGCGGTCTACCTCGCGCTGGAAACCGATCCGGACGCCGCGATCGTCCTGAGCCTGGTGCTGCTGTTCGTGTCGGTCGGCGTCCTGGTCTCACTGCGCGAGCGCTGGATTCGAGGACCGGTATGACCCTGCGTGCCCGATTGCGGATCGAGCGTGCCGCTTTCGACCTGGACATCGACCTGACAGCCGAACCCGGGGAGGTGGTGGCGCTGCTGGGGCCCAACGGCGCGGGCAAGACCACCGCGCTGCGCGCCCTGGCCGGATTGCTGCCGCTGACCGCGGGAACGATCACCGTCGCCGACGATGTCTGGGACGCGCCGCCCGCGCTCTTCGTGCCGGCCGAGCACCGCCGCGTGGGCGTGGTCTTCCAGGATTACCTGTTGTTCCAGCACCTTTCGGCCCTGGAGAACGTGGCTTTCGGACTGCGCGCCCGCGGTGTCCGCCGCGCGGAGGCCCGCCGCCGGGCCGCGGACTGGCTGGACCGGGTCGGACTGGGCGAGCACGCCGCCGCCGGTCCCCGCGCGCTGTCCGGCGGTCAGGCCCAGCGCGTTGCCCTGGCCCGCGCCCTGGCCACCGATCCCCGGCTGCTGCTGCTCGACGAGCCGCTCGCGGCCCTGGACGCGGGCACCCGGCTGCAGGTCCGCTCGGACCTGTCCCGGCACCTGCGGGACTACGGCGGCCACACCGTCCTGGTCACCCACGACCCCCTCGACGCCATGGTGCTGGCCGATCGTCTCGTCATCCTCGAGCACGGGCGCGTGGTCCAGCAGGGCGCGCCCGCCGAGATCGCGCGCCGCCCCCGCACCGACTACGTGGCGAACCTGGTGGGCCTCAACCTGTTCCGGGGCGAGGCCGCGGGCACCACCGTCACCCTGCCCGCCGGCGGGCACTTCACCACCACCGACCCCATGTCCGGCCCCGTCTTTCTCGCCTTCGCGCCCACCGCCGTCAGCCTGCACCCCGCCCCGCCTACCGGCAGCCCGCGCAATTGCTGGCCCGTCACCGTCACCGGTCTCGAACAGCACGCCAACATCACCCGGGTCCAGTTGGACGGCGCCCCGCCCGTACTGGCCGACATCACCCCCGCGGCCGTGGCCGAGCTCGGCTTGCATCCCGGGCGTCCGCTCTGGGCGGCGGTCAAGGCCACCGAGATTCACACCTATCCCGCGTGAGGCTGTCCGCCACGGGACATCGCACATTCACGGAGCCGGGGGAGCGGCGTGTGGGGGGAGCTCGATTCGGGCACCGCGCCGGTCGGGTCGGAGGACTGCACGGCCCGGTCCCGGGAATTGTCTCCGGGGGCGCTGCCACGCCACATCCGGAGTCTGGGTGCCGCACTACATTTCGCACAATCGAAGTCGAGCAAATGGTTGGGGTCAGGGCCGGGTTCGGATCGGCCCTGACGCCAGATTATGTGTGTTAGGTCGATTTACAGGGACGGACCGGAAAGGAATGCCGGGCACCAGCCGCCGCCGGGCGGCGCGGCCGGGAGTATCTTCTCGGGGGCGGGGATCGGGCGCTCGGGGCCTATGGCGCCTTTGCCGGGACCGGCGGGGGGCGGAACGTCGCCGGAGGCGAGCGCGTTGGCGGGCGGGAGGAGGAGAACGGCAACCGATACCACCACGCCAAACAGAAGGCCGATTGGTTTCTTTGCTGTCATGGTTTTCGACGATACAACCGGGTGTGAGTCAGGTGGTTTTAACACGCCCGCACAGGATGGATGATTTTGGTGAATTTGAATGTCGGGCTCGCGGTTCGGGTGCCGATGCTGTTTGTGGCCCGTTGTGGGGCGGGGTTGCTCGTTTGTTCCGGGGCGGGCCGGGTATTCGCACCTCGAGCGGGAGGTTCGGTATGTCGGAGTCGGTAGTGGTGGCCGAAGATCATCCAGCGACGCCCGCGGACATGCGCCGGGAATCGTGGCTGTGGGTGTTGCGCCGGACCGCCGGGCAACTGCTGAAGGACAAACTCACCGATTGGGCTGCGACACTTACCTATTACAGTGTGCTCTCGATCTTCCCGGGCATTCTGGTGCTGTCCGCGATGCTCAGCATGCTCGGCCCGAACGCCACCGGATCGCTGATCGACACCGTCCGTGAGATCGGCCCGGGCAGCGGTACCGCGCTGCTGGTGGACGCGCTGCGCGAACTCGACGGGTCGAGCGCCCTGGCCGGGCCGCTGGCCATCGCGGGCCTGGTCACCGCCATGTGGACCGCCTCGGGCTATATCGGGGCGTTCATTCGCGCGGTGAATTCCATCTACGGCACCGAGGAGGGCAGGCCGATCTGGAAGACCGTGCCGCTGCAACTCGGGCTCACCGCGATCATGATGGTGCTGGTCGCCCTGTGCGGGCTCGGCGTGGTGGCGAGCGGAACCATCGCCGACAAACTCGGGCACTGGCTCGGAATGGGTTCGGCGGGTATCACCATCTGGAATATCGCCAAATGGCCGGTGCTCGCACTACTGGTGAGTTTGGCGCTGGCGACGCTGTATTGGATCGCGCCGAACGCGCGCCAGCTCGGATTCCGCTGGCTCACACCGGGAAGCGTTCTCGCGGTGTTTCTCTGGATCGTGGCTTCGGCCGGATTCGCTTTCTACGCCGCCAATTTCGGCACCTACAACAAGGTGTACGGTTCGCTGGCGGGTGCGGTGGTATTCCTGATCTGGTTGTGGCTCACCAATCTCGCGGTATTGCTCGGTGCGCAATTCGACGCCGATCTCGCGCGTGGGCGGCGGCTCGAACAGGGTGGTTCGCCCGAGGACGATCCGGTGTTGCCGCCCCGGGACGCTCCGCCGCCGGCGGAGGACGAAGCGGCCGGACCCGACGAGGGGAAGGTCGAGCCCGGCGCGGCAACGGCTGATACGAGCAGGCCCAAGGCAGAGCCGAGCACACCCGAGACGGACCCG
Source organism: Nocardia sp. NPDC057668 (assembly GCF_042799795.1). Classification (NCBI taxonomy): domain Bacteria; kingdom Bacillati; phylum Actinomycetota; class Actinomycetes; order Mycobacteriales; family Nocardiaceae; genus Nocardia; species Nocardia sp. NPDC057668. Next base: position 769,303 of record NZ_JBHVIC010000003.1, on the reverse strand, counting down.
AGCACGCCGAAGATCGAACCCAGCGCGGCCGAGCGGGTGCCCGAGCCCCGGCTGCTGGAGCACGGGGCCGAGCCGGACGCGCCGGCGCGCGACAAGGATTCGCACCTGAGTAGCGCCGGCTGAGCGGTTCGCTAGCGACGCAGATGTTTGGTGAGCGCCGGGAGCGTCTCGAGCGGGTGTGAGGCGTTGACGGGGTGCCCGATCGGCCGCAATCGCCAGCCCGCCGCCGTGCGCTGGACGGCCGCGACCACCATGCCGGTGGTCGCGGTGGACGTCAGGTCCAGGAAGCTGAGCTCGGCGCGCGTGATGCTGTCCATGATCCGGCAGTAGGCGTTCGGGACTGCGTCGAAGGTGTGCCGGTGGTAGGAGGTGACCACGAAGACGATCGCGGTCGCCCGCGGGTGCACCCGCGAGAGATCGGCCGTGATGACCTCGCACTCGCCCGCGCCCGTGCTCAGCAGGCTGCCGCCGTGATGGCGAATCGCGTTGTCGTCCGAGGTCAGCCGATCGAAATAGACGGCGTCGAGCAGCGTGTGCCCGTCGAACACCAGGGCTGCCGCGTCGAGATCGGCTGCGCCGGAGGGAATCGCGCCGTCACCGCCGGCTCGCCCCCAGCCCAGTCCCATCCGTACGTGACGAACGGTGTCGTTGTGCCCGGCGCCGGGTGGTTCGAACCCCGCGAGCGGAGCCGTGACGGGTCCCTGCCCCACGGGATGCGCGATCCGCGAAATCGATTGCCGCCGTGTACTGGATCGACCGATTCGGACTCGATGTCCGGTCCGGGGCCGGTTGGCCGACTCGTTCCGCACCGCGCGCTCGATATCTCGCTGGATCGTTCCCTGCATGGGCAGCTCCTGTTCTCCCATGTGCCGAACCGGATCCCGCCGCACAGAGCAATCCAACCCGGGGAAGGGCCGCCTCGCGGGCGCGATTGCACCCCGCTCGCAGCAGATTTCGCCGATACCTTCGGCGTAGGGTTCACTGCGGCTGGGCTCCGACCGAAAACCACCCGTGACGCATTGTGGTTGCGCCGCAACGGGGTTCGTCTCGCACAATCATCCGCGTGCCCACAGTATACCGCGCGCTATCGGCGATTACGGGGAAGCGAGCGGTCCAGTGTGTCGGCCCGTGCACGCGGTGGCACGGCGCGATTCGCGCCCGGCGGACGGCGATTCGCGCGGGATTCGCGGCAATTCATCGAAGGGCCGTGTGCTGCGGTGCATCCCGGCGTAGCTCCGCGAGGGATCCGCCCCGGCGTATTAGCCTGCTGCCATGGCTGGTCTGCGACGGTGGCTGCTGGTCTTCACGGTGCTGGGGCTGAGCGTGGGCTGCGGATCCGGGGAGCCGGAGCGTGGAGTGCCGCCCACATCCGCGCCGGGGGTGCGGGAAACCACTGCCGTGCCGCCGGTTTCGGTGGTGCCGCCGGTGTCCGAGCAGGCCCGCGCGGCCGGCTTCGTCGACGTCCGCACGGTGGTGCCGGACGCGGTGCTCGACCTGCGCTACGCGACGCCGGACAATTTCGTCGGCCTGGCGCTCTACCCGCCGTCCGCACGGTGCCTGGTGCACGAGTCCATGGCGCCCGGCCTGGTGACCGCGGCGGAGCGGTTGCGGGCCCAGGACGCGGTACTGGTGTTCTGGGACTGCTACCGGCCGCACGAGATTCAGGTGCGGATGTTCGAAGCGGTGCCGGACCCGGCCTGGGTGGCGCGCCCCGGCGCGTTCGCGCGCAGCCACGAGGCGGGGCGGTCGGTCGACGTGACGTTCGCGCGGAACACCGCGCCGTGCCCGTCCGAACGGCGGCTGGGCGATCGGTGCCGAGCGGACATGGGCACCGACTTCGACGAGTTCTCCCCCGCGGCACAGGCGTTCGCGACCACCGGGGTCGAACCGGCGGCCCAGGCCGAACGCGCCCGGCTGCGGGAGGCGATGCTCGCGGGCGGGCTGGCGGTGTACCCGGGGGAGTGGTGGCATTTCGACGGGCCCGGCGCGTATGTCGAACGGCCGATTCTCGATGTGCCGGTGGGGTGACCGTCAGCGGCGCAGTGTCGCGTGAATGGTGAGGTTGCGGTTCTTCGACGCCGCGTAATAGGTGGAGGTGAACTCCAGCGTGCCATCGTCTTTCGGGGTGAGGGTGATCGAGGACTGCACGCAGGTGCCCTGATCGATCGACTCGGTCAGCTTGCGTACCGTGCCGTCGGCGTACCCGGTCTCGGTCCACACGCCCCGGCAGTTCAGCTGCGGATAGTTCACCAGCGCGCGCAGGGGCGGGCCGTCGGAGATGTCCGCGACGACGTCGAACCCCGACTGATCACCCGATACCGTGCCGGACCAGCGGCCGGTCAGCGACGAAGCGGGCGTTGACGGTCGGGTGCCCGCTCCCGGACCGGTCGGGGACGTCGCGGACGGCGTCGCGGCCGCGCCCGGGTCGCCGCTGTCGTCCGGCCGCAGGGCGATCACGCCCGCCACCACGAGCAGCGCGAGCACCGCCGAAACCACCGCGCCCACAACGAGTCCGCGCCGGGAGCGCCCGGGCGCCGGCGAGGGCCGGGTCGGCGTCGGCGGCGCCGGCGCCTGCACCGGAGAGGTCACGGTGACGGCCAGATGCGGGGCGGCCAGTGCGCTCGCCGCGGCCTCGGCCAGCGCGCGGCAGGTCGGATACCGATCCGCGGGGTCCTTGGCCATCGCCGTCGCGATCACCGTATCGATCGCGGGCGGCAGGTGCGGATGCGTCTCGCTCGGCCGCGGCGGCGTCGCGGCCATGTGCGCGTGCATGATCGCCATCGGATTGGAGCGGGGGAACGCGACCGAACCGGTGAGCATGGCGTGCAGGGTGCAGCCGAGCGAATAGATGTCGGCGCGATGGTCGACCTCGACGCCCTCGATCAGTTCCGGCGCCGCGTAGGCCAGCGTCCCGAGGAAGCTCCCGGTCTGGGTGAGCACGGTCGCGCTGTCCAGGGTGCGTGCGATTCCGAAGTCGCTCACCAGAACTCGCTCGGAATCGGCTGAGCCGTCCCACCCCGGCGTCACCATGAGGTTCGCGGGTTTGATGTCGCGATGCAGGATGCCGCGCTGATGCGCCGCGTCCAGCCCGCGGGCGGCCTGGGCCAGGATGTCCAGCGCCTGTGCGGGATCGAGCCCGTTGGCCCGTTCGCTCATCAGCATCGCGGCGTTGGAGCCCTCGACGAACTGCATGGCCAGCCACATGAGCCCGTCCGCGCTCCCGCAGTCGTGCACCGAGACCACGTTGGGGTGATCGAGTTGCGCGGCCAGATGCGCCTCCCGCTCGAACCGCACCCGGAACGAGGGATCGATCCCCAGCGCCGGGGCGAGCACCTTGAGTGCGACGTGCTTGGGCAGTCGCGGATGCTTGGCCAGATACACCGTGCCCATGCCGCCGGTGCCCAGCGCACGCACGATCGTGTAGCCCGCCAGCACCGACCCCGGTGTGAGACTCGCCAACGATCCGCCCACCCTGTATGCCGTCCAACAGTGCTCCGGCTACAAACATATCTCCGGCCCGCCGCCCGCGGCAGCACGACGTGCGTTCGGGCGTTATCGCACGACCAGGAAATCCGAGACCGGCAGGCGCGGGGTCGCGATGCGCGGCCCGTCGCCGGGAGCCGTGCCGGCCCGGATGACCAACTGCGGCACGGTGTGATCGGGCAGCAGGCCCGCGATGAGATTGCGGGCCTGGGCCAGTTCGGTGATGTGGCTGAGGGTGCAGGTGGCCGTTCCGGCGACCGTGCACTCGAGCAGGACGATGGACAGGGCGCCGCCGGTGCGGATCCAGTCGGCGGGGGTGTCCGCGGGGGAGCTCAGGACCAGCAGGGTGGCGGCGTCGGGGGTGCGGTCGACCGGTGCGGCGGCGCCCTCCGGTTGCGGGAAGTCGCGGCCGACCGCCACCAGCGCGGCGGTCGCGGGCGCTATCAGCGCGCGCTCCGGAATGCCCGTCGACTGTTCGGAATGGCCTGCCCACCAGCGCAATTCGGCCTGGTACGGCATGTCGTAGCGTTGCAGCGCGGCGGTGCGCCCGGACACTTTTGTCAATTCCGCGCGCGCGTTCTCGTCCAGGACATCGAGCAGGATCTCGAACCGCGCGGCGAGGTGCGCGAGTTCGTCGGGGGTTTCGGACCAGTCCCGGGGCGCGCGCATGGGACGGCGCTCGGAGTAGCGCTCGGGGATGGCCTCGGCGCGGATCCGCACCGCGTCGGGCAGTTCCGGGCCGGCTCGAAACCGCAGCGCCGCGAGATGATCGGGGCGCTCGCGTTCGGGCAGCAGGGTGATCTCGGTGCCCCAGCCCAGGGTGAGGAAGGCGGTGCGGGCGTGCTGCAGCATCGCGCCGCAGCTGATGACCAGCTGTCGTCCACGCGGATCCGCGAGGGGGAGTTGACGTTTGCGATCGCTGTACAGGTCCAGGACGCCGTTCTGCCACTCCCACCGCCACGGCTGCGAATTGTGGACCGACGGGGCGCGCGAGGCCAGGTGCAGGGCCGCTTCGACCGTCTGGAGATCGGGGGTAGCGGCGCCCCCGGCCGGCGCCGGACTCACGCGCGGTTCCGTGCTTCGTGCACGACCATGACCGGGCAGTGCGAGCGCTGCACGAGGGTGTTGCTGGTCGAGCCGAGCAGCCCGCCCACGATCGCGCCGCGCCCGCGGCTGCCCACGACCAATAGCTGCGCGCGTTCGGACCAGTCCGCGAGCAGCTCGCGGGCATCGCCGAGCGTCACCTCCCGGCGCACGTTCACCTCGGGGAATCGCTCCTGCCAGCCCGCCAGTCGCTCGCCCAGGACCTCTTCCTCCGCGCGCAGGATGTCCTGGGGGTCGGCGGGTGGTTGCAGCAGCCGGGCATAGCTTTCGAAGAGGGGTTCCTGCCAGGCATGCACGGCTACGAGCGGGACACCGCGCAGGGCGGCCTCCTCGAACGCCGCGGCCGTGGCCGCCGCACTGGTGGAGCTGCCGTCGACGCCCACGACCACCGGACCGTCGCTCCAGCGGCGCTCGGCCCCGCGGACCACGACCACCGCGCCCTCGCTCTTGCTCGCCACCGACAGCAGAATCGACCCGAGCCGGCCCGCACCGGTGCGATCGACCGGCCCGCCGATCACGAGAAGATGCGCGGTCGCGGACAGGTCGATGAGCAGCGACGCCGGGTGGGCGCTGCTCACCTCGGTGCGCACGACCACCGCCGGATACAGTTCGCGAGCGAGTTCGCTTGCCGCGGCGACTTTTTCGTCACCGTACTGGTGAATGGACTCGGTCACGTCGGGTTGCAGCTGCGAGTACGAGCCCAGCAGCGCCCGCGTCACGTCGAGGTTGGTGCCGGTGGCGACGAGGAGTTCACGACCGCGCTCGGCCGCGACCCCGGCAGCCCAGCGCACCGCGTCGGCGGCCGCCGGTGACCCGTCGACGCCCACCACGATCGGGGCCGAAGCCAGTTGATGCGGATTGTCGGCGGCGAGATCCATCCGAAGCCTCCCTCGTCGATGAACGGCTGATCCGGGTCGAACGTGCGGGACCCGGGTCGAACGGGCGGGATCCGGGTCGAACGTGTGCTCAGCCTCGACCTTACCTGGCTAACTTTCAGCATCCATTGCGGTGTCGTGAACGGCTCGCTCCCGGGCGGCGTCCGCTTCCGGGCTCGGCCGGTGAGCCCGCATCGGGCGCGGCGCGTCCACCGCCGGACGCGGGCGCGGTGCTCGCCGAATCCGGAGCCGGCGGTGCGGATTCGAGTTCGCGCCGGTGCCGAAGTGCTCGGGCCGGGAACGGAATCGGCACGTTTCGGTCGCTTCGGCGTGTCACTTAAGCGTGTCGTTGCGTTTTCCCTGCACAAACCACTTTTCGGGGCGTATCGAAGTGGGTATTGCTAACGGGTAGTCGGTGGTGTGGCACCGGGAGGAGGTGGGCCGGGTGTCGGAGACTCCGTCCTGGTCGGTTCGGTGGTGGCGGGTGCTGCCCTGGAATCCCAGTCCGCTCATGCGAGGTTCGGACCGATTCGAGGTCCTGCTGCGGTTCCTGGCGGCGATCGCGGTGGTGGTGTCGGTACCGGTGGCGGGGGCCGTGGGGACGGCAAGTTACACGGGGGCAGCCGCGCGCATCGCGGCACAGGACGCGGGCAAGACCCGGGTGGAGGCGCAGGTGACCGAACAGGCCGTGCGGCTCGGGACCTCGGATCGCTATGGGGCGTACCACGATCGCTACGAGGCACGGGTGCGCTGGACCTTCGCGGGCGCGGAGGAGACCGCGAAGGTGGAGGTCGACACCCTGGCCCAGGTGGGGGAGCAGGTGCCGCTGTGGATCGGGCGCGACGGCAAACCCGCCGCCGCGCCGACCCGGCCGGGCGCCGCGGCGGCCGAGGGGATCGGTACCGGGCTGGCGCTGCTGGTTGAGACCTGGTGCGCGGCAGCGGCTTCGGTGTGGATCGCGAGCGCCGTGCTGGAGTCCCGGCGCAATGCGCGGTGGGAGCGGGAATGGCGGGAGCTGAACCGGCCGATCGGCAAGGACACGCTCTGATCGGTTACCCGGTCGCCGCCGCGGGCTCGCGCACCGGCTCGAGCGGGGCGGGCCGCAGATCCAGGCGGCGCAGCAACTGCGCGTTGACCGCGACCACGACCGTGGACGCCGACATGAGCAGTGCGCCGACCTCCATGGGCAGGGTGACGCCCCACGGCGCCAGCACGCCCGCGGCCAGCGGTACGGCGATGATGTTGTAGCCCGCCGCCCAGACCAGATTCTGAATCATCTTGCGGTAGGTCGCCTTCGAGAGCGTGATCACCGAGACCACCGAGCGCGGATCGTCACTGGCCAGCACCACGCCCGCCGAGGCGATGGCCACGTCGGTGCCCGCTCCGATGGCTATGCCGACGTCGGCCCGGGCCAGGGCGGGCGCGTCGTTGACGCCGTCGCCGACCATGGCCACCCGGTGACCCGAGTCCTGCAGTGCCTGCACCTTCGCGCCCTTGTCCTGCGGCAGGACCCCGGCGAACACCTCGTCGATCCCGAGCTGCTCGGCGACCGTGCGGGCCACGGGTTCGGCGTCACCGGTAATCATGGCGACGTGGATGCCCCGCGCGTGCAGGTCGGCGACCGCGCGGGCGGATTCGGGCCGGATCTCGTCCGCCAGGGCGAGTGCGCCGACCACCGCGCCGTCGCGCAGCACGTGCAGCACGGTCGAACCCTGCTCGGCCCAGTGCGCCGCCTCGGGGGCGGGATCGAGCTGGTGCTCGGCGAGCATGCCGGGACCGCCCACGCTCACGGTCGCGCCGCCGATGGTCGCCGTGACCCCGATTCCGTTGCGGGCGGCGAAGTCTCCGGCAGTGGGCACGGTCAGGCCGCGATCGGCCGCGGCCTGCACGATGGCTCGGCCCAGCGGGTGCTCGCTGTCGGATTCCGCGGCCGCGGCCAGGGCGACCACCTCGTCCTCGTTGATCGCCGCCGTGGTCGCCGCGGCCCCGACCACGGCCGGTTCGCCGCGGGTCAGGGTGCCGGTCTTGTCGAACAGCACCGCGTCCACGGTCCGCATGGCTTCCAGCGCCCGGCGATCGGTGATGAGAATGCCCGCCTTGGCCGCGCGCTCGGTGGCGATGGACACGACCAGCGGGATGGCCAGGCCGAGCGCGTGCGGGCAGGCGATGACCAGCACGGTGATGGTGCGCGTCACCGCCGAATCCGGCTCGCCGAGCAGGGTCCACACGATCGCGGTCAGTACCGCCGAACCCGAGGCGAACCAGAACAGCCAGCCCGCCGCCCGGTCGGCGAGCACCTGCGCGCGCGAGGTCGAGTTCTGGGCCTCGGCGACCAGGCGCTGAATCCCGGCCAGCGTGGTGTCGGTGCCGACCGCCGAAATGCGCACGCGCAGTGCGGAATCGGTGGTGACTGTGCCCGCGACCACCGGGTCGCCGGGGCCGCGCTGCACCGGGCGGGATTCACCGGTCACCATGGATTCGTCCACGTCCGCGGCGCCGGATTCCACGACGCCGTCCGCGGGCACGCGCCCGCCCGGCCGCACCACGACCAGCTCGCCGGTCCGCAGCTGGTCCAGCGCGATCGTGGTGACCGTCCCGTCGTCCTCGACCCGCTCGGCCTCGTCGGGCAGCAGCGCGGCCAGCGATTCCAGCGCGCTGGACGCCTGCCCGAGCGAGCGCATCTCGATCCAGTGCCCGAGCAGCATGATCACGATGAGCAGCGCCAGCTCCCACCAGAAGTCCAGCTCGTGCGAGAGCAGCCCGAGCGTCGAGCCACAGGACGCGACGAACGCCACCGTGATCGCCAGCGCGATGAGCAGCATCATCCCCGGCTGCCGCGCCCGGATCTCGGACACCGCCCCGGTCAAGAACGGCCGCCCGCCCCAGATGTACATGAGCGTGCCCAGCACGGGCGAGACCCACTTCAGCGCCCCGGGCACGCTGTACCCGACGAGGTCCGCGAACATCATGTCCGCCGCGACGGTCGGGATAGCGATCACCAGCATGATCCAGAACATCCGCCGGAACATGGCGACGTGGTCCCCGTGCCCGGCGTGACCGCTGTGGCCATCGTGCCCATCGTGGCCGGTGTGCTGTCCGTGCCCGGGGTGCGCGTCCTGACCGTTGTGGGTGCCGTGCCCGGCATGACCGTCGTGAGTGTCCTGCCCGGCGTGCGCGCCCGGACCGTTGTTGGGGTCGTGCCCGGCGTGCGCTTCCTGCCCGGCGTGACTGTCGTGCCCGGCGTGAGTGCCGTGCCCGGCGTCGCCGCCGTGTCCGGGGCGGCTTTCGTCGCCGACGTTGCTGTCGTGTCCGGCGTGCGAATCGGGTCCCGCATGGTGATCATTCGCGGAGTGCCCGGCGTGGGCCGGCCGTGTGCCGTGCCCGGCGTGGTCCGAATGGCTGGTCATGCCGGCCGGGCCGGAACCCGTGGATTCGGTGCCGTTGCCCGAATCGGCCACCGCGGGCGGGTGAGTGGTCGGTGGGGTGTGGCCCGCGTGTCCGTCGTGCTCATGGCCCGAATGGGTCGGGTCCGTGCCGGAACCGGACGAAGCATGATCAGTGGACATGATCTCGACTATATACCCTAGGTGGGTATCTGTCGGGAGGTGCTTTCGGCGTGCGGGCGGGGTTTCGGCTGGTGGCCGGGCGGCTGAGCTGGGGGTTCTCGGGTCAGTATTCGCCGTGCACCAGGTTGCGGGGTTCCTCGCCGGCGACGTAGCGGGCGATCTCCTCGGTGGCGACGGCCCAGCCGCGTTCCATGCTGCCGCGACTGCTGCCGCCCACGTGCGGGGTGAGCAGCAGGCCGGGCGCGTCCCAGAGCGGGTGGCCGGCGGGCAGGGGTTCGGGGTCGGTGACGTCGAGGATCGCGCGCAGGCGGCCGGTGTGGAGTTCGGCGAGCAGATCATCTGTGCGGACCACCGGGCCGCGTGCGGCGTTGACCAGAATCGCGCCGTCGGCCATGCGGGCCAGGAAGGCCGCGTCCACCATGCCGGCGGTCCGGCTCGTCACCGGGACCATGAGCACGACGGCGTCGAAATCGCCGAGCAGCGAGGGCAATTCGTCGATCCCGTGGACGCCGTCGCGAGCGGTGGTGCCGACCAGCGCCACCGTGGTGCCGAACGGGGCGAGCATGCGCCGCAGTTCCTCGGCGAGATTTCCCGCGCCCACGATCAGGATTCGCTTGCCGTGCAGGGTATCGGTCTGATGCTGGGTCCAGCGGTGCTCGCGCTGTGCCACCGCGAACCCGGTGAATTCGCGATACACGCTCAGCAGTCCGGTCATGACCCATTCGGCCGTGCTGGCCCCGTGCGCGGCCCGTGCGATCGAGATGCGCACGCCCTCGGGCACTTTCCCGACCCAGGACTCCGCACCGGCGGTGAGCAACTGCACCAGGCGCAGGCCGGGCAGCGCGTGCACGATGCGCGCGGCCTCGGGACCGACCAGGAATCCGGGGACCAGGATCTCGGCCTTCTCGGCGCCGTCCGGCAACGGCTTGCCGGGGGAGAAGCGCAGCGCGCGAACCCCGTCCACGCGCGAAAGCGCCGCGAGGCCGTAATCATCCGGAACAAGCACCGTCACCGTCATGGGTGCGACGCTAGCGGATGGGCCCCGCGGCGCTCTGTACCTAGCAGTGGGTCAGTAATACCAGCGTCTCCCGCCGACCGGGCGGCCGGCCGAGCCGAGCGCCCACAGGACCACGCCCGCCACCAGCAGAATGATGCCGAGGGTGGTCAGCAGGGAGAAGCCGAGGAGCCAACCGGCGATGAGCAGGACAAGACCTAAAATAACCATGATCGATTCCTATTTCGAGAGCGATTCGGCCGCGCCGGAGCCCACCGGCTTGGAGCTCTGGGTGCGGTTCAGGAACTTGTTGAACGACCAGGTCGGTTCCTGAGCCGGTGCGGCCGCCGCGGGCTTGGCAGCCGCGGGCGCCGAGGGCTTCGGCGCAGTCGGGGCGGGTGCGGGCTTGCTGAGTTCGGTTCGCGCCGCGGCCATTTCGCGCCGTGACTGTCTCAGCTCCCGGCGGGCGATGGCGCCGCGCCGCGATGTGGTCCACAACCCCGCGAGCATCATGATGAGCCCGCAGGTACCCACGGCGCCGATGAGGATGCCATAGGCGAACAACAGCCCCGAGGAGCCGCCGTAGGCGTGGTCGAATACGGTGAAACCATTGGCGAGCACGTGGTCTTCGCCGCTGTTGGCCTGTATGCCGGCGACACCGATGGCCACCGCGCCGAGGAGGGCGATAAGCCCGATGATGGTGAACATGGTGCTGCAATTCCCGCTGCTCGAGGCATCAAACCTGGCGATCGGAGCGTTGTTCGCGGCGCGCCGCTCCCGGTTTTCGCGCCTGCGGGCGTAGGAATTCTGCGGTCGCCGTGCGCGGGTCCCGCGTCGGCCACACGGCCGCGCCTGATCTGATGTCGGACATCATGCCGAATTCACCTGACAGTCCCGAGCTGCCGGTTTCGCCCGCCTCCGGGATCGCCGCGGTCGTCTTCGATTGGCGCGGCACCCTTGTCAGCGAACTCGACGCGCGCGGATGGGTGCGCGAGGCGCTGCGACGACGCCACGCCGCGGCCTCGGGCGCGGTCGTCGACGACGCGGCGATCGACGCGGTACTGAGCAGGATCCACACCCCCGAACTCCGCCGCCGGCTCCAGGCCCCGGACGGCAACATCGGCGAAAAACGCCATCGCGAAACCTATTTCGGGGTGTTCGCCGACGCGGGGCTGGATGACCCTCTCGCCCGGGCACTCTGGGACGTGGATTCGGATCCGTCGTACAACATCTTCGCCGCCGACGCGGCCGAAACCGTTGCCGCCCTGTTCGACAGCGGTCGCGCGGTCGGCGTACTGAGCAACATCCACTTCGACATCAGGCCGTTCTTCCGCGACCCGCCGTTCGATCGAATCCCGGAGCGGGCCTTCGTCCTGTCGTGCGAGGCCGGCGTGCAGAAACCGGACCCGGCGATCTTCGAGGAGATGCTCACGCGGCTCGGAACCCGGGCCGCGGCGACGCTGATGGTCGGGGATCGGGAGAACCGGGACGGCGCGGCGCGGCGGGTCGGCATGCCGGCCCTGATCGTCGAGCCGCTGACCGACCCGGCCAGCCGGCAACTCGGCCGGGTCACGGCCTTCGTCGCCGGTCACGGCGATCCCCGCTGACGCGGGTGCCCGGCCCGGCCCGCCGCCCGGCAGTACCGGTCGGTTCATGCGGCTGTCAGTGGGTATGGGTAGCGTCCCGTGTCGTGGAAATTGGGGAGAACATCCGAGAGCTCGCGACACGCATCGTGGAGCTGCGCGAGGCCTACTATCAGGGCTCGCCGTTGGTCGCGGACGCCGATTACGACGCCGTCGAGGACGAGCTGCGCGCTCTGATCGAGGCCAATCCCGAACTCGCGCCCGACCCGAACCCGTTGGACGAGGTCGGCGCGCCGGGCGTGCTGCACGCCCCGATCCGGCATTCGCGGCCCATGCTCTCGCTGGAGAAGGCGACCAAGCCCGAGCAGGTCGCGGCCTTCCTGGACCGGTTCCCGGGGCAGTCGGTCGTGGTGATGCCCAAGCTCGACGGGCTGTCACTGTCCCTGGTCTACGAGGACGGGCGGCTACAGGTCGCGGCCACCCGCGGCGACGGCACCACCGGTGACGACGTGACCCCGCTGGTGCGCGCGCTGGTCGACGGCGTGCCCGACCGCATCGACACCCCGGGACGGGTGGAGGTGCGCGGCGAGGCGGTCATGCTGCGCTCGACCTTCCTGGCCTACAACACCGCGCATCCGGACAAGCCGCTGATCAATCCGCGCAACGCCGCGGCGGGCACACTGCGCGCCAAGGACCCGGCCACGGTCGCCGAACGGCGGCTGCAGTTCTTCGGCTTCGACCTGGACACCGACGAGGACACCGCGGTCGACCTGGAAGAGGGGCTGCGCACGCTCGGCATCGCCGGTGCGCGGATGCGGCACTGCGCCGATGCCGAGCAGGCGCAGGCCGCGATCGGCGTCATCGAGGCCGATCGCAACGATTTGGACTACGACCTGGACGGCGCGGTGCTGCGCCTGGCCGATCGAGATGCCTACGCGGCGGCCGGAACCCGCTCCAACTCCCCGCGCGGCGCACTGGCGTTCAAATTCGCGGCCGAGGAGAAGACCACCCTGCTGCGCGAGGTCATCTGGGATGTGGGCAAGACCGGCAAGATCGTCCCCGTGGCCTGGCTCGAGCCGGTCTTCGTGGGCGGCACCACGGTCACCAAGGCCACCCTGGCCAACCAGGAGGTGATCCGCGCCCGCGACATCAAGGTCGGCGACACCGTGCTGGTGCGCCGCGCGGGCGACGTGATCCCGTTCGTGGCGGGCGTTCTCGACGCCGCCAAGCGCACCGGCGAGGAGATCGACATCGTCGCGCCGACCGTCTGCCCGTCCTGCGCCCAGCCGGTCACCGAACAGGGCAACAGCCGGGAACTGTTCTGCACCAACGCCTCCTGTCCCGCCCAGTCGGTGCGCAGGCTCATCCACTGGGCCTCGCGCGCGGCCGCGGACATCGACGCCATCGGCCAGGTGTGGATCGAGCGCCTGGCCGAGGCCGGCATCCTGGAGAACCCCTCGGACTTCTACACCCTCACCAAGGATCAGCTCCTCGAATTCGACCGCGTCGGTGAGGTTTCCGCGCAGCGCATGATCGATTCGATCGACGCCAGCCGCCAGGTCGGCCTGCGCCGCGCACTCATCGGCCTGTCGATTCCCATGGCCTCGGAGGGCACCGCGGCGCGGCTGGCCCGCGCGGGCTTCGGTTCCCTGGAGGAGGTCGCCGACGCGGGTGAGGAGCGCCTGGTCGAGGTCGAGGACATCGGCGCCAAGGTGGCCGCGTCGCTGACCTCGCACCTGGCGCGGCTGCGGCCCGAGCTCGAGCGCCTGCGCGAATACGGTGTCTCCCTGGACGTTCGCGCGGAGGATCTGCCCCCGGTGGTGGCCGCGGGCGCGCCGCTGGCGGGCAAGACGGTCGTCATCACCGGCGCGCTGGCGGATCCCCGCTCGGGTGAGAAGGTGGCCCGGCCGACCTTCCAGCGGCTGTGCGAGAAGGCCGGCGCCACCGCCGCGTCCTCGGTCTCGGCCAACACCGACATGCTGATCACCGGCGCGGGCGTGGGCGAAAGCAAGCTCGCCAAGGCCGAGAAGCTCGGCGTGCAGGTGGTGGATCAGGCCGAGATCTGGACCCTGCTCATCGACGCGAAGGTCGTCTAGCCGGTCGAGAACGCGGAATCCGTTCGCGGCCGGGCACGTCGGCCGCGAACGGATCCCCACGCGGTGAGTTTCCCGGGTTACCGTCCTCCGTAGGTCGAGCGCATCGAGCGTCCCATGATGCCGATGGCGGTCCGGCGGGGGAGCAGTCTCGTCAGCAGCGTGCCGCTGATTCTGTTGAGCCGACCCGGAATCACCGACGGCCGGCGGCCGAGCGCGTTCAGGCCCGCGGCCACCACCGGGCCCACCGCCATGACGTCGGGGGTGGAACGGTTTTCGCGGGGGTTGTCCTTGCGATACCCCGGGGTCTCGGTCGCGCCGGGGATGACGGCGGTGATGTCCACGCCCTTGGATCGCCATTCCTCCCACAGGGTTTCGGCCAGGTGCAGGGTGAGCGCCTTGGTGCTCGCGTAGGACGCGTACATCGGGGTGCCGAGCAATCCGGACATGGAGCTGAGCAGGATGACGCCACCGCGCCCGCGCTCGAGCATCGGCCCGGCGTACCGGTGCACGACGCGGTACATGCCGGTGACGTTGACGTCCAGCACCTTCAGATGGCTTTCCAGCGGCGTATCGACCCACTCCCCGCAGATCGACAGTCCCGCGTTGTAGACGACGAGGCCGATCTCGGTGCCCGCCGCGCACAGCTCGATCTGCGCCAGGGTCTCCGGCGCCGTGATGTCGCCCACGACGGTCTGCGCCCGAATCCCGTGCGCTGCTTCGAGTTCCTTGGCCAGCGCGGCGAGTTCGTCGGTCTCGAGCGACACCAGGATCAGATCCAGACCCCGCGCGGCGAGCTGCCGGCTGAACTCGGCCCCCAATCCGATGGCCGCGCCCACCACCAGCGCGCAGGGGCCGTACTTGTCCGCGAAGCTCATTGTTCGTTCCTCACCGGGACGCGCGTCGGCGCATCCATCGTCCTGTTGTCGCCCAATACAATGACAGCCCGCGGCGTCGCTCGCGCCGCGAGCCGATGGGTGAACCCGCCGTCGCGGCGATCGATGTTCGCGACAGCGTGCCCGCCACGTCGCGGTCGCCGCCGCCGGTCTCGGCACGAACCATCAGGTCAGAACCGCTGCCAGGTCGTCGGTGGCCGCCACCAGCCAGTCGGGGTCGCCGTGCGCTCTGCCCCACAGGGATTCGCGCACCGCACCGGCCTGCGTCCAGCGGCGGGCGCGGTCGAAGTCGATGTCCGCCGCGTCGCAGTACACGTGCAGCAGGCGATGGACCCGAGCCCGCAGATCGGGGCCGCGCAGCACTTCCAGGTACCGGGGACTGCGAATCACGTTGAGCGCGTCGGTGGCCGGGTCGCCCGAGTGCCCCTTGGGATCCACGACGAGCCACGGTTCCCGCTCGGCGGCCAGGATGTTGGCGTCGTGCAGATCGCCGTGCACCAGCGTCGCGGGCCGCTCCGGCCCGAGTTCGCGCAGCGTGGCCAGCGCGGCGCCGTACACGGCGGGCGGCAGCGGATGATCGAAAGCAGCCGCGGCCGAGGTCATGTCGCGTTCCCAGCGCGTCACCGCGTCGGCCAGCGCGGGGACCCCGGGCGGCGCGGGCACCGCCAGCCGCCGCGCGAGGTCACCCTGAATCCGCAGCGCCCGTTCATGATCGGTGACCGTGGCCAGGGTGTCCGAACCCGCCCGCTCCAGCAGCATGGCGAAGCGGTCGTCGGCCCGCCGGAACAGCCGTACCGCCCCGCGCCCGTTCCACGCGGCGAAGGCATGGGGTTCGTGGACGTTGCCGGGATGGGGGAACGAGACCTTCAGCACCGCCGGCGGCAGCTCCGCGTGCCGGACCGGGACGATGACCCCGACATGACCGTGCATCGCCGCACCCGCCGGGGTGCAGGACCAGCTGTCCAGCAGCTCGTCGACCAGGCCCGGCAGCGCCGTGATCCAGGTTCGCCCGGCCGCTCCCTCGCGGGCGATCGTGAGCTGCGCGAAGGCGTCCGGAATCGCGATCATGAAACGACTCTAGGCCGGTGCGGTGAGAAGGGCTGTGGCGCAAAGGAGACGGGGCGCGACCGGGTCCGGCAGGTTTGACCCGCGCCGATCCGGCTACTGCGTCCGTGTCAGTGGAACCCCGTAGAAAGGGTGGCCGTCATGGGCTACAGGTTCGAATTGCCGCATTTCTCCAGCGAGGCCAACCTCGCCGAGCAGACCTTGCGCGGCATGGATTCGGTCAGCGCGGTCAGCACCGACGCCGCGTCGGAGACCCTGGACGTCACCTCCTCGCTCAGCTACGGCGAGGTCCTGGACGTACTGCGTCAGCAGGGCATCTCCGCCAAGTAGCGCGGACAGCCGCCCCGCGGCGTAACAACCGGGTCGACCACGGCGAGCCGCCGCGACCCGCGCGCGATCTGGAGGCAAACTCCCGGGCATGTTCCCCATGTCTGATTGCCGGCGCGGGTAGCGGCCGCCGTGGTCTGGCCGCTCGCACACGTTCCCGCCCCCATGCTGGCGACCGCGGGCCGCCCGCCGAACGGCCCCGAGTGGGCAGTCGAGATGAAATGGGACGGCGTCCGCATCATCGCGGTGCGCCGGGACGGAGAGTGTTCGCTCTACAGCCGTGCCGGCAACGCCGTGGGCTCCTCGTACCCCGAGATCGTGGCGGCCCTGAAAGCGGTGCCGGGCAACGGAACCCTCGTGCTCGACGGTGAGATCGTGGCCCCCGAACGCGATGGGGCGCCGTCCTTCGGGCTGCTGCAGCGCCGCATGCACGTGGAGCGCCCGGGCGAGCAACTGCTCGCCGAGGTGCCCGTGCGCTTCTTCGTCTTCGACGTCCTGACCGTCGGCGACCTGGACGTCACGGGCGAGACCTACCTGGACCGCCGGGCCCGGCTCGCCGACCTGGACCTGCCCGCGCCGTTGTCCGCCCCGCCGCACTGGGTCGGCATGGACGCCCGGAAGTTGCTCTACGCCGCGGAGGAGCACCGGCTGGAGGGAATCGTCTCCAAACGCATCGATTCGGTCTACCTTCCGGGCCGCCGTTCACCCGCCTGGATCAAGACCGCGCTGCGGAACAACACCGAAGTGGTGGTTGCCGGTTGGACGCCGGGGACCGGCGCGATGGAATCGACCTTCGGCTCGCTGGTGTTGGGTGCGCACGACGAGAACGGGCGATTGGTCTTCCTGGGGAATGTCGGTACCGGATTCACGCAGGCGGCGCGCCGCGCCATTCGCGACACGCTCGATCAAATCGCCGTCCCGGCAAGTCCTTTCGAACAGACGCCGCCCGAGGCGGCCGCCGCCGGCTGGCGCTGGGTCGAGACCATCCTGGTGGGAGACGTGCAGTACCGCGAATTCCGGGGTGGTCGGCTCCGCATGCCGAGCTGGAAGGGCCTGCGCACGGACAAGGTTCCGGCCCAGGTCGACGTGCCCCCGGTGCGCTGAGAATCTCATCCCGAACCGCGCGTTGCGGCAACACAATTGGCATAAATCGGATGTTTCGGCCACAATCGGAGAGATGGTCGGCGATGGTGTTCGAAAGCTCCGCGAGCTCTCGGCTGCCGATTCACTGAAACGCTTGGCCGGGGCGCAATACGGCCGAATCTGTTTCTCCCGCCGCGGTGTTCCGATCATTCGGCCCGTCAATCACATTGTGGAGCTGGACGCCGTCGTCGTGCGTGCGCATTTGGGCGCAAGTCTGCTGCGGGGTGACGGGCAGGTCGTCGCCTACGAGGCCGACGATTTCGACGAGCAGACCCGCAGCGGCTGGAGCGTCATCGTCACCGGCGTCGCCCGGGTGGTCACCGACCGAGAACAGGTGCGGCGCTACGTGACCCTGCTGGACCCGTGGGTCAACATGCCGAGCGATCACGTCATTCGAATCGAGACCGAGGTGGTCACCGGCCTGGAGCTGGTGGACGAAGATACCGACCGGTAACTCCGGTCTGGACGCGCGGTTCGCCTCCGGTAATCTGACACGCCTCGGACCGAGCTCGGCAACCCGTCGGCAAGCTCGGCGCGGTCCCCGGCGTCCCGCGCGCACGACGGCGAGGCTCGGTGCGGCCGCACGCACGTGTGGAAGGAACGTTTGTGACAGCCTCGGAAAGACAGGCCACCGAGCCGGGCTCGGCCACCACCGACGAGGGGTATGCGCGCGGCCTCTCGCCCCGCACCATCCAGATGATCGCGATCGGCGGCGCCATCGGCACCGGCCTGTTCTACGGCGCGGGCGGCGCGATCGAGCAGGCGGGCCCGGCGCTCATCCTGGCCTATCTGGCGGCCGGTCTGGCCATCTTCGTCATCATGCGTGCGCTGGGCGAACTGCTGACCTATCGGCCCGTCGCGGGCAGCTTCGCCGAGTACGCCAACGAATTCCTGGGCCGTTTCGCGGGCTATGCCACCGGCTGGACCTACTGGGCGGTCTGGGTCGCCACCTGTATGGCCGAGATCACCGTGGCGGGCAAGTACGTGCAGTACTGGTTCGACATCCCGCAGTGGGTGACCGCGCTCGTGGTGCTCGGCATCATGTTCCTGGCGAACATGGTCTCGGTGCGCCTGTTCGGCGAGGGCGAGTTCTGGTTCTCGGCCATCAAGGTCACCGCCATCATCGCCATGATCCTCATCGGCCTTGGTGTGCTCATCTTCCACTTCGGACAGGCCACGAACCCGACGGTCGCCAATCTGTGGAACGACGGCGGCGTATTCCCGAACGGCTTCGGCCAGACCCTGCTGGTCCTGCAGATCGTGCTGTTCGCCTACGTCGGCGTGGAACTGGTCGGCGTCACCGCAGGCGAGGCCCGCGACCCGAAGAACACCCTGCGCAAGGCCATCAACACGCTGCCGTTCCGCATCGGGCTGTTCTACATCGGCGCGCTCGTCATCATCATGTCGGTCTCGAGCTGGCGGACCTTCCACGCCGGGCGCAGTCCCTTCGTGGAGGTTTTCGAGCAGATCGGCATCCCCGGCGCGGCCGCCATCATCAACTTCGTGCTGCTCACCGCGGCGCTCTCGTCCTGCAACTCCGGCATCTACTCCACCGGGCGCATGCTGCGCAGCCTCGCCCAGCGGGAGGAGGCCCCGGCCCGGCTCGGCGCGCTCAGCTCTCGGTCGGTGCCCGCGGCCGGCATCGCGCTGTCGGCGGCGGTCATGGTGATCGGGGTCGGCGTGAACTACTTCTCCCCGGACAAGGCGTTCGCGTACATCACCTCGGTCTCGACGATCGGCATCATCTTCGTCTGGGGCATGATCCTGGTCTGCCACTTCCTGTACCGGGCCCGGGTACGGCGGGGGCTGCTGCCCGCGAGCGACTACCGGCTGCCGGGCGCGCCGGTCACTACGGCGCTGGCGCTGGGCTTCCTGCTGCTGGTGGTGGTGCTGCTGTTCTTCACCGAGGCCGGTCGAACCGCGATCATCGTCGGCGTGGTGTGGGGTGCGCTGGTGTGCGCGGCCTACCCGCTGCTCTCGCGCGGCCGACGCGCCGCCTGACTTTCTCGCGTGCCGGTGGCGGCCGCCCGGCCCGGGCGGCCGCCACCGTCGTATCCGTAGGTCCGGCACCATGTTTCGCCGGATTCTCGGACGACCGCACCGTCGCGGCGCTACCTTGCACTGGTAGGTTCTGCCTCCGGGAGCGCGCATGAACGATCAGCGACGGTACGTGGTGATCGGGGGCGGGCTGGCGGGCCTGGCCTCCGCGGTATGGCTGGCCGAGGCCGGCAGGCAGGTGACGCTGCTGGAACGGCGCGGTCGGCTCGGCGGGCGCACCCACGCGCTGGAAGTGGCTCAGCTGCACGATGTTCCGGACAACGGGCAGCACGTCATCGCCAGCGGCTACGACCACCTGTTCCGCTACCTGACCAGCATCGGCACCCGCGAGCACGTGACGTTCCCGCATTCGGGCGTGCTGCGCTGGCCGGGCGGGCGCGCCACCACGATGGGCACCAAGGGATTTCAGGCGCTCCGATCGCTGCTGGGCGCGCACCCCGACGCCTCGGCGGCCGACCGCGCCCGCGCGGCGCTGGCCACCGTGCGGATGGGCTGGCAGTGCCTGAACCAGCCCGCCGATCTCGCCGACCTCACCACCGACCAATGGTTCCGGCGGCTCGGCATGCCGCCGACCGCGCGCGAGGCGCTCTGGGACTGGCTGGCCCTGGGCATCGCGGCCGAACCGGTGCGCCAGGAATCGGCCAAGGTCTTCGCCGATGTGCTGGCCACCGGAATTCGCCTGGGCGTCAAGCATCGCCGCGCGGTGAGCATCGGCTACCCCACCACCGATCTGGACACCCTCTTCGTCACCGGTGCGCAGCGGCTCTTCGAGCGCACCGGGGTGCAGGTGCGCCACCGGGCGGTGGCTCGGCGGATCCTGGTGCGCGACGGCGCGGTGACGGGTGTGCTGCTCGCGGACGGCGAGACCGTGCCCGCCGACGCGGTGGTGTGCGCGGTGCCCAACTCGACGCTCGGCGGACTGCTCGACGAGCTTCCCGAACACGACGAGATCTACTCCGCCGCCGACAAACTGGGCTTCACCCCGATCGTCAGCACCAACCTGTACCTGGATCGCCCGCTCGGCACCGAGGGTGCGATGGAGGCGCTGATCGGCGGCGCGGGGGTGATCGATCAGGTCTTCGACCGTCAGCGCATGCACGGCCGCGACACCGAGCACGGCTGGCTGTACTGCCTGACCACCAGCGGGGCGTACGCGCAGATCCACAAGCCGAGCCACGAGGTGGTGGACGAGCAGATGGCGCTGCTGCGCCGCTACTATCCGGCCGCCGCGGGCGCGAAAGTCCTGCACGCACAGGTGGTTCCCATGCCGCGGGCCACCTTCTCCCAGGTGGTCGGCACCGACGGTCTGCGCCCCGCGCAGCGCACGTCGGTGCCCACCCTGGTCCTGGCCGGCGACTGGACCCGCACCGACTGGTCCGCGACCATGGAGAGCGCCGCCCAGAGCGCGGCCCGCGCTGTCGAACTGCTGCTGGCGCTGCCCGCGCCGCGAACGGCCGCCGCGCGCTGAGCTGCGCATGCGGTGGCGGCTCGCGGCACGGGCTAGGGGTGCTCGCGTCCGGCTCGCGGCCGGCCGGCCGGATCCTGCGGTTCCTGGAAGAAATTGAGTATCAGGCGGGTGATGTCGGCGAGGAAGCGGTCGCGGGGGATGGGCGGGGCGTCGAGCAGATAGCGAATGGTGAGGTGCTCGACGGTGCGCACCAGCATCCAGGCGGTGGCGTCGAAGTCGACCGAGGCCGGAACCGAGCGGGAGCGCATGCTCAGTGCGAGCCGGGCCAGTTCGCCGATCTGCTGCTCGAACGCGAGCACCGTCGCGCCGGTGGACAGCCGCGGGGTCTGCTCGACCACCGCGCGCAGCAGTTCGCGGTCGTCGCCGAGCGCGTCCAGCAGCTCGGAAATCGTTTCCGGAACCGCGATCTCGGGCCTGCGGGTCAGATTCGCGAGCACGCGGGGCCGCACCCGGTCGGCGACCTCGGCGGTGTATCGCTCGATGACGGCCGCGACCACGGCATCCTTGTTCGGGAAGTACTGGTACAGCGAACCCGGGCTGATGCCCGCCGCGTCGGCGATGCGATTGGTCGAGGCGCCGTCGTAGCCGTGCGTGATCAGGACACGCTGGCCGGCGTCGACGATGCGCGCGACCATGGCGCGCGAGCGCTCCTGTTGCGGTGATCGGCGCTGTCCGGCAGGGGTTTTCGGCAGCTGTCGTTTCGGTGGCATCTCTATCCCGGAGCGGTTCGGAACGCGAATTGAACGCGAGTATTCATTCGTGTCAGCCTGTGGTCATGGTGTCATATGCCGCCGCGGGCAGCGACCGATCCGAACCCGTCGCCCTGGGCCCGGAATCGCTGACGTGGAAGATCTTCGGATCGCTCTACTACGCGCCGACCGGCTTTTTCATGGGCATGGTGCAGAACATGCACCCCGGGCTGGGCGCGGGCGTGGAGTTCCATTCCGAGATAGCGGGCGAGCCGTATCAACGGGTGCTGCGCTCGGCCTACCCGATCGTCGGGGTGGTGTTCGACGGGCCGCGAGCGCGCGAGACCGCGCGGGAGATCGTCGGATACCACCGGACCATCAAAGGCGTTGACGCCCAAGGGCGCAGATACCACGCGCTCGATCCCGCGACCTTCTACTGGGCGCACGCGGTGTTCTTCGTGCAGACCCTGCGCACGGCCGAACTCTTCATGGGCGGGCTGAGTGGCGCACAGCGCGAACAGCTCTGGCGCGAGCACCACCGCTGGTACGAGCACTACGGCATGAGCATGCGGGTGGTGCCGCCGAGCTGGCCCGAGTTCCAGCGCTATTGGCGCGACATGTGCCGGGACACCCTGGAGCCGACCCGGGCCGCGTGGGACGTGTTCAACCTCATCGACACCGCGCCGGTGCCACCGTTCCCGGTGCTGCGACGCCTACCGGAACCGCTGTGGGAAGGCGTGATCCGGCCCTCCGGAGCACGCCTGGTGAAGTTCGTGACCGTCGGCCTGTGCGATCCGGCGATACGGCGGACCATGGGATTCACCTGGACCGCCCGCGATCAATGGGTGTTCGACCGGCTGTGCCGGTCCCTCTCGGCGCTGCACCGGGTGACCCCGGACGCGGTGAACTACTCCTTCCCGCGCATCCGGGCCGCCCGCCGCCGCGCCGCCGGGAAACGGCCGGCCGCGCTCGGGCCGCCGCAGGCGCCGGAGATGTTCTGGCCCGCACCCGAACACCGGGGCGATCCCAAGCACTACTGCCCCGTCCACGCCGGCTCCGGCGGGGACGCGATCACCACCTTCCGTCAGCTGACAGGGTTCTGAACGATGCTGCCGCACACCGAACCCCCGCCCGTGAGCGGTGGTCATCCCTACGACTACTACTACCGGCCCGGCGTGGCCCTGCGTCCCGCGCCGCCGCGGGCCGTGCCCTCCGACCTGTGGTTCGAACCGCGCCGGGCGATGCTGTCGCCGTGGCTCGACGTCCGGCTCGAACCCGCCGAGACCCCGCGCACCCGGCTGATGGCCGATCACCTGTGGCAGGGCGACGAGCCGATGGACGCCCTGGTCGCCGCGTTCCGGCGCAGTGGAACCGCCACCGGGCGAAGACAATTGGATCGGGCACTCGCGTTCGGGATCGACAGCGTCGAAGACCCGTTGCCGGAACTGGTCCGGTTGATCGCGCGGTTGGACACACCGCCCGCGTGGTTCGACCCCGACCGCTGGGAGCGCGGGCGGCGGCGCTGGATCAACGTCTCCACCGCCGGGAAGATGGCCATGGGCGTGCAGGATTTCATGGGCACGTTCGTGGGCGCGGAGGTCGCCTCGGCCGTGGGCGCGACCGGTCGCTTCGTGCACGACCCCTACCGCCGCAATCTCGAATCCGCTGTCTGGTTCGGCAGTGTCACCGCGCCCGGGGCGCTCGAGCGCCGCAATCCGATCCTGCACGACACCGTGCGCGTGCGCCTCATGCACGCCCAGGTCCGCGCCATGCTCCGGCGGCGCTGGGGCGACGCGCATTTCGCCCGGCACGGCAGCCCCATATCCAACGCCACCACCATGGGCGCGGCCGTCAC
Source organism: Nocardia sp. NPDC057668 (assembly GCF_042799795.1). Classification (NCBI taxonomy): domain Bacteria; kingdom Bacillati; phylum Actinomycetota; class Actinomycetes; order Mycobacteriales; family Nocardiaceae; genus Nocardia; species Nocardia sp. NPDC057668. Next base: position 746,104 of record NZ_JBHVIC010000003.1, on the reverse strand, counting down.
CTTCGGGCTGACCCCGATCTGCTTCGACCACGTGCACGGACGCCGCTGCACGACAGGCGAACTCGACGACGTCATGCACTACTGGGCGTACATCGCCCACGTGTTCGGCGTCGCGGAGGAACTCATCCCGCGTTCGGCGGCCGAGGGCATGGAAATGGTGGACTACATGGTCGCCACCGCCGGCGTCGCACCGGACTGGACCGCGAAGATGGCCGGCGCCGCGACCAGGCTGCTGGCCGGCGACACCCCGGCCGTACGGCTGCGGCGGCTCGGCACCGCGCCGCTGCTCGGGGCCCTCGCCTACTACAGCGGCGAACCGCTGGTGCGAACCCTGCTGGCGGACACGCCCTTACATTCGACGCCGGTCCGCCCCTGGACGGCGCTGACGGGCGCGGCGGCGTCCACAACCGTTCGCCTGCGGAGTCTCGACGATCGTCTGCCGGGCGCTCGCACCCGCGCCCGCCGCCGGACCGGCGGCTACGACCCGTTCTGGCAGCGCAACATCCGGCTCGCTCGCTTCCTGGCCGCTCGCGCCGGAATTCGGGGCACCCCGTTCGACCACCATGACAACTCGGCCGATAGTGCGCCTCGGTGCCCCGTGTGAGCACGGGATGTACAGGCTGGTGATCCGCGGCCGTGACCTTACTTGCGGGTCCCCGCCGCAACCCGGCGCGTACACCCCGGGTGCGCCGACGTCGGGGGTCAGCCCGCCGAGCCCGCGATGGACAGGTAGGCGACCATCAGCGTGAGCAGGAACCACCCGGCCCCCTGCCAGATGGGCCACGTGCGCCCCGCCGCCCACTCCCGGATGGTGATCACGAACGCCCCCACACCCCCGGCCAGCAGCACCCCGCCCGGCACCAGTCCCACGATCACCCGCGCGGTCGAGTCGCACAGCATGGTGTCGGCCTCGAGACACTGATTCCGCGCGGCCGCCCACACGAACACGATCACCGCCGCCACCGCGGCCACGATCAACACCCCGATCACGTACCGAGCGGCCCGGCGCAGCGCTCCCGGGTCGTTCCACCGTTTCTCCACATCGTTGACCACGCCCCACACCTCCTCGCCAGGTAGTTGCCAGCGCGCCCCACCCCAAACATAACCCCGGCCCGTGCACTCGGGCACCGGGCAACGGCATGCGCATGCGCTCACGAGATCGGACCGACGGATCCTGCCCCGGTCATGAGTGAACAGGGGGTGAGCGCGCTCGAACCGAGTCGCCGATCGCGGGCACACCGACAGCGGCGGCGGGATGCGCGTCCGAGGCATGCTTCGCGCGGTCGCAGGTTGGAACCGACAGCGCCGATTCGAGTCGTCGGCGGGTGCGGGGTCGACGGGCGGCAGCGGTGTCGCGGATCGACCGTGTCGGTTGCCGGCCCCGAACCCGGTCAGAGACACGCCGCGAGCATCGGCACGCTCATCCTGGAGGCGTACGCATCGGGAGAGTTCGTTCCGATTACCGGGATGCGGTCAGCGGGCCTCGGCGGCGAGCCCGATGCCCAGGCCGACCAGCACCGCGGCGAGAGCGCGCTCCACGCGCTGGCGAATGCCCGTGCGGCGCAGCCAGTTTCCGGCCCGGTCGGCGGCCAGGACCACGCCCACGCACCAGGTGGTGTCGATGGCCAACTGGATGAACGCCAGGATGATCACCGTCGGCAGCACCGGGCCGGATTCCGGCAGGAACTGCGGCAGGATCGTCAGGCCGAACACCGCGGCCTTGGGGTTGGCGGCGATCGAGACCAGCGACGCCCGGAACGCCGCGGCCGGGGTGCGCCCGCCCGGCAGCGCCGCGGTCAGCGCGGCCCCGAACGCGTCGTCTCCACCCGTGCCCCGGGCTCCGCGCCACGCCTGCACGCCGAGCCAGATGAGCACCACCGCGCCCAGAACGTGCACCGCCTGGTTCATGACCCGATTCGCCACCAGCAACGCCGACAACCCGAGCCCACCCGCCAGGGTCCACCCGACCATCCCGATCTCGTTGCCCACCACCGCGGCCAGCCCCGCCTTGCGCCCGTCGCGCACCGACCGCTGCAGAAACAGCGCGGTCGCGGGCCCCGGCAGCGCGGCCAGCATCAGACAGGCGAGCATGAAAGCAGGCAGAACCTCGACCCAGTGCGGCATCCGGAGATGCTCGCACGCCGGCCCCCACCCCGCCAACCGCTTTCCCCGCCCACCAGCACGAACGGCCGCTCAATGGCGCTTTCTGCACCGGATCCGGCGGTCGATGCCCCGCCCCTCCGCACCGCCCGGCACCGGTCATATACGTGTCCGCCCACCGGAAGACGCCGCCCCACGCCGCTGTTCCAGCTGAGCCCGCCGATGGCGAACAGGCGGCGGTTGACCCGGCGGCGGCCGAACCCGGGGTTACACCGTGGCGGGGTGGAAGTCCGCGCCGCCGACGTAGTGGGTGTGGCCCGGCGGGGTGGTGGCGACCGTCGCGTCGGCGACGGCGGTCGCGAACTCCTCGACGGTGGGCAGGGCGCCGTGGTCGCGGCGGGCGGTCACGGCGTCGGGGTCGCGGCGTTCCAGGAGGCGGACGATGATGGTGCCGTCGATCATGTCGCCGGAGACGACGGTGAAACCTGTTCCACGCCGGTCGAATTCGGGGATCATCGCGCGCAGCGCGTCCTCACCGGCGCGTTTGCTCGCCGCGATGGGCTCGTAGCCCGCCGGGACCGGGCGGCCGGGGGAGAAGTGGGCCTGGTGGCTGGTGACGAAGACCAGGTGACCGCCCGCGGGCAGGTGCTCCAGCGCGAGCGTCGCCAGCCGGGCCTGCGCGTCCCGGTTCAGCAGCATGGCGTACTCGGGCGCGGCGTCGCGCTCGAGCCCGCCGGACGCGTTGAGCACCAGCACGTCCAGCCGGCCGAACTCGGCCACCACGCCGTCGACGAGCGCGCGAGCACTGTCCGGGTCGGCGATGTCCGCGCCCGCCACCGACGCGCTGCCCCCGGCCGCTCGAAGGTCCGCGGCCAGGGTCTCCGCGCGCTTGCGCTTCTCGCGATAGTTGACGACGACGTGATCGCCGCGAGCGGCGAGCACCCGCGCGGTCTCCGCGCCGATGCCCCGGGACGCACCGGTGACCAGCACGATCCGCCGCCCGGCCGTCGCATCCGATTCATTCCCCGTCGATTCCACGCGCTGACCTCCGGCCCCGTTGACTGCTTCTGATTTAGAACCAATATGGTGGTTCGAAATGAGAAGCGCAAGTCAGCCACTGTCGTCCAACAGCCGCGCCGAGCCCTCGGACGCCCCGGTGCTCGCCGCCATGGACCTGCTCGGTCAGCGGTGGATGCTGCGCGTGATCTGGGAACTCGAACCCGGACCGCTCGGCTTCCTGGAACTGCGCCGGCGCATGGGGAATTGCTCGTCGAGCATGCTGTCGGTGCGCATGCAGCGCCTGCAGGACGCCGGTGTGGTGGCGAAGCAGCCGGACAAGTCGTATGAATTGACCACGGCCGGAGCCGAACTCGGGCTGGCGCTGGAGGCGCTGTGGAAGTGGTCGGACCGCTGGGGCGCGAATCTGGCCGCCGCGGACGGGGAGTTGGACGGGTAGGAATGACGAAACGCAGGCTGCTCATCGGCGCGCCCCTGGCACTGGTCGTGGCGCTGGTGATCGCCGCCGGTCTGTACGTGCTGATGAATTCGCGCACCTACCAGGTCGCCGGGCGCATCGTCCCGCGCGTGGACACCGACCGCAAAATCGTCGCGCTGACACTCGACGACGGTCCCACCGCCTACACCCCCGAGGTCTTGAAAGCCCTTGCCGACGCCGGAATTCCGGCGACCTTCTATCTCGTCGGCCGGGAGTTGGCGGCCGATCCGGACCTGGGCGCGGCCATCGCACGCGCGGGCCACGAGATCGGCAACCACAGCTTCACCCACCGGCGCATGATCCTGGTCGGCGCGGACACCGTGCGCGAGGAGATCGAGCACACCGACGCCGAGATCGCGAAAACCGGATACCGGGGCGTGATCACGTTCCGCCCGCCCAACGGCAAGAAACTCTTCGCACTGCCGCGGTACCTCGCGGACCACGATCGGACCACGGTCATGTGGGACGTGGAACCCGATTCGGGCAAGCGGCCCACCACGGCGGAGATCGTGTCCGAAACCGTCGAGCGGGTGCGCCCGGGATCGATCGTGCTGCTGCACACCATGTACGAATCCGGTGCGGCATCGCGCGCGGCCATCGGCCCGATCGTCGCGGAACTGCGGGCTCGGGGCTACGAATTTGTGACGGTCGCACAGCTGCTCGCCGAATAGATGACGTGAATTCCCAGACTTGTGCAGTTGTCCGAGTAAACACCTACACTGTCTGGGACGTGTACTAGGTTCTGGAGAGGTGACACGATGGGAGACCGGACGGTCGTCGCTGACGTCGCCGACGAACTGGCGCGGCGGGTCGCAGCGGGAGAGTACGCCCCCGGTGGTCTGATGCCGTCCGTTCGGCAGGTCGCCGACGAGTTCGATCTGAATCGTGCGACGGCGCAATTGATTCTGGGGCGACTGGAATCCTACGGATTCGTGGACGCCCATCGCGGTAAGGGATTCGTCATCCGCGACGTGCGCGCCGAGGGCGGCGTGGACGTGTACCGGCGATTGTTCCGCCTCTCGATGCCCGCGCCCGAGATCGCCGCCGAGATGTTCGGCAATATCGTCGAGGAGGAGCGCGGTATCGCCCTGGAGGCGCTGCTCGCCTACACCGGGAGTGAGCGGGCCATCGATCCGTCGGTCTTCAAGGCCGAGATCGACGAATTGGAAACCCTTGCGCGCGGCGCCGATCCGGACCCGTACCGGATGCTGCGCATCGAACTCGGGCTACTGCGGCGACTGCTGACCGCGCTCGGGCACAACATGCAGCGCGCGGTGCTCAATTCCATCGGCGAGATGATTCTCGAGGTGCCCGAGGCGGTCCAGGCCTACTTCGCGGTGTCGCCGGATCTGCACGTGCTGGTGTGGCGCGCGCTCATCGCCGTCTGGGAATCCGAGGGCGGTCCGAGCGAGGCGCAGCTGGCGCTGTTCGAGGATCTCTTCGGGCTCTACCACCAGAAGGTGGTGGCCCGGTTCGAGGAAATGGTCGGCGCCCCGGGCGAATCCGCCGACGCCGCGGATTCCCCCGCTGCGGACATCGTCGGGCGCACCGTCGAGACCGCACACGCCGCTTCGGCGTAGGGACGACGGGCGGCCCGGTTCCGCCGGGCTTGTCTGAGACGACAGTGGCGGTAGCCCCGTATATTCGGTGCCCGGCCGCGTGAACAGCCGGGCCGCCCACCGCTATTGCCCGATAACGGCATTCATGATGGTGCCCGCGCTGGTGGCGATCACGCCGCCCACCAGTGCGCCCGCGATCTGCTTGGGCGACTGCAGCGCCCCGCCGCTCCACTTCTCCCAGGCGAACCGGCCACCGGCGTAGATGATGGCGATCGTGCCGGAGAGTAGAACGAACCAGGTGAAGTAGCGGACCAGGCGCAGTAGCTTATCGGCGGCCGGCGGGGTTTCCGGGGTCGGATCGAAGACTTGGGCCAGTGACGCTCCAGTGGCCAGCAAATCGTGGGCGGCAGTCAGAATCATCTCGGCGCTCTTCCACGTGACGGCAGTTCCCTATCCGGAGTACCCGCCTAATGCTGTGTCTTGCAAGGCGAGAACGCAAGAGTCGATCGGGAGCCGGTGCGCGGCAAGGGCGCCGGAAACCTGGCCCGCGGGGGTGTGTACGCTCACCGGGGCAAGCGTGCCGAACCCCCGCGAGGGGACCGGGTTTCAGTCGACGTCGTTGTCCGCGGAGAGATACGCGATGGCGGCTAGATACTGCCGACAGGCGAAGTGCTGATCGTGTGCGTGCAGTATGGTGCGGGCCCGGCGATAACTGAGGCCGCGCGGTTCTACGTCGCAATCGTCACCGGAAAGTTCGGTGCTGGGGGCGAGCATCTGTGTCATGGGATGCCTCTGGCCGAGGGTGGAATTGGTTAACCGAGTGTAGGGGCGTGAATCGTGCAGATGCAAGTGCATCTGCACGTTCGACACAACGTGTCGAGGGTCTGACGTCCCGATCGGTGTTGTTGTGGCGTCAGGGTTTACGCGCCACGCCCCCGTAGGCCGAAATGTCCGGAGCGAACTCCATCGCCGCCGGGTCGATGCCCCACTTGGAGATGGGAACGAACCCGGGCGCGAGCAGTCGCAGCCCGTCGAACGCCGCCAGCAACTGTTCCTTGGGTCTCGGGATGTACGGCACGCCACCGGACTTGCCGTACTCCTGCCACAGCTTCACGTAGGCGTCACTGTCGGTGGTGCCGTCCCACAGCACGAGGTAGCTGCCGGCCGGCAGCTCGGCCATGAGGGCCCCGACGATGCGCTCGAGGTCGCCCGCCACGCGAGCGTGCCCGAGCACCCCCATGAACATCACCGCGATCGGTTCGCCGAAATCCAGGTCACTCCGGACATCTGCGACAATTCGGTCGGGTTGGTGGAAGTCGTGCTCCGAGAAGGTGATTGTCCCTTCGGCGCCGCTGCTGAGCAGCGCGCGGCCGTGCGCGAGCACCAGCGGATCGTTGTCCACGTAGACCACCCTTGACCGCGGATTCAGCTCCTGGGCGATCTCGTGGGTGTTCCGGGTAACCGGCAATCCGCTGCCGATGTCCAGGAACTGCCGCACCCCCAGTTCGCCCGCGAGCGTACGCACGGTGCGAATGAGGAACTGCCGCGACTCCATCGCCATGGTGCGGATGTCGGGGTCGATGGCCAGGCTCGCGTCCCCGACCGTGCGATCGATCTCGTAGTTGTCCTTACCGCCCAGCCAGTAGTTCCAGATCCGCGCGGAATGCGGGACATCGGTGCGGATAGCCGGATGTTGTACGTCGGACATGGCGGCTCCTCGACAGGTGTGCTCAGCACGTTCGCTGGGGGATATGCCCAGTGACAGTACAAGATTCGCCAAGTGTTGACCTGAGGGTTCGCGCTATCGGCCTGGACAGCGAGTTACGGAACCGACCGGTATGTAACGCCGGAAAATCTTCGCAACTTCGCAGTGATGAATCCGACACCAAGATCAATGCTGTTGTGTTGCAAAGGATCAGGCTGCGCAGAGCCATCGATGCGGGGCTACCTGCGTGCTATCGTTCGTCTTGCGGTTGCAACTGTAAGAACATTTGCTCGAACATTTGCAAGTACTGGATCACCGCCGACCGGGCGGTACCGGCATAGGAGTCTGAAATGACGGATATTTCCGCAACCCAGTTCGATCCATCCGAACTGTCTTGGCGCAAGAGCACTTTCAGTAATCCCAGTGGTAACTGCGTGGAGCTCGCACAGCTCGCCGACGGCGGGGTGGCCATGCGCAACTCCCGCGACCCGCTGGGTTCGGTCCTGGTCTACACCCGCCCCGAGATCGAATGCTTCATCCTGGGCGCCAAGAGCGGAGAGTTCGACGATCTGGCGTTCTGAGCGGTAGCATTGGCAATCGGCGCGGTGGTTCGCGACGCTGCTGTTGTGTCCACTGCCGGCAATCCGAGCATCGGAGTGGACCTCATGATCGCTGAACCCGTTCCCCACGGTCGGGTGAATTCCGCTGTCGCCGAACGCGGCCCGACCGCACTGCGTATTGCGGTGGGCGGGCAGCTACGGAAGCTGAGGGAAGAGAACAAGATCACCCGGGAGGCCGCCGGTGAACACATCCGCGGCTCCCACGCCAAGATAAGTCGCCTGGAACTCGGGCGAACCGGATTCAAGGAACGAGACATCCGGGATCTGCTGAGCCTCTACGGCGTCAGCGATCCCGGTGAGCTCGAACAGTTCCTGGATTTGGTACGCAAGGCGAACCAGCCGGGCTGGTGGCATCGCTACAGCGATTTGCTGCCATCCTGGTTCGAGACCTACCTGGGTCTGGAACATGCCGCCAAGTCCATCCGGACGTACGAGGGCCAACTGATTCCGGGCCTGCTGCAGACCGCCGATTACGCCCGCTCCGTCGTCGCTCTCGGGCACGACGAGGACGGCGAGCGACGCGTATCGCTGCGCAGGCACCGCCAGGAGCTGCTGACGCGCGAAGGCGCGCCGACGTTCTGGGCGGTATTGGACGAGTCGGTGCTGCGGCGTCCGGTGGGTGGCCCCGCTGTCATGCGTGGGCAGCTCGAGTATCTGATCAAGATCTCGCAGCTGCCCAACGTGACGATTCAGGTGCTGCCGTACGCGGCGGGCGGCCATGCGGCCGCGGGCAGTTCGTTCACCATGCTGCGCTTCGCCGAATCCGAGCTGCCCGACATCGTGTACCTGGAGCAGCTGACGAGTGCGCTGTACCTGGATCGCCGGGAGGATCTCGAACTCTACCGGCAGGTCATGGATCAGCTGAGCGTGCAGGCCGAGCCGCCGGAGCGGTCGCGGGAGTTCCTGACGGAGATCGCCGACGCGCTCTGAGACAAATAGGCCCGTTCACCGAACGGGCCTGTTGTTGTGCCCGAAAACGGTTGCCCGGCAACGCTGTCGACCAGGTCGGGCGCTGGTGACTATGCCGGCGACGCTGGACCACCGAACCCGGTGGATGAATAGGGTGTGAGCGTGCGGCGCGGAACGGTGCCGGCGCTGCTTCGGGGTGCGCACATGCTGGCGGGGCCCCTTGCGGGGCCCCGGTCAGGCCGTGCAGTGCAGTTCAGTTCACTGCCTGATGAAACTGGACGCGATACGCCAGAACGCATCACGCTGCAGCGAGTGCAGATCCCAGTCGTTCACCATCGCGTGTGCGGTGGTGACTATTCGGTCGATATCGAAATCGTACCGAGTGGCCGCTCCGGTGGATTCGACCTGTCCGATAACGAATTCGGTCGCCGTCTCGCGTGAATAGGTGTGCGCCGGCTGATTCCTTTCGGCGAACCCGAGTCGGCTGAGGTTGATTGGCTGGTTCATTAGAACGCCCCTGATGCCAAGCCGTCGGCAAACCTGTGGCGCGGAATCGCCGGTGGTTTACCGTTCGGCTCCCTGGTTATCCCCTACGGTGCCTTACACCCCGAGTCTAGGACCGTGCTCCGCGCAGATGCAAGTACATCTGCAACCTCGAATTCGCAGGTCCGGCAACGATTCCGGGATGCCGAATGTTTGCGCGGAGACCCTTCCTGGGGTGCCCGGAAGGTGCGGCCAGGAGTATTTCTGAACGAAAATACTGGTCAGATCAGACTTTTTCGCCGACGATTCGAGATCGACATGCGGCGTGCCGATGAACTGGAGGGATTCTGTAGCCCGCCAACGGGATTGCACACCGCTGCGAAGATGTTTACCGGCTCGAAAATTGTTTTGTCCGAGCCCGGTTCCGGAGGTAATTGCACGGCGCCGCGGCGCCCGCTTTCACTCGTCCCGGGGCCCGGGCCGGACCGCGCGGCCGTGTTCGGTCACCAGCAGGGTGATGCCCGCCCCCAGGAACGCCACCGCCGCCACCGTGGCGAAGAGCGCCCCGTCCGCCCAGCCGTGGCCCGCGGCCGTCGCGGCCAGTGCCGCCGCGATGAGCGCCAGGGCCGTCAGCGCGAGCCCGGGCAGGGTGCGGACTTCGGTGCGGGGAACGGCGGTATCGGCGCTGTCGTTGCGATTCAGCCTGCGGGCGGTGCCGAGGGGTGCGGGCTGCATCATCACTGTCCTCTTCTCCGCCCCGGACCTCAGGGCCGATGGGACCTGGTTACCCGACCCGCCCGAGCCCTAATCACCGGACCTGCCGGACGGTATGCCGGGCGCTGTGGGAAATGCCACCGGCCGGCGGCGGGTCTTTGTATTGAAACGAGTTCTACCTGTGTGTTAGGTCTGGGAGCAGTGATTCGATCAGTGGTACCGGACAGGACAGGTGGACCCGTGGTGGACGTCCCGGCGTATTTCGATGTGGTGGGCGACGGCGTCGAGCCGACGCGGTTCGCGGCCAGTCAGTGGAGCGCCGCCCAGGTCGTCGGTCCCGCGCTGTGCGGGCTCATGGCCCGGCAGCTGGAACTCGAGCACGCCACCGACGGCTTCACCCCCGTGCGCCTGACCGTGGACCTGTTCAGCGCCGCCCGCTTCGAGCACACCACCCTGCCCACCGTGCGGGTGCGCGACGGCAATCGCATCCGCGTCGCCGATGTGAACGTCGTGCAGAACGGCAAGATCGCGGCCCGGGCGTCGGCGGTGCTGCTGCGGCCCTCCGAACAGCCCGCGGGCGAGCTGTGGCACCGCGAGCGGGAACCGGTGCCGCCGTCCCTGGAACTCGCGCCCACCGGCCCCGAGCCCAAGATCCCGTTGTTCAGCAGCACGGCGGCCCAGGACGACTGGTCCTCGGTGCCGACCGAGCACGAGAACAACGCCCGCAAGCGCACCTGGCAGAACCCGATTCGAGTGATGACCGGTGAGGAGCTCTCGCCCTTCCAGCGGGTCGCCATGGTCGCCGAGGCGACCAGCATGATGACCAACTGGGGCGACGGCGGCATCGGCTTCATCAATACCGATATGACGCTGGCGATCTCGCGCATGCCGCAGGGCTACGAGATCGGCGTCGAGGCCGACAGCCACTTCAGCGAGCGCGGTATGGCCGTCGGTGTGGCCACCCTGTTCGACCGTCTGGGCTCCTTCGGGAACTGCATGGTCACCTCGGTGTCCAACGCGGCCCGCCAGATCAGCAGCGCCCAGTTGGACGCGGTGATGGCCTCGCGTATCTGATCCGGTCCCGGGCGGGGGCCCGGCAGCCCATACTCGGGTGGTGATGCTCGGCGGTGAGGTTTCGGGGGAGGGCCAGGGGCTCGATCAGGTGATCGGTTCGGGCCGGCCGCAGGCGGTCGGCAGCTTCCGGTTCTGGACCGCCGAGCAGCGCTGGGAGTGGTCGGACGAGGTGGCGGCCATGCACGGGTACGCTCCCGGCACGGTGCAGCCGACGACCCAGTTGCTGCTCACCCACAAGCACTCCGACGACCGCGCGCTGTTCGCCAGTTCGCTGGCCCGGTCGGTGGAGAGCGGCGAGCCGTTCTGCAGCAGGCATCGCATCGTGGACACCGGCGGGACGGTGCATCACGTCATCGTGGTCGGTGATCACCTCTTCGACGACCACAACCGGGTCGTGGGCACCTCCGGTTACTACATCGACGTCACCGACACCCTCGCCGCGCATCGGCAGGAGACCCTCGACGACGCCCTGCCCGAGCTGTACCAGGCCCGCGCGGTCATCGAGCAGGCCAAAGGCGCGCTCATGCTGGTGTACGGCATCAACGCCGAACAGGCGTTCCGGGTGCTGACCTGGCGCTCGCAGGAGACCAACACCAAACTCCGCACGCTGTCCGGGCTCCTGGTCGCGGAGTTCGCCGCATTGGGCGGGGTGACGGTGGAACTGCGCACCAGATTCGACCATCTGCTGCTGACGGTCCATCAGCGCTCCGATGCGGAATGAGCCGGGGTGCGGAGGTTTCGTCGCTCGTGCCCCGGGTATGGCCGTCAATGACACGTGCCGGGTGTTCGTCTCCGCCGGCAGACCGCGCGATCGACATCCGTCAGGCGAGTGAGTGTTCGAGAATATGCATCAGGCGAACGGATCGAACAACGGCCGCGCGCGGCGCATCCCGCCGGCGCGGCGTGGTGGCGGACGGGCGGAGCGGCGTATGCGGGACGGGATCTCTGGATCGGCGACCGAGGCGGATGTGATCGGCATTCGCGTTCCGGCCGAATTGGCGCAGCTGACCATGCTGCGCGCGCTGGCCGAAACAGTGGCTCTGATAGGGGATTTCGCCCTCGACGAGGTGACGGACATCCGGGTCGCGCTGGACGAGGTGGCCACGGCGCTGATCCTGGGGTCGGTGCCGGGCGGTGTGATCGAGTGCGACTTCGGCTACAACGACAATCGGATGAGCATTCGGGTGGGGACCGTGGTGTCCGAGCCGGACGCCCTGGACGAGGGCGGCTTCGGCTGGCACGTGCTGCAGACGCTCACCGACAGCATCGGTGTGCGTACCGAATCCTTCGACCCGGTGGCCGGCGGGTTCCCGACGGTGGTGCGATTCAGCCGCCGCAGGGGCGAATACGACGAGCGGGGCTGACCGGCCGGTCCCGATCCTGCGGGATCATCTCGGATCGGCATGGATCGGCACGGACCGGTCTCGATGCCGCGTCGAACAGACTACGTCGAATACCCCACGGAGAGCGCCGGTTTAAGGTTGCGGTTACCGCCGAGTTCTCTCATTGCGTGGGGGTTGCCGTGCCGCGTTGTTCTCGAATCCTCGCCGCCGCACTGTTGTTCGGCAGCCTCGCGACCACCGCGAACGCCGAGCCGCCCGCGCCGGATCCGCCTGTCGGCGCGAGTGTGCCGGCGACGGTGAACTCCTCCGGCTTCGACCTGCTGCCCGCGATACAGCAGTGGATCGACACGGTCCTGCCGGCGCCCGCGCTGCCCCCCGCCCCGGACACCCCGCTGGTCGACGGCGACTCTCTCACACCCGAATTGGCGGCGCTGCGGGCCGCGACCATGCCCGCGCCGGTCGGGGACGCCTTCGTGGACGAGTGGCCCGCCGATCTGGACGGGATGGCTCCGGGACAGCTGATCGCCTGGCGCGACGTCACCGCGGTCGGCGGCCCCATCCTGCTGGCGCCGGTGCACCAGGTGGTGCAGTTCAAGTACCGCACCACCGACGCGCACGGCGCGCCCTCCTACGCGGTCTCCTCGCTGGCCGTGCCGCCGGGGGAGTGGGCCGGGCCCGGGCAGCGGCCGGTGCTGGTGAACAATCTGCCCATCAACGCGCTGGGCCGCGAATGCAACCCGAGTTACACCCTGGCGCATGGTATTTCACTGAACACCAACCTGACCGAATACCTGCCGCCCACCACCCAGCTCGCGCTGCTGCGCGGGTACGCGGTGCTGGTGCCGGACCACGAGGGTCCGCGCATGGCCTACGCGGAGCCGTACGTGGCCGGGCACGCGATCCTGGACGGGGTGCGCGCGGTGCGCGGCGCGCTGCCGGAGGAGTTCGGCGACAGCCGTTTCGGCATGGTCGGCTACTCCGGGGGCGCGATCGCCACCAAGGGCGCGGTCAAGCTGCTCGAGGAGTACGCGCCCGAACTCACCGAGGTGGTGGTCGGCGCGGCGCTGGGCGGGGTGCCCGCGGACTACGAGTTGCTGGCGCGCAGCATGAACGCGAATCTCGCCTCGGGAATCTTCATGGCGGCCACCTTCGCGGTCGGCCGGGAGCGCCCGGAGATCCTGGCGCGCATGAACAATCTGGCGCGCTGGGTGACGACCTCGGTGGTGAAGGACTGGTGCGTGGACACCTTCGCGCTGCCGGGGGTGCTGCTGCTGCCCATCGACGTCGCGGCGAACTTCCCCGACCCGCTGAACAGTCCCTTCGCGCAGGAGATCTACCGCATCACCCGCATGCAGGGCCGCAAATCGGCTGTGCCGCTGTACATCTACCACGGTGCGCAGGAGTTCTGGGTGCCCGAGCAGGGTGCGCGGGACCTCTACGACGAACAGTGCGCGCTCGGGGCGCGCGCGGTCTACCGCAGCGTGTTCGGCGAGCACATCATCGCGGCGGCGGTGGGGTACCCGGAGTCGCTGCTGTGGCTGGACGAGCGGCTGCGGGGCGTACCCGCGCCCAGTGAATGCTGAAGCGCGCGTGGATGGTTGCTCGCCGGTCCGCAGGGCCCGCCGATCGGCCCGGCGCCCGGCGAACGACCGGCCCGGCAGTCGGCGAACGACCGGCCCGGCAGTCGGCGAACGACCTGCCCGCTGGGCGGCCCATCCCTGTTGAACGAGCCTATTCCGCCGAACGATCCGCCCCTCGAACGACTCGGTCCCCGGCCGCGGAGACCGGGGACCGAGTGAGGTATCGGCTATCGCGCCGTGCTCACATGGGGAACAGGTTGTGCTTGCGCGGGTTCTGCTTGCGCACCGCGCCCTTGTCGCGCAACAGCTTGAGCGCCTTGCGGATCTCGAGGCGCGTGGTCGAGGGCTCGATGACGGCGTCGATGTAGCCGCGTTCGGCCGCGGTCCACGGGGTGGCGACGGTGGCGTTGTAGAAGTCGATCATGTTCTGCCGCACCGACTCCCGCTGCTCCTCGGGGGTGGCCTCGAGGGTGCGCTTGCCGACGATCGGGATCATCGACTCCGCGCCCATGACGGCCAGGCGGGCGGTCGGCCAGGCCAGGGCCACATCGGCGCCGAGCTGCTTGCAGCCCATGACCGCGAAGCCGCCGCCGTACGCCTTGCGCGTGACGATGGTGACGATCGGGACGGTGGCCTCGATCAGCGCGCGGAACATGCGACCGCCGCGCTTGATGACGTGATTGCGTTCCTCGTCCACACCGGGCAACACGCCCGGGGTGTCGACCACGTAGATCAGCGGCACGTTGTACGCGTCGCAGAGCCGGATGAAGTGCGCGGCCTTGTCCGAGCAGGCGGCGTCGAGCGCGCCGCCCAGCACCAGCGGCTGGTTGGCCAGCACGCCGACCGGGCGGCCGTCGACACGGGCGAACCCGGTGATCAGGTTCTCCGAGGTCTTGGCGCCCACCTCGTGGAAGTGGCCGTCGTCGAAGATGCGCAGCAGGATCTCGTGCATGTCGTAGCCGACCTTGTCGGCGTCGGGCATGAAGGTGTCCAGCTCGCGGTCGGTCGCGGTGATCTCCGGCTCGAGGCCGGGGTTGACCACCGGCGCCGGCTCGACGCAGCTGGTCGGCAGGTAGCTCAGGTATTCGCGAACCCAGGCGAACGCACCGGCCTCGTCCTTGGCGACGTGGTGAACGGTGCCGTTCTTCTCCAGCGCGCGGGCGCCGCCGAGCTCCTCGGCGGTCACCGAGGAACCGGTGACGGCCTTGATGACCTCCGGGCCGGTGACGAACATGTACGAGTCCTCGGTCGCGACCAGGACGTCCATGTTGATCGGGCCGTACACCGAGCCCGCGGCGCACTTGCCGAACATGACCGCGACGGTGGGCACGAAGCCGGACAGATCATCCAGCGGGCGGCACATGTTCGCGTACCAGGCCAGCGAGGCGACGCCGTCCTGGATGCGCGCGCCGCCGGAGTCGTTGATGCAGACCACGGGGCAGGCGTTGTTGTAGGCGAAGTCCATCGCGGCACGCACGCGGCGGCCGAAGGTCTCGCTGACCGAACCGCCGTACACGGAGGGGTCGTGCGAGATGACCACGACCGGGCGGCCGTCGATGTAGCCGCGGCCGGTGACCACGCCGTCGCCGTAGTAGGCGTCGGGCTTGCCGGGCTGGCGCATGAGCGCGCCCATTTCGACGAAGGTTCCCGGGTCCAGCAGCATGTGCACGCGTTCTCGGGCGCTGGGGATGCCCTTGGCGAGCCGCTTCTGAATGCCCTTCTCACCCGAGGGTTCTTCGGCAATCTCGAGCAGTTTGCGCAGTTCCGCCAGCTTTTCCGCTGTACCCGTCATTACTTCGGTCTTGCCTTTCCGCCTCTATCAGTGGGCCGGATCGCGGCCCGACCATGCACGGTACCCCGCCTTACCCCTCCCTAACCACTGAACGCCTCGGTAACGTGTGCCGGGCACCACAGCGGGGTTTGCGAAACAATCAGCGATACACTGCCGCCCGTGAGCTCACCCATGACTGTGCGGGCCGGTACGCCCGAGGTGGTTCGGCCCGATCTGAATACGTTCGGGTTCTCCGAATTGCGGCGCACCGCGATCGTGGGCGCGGTGCTCGGGGGTTCGGTCACCCGCAGCGTGCTGCGCGGCGGGCTGCGCAAGGCCAAGCGTAAGCGCGCGGTCGCCGACGGTGTGGTGAACGGCTTCGAATCGCTCGGCCCGATGTTCGTCAAACTGGGTCAGCTCATCGCCTCGTCGCCGGGCGCTTTCCCGCGCGAACTCGCCGACGCCTGCCTGCGCTGCCTGGACGATATGGCGCCGTTCCCCTCCGCGGACGCGCGCGCGATCATCGAATCCGAGCTCGGCAAGCCCATTTCCGAGCTGTTCCAGTCCTTCGAGGACGAGCCGCTCTCGGCCGCCTCCATCGCGCAGGTGCACGCCTGTGTGCTGGCCGACGGCCGCCCGGCCGTGGTCAAGGTGCAGCGCCCGGAGATCGCCCGGCGCATGATCGTGGATCTGCGCGCGGCCATGAAGCTGGCGCGCACGCTGGAGAAGCGTTCGGAGAACGCGCGGGTGGCCAATACCCAGGCCGTGGTGCGCGATCTGTACGAGGCCACGGTGGCCGAACTCAACTTCCTCATCGAGGCCGACAACCAGACGCGGGCGCGGCACAACCTGACCGTCTTCGGCGACAACACCAATGTCGTTGTCCCCGAGGTGTATTGGGAGTACACCGCACCGCGCGTGCTGTGCATGGAGCGCATGCGCGGCATGCCGCTGGACCGCTTCGACGACATCCGCGCGGTGCACCCGGACTCCGAACTGCTGATCCGCCGCCTGGTCAAGGCGTGGATGGAGAGCGTCGCGGTGCACGGGCTCTTCCACGGTGACGTGCACGCGGGCAACCTCTGGCTGCTCGAGGACGGCCGGGTGGCCATGCTCGATTTCGGCATCGTCGGCCGCATGGAGACCGAATGGCGCGACTTCGTGCGCGCCCTGTTCTACGCCAGCGCCATCGACAACGACTTCCGGCCCGTGGCCCGCGCGCTGCGCAAGCTCGACATGGTCTCGGACGACAGCGGCGACGACGCCACCATCGGCCGCCAATTGGCCGTCGCACTGGGCCCGGTGCTGAGTGGCAGCCTGGACAAGCTCGACCTCGGCGTAGTGGCCGCCCGCCTGCTCGAGTTCGGCAAGCGCCGCGGCGCGGCGGGCCCCGAACAGCTCATCCTGATGGGCAAACAGCTCGGCTACTTCGAGCGCTACGCCGTGGCCCTGGCCCCCGGCTGGAAGCTCGGCCGGGACCTGTTCCTGTTCCGCAACGTCTTTCCCGACGAGGTCGCCGCCAAGCTCGCCGAGTCCGGCGCCGAACTCCCGGCGGACTGATCCCCGCGATTCCTCGTCCCTGTCGGTGGTCGATGCGATGATCGTTGCTCGAGCATGGCATCCGAGGGGGGAGTCTGTGTGGGGCAAGCGACATCGGCACCGACCATCGAGCAGCAGGCGGCCATCGATGCGTTCGCGAGTGGTGCGGACATGGCGATCCAGGCCGGGGCCGGGACGGGGAAGACGACGACCCTCCGGCTGCTGTCGAACGGCAGCTCGCGGGCAGGCCTGTACCTCGCCTACAACCGCGCGGTGGCGGCCGAGGCGCAGCAGAGATTCGTGCGTACCGTGCAATGCCGGACCGCTCATTCGATGGCCTATCGCGCCGTGGGGCACCACTATCGGGAGCGCTTGAATGCCGCTCGCGTCTCGTCGGCGAAGGTTGGTGCAGCGCTGGGGATTCGGTATCCCCTGCGAATCGGCAACCGGCCGGTGAGCGCTGCGGCTCTGTCATACACAACGGTGCGGACGGTGCAGCGGTTCTGCTATTCCGCTGATCGGGAGATCATGTCCCGGCACGTGCCCCGACTGCGTGGTCTGGACGACGTCTCGGATCATCAGCGGCTCATCGATGCGGTGCTGCCGTACGCGGTGAAGGCGTGGGGCGATCTGCAACATCGAGACCGTGGATCGGTGCGGTTCGACCACGACCACTACCTGAAGATGTGGGCTCTCGGTGAGCCGGAACTGGACTACGACTTCATTCTGCTGGATGAGGCGCAGGACACGAATCCCGTTGTGGAACAGGTATTCAACGCGCAGCGGAGTCACTCCCAGTTGGTCATGGTGGGTGATTCCGCGCAGGCCATCTACGGATGGCGAGGTGCGCAGGACGTGATGTACGACTTCGACGGTACACACCTGGGGCTGACTCGATCGTTTCGGTTCGGCGCGGCTGTTGCGGCCGAAGCAAATCGGTGGCTCGCCATCGTCGACGCGCCGATCCGGCTGACAGGAAATGACGGCTTGGCCACCGAGATCTGCGATGTCGAGCAGGCCGACGTGGTGCTCTGCCGGACCAATGTGGGCGCGATGCTCGAGGTGATGTCGCACCTGAGTCGAAAGCGCAGGGTGGCTCTGGTCGGCGGCGGCAAGTCGCTGGAGCTGCTTGCTCTGGCCGCGCGCGATCTGCAGGGCGGCCGGCGCAGTACTCACCCGGAGCTTTGCCTGTTCACCTCGTGGGGCGAGTTGCAGGACTACGCGGAGAACGACCCGGCCGGCGCGGATCTGGGGCCGTTGGTGAGCTTGATCGATGACCACGGCGTGGACGTGGTGCTCGAGGCTGTCGCGAACCTGTGCGGCGAGGCCGACGCGGAGGTGACGATATCGACCGCGCACAAGGCGAAGGGCCGCGAATGGGACACGGTGCGGATCGGAGATGATTTCGCCCATCCGGAGAACCCCGAATGTCCCGGTCCGGTCCCGATCGGGCAGACCGAGGCCAAACTCGCCTATGTTGCGGTCACACGCGCGCGGTTGCGGCTCGATCTGGGCGGCCTGAAATGGATCGAGGCCCACCCCGAGGGGCGACCGGGTTCGGTGCGCCCGAGTGTGCCGGAGGTTCTGCCCGGCGAGGACCGTACCTGCGGCAGCGGCCTATTCGTGGATCTGGTGCCCGAAACCTGCTGGTTCACCAATGTGCGCTCGTGCGTCGACGGTAAGGATTGGCTACGACTGCGGCGGATGGTGAACGCCAGGGCCGGGCATCGGTGCGAGGTGTGCGGCCGCGATCGTGACGGGGCCGCCCGGCGCTGGCTGGAAGCGCATGAGCGGTGGGTTTTCGACGATGCCACCGGCATACAGCACCTACGTCGCATCATCCTGCTCTGTACCGACTGTCATCAGACGACCCACTTCGGGTTTGCTCAGGTCAGCGGGCGAGCATCCCACGCTTTCGACCATCTCAGATCTGTGACGGGCATGTCGGAGGTGCAGGCACGGCAGCATGTAGCCGAAGCCTTTGCGCTCTGGCAGGTGCGGTCTGTCCGTGAATGGACCCTAGACCTGACGATTCTCACCGATGCCGGGATCGGGCTCGCCGAGCCTCCGTCCCCGGCCCATCGGGCTGCGATTGCCGAGCAACGACTTACCACCCGCGACTGATGTGGTCCACCCGCGACTGATGCGGTCTTGAAATGTGGGATCGGCAGCCGGTCTACTGGACGATTGTCCGGCGGAAACGGGCGTCGCTGAATACACTGCGCCAGCAGTTGTATTCGAGGAAAGATCGACAATGACGACGTCTCGTACCGAGGAGTCGCGGGAGGTCGCGCCGCCGCGGTGGCGTGATCGCAACCGCTACTTCTGGTTGTTCGGACTGGTGCCGCCGACCGCCGTGTTCGTGGCCACCGGGTTGGTGTGGGTGTTCGGGCTGCTGGGCTGGCAGGCCGTGTCCCCGGTGTGGTGGTGGCTCGGGCCGCTGCTGGTGTACACGTTGTTGCCGGCGATGGACCGGCTCTTCCTGCCCGATCTGGAGAATCCGCCCGAGGCCGCGATGGCGTGGCTCGAGCAGGACAGGTACTACCGCTACTGCGTGTACGCCTACATTCCGTGCCAGCTGCTGAGCCTGGTCTACGGCTGCTACCTGTGGACCGCGACGGAGCTGTCCTGGCTCGGGCTCGACGGCGGGCTCGACACGGTGTCGCGGGTCGGGCTGGCGCTGACCGTCGGGGTCATGGGCGGGGTCGGCATCAACACCGCGCACGAGCTCGGGCACAAGAAGACCGACCTCGAGCGCTGGCTCTCCAAGATCACGCTGGCGCAGACGTTCTACGGGCACTTCTACATCGAGCACAATCGCGGCCATCACGTGCGCGTCGCGACGCCCGAGGATCCGGCCAGCGCGCGTTTCGGCGAATCGCTGTGGATGTTCCTGCCGCGCAGCGTGTGGGGGAGTCTGCGTTCTGCCTGGGCGCTGGAGGCCGCGCGCTTCAAGCGAATGGATAAGGGCCCGTGGACGATCCGCAACGACGTCCTCAATGCCTGGCTGATGTCGGCGGTGCTGTGGGGCGCGCTGGTCGCGGTGTTCGGCCCGTGGGTGCTGCCGTTCCTGCTGATCCAGGGCGTCTACGGCTTCGCACTGCTGGAGACGGTGAACTACATCGAGCACTACGGCCTGCTGCGCCAGCGCACGGCCCGCGGGCGCTACGAGCGCTGCACGGCCGCGCACAGCTGGAACTCCAACCACATCGCCACCAATATCGTGCTCTACCACCTGCAACGGCACAGTGATCATCACGCCAACCCCACCCGCCGCTATCAGACCCTGCGCACGGTGGACGGCGCGCCCAACCTGCCCGCCGGATACCCCAGCATGATCGGGCTGGCCTACTTCCCGCCGCTGTGGCGCAGGGTCATGGACCATCGCGTGCTCACCCACTACGACGGTGACATCACCCGCGCGAACATCCAGCCCGCTAAACGCGACCGCGTCCTGGCGAAGTACGGGGTGCGGTGATGGCCGCCTATCGCTGCCCGGTCTGCGAGTACGTCTACGACGAGGCGCGCGGCGCGCCCCGCGAGGGCTTCCCGGCGGGCACGCCCTGGTCGGAGGTGCCGCCGGACTGGTGCTGTCCGGACTGCGGCGTCCGCGAGCAGATCGACTTCGAACCTGTCACGGGCACTTAGCCTTTCAAGCCCGGCGGCCCGTCGCGCCGGCTACCGCGCCGGCAGGTTCGCGAACGCGCCCGCGACCACCGTGTGAATCTGCCCGACGGCCCGGTCGATCGGGCCGGTGGGCTGGAACAGATGGCTCAGCGCAAGTCGCACAAGGGTTTCGGTGATGGCGGCCAGTTCGTCGTCACCGACCTCGGTGAGGGTGTACTGCCCGCGGATCATCAGCGTGACCGCCGTGATCGCCCGCCCGAGCACCGGTTCGGTCTCGGTCATCAGCACCGGCAGCAGTGCGGTGTCCGGCGCGGTGCGGCCCGCGAGCGCCGCCTTGAGCAGGGTGTTGTCCGCGCCCGTGCGCAGCGTGAACTCGACCGCCGCGCGAATGCCGAGCACGACGTCGCCGGGCTGCGCGGCCAGACATTCGGCGATGCCGGCCAGGAAGGTGTCGACCTCCTGGCTGATGACCACTTCGGCCAGCTCGTGCTTGTTGGCGAACTCCTTGTACAGCACCGGGCGGCTGACCCCGACCTCCTTGGCCAGCCGGGACATGTTCACCGCGCCCCAGCCTTCGGCGACCACGATGCGCCGGCCGGTGTCGATGATCCGTTCGCGCAGGAGCTTGCGCATATCGCTCTGAAAGTTCGGGGCTGCGGCCACGCGCTGATCGTACATGGGCCCTCGATCCGTCTCGTTCATTGACATTTTCAAGACGAGTGTATCTACTGGATACACTTCGAGCAGAAGTGTAAATGTCTAGGAGATCGACAATGACGACGTCTCGTACCGGGGAGGCCCGCGATGTCGTGCCGCCGCAGTGGCATGACCGCAAGCGCTACCTCTGGCTCTTCGGCCTGGTCGCACCGACCGCCGTATTCCTCACCACCGGTTTCGTGTGGGTGTTCAATCAGCTCGGCTGGCAGGCCGTTGCCCCGGTGTGGTGGTGGATCGGCCCGCTGCTGGTCTACGTGCTGCTGCCGATCCTGGACCGCTTCTTCGGTCCCGACGGGCAGAACCCGCCGGACGAGGTCATGGAGTGGCTCGAGAACGATCGGTACTACCGCTACTGCGTGTACGCCTACATCCCGTTCCAGCTGCTGAGCCTGATCTACGCCTGCTACCTGTGGACCGCGACGGACCTGTCCTGGCTGGGCGTGGACGGCGGGCTGAGCCTGATCTCCAAGTTCGGCCTGGCGCTGAGCATCGGCGTGGTCGGCGGCGTCGGCATCAACACCGCACACGAACTCGGCCACAAGAAGGAGGAGCTCGAGCGCTGGCTGTCGAAGGTCACCCTGGCGCAGACCTTCTACGGGCACTTCTACATCGAGCACAATCGCGGCCATCACGTGCGCGTCGCGACCCCTGAGGACCCGGCCAGTTCGCGCTTCGGCGAATCGTTCTGGACCTTCCTGCCGCGCAGCGTCTGGGGCAGCCTGCGCTCGTCCTGGGAACTCGAGGCCACCCGGTTGCAGCGTCTGGGCAAGCGCCCGTGGACGATTCACAACGACGTGCTCAACGCCTGGCTGATGTCGGTCGTGCTGTGGGGCGCGCTCGCGGTGGCCTTCGGCCCGATGGTGCTGCCGTTCCTGGTGATTCAGGGCGTCTACGGCTTCGCGTTGCTCGAGACGGTCAACTACCTCGAGCACTACGGCCTGCTGCGCCAGCGCACCGCGAGCGGGCGTTACGAGCGCTGCACCCCCGCGCACAGCTGGAACTCCGATCACATCGTGACCAACATCTTCCTGTACCACCTGCAGCGGCACAGCGATCATCACGCCAATCCCACCCGGCGCTACCAGATCCTGCGCAGCATGGACGGCGCTCCCAATCTGCCCAGCGGTTACGCCAGCATGATCGGCCTGGCCTACTTCCCGCCGCTGTGGCGCAAGGTGATGGACCACCGGGTGCTGAACCACTACGCCGGTGACATCTCCCGGGTGAACATCCAGCCCGCCAAGCGCGAGCGCGTCCTGGCCAAGTACGGGGTGCGCTGATGGCCGCCTATGCCTGCCCGGTCTGCGATTACGTGTACGACGAGACCGCCGGAGCGCCCCGCGAGGGCTTCCCGGCGGGCACCCCGTGGTCGGCGGTACCGGACGACTGGTGCTGCCCCGACTGCGGCGTCCGCGAGAAGTTCGACTTCGAATCCACCTCCGCGAGTACAGGACCCGATCATGAGCACTGACTACAAACTCTTCCGCTGCCTGGTGTGCGGCTTCGAGTACGACGAGACCCTGGGCTGGCCGGAGGACGGTATCGAGCCCGGCACCCGCTGGGCCGACATCCCCGAGGACTGGTCCTGCCCGGATTGCGGTGCGGCCAAGGCCGATTTCGAGATGGTGGAGGTCAGCCGCTCGTGACGAACGGCCGCATTGTCATCGTGGGCGCCGGGATCGCGGGCGCCACCGCGGCACGGACCCTGCGCACCGCCGGGTACACCGGTGCGATCGTGCTGATCGGCGCGGAGGACGAGCTGCCCTACCGGCGGCCCATGGTGTCCAAGGAGATGCTCGCCGGCACCGCGGTGGAGCGGCGAACCCTGCTGGAGCCCGCCGAGTTCTGGCAGTCGCGCGGCATCGAGGTGCGCACCGGGGTCACCGTCGCGAGCATCGAGCCCGATCGCGCGCGGGTGCTGCTGACCGATGGGGAGGAGCTCGGCTACGACAGTCTGCTGCTGGCCACCGGTGCGCGCCCGCGCGGGCTGCCCGGCGCGGGGGCGGGGGTGCACACCCTGCGCGGGCGCTCCGATGTCGCGGCCGTACGCTCGGCCATCGACGCGGGCTCGCTGCTGATCGTGGGCGCGGGCCTGATCGGCTGCGAGGTCGCGTCGACCGCGACGAAACTCGGTGCGCGGGTGACGATGCTCGACGCCGGAGCCGCTCCGCTGGACCGGATCGCGCCGCCGGTGATCGGTGAGTTCATTCGAAAACTGCACGCCGACAATGGCGTCGATGTGGTCGGCGGGGTGTTGCTGACCGATATCGAGCAGACCGCCCCCGGGACGGTGACCGCCACCGCCGAGGACGGCCGGGCCTGGAACGCGCACGCGGCCCTGGTTGCTATCGGTGCGATACCGAACATCTCGCTCGCCTCGGCGGCCGGTATCGCCGTCGCGGACGGCATCCTGGTCGACGAGCGCTATCGCACCAGCGCGCCCGGGGTCTACGCGGCGGGCGACGTCGCGGCCCGGCTCGATCTCGACACCGGCGTGCACCGTCGCGACGAGCACTGGAACAGCGCGCAGGCCCAGGGCGCCGCGGCCGCCGCGGCCATGCTCGGCACCGCGCCCGAGACGGCCGAGGTCTGCTGGGGCTGGTCGACCCAGTACGGCTTGAACATCCAGTTCGCGGGCCGGATCGAGCCGACGGACGAACTGGTCGTCCGCGGGGCGCCGGGCACCCCCGACTTCACCGTGCTCGGGTTGCGCGAAGGCAGGCTCGCCGGTGCGGTCGGCATCGGCCGTCCCGCCGACATTCGCGCCGCCCGCGAGCTCATCGCCCGGCGCGCGGTGCTGGATCCCGCGGTGTGCGCCGACGAAACGGTGCTCTTGGCGGCTCTCGTCGACCTCGCCCGAGCCATTAATTGAATCGCAAGCGAGCTAATAACTCGCAATAAGTGAAATACCGCCGAATCAATTTTTTGATCGGCGGTATTTTCGATTGCCGATCCATTGCTGAAAATCTCCGGCAGCCACCGGCATTGAAAATAGGTTGGGCATTTTTCCCCCGAACCAGCCGGTCAGTCAAGCATTCTCACGAACCCCGTGAAGACTGACACGTCAGTCCGAAATCTGTATTACTGTTCGGCCGGTCGGCAACGACCAACAGGGGCAGTGGGGTGGTAAGCATTGGTCGACAAGGTCATTCGGGGGTCTGATCCGCTGGCGCGGCAGGCGATCGAGTTCGTACTCTCCGGGCTGCGCACATTCGGGCGCACCCTGCAATTGGCCGTAGCGGCGTTCCGCTACCTGATCACCGACACCGTCGCTCTCAAACACCCGTGGCGCGACACCCTGCAGCAGGGCTGGTTCATCGTCAGCGTGACCGCCATTCCCGCTGTGCTGGTCGCCATTCCGTTCGGCGTCATCGTCGCGGTGCAGGTCGGCAGCCTGACCCAGCAGGTCGGCGCGAGCTCGGTCTCGGGCGCGGCGGGCGGACTCGGGGTGATCCGCCAGGGCGCGCCCATGGTGACCGCGCTGCTGCTCGGCGGCGCGGCCGGTTCGGCCATCGCCGCCGACCTCGGCGCGCGCACCATTCGCGACGAGGTGGACGCGCTGCGCACCATGGGCATCGACCCGGTGCGGCGGCTGGTGGCCCCGCGCCTGGCGGCCATGCTCGCACTCACGCCGCTGCTGTGCATGCTGATCATCTTCATGGGCGTGTTCACCGGCTACGTGATCGCGGTCGGCTTCCAGGGCGTCACCCCCGGCAGCTACCTCTCGGCCTTCTCCGCTTTCGCCAAGATGAGCGATCTGGCCGTGGCGATCGTGAAATCGATGCTCTTCGGGGTCATCGTGCTCATCGTGTCCTGTCAGCGGGGGCTCGAGGCCACGCACGGACCCAAGGGCGTCGCCAACGCCGTGAACGCGGCGGTGGTGATCGGCGTCATCGCCGCGTTCGGGGTGAATCTCGTTATCACCCAGCTGGTTTCGATGTTCCTACCGCAGCAGGTGGGCTGATGACGCAGGTTCCCGCCCGCTATCACGCCCTCGGTACGGCGGGCCGGGTAGCCGAGCGCGGCGCCCGCGCCCCGTTGAACGTCTTCGAATCCCTCGGGCACCAGGCGACTTTCGTCTACGAGGTGCTGGCCGCGATTCCGCACACGCTGCGGGTGTACCGCCGCCAGACCATGCTGATCCTGTCCGACATCACCTGGGGTTCCGGAGCGATCATCGTGGGCGGCGGCACCGTGGCGGTGCTGGCCTTCCTGGGCATCGCGGTCGGCGGCTCCATCGGCGTGGAGGGTTTCACCGCACTGAACATGGTCGGCATGGGCCCGCTGACCGGATTCGTCTCGGCCTACGCCAACACCCGGGAGATGGCGCCCATGGTGGCCGCCATCGGCTTCGCCGCCCAGGCCGGGTGCCGCATGACGGCGGAGATCGGCGCCATGCGCATCTCCGAGGAGATCGACGCGCTCGAGGCCATCGGCATCCGGCCGATGCCCTTCGTGGTGACCACCCGCGTCATCGCCGGGGTCGTCACCATCGTGCCGCTGCACCTGCTCACCCTCATCCTGTCGTACCTGTCCTGCGCGACGGTCGTGAACGTGCTGCACGGGCAGTCCTCGGGCACCTACTACCACTACTTCAATGCCTTCCTGCAACCCGGAGACGTCGTAGCGTCGCTGGTCAAGGCGACAATTTTCGTCATCGCCATCATTCTCATCCACGGCTACCAGGGCTTCTACGCCACCGGCGGACCCGAGGGCGTGGGCCGGGCCTCGGGCCGGGCCATCCGCGCCAGTCTGGTGCTGGTGGTCATCCTGGACATGATCCTCACCATTGTGATCTGGGGCCTGGATGTCGGCATTCGGATCTCGGGGTGAGTCATGGGTGTGTTTCAGGATCATTCCGGCCGGGCCGCGGGCCCGTGGCTGCTGCGTCTGCGCGGAGTGGTGTTCGCGATCGTCATCGTCGTCGTGGCGATTGTCGTGAGTTCTTATGCGCGTGGATCTTTCGCCGATAGGTTCGCCCTCACCATCGACGCCGCGACCCTCGGCGAGGGCTTGGCGCCCGGCGCGGAGGTGAAGTTCCGCGGCTACGCCATCGGCACCGTGCGCGAGGTGACCACGGTCGGCTACGGGCAGCAGCGCATCGAGATCGAGATCGAACGGGATCAGGCCGGCGCGCTGACCGACGACGTGACCGCGCGGTTCACCTCCTCGAATGTCTTCGGCTCCAGCGCGATCGAACTCGTCGCCGGCGCCGGCGGCGGACCGCTGGCGGAGAACTCGGTGCTGAGCATCGGGGAGAACGCCACCAACGCGACGGTGTCCGGGGTCTTCCGGCGCGCGGCCCGGCTCACCACGGTGCTCGACTCCGACACGGTCCGAAGGCTTTTCGATCTGCTGCTGGACAACGCCGACAGCCTGGGACCGGCGCTGAAGTCCTTCTTCGAGACCGCCCGCATGCTCGCGGACGGCCAGCGCGCACCCCTGGGTCACTACCTGGCGATCGGCGGCGACATGACCGGCGCCTTCGCCGACCTGACCCCGTCGGTGGGGCACGCCATCCTGGCGGTGCTCGAACAGAGCGCCTACTTCGGCGACCCGGGCAACCGGGCGCGCACCAACACCGCCACCGACGGCATCGATCAGGCCGTGCTGATCGGCATCTCGGATCTGCTGGCGCGCAACAATCCCGAACTGGCGAAGGTGCTGGGCGGCGTCCTGGATCTGGCGGTGCCGATCGCGGCGTCGGTGGGTTCGGCCGTCCCCGCCTACCACCGCGTCCCGGCGCTGCTGAACGCCATGGACGGCGCTTTCTCCGCGCAGGACGGCCGTATTCGATTGCAGGTCGAGCTGATCGCGAAAACCATGCCCTACCTCGCCGATTCACTTCCGGAGGGCGCTCGATGAACGAGATCGCCAAATCCTCGCTCAAACTCGTGGTCTTCCTGCTCGTCGTGGCGGGCTGCTCGGTGTT
Source organism: Nocardia sp. NPDC057668 (assembly GCF_042799795.1). NCBI lineage: Bacteria > Bacillati > Actinomycetota > Actinomycetes > Mycobacteriales > Nocardiaceae > Nocardia > Nocardia sp. NPDC057668. Next base: position 718,936 of record NZ_JBHVIC010000003.1, on the reverse strand, counting down.
CGTGGTCACCGCGCTGCGCACGCCCATCCCGGGCCAGAAGGTCACCTACGACGCGATTTTCACCGATGTCTCGGGTCTGTTCGCCGGTGATTCGGTGCGCATGTCCGGGGTCGCGGTGGGCAAGGTCGAAACGGTCGAGCTCGACGGCCCGCGCGCCCGGGTGCGCTTCACCGTCGATCGGCAGCGCGCGGTACACGACAACACCGACGCCGCCGTGCGCTATCAGAACCTCATCGGCCAGCGCTACGTCGAACTGCTGACCGAGGGCCCGCCCGGGGCGGAACTCGCCGCGGGCGCGACGATCCCGGTGCAGCGCACCATTCCCAGCTTCGATGTGTCCAAGCTGTTCAACGGCTTCAAGCCGATGTTCGAGACCCTGGATCCCGCGCAGCTCAACCAATTCGGCGACAACCTGCTGCGGGTCATCCAGGGCGACGGATCCGGCATCGGACCGGTGCTGGCCGATGTGGACAAGCTGACAGCGCACGCCCGCAACAGCGAACAGGTCATCGTGCTGCTGATCCGCAACCTGGGCCTGGTGTCGCGGGAACTCGGCGGCAAATCGCAGGCGGTCGGTGATCTGGTGGATCAGCTGAGCGGGATCCTGCGGCAGTTCACCGATCGGACGCAGGCCGTGCTCAGCGCCATCGACTCCGCGAAAGCCACTCTCACCCCGTTGATTCCGCTGCTGGAAGGCACGCGGGACGCCTACGACGTGGCCTACGGGCCGATCGACGGGCTGTTGCGCCGGCTGGTCCCGCAGACCGAGCAACTCACCCAGCTGCTGGCGCTGACCCCGGCCCTGGTCACCGGTTTGAACGCCGCCGTGCCCGGGACGGGATATCAGCCGCGCATCACCTGCTCCAACGGCGCGGCCGCGTTACCCGCGACCGCGGACATCATCCTCTCGACGCAGAACCTGGTGGTGTGCAAATGACGGGCCCGGTGCGGTACATAGGTGCGCTCGTTCGCGAGGTCCTGGCCGGGCGCGGCGATCAGCCGACCCAATTGCGCTGGGGCATAGCCGGTGTGGCGGTGTGCTCGGTGCTGCTGCTGGCCGCGGCCGCGCTCTACGTGGTGCCGATCGGGCAGCGCACCTACGTCGCGGACTTCGCGATCTCCGGCGGCGCGCGGGCCGGGGACGAGGTGCGCGTGGCGGGCATCAACGTCGGCAAGATCCGGGAGGTCGAACTGGCCGGCGATCACGTCGAGATCAGCTTCACGGTGAAATCCGATGTGCGCGTGGGTCACGAGTCCACCGCGGAGGTCAAGATGCTGACCCCGATCGGCGGGCACTACCTCGCCGTCGGCCTCGCGGGCGACAAAGAGCTGGGGGACCGGCACATTCCCCGCGAGCGCACCGCCACCCCGTTCGAACTCAGCGACATCCTCGACAAGGGCACGCCGCTGTTCGGCAAGGTGGACGCCACGACCACCCGCGGGACCGTCGAGGAACTCGAGAGGGCGCTGAACGACCAGCCCGACGCGCTGCGCGGGGTGATCACCAACGCCAACGAGCTGACCGGGCTGCTCGCCGAGCGTACCGGGCAGCTCGACACCGCCCTGGAGGTCTCGGACGAATACGTCGCCGCGATAGCGGACGACCGGGCGATCCTGGCCGACTTCGTCCGTCAGCTCGGCACGGTCGCCGATTCGCTCGGCAATCGCAAGGCCGACATCGTCGGGGTGTTCAACCTGGTCAAGCGGCTGCTGTTGATCATCAACCGGCCGGTCATGGCGTACGGGGACACCCTCGAGCCGCCCATCACCGAGATCGAGCAGCTCTTCTCCAAGGTCTTCGACGACCCGAACCGGATCGACGTCGTCATCGCTTCCCTGCGCGACGTGATCGGCAGACTGAACGGCCTGCTCGGGACCCGGGTGCGGGTGGACACACCCGGCGCGGGCGTACAGATCTGCATTCCCTACGAAGGCAAGGCGTGCTGATGAGATGGGGCAGAACAGCACTCGCCGCCGGAGTCGCCGCGGTGGTGGTGGCGACCGGCGTGGTCGCGGTGACGTGGGCCGGGACCGTGCGGGAGACCTCGCACAGCGTCTGCGCCGAATTCGCGGACACCGTGGGCCTGTACGAGGGCAACAGCGTGACCATGCTCGGCGTGGAGATCGGCACGGTGTCCGGGATCGAATCCCTGGGCAACCGCATGCGGGTCACCATGGACGTGCGGGAGGGCGTGCGGTTGCCCGCCGACATCGAGGCCGTCACGATGTCCAGCTCCATCGTGACCGACCGGCACGTGGAGCTGACCAAACCCTTCACCGGCGGTGCGCGTTTCGACACCGCGCAGTGCATTCCGCTGGCCCGGACCAAGACCCCCATCGGCATCAGCGAGGCCCTGGACGCCATGGGCAGGCTGTCGGAGGATCTGACCGGCGGCACGGCGACCGACACCCTGCTCGACGACACCCTCGTCGCCGCCGATCGCGCCATCGACGGCACCGGGCAGCAGTGGAATCAACTGCTGCAGCGGCTGTCCGCGGTGGTCGGCGACCCGAACTCGCGCGACGTGGTGTTCCGGCGGCTCATCGACAATCTGGACCAGCTGACCGCCATGTTCGTCACCAACTGGCCGGACATGGTCGCGGTGCTGGACAACCTGCGGGCCGGGCTGCAACTGATCGGCGAGTTCTCCCAGGAATTCGCCGGGGCGGTGGACATCGCGGTGCAGTTCCTGCCGGTGCTCGCCCGCAATATCGGCAAGTACGACAAACAGGTCTTCGATCTGCTCGACCAGGTGGTGCCGCAGCTGCACGACCTGATCGAGCAGCGCCGCGGCGATATCACCGACCTGCTGTCCCAGCTGCCGCCGCTGGCCGCTCGCCTGCCGCAGGCGGGTGTGCGATGAGGCGCGCGGCGGCCCGGCTGGTCCCGGCGCTCACGGTCGCGGCCCTGGTGCTCACCGGCTGCGGGGTCAAGGCCACCGACATTCCCATCCCCGGCACCTACATCAGCGGTGAAACCTATTCGGTGCGCATCGAATTCGGTTCGGTGCTGAATCTGCCCGATCGCGCCAAGGTGATCAACGAGGGCGTGGAGATCGGCATGCTCGATCACATCGACCTCGTCGGCACCACCGCCGTCGCCACGGTCGACATCGAAGCCGGCGCCAAGCTGCCCCGGTCCACCACGGCCGAACTGCGGCAGAGCACGATCCTGGGCGATATCCACATCGCCCTGGAGGCGCCGAAGAACGCCCCGGCCACCTTCCTGTCCGACGGTGACCTGATCCCGGTATCGCAGACCGTGCCGGCCACGAACGTGGAGGACATCCTGCGGGCGCTGTCCAATATCGTGACCGGCGGCCGCTGGTCCGACATCCAGCAACTGGTGACCGACGTGAACGCCGCCTTCCCCGCCGATCCCGCGGAACTGGATCGCATCAACCGGGCCGGGCGCGCGGCGCTGAGCGACATGGCCGCGCACACGGCCGAACTGGATCGCATTCTCGTTTCGGCACAACAGATCACGGGCAAGCTGGAGTCCGGTCGCGGGTCGATCGACAACATCCTCACCAACGGTCCCGCCCGGGCCGCCGGGTTGTCCGACGTGCTGTTCAACGTGGTCAAACTGATCATCAGCGGCGGCGCGCTCGCGGGCAACCTCGGCACGCTGATCAACCCCTACCTCGGTGATTTCCGCTCGATCGTGTCGGTCCTCGCGCCCACGGCGGTCACCATCGGCTACTCCGACATCACCCTGTCGGAGAATCTGGAGACGTTCCGGATACTGCTGCGGGACAAGCTGATTCCTTTCCTCAATGCCCCCGATGTGCAGATCCGCCGGGTCGACACCCGGGTGCGTGCCGACGAACTCGTGACAACCCTGCGCGCGCTCGGGATGGTGCCATGAAACTCTCGTTCTCGGGTCCGGTCTCGCTCGTCCTGCTGGCGGTGCTGACCCTGGTCTGCGGCAGCTACATGGCCGTGGGCGTGCTGGACATGGACCCGCGCCGGAACACCACCACCGTGACGGTGCTGCTGGACAGCTCGGGTGGCCTGATGCGGACCTCGGAGGTCACCCTTCGCGGCCTGCCCATCGGCCGGGTGCGCGACATCGACGCGACCACACAGGGTTTGGCGGTCGAGGTCGAGTACGACGCCGACTACCGGATCCCGGCGGGCAGCCCCGTCCGCATCGCCAACCTGTCCGCGGCGGGCGAGCAGTTCCTGGACTTCCGCCCCGAGGGGACGGCGGGCCCGTTCCTGCGCGACGGTGACACCGTGCCCCGGAGCCAGGTGCGCGCGGCCAGTACCGTCGGTGAGGCGCTGGCCAAGATGGACGCGCTCACCGCGCAGTTGGATCCGGCCCGGCTCGAGCACCTGGCCACCACCGTCGCCGAGGGCTTCGAGGGCCGCGACGCCGACGTCGCCAACCTCACCCGGGCGCTGGTGAGCACCGCGAATCTGCTGCGGGACAAGCGCGATGCCATCGCGCGCCTGTACGGCAACGTCCAGACCCTGGGCGATCGATTCGACGGCCGCGCACCCGGTCTGAGCGCCGCGGCCGGGGACGTCGACCGTGCGCTGCCCGAGCTCCTGCACATCATCGCCGCGTTCGAGAACTACTCCCACGTCGGCGAACACATCTTCGCCGATCCGATCGGCCCGCTGGTCACCCGGATCGACGAATACCTGCAAGTGATCGGCCCCGACCTCGGGTTCATCGCTACCGCCCTGAAACCGTCCACCAGCGCGCTGAAGCCGCTGCGGGTGGATGCCGGATCGATCGTGGATCTACTGGCCACGGTGTTCCCGGGCGATGGCGCGGCCCACGTCGGCGTCGAGTTTCCGCGATAGGGAGGAACCGATCCATGAGTGAGAACGAGCAGCCGGGCAGGACCGAGGCGGTCGCCGAAAGCGTTGCGGCGGTAGATGGCACGGTCACCGAGGCGGCGGCTGCGGCCGGGACCGCCGGGGCCGCGGAACCGATGCCGGCCGGTGCGGTCCCGGGGACCGCGACCGCCGAACCCGCGCTGGAATCCGAAAGTGCTGTACCACCGGAGAATCCGTCGGACTCCCCGGCGGCCGTCCCGGCGCCGTCCGTGCCCGCCCGCCCGGTCCTGACGAAGGAGCCCGCCGATCCGGTCACGCCCGCCGAGCCGGCGGCACCCGCGTCGTCCGAAGGCGTTGCCAAACTGGCGTTCTCGATCATGACCGCGGCCGCCGTGCTGCTGGCGGTCGGTGCGGTGGTGCTCGGGGTGCTGTGGCGCAACAGTGCCACGGACCTGGATGCGCTGCGCACCAATCAGTCCGATCGTGAGATGGCCGCCCAGGTGGCCCAGGACTACACCCTCCGGTCGCTGACCTACGACTACAAGAACCTGCCCGCGTTCTTCTCCGGCGTGCAAACGGGCACCTCCGACGCCCTGCGGGCACGCTACGACGAGGTGCACGACACCCTCGCCAAGATCATGACCGACGCCCAGGTCGTGGCCACGGGTCAGGTCGCGGGAACGTCGGTGCGGGCCAAGGACAATGACCAATACGAGGTACTGGTCTACGCTACCCAGCGCACCAGCAATATTCAGCAGGCGGAACCGGTGACGAAGCCGAATCTGCTCGTGGTGACCGTCGCCCGCAGCGGCGGCGAATGGCTGGTCGTGGATTACGGGCCGAAGGACGCGGGGGACAAGGCCGGAGCAGGCAAGGAAGGAGCCGCGAAATAGCTTCCCGAATGGGCAGGCCGCCACAGCGGGAGTTACCGCTGCGGCGGCGCCGCGAGATCGTCGAAGCCGCCTACGAGGTGTTCACGGCGCAGGGCTACGAGGCCACCGCCATCTCCGAGGTGGCCGCCCGCGCCGGCATCGGCCAGGGCACGGTGTACCGCTACTTCGGCAGCAAACGCGAGATCCTGGACCACGTCATCGATTTCGGCGTCGAGAAGGTGATGCAATCGGTGCGTCCGGAGACGCTGTTCGGCGTGGCCGAGAGCGTCGGTGAGTTGGTGACCGTGGTGCGTGGCGCGGTGGAGCGGGTGTACGAGCTCTACGAGCTCGAGCCGCAGCTGGTGCGCCTGCTGCTGGTGGAGGCCGGAGCCATCGACGAGGAACTGGCCCAGCGCATCTACGGCTTCGAGGGTTTCGTGGCCGCCCTGGTCACCGGCGAGCTGCAGCGCGGCATGAGCGCGGGCTGGATCCGCGCCGACATCGACGCCGAGGTCCTCTCGCACACCATCCTGACCCTGGTCGGCCCCGGCCTGATTCGCGAATTGCACGGCAGCAGTACCCCGTTCACCCGCGAACGCAGCACCGCCGGTCTGCTGTACATGCTGGAGAAGGTGCTCCGGGTCCGCAAGGCGGCCTCGTGAGGGAGGACCCGCGCACGACCCGCCGCGCAGCCCGTCTGGAACAGCGCCGCACCGACCTGGTCACCGCCGCCTACGGCCTGGTCCTGGCCCGCGGCTTCCGCACCATCAGCGTCGACGACATCGCCGTGGCGGCCGGGGTCAGCCACGGCACGTTCTACAACTATTTCGACAACAAGCGCGAGATCCTGGATGCGGTGATCGATCACTGTTTCCGGCACATCCGCACCCTGCTGCTCGGCCCCGAGGGCGACGACTTCCCCGACACGATGGCGGATTTCCGCACGCGCTACGAGCGCGTCATAGATCGCTGCTACGACCTGGTGGCCACCGAGCCCGGCCTGGTGAACTTCCTGCTCCTGGAGGCGTCGTCGATCGACGACCGCGTGATCGAGCGCTGCATCCACAATGCCGGGCGGTACGGCGAACAGGCGATTCAACTGGTGAGCCACGGTATGAAACTGGGCTACCTGGATGCGCGAGTGGACGTGGAGGTGGCCGGTGAGGTGCTGCTCTCGGTCCTGGTGTCGGCGCTGCTGTCCGCGCTGCGCGCCGGCGCGGACGGCCTGACCCAGGAACGAGTTCGCCTGGAACTCACCGACTTCCTGTCTCTCGCGCTCGGCGTCGAGCCCTAGTGCACGGAGAACCCGCCGTCCACGCAAATGGATTGCCCCGTCACGTATCCCGACCCGTTGCCCGCGAGAAAGACGACCGCGCCCGCGAAATCCGCCGCCACCCCGTTGCGCCCCACGAACGTGCGCGCGGCCAGCGCGGCCACCCGCTCCGGATCGGCGGACAGGTGTGCGTTCATAGCCGTCTCGACGAATCCCGGCACCAAGGTGTTGCAGGTGACCCCGAACGGCGACCACGCTTCGGCCTGTGACCGGGTGAGCGACTCGAGCCCCCCTTTGGATACCCCGTACGCGCCGCTGTTCACGAACGCCCGCTGCGCCTGCTGGGAAGAGATATGAATGATGCGCCCGAACCCACGTTCCGCCATCCCCGGCCCGAAGCGCTGACCGAGTAGGAACGGCGCTTCCAGGTTCACCGCCATGGTCCGGTCCCAGACCTCGGGCCCCAATTCCCCGAGCGGCGGCCGTAAATTCACCCCCGCGCAGTTCACCAGGATGTCGGGTTCGCCGAATGTCGCCGCGATCTCTTCGGCCGCCTGCGCGACGCCCTCCCGCGTCCCCAGGTCCGCACTCACCCAGCCGCTCTCCGCGCCTGCGGCCGCGAGCTCTTGCGCCGTCGCTGCAAGCCGCTCGGGATCCCGGGCCACGATCACGATCTCGGCTCCGGCGCGGGCCAGGGCCTCGGTGATTCCGCGGCCGATTCCGGAACTGCCGCCGGTTACCACGGCGACTCGGCCTTCGAGTGAGAAGAGCCCGGCAAGATACTCGGATGTGGTCACGGGGTAACTCTAGTTTCGGACTTCGCACTGACCAATTCCGAAAGGGTGGAGGGTCTGAATATTGTTGTATCACAATGGGATTGGGCTATTGCGGGGTGCTATCGAGGAGTAGAATAGGGGTATGAATTCGGGAGGGGAAACCACCATCGCGCAGAGTGTCACCGCACACGCTGCCATTGTGGAGAACCTGCTCGAATCGCCTCTGTTCTCGTTGGCCGATGCCGAGTTCATCGAGAAGATGCAGGAACTCGAGACCAGTTTCCGCATGCTCGAAGCGGTGAAGCAACGCTTCGTCCTCGAATGCGGTGTGCGGGGGTTGAACACGCAGGCCGGAGTGAAGAGTCTGATCGTGTTCCTGCAACAAACGCTGCGGATATCCCATTTCGACGCGGCTGCCCGGGTGCGGAACGCCGACCGGCTCTCCACCGTGTCCGAAGGATCGGTTCAGCGCCCACCAGTGTTCCCGCACATCGCCGCCGCTCAGCGCGCGGGAGAGATCTCCGCCGAGCACGTGCAGGCGATCGTGAAAGTTCTGGACCGGATCCCCGCGAGCGTGGAACCGAAATTGAAGGAACTCGCCGAACAGTCCCTGACCGACTTCGCATGCCTCGGTGACCCCAAAGGGGTGACTCAACTCGGTGTCCGGGTCCTGGCCTACGCCGACCCGGACGGGGTGTTGACCGCGGACACAGACCGGCAGCGGATGCGCGGGATCTGCATCGGGCGACAGCGCGCGGATGGGATGTTCCCGATCTCGGGTTTGCTGACTCCGGAGTTGGGTGCGGTGTTCCTGCCCATGTTCGCCAAGTTCGCGCGACCCGGCATGTGCAACCCCGACGACCCCGAAAGCCCGCACACCACAGCAGAACTCGGGATCGACACCGAAACCGAAACCGACGACAGTGACGCCGACACAGCCACCCTCGCTGCTCGTGCGGTGCTGCGAGCCGCTGCCAAGCGTGATCACCGCAGCGAAGCGCAACGCAATCACGATGCGCTGCTGCGGTTCCTGCACCCCGACATGGGACCCACCAAACTCGGCTTCCACCGTGGGCTGCCGGTCTCGACCGTGGTCACCATGCGCCTGACGGACCTGGAGCAGCGCACGGGGCTCGCTACCACGAACACCGGGGGCACGCTCTCGATCACCGAAGCGGTCAAGCTGGCCGCGCGGTCCACCCCGTACCTGGTGATCGTGGATGCCAACGGCCGCCCCCTGCACCTCTCACGCGGGCAACGCCTGGCAACGGTAGAGCAGCGCCTGGCGCTCACCGCCGTCGAGCGGGGCTGCACCCGCCCGGGATGCGACGCCCCCGCCACCCGCTCGGCCGTGCATCACATCAAGGAGTGGGCTGATGGCGGCGAAACGGACATCGAGAATCTGACGTTTGCGTGCGATGCCTGCCACGCCCAGGTCAACACTGGTCCGAACGGTTGGAAAACGATAGTGATGCCCGAGGATTCGGAGCATCCGGGCAAAACCGGGTGGATTCCGCCACCGCATATCGACCCGGCTCGTAGACCCCGGGTGAATTTCCGTCATCACCCGCGTGTGCCGAGTCCTCCGGGGATTCCGGGTATCCCGGCGCGGCGACTCTGCTAGAGCACTGCCCTCCAGCCGAAACCCAAACCCCCAAGCCCAACCCCAAAGAGCGGCATTGGTGTTCACTCCAGTGGCCGACGTAGCCGAGACCCGCACGCGCCGTGCGCCTTCCGGCGGGGTTCGGGAGGACAAGCAAGTACAACGCGGCAGTGCTGGTTACTTCGCCTGCCGTACCCGACTTCGGCTCCCCAGTTGGGAGCCTGTTCGCCCTTCCAGCCTGGCTGGATGGCCGTGGGAACCTTCTCGAGACCTACAGACAAAGATCCGTCATCGCTGAATGCTGGTACTGCCTTAGCGGGTGATTGTGGTGAGCGGTAGTCGATTCGAGGCGTGCTCGTACCCCCGCCGGTGGTGGATCACGTTTATCGGCCCGGGAGGGCTGGTACCGCCGTCGAGGCTCCCAACTGGTCCCCGCTGGGCCTCCGTTATCCAGGCTGCTCTTCCTGCGGTAGGGCACCCCACCGCAGCTTCACTCCCGAACGTGACAACGCTGGTTCTCGTTATCCAGTCGTCTGTCAACGCAACCATGCTCCCACCGCTCCGATAATCACCGAGCCGGTCAACCTCAAAGGTGCCCCCGAAAGTCTTCCCCTCGGGACGCGCGAATGACTACGCACCCCGCGGCAGCGAAAGCCGGGTACGCCGCCCAACTCAACCCCGGAGCCTGCTTTACCCTGCTCTCCCGAACCCCGCTGGAACGCAACGACACCACCTCGCTCGGCTACGTAGGCCACGGACGCGACCACCCCCACCCCCACTCAAGACAACCAGCTCAACGCAGTCGGCTCATGAACATGAACAACCACATCGAACCCACTCCGCAACGACGACACTCGAACATAAGCCTCATCATCCCGATCAGCGTCATAAACACCGCTGATGACACGAAGCTTCGTCGCCCCCGTCAACGCGGGATAAGGCCGCAGATCGATCCAGTGCGCAGCAAGCGGAACACTCCCCAACACGGCATCGAGGAAATCCGAAGGCGGTGCGGGAACACGGGTGATCCCCAGATCACCGTGATGAAATCCGAAGGCGATAGCCGAGTATCCGGCCCCGTAGTGCTCGCGCAGAACGCTGCCGACGGTGTCATGGCCCTCGTCCGTGTCTCCGAAAGACGTTGGCGCAGCGGAAACATGCGCGATGCCATCCCAGAATATCAATCGCAGTCCCGTCGCGGTCTGCTGCGCGATGAGGTGTGCGGCCAGTGCACCCTCGTCCGAAGCGAACGAGCCGCGCCCCGCGACGCTGTTCTCGTGGAAGTCGACGATCAATTGCATGTGGCCGCTGATATCGGCCGGCAGTTCGGGAATGGCGCGCAGCAGAGTGGCTGCGTCTCGAGCGTGCTCGGCGAAGGGCCGTCCCGGATGGAAACCCTTGGCGCGCTGCACATGTTCGTCCACCGTGTGCGCGGTGCGGATGGGGGTCAGGTGGGCGTTCAGCGCGGGTAGTTCGCTCGGCGCGTACTCCTGCACCGCGGTCAGGACGGCGTCGTAGTCGGCCGATTGCGCTTGTGGTGGCCGGATGCTCAGGATGCGAATGGGATTGTCCGCGTGGCTGCGGTTGAAGTCGCGGATCCACTCCAGTGCCGCTGCCATTTCCATTGATCGCCAGGGGCCCCAGGCATTGGTCAGGGCATCCGCTCCGTTGCCCGTGCCGGTGCGCACGAAGGCGTCGAGTTCGTCGGCGACATCGCCGCTGTCCTGGATTACCAATCCGCGGAAACCGTGATCCGCGAACAATATTCGAGAGATGAGATCGCGGGCGATGAAGGATTCGTGTGCGAAACGAGTGGCATCGCCGACGCCGACCACGGTGGCCGTGGCGAGTGTATCCGCGATGGTGTGCAGGGCTGCCGCGTCGAGAGGCTGCGCACCGGATAGCAGATCGGTCAGGTTCAGGCCGGTGGCCGGCGTTGCCGGTGGGGTGGTCGCGCTCATGATTGCCACTGTGCACCCTCAACAAATGTTGAGGTAAACCCCCTGTGATCCGCCGCACGCGAATTCCTGGCATTCGCGGTGCGGGGGTGCGCTACTTCACCAGCGTGAACTGCATGACGTCGAGGTGCCCGGCTCGGAAGTAATGCGCGCACCCGTCGAGATACTTCAGGTATCGTGCGTAGACCTCTTCCGAGGTCAGCGCTATCGCGCGATCGCGATTGTTGCGCAGTGCCTGTGCCCAGCGATCCAGGGTTTCGGCGTAGTGCGGTTGCAGTGAATGGATGCGCTGGACATGGAATCCGGTGCTCTCGGCCAGTGCCGGGATGGTGTCCGGCTGCGGCACCTGTCCGCCGGGGAAGATCTCGCGCTTGACGAAGATGTGGAAGAGGGCGTCCGCGCGCGTGACGGGGATGTCGCGGGTGCGCAGTTCGGCCAGTGTGCGGCCGATGATGCTGTGCAGCAGTACTCGCCCGTCGGCCGGTGTCATGTCCCGGCAGCGCTGGAAGAATTCCGGGTAGCGCTCCTTGCGGAAGTGCTCGAACGCGCCGATGCTCACGATGCGATCGGCTTCGCCCCGGTACTCCTCCCACCCCTGCAGCCGGACTTCGGCCACGCGTGCGAGTCCCAGTGCGTCGATGCGCTGCTGCACGTGCCGGTGCTGATTGCGGCTCAGCGTGAGTCCCACTACGCGCACGCCGTAGTGCTGGGCCGCGCGGATCATCGTCGCGCCCCATCCGCAGCCGATGTCGAGCAGTGTCATGCCCGGCTGCAATCGCAGTTTGCCCAGTGCCAGATCGATTTTGGCGGTTTGCGCCTGCTCGAGCGTCATGTGCTCGTCGGTGAAGTACGCGCAGCTGTAGGTCATCGAGGGATCGAGGAACAGCGCGTAGAAGTCGTCGGAGAGATCGTAGTGCGATTGCACCTGCTGGTAGAACGGCGCGAGCTCGGGCATGAGGGGTGCTCCTGGGTAGGTGGTCACCAGGGGATACGCAGCTCTGCTCGCTCTCGTTCTAGATCCATGACACACCGGCGACACACCGGGATTTTCAGACCGAGTTTCTGATTCGACCACCCGCTCTCGGCGTGGCTGCTTTCCTGAAGTGGATTCAGCTTCGTTGCAGCAAACAATGTTTGGCATCATTCGGAGGTTGGGGAACGGCCATGCACCGCACAGGGCTCGAAGAGGTCCGGAACGGGAGGCCGTGGCTGTGGACGGCGCTCGCGGCAATCGTGGTGGTGGGAACGGCGACCTGGGTCATGCGCCCGCAGCCGGTCAGCTGCCGTACGGCCGCGCCGACCACTACCGTGGTCACTCTGCCCGCGCCGAGTACATCCGAAGCTGCTACCACGCAGTCACTTTCACCGCCCACACTCCCGGCGCAGCCGGATCCGACGTTCGGGGAGGCGCGTTTCTACGCGTTCGATACCGGCGTGGCCTGCTCGCTGCCGGATCTGCCGCTGGATGGCTACTACGTGGGCGTCTCGACCGATGAGTACGACGGTTCGGCGCCGTGCGGTTCCTACGTCGACATAGACGGTCCGCTCGGCAGTGTTCGCGCGCAGGTGGTGGATCGCTGTCCGGGTTGTGCGCCGCACCAATACGATTTGAGCCGTGCGGCTTTCGAGGAGATCGCTGATCCGCACGATGGCGTGGCGAAGGTACGCATCAATCGCGTGCGCGATCCGAATCCGGCTCCCGAGCTCTACTACCGCGTTCAGCAGGGCTCGTCGCGGGATTGGCTGGGGCTGCTGTTCTCCGGGGGCGGCAATCCGATCGGTCAGGTCGCGCTGCTGCGCAATACCGGCGGGGAGTGGATTCCGCTGCGCCGCGGCTATGACAATTACTGGTCCGTCTCGGGTGCGGGTGCGGGTCCGTTCACCGCCGCGATCACCGATGCCTACGGCAATCAGGTACTGGTACCGGATGTCACGATCGCGTCCGGGCAGTTGCGCTACACCGGAATTCGGCTCTACGACATTCCCGATCCGGAGCCCGCGGCTCCCGTCACCACGCGGCCGCAACCGGTCGTGGTCACCACTGTGATCGCGGGCACCGAGCACTGCGATTCGTGACGAGGCACGCTCCGACATACCCGGATTCGTGTGGCATCATCGAGTGGAACGTGTTTCATTTCCGCCTGATGGTGCCGCACGCCGGGAGGCTTTCGATGACGAATTCCAGCTCCACGCAAACGCCACGGGAAGGACGTCGCCGGGGTCGTCGACTGTCCGCTCGTATCTCGACATTGACCGAGGTCCCCGCTGGTTCCATGGTCGAGCTGCCGGGCCGCGGCAGTACCTACGTGGTGGATCTGCCCGGCCCCGCCGCGGATTCGCCGAGCGTGCTGCTGCTGCACGGCATGGCCACCACCGCCATGCTGAACTGGTTCCCGTCGCTGCGTGAGTTGAACGAGCACTTCCGGGTGGTGCTGTTCGATCAGCGGTGGCACGGACACGGAATTCGCTCGGAGCGTTTCGATCTGGACGATCTCGCCGATGACGCGATCGCGGTGGGGGAGGTGCTGGGCCTGGATCGCCCGATTCTGGCCGGCTATTCGATGGGCGGGATCATCGCTCAGCTCGCCGCGCACCGGCATCCGGACAAGGTGGGCGGACTGGTACTGGCGGCGACCACGTACCGCTTCCAGGAGACGCGCCGCGAGCGCGCTTTCCATCGCGGCTGGGGTGTGGTGGCCGCGTCGCTGGCCGAGATGTCCATGCGCAGAGCCGAATTGCATCGCGACAAGATGCCGGTGCTGCCGGAATCGTCGTGGCCGGTCGGCCGAATGGATCGCTGGGCCATGTCCGAGATGCGCAGTACGAGTGGCTGGGCGCTGGCCCAGGCGCTGGCGGTGCTGGGACGTTTCGATGCCTCGGAGTGGCTGGGAAGTCTGAAGGTGCCCACGGCGGTGGTGATCACCACGCGCGATCGGGCGCTGCCGGTCCATCGGCAACTGGAGATGGCGAAATTGATTCCGGGAGCGGAGATCTTCCTCGCCAAGGCCGGTCATGCGGCCTGCGCACTCGAGGCGGACGTCTTTGTCCCGATTTTCCTCGAGGCCTGTCTAGCGGTTGCGGAGCGGCGTTGACCCTTTAGGGTCAGTGCTTTTCGCGGGCTGCCTTGAGCAGCGCGGTGATCACCTCGGGGACGGCGTCGGCGATCTGCTCCACGTCGGGGACCAGTTCCTCGCACGCGATGAAGCCGAAGTCGAGGTTGCCGTTGTTGGAGATCACGGTCGAGGTGAGCCCCGCGCCGTGGAATACCGGCCCGAATGGATACATCGAGGCGACGCGCACGCCGAGGAAGTACATGGGGAAGTTCGGCCCTGGCACGTTCGAGATCACCAGGTTGTGCACGACCGGGTGATGCTCGGCGAGTTTGAACGAGGAGTACGCTCGCGCGGCGAGTTGAAAAGTGTTGGGCGGAGCGTACTTCGCCCAATCCTGCAGGAAGTCCGCACCGATCATGCTGTGCTCCTCCTTGGCGCCCCGATTGTCCTCGGCGATGGCCAGCAGGCGGGCGACCGGATCCGCGAGGTCGGAGTGCAGTCGCGCGAAAATGGTGGATACCTTGTTCGTGCCCTCCTCGTGCCGTGAGGTGTCGTGCGTGGAAACCGGAACCGAGGCGATGAGCGAGGTTTCGGGCAGTTCCCCGTGCGATTCGAGGTACTCGCGCAGTGCGCCGCCGACCACAGCCAGCACCACGTCGTTGACCTTGACCTCGAAGGCCGTCTTTATCTCCTTGATATCCGCGAGGTCCGACTGCACGAAGGACACCGAGCGATGCGGTGTGATAGCTCGATTGAAGGGCGTGCGCGGTGCGGTGAAGGGCAGGGGCATGCCGCGGCCGCTGCCCGAGCGCCGGCGCTGCACCAGATCGCCGAGGATGCCGACCGTCTTGGGCACCAGCCCGACCAGTCCGAGTTTGCCGGGCAGGTGGACCAGGGCGTCGACGGCGAGCCGTACATCACCGGGTTCGGCTTCGGCGGCCGGGGTTTCGGCGGGCGGGGTGTGCGAGACGCCCGGCTCGATATCGCACAGGTGCATCATCATGTTGGTGCCGGTGATGCCGTCGACGATGGCGTGGTGGTATTTGGACACGATGGCGGCCCTGCCGTTCGGCAGGCCCTGCACCACCCACATCTCCCACAGTGGTCGCCGCCGGTCCAGCGGCTGCCCCGCGATCTCCGCGGTGATGTCCGCCAATTCCCGCCGCCCGCCGCCCTCGGGCAGTTCGACGCGGCGGACGTGGTATCCGAGATCGAAGTCCGGATCCGCGGCCCACACCGGGTGATCGAGGTTGAACGGCACCGTGTGCAGGCGGCGCGTCATGGCGGGGATGAGGTGCAGTCGGTTGCCCAGTTCGGCCTTGAAGGTCTCGAAGTCGAAGTCCACGCCGTCGGCGGCGGGGTCGACTATGAGCAGTGCGCACACGTGCAGGAGTTGGGTGTCTGTTTCGAGATAGAGGAAGCTCGCATCGAGCCCGGTAAGTCGTTCCATACCAACACACTATGAGAACTGGTTCCTGCTTGCGTGCCGATTGCGGTACCGCGCCGCGCCGGTTCGATGCGCTTTCGTTGCCTCAAAGTAGCTTGTAGATAACAAGTTTCATGATGATACAAATCGGCCCCAATTGGGTATCTCTCCAGTAGAACTCGTTGCCGCCGCTATCGGCGTCCGTACCTTGGGTCACATGGCCGGGTGAAGTGTCACTTGTCACTGACAAGAGTCACTCGGCCTCTCACAACGGCGTGAGAGGGTGAGAACAATGGGCGACCGAAAGGTTCTGCTGGCTGTAAATTGGCGAATGGCTTGGGTTTTCGCCGCCATGCTGATGGTGGTGAGTCTCTTCTACTACCCGGCTCCGCAGGCGCACGCGAACTGGTGCGCGGATGTGGACGTCGTGGTGGCGCGGGGCACGGGCGAACCCGGCTGGCTCGGAGACGTGGTGGGCAATCAGCTCTACGGCATGCTGCAGGATCGGCTGCCGGTGTCGATGAGTGCGTACCCCGTCGCGTATCCGGCGGACTACAGCTTCAACATCGGCGCGGGGAGCGCGAATCTGGTGGGGCACTTGGCCGCTCAGGCGGCGGCGTGCCCGGATCAGCGTTTCGTGCTCGTCGGCTACTCGCAGGGTGCGGCCGTGGTGCACGCGGCGCTGGGCACCGGTGCGGTGAGCTGGTACCCCGGCCGGGTGCAGTTGCCCGGCGAGCTGGGTGATCGCGTTGCGGCCATTCTGCTCTTCGGTGACGCGATGCAGGCCGCTGGTCAGGGTGTGCCCGGCTGGTATGCCGGTCGTACCGGAAGCTGGTGCACCGGTGGGGATCCCATTTGCGGTGCGGGCGTCAACGCGGCCGCGCACGTGAGCTACGGCGGCAGCTTCGTCGCCGCGGCGAACTTCGCCGCTGACCGGATATAGGCATCGGGGCGGGCCCGAATCTCGGGAGATTCCAGGTGCTCGCACCTGAAGCCCCGCCTGCCATTTCCGGTCCGGCCTCCGATGATTCGGCCCGGTGGGAACAGTCCCGCCGGGCCGAATCGCTGTGTGCGGGTGTGTGGTTCGGCCGGTTCGGGCCTACCAGTGCAGGCCGGGGACAGCGTTGGTGAAGCGCGCGGCCCCGCCGGACAGGCCCATGAGCGGCTGCACGATCGGCGCGAGCGCCAGCAGCGGACTGCGGCCGGCGGGTTCGGTCTCGGCGTTCGAGTCGCCGGTCGTGAGTCCCGCGACGGGGGCGGCGGCGGCCTTGGACTCGCCGAACATCCGGAAGCCCTGGTGCAGGATGGCGCGCTTCACCGACGGCATGACGGTGTCGACGAGTTGCGCGAAAGTCCCGATGGGGGTGTCGATTCGGCTGGGACGGTGTTCGAGCGCCCGCACCACCAGGTCCGCCGCCTGCTCGGGCGAGTGCACCGGAATCGAGCGGTACAGATCGGTCGGGGCGATCATCGCGGTGCGGACCAGCGGCATGCGGACCGAGGTGAAAGTGATTCCGGCGTCGGCGTTCTCGACCGCGGCGATCTCGCTGAAGTTGTCCAGCGCCGATTTGCTCGCGACGTAGGCCGCGAAACGCGGCACCTTGGTCTGCACGGCGATGGAGGAGATGTTGACGAAGTGCCCGAAGCGGCGTTCGCGCATGGACGGCAGCAGCGCCAGGATGAGCCGGACCGCGCCGAAGTAGTTGACCGCCATGGTCCGCTCGAAATCGTGCATGCGATCGGTGGAGTTGAGCACCGAACGCCGGATGGAGCGGCCCGCGTTGTTCACCGCGTAGTCGACGTGCCCGTGATCGGCGAGCACCTGCTTGACCAGCAGCTCCACCGACTTCTCATCGGTGATGTCGCAGACGTACGCCTGGGCCGCACCGCTGCGGTCGCGCACCTGCGCGGCCGCGGCCTCGATGTCCTCGGGGGTGCGCGCCACCATGAGCACGGTCGCGCCGCGCGCGGCGACGGCGTGCGCGGTGGCCAGGCCGATGCCCGAGGACGCGCCCGTGACCAGGACGATGCGGCCCGTCAGCGGATCGCCGTCGTGGCGGCGCGCGCGGTCGGGATCGAGGTTGGCGCGCCAGTACGACCAGAGCTTGTCGGCGTAGTCGGCGAAGGCGGGCACCTCGATGCCGGTGCCGCGCAACTGCGCCCGGGTGAAGTCGGAGGAGAACACCGATTCGAAGGCGGTGTGCGGGGCCACCTCCGCGGGAATTCCCAAGCGCTCCAGCACCAGATCCCGCAGGGCGGGCACGCCGGGGATGGCGCCGAGTGCGTGCAGGGCGCCGTGGCTGCCGGGCACGGTGCCGATGCCGGTGGGCGCGCCCGCGGCGCGGGCCAGGGCGGCGTAGATGTCGCCGAACGGCTGCGGTTCGGGGTTGGTCAGGTGGAAGGTGCGGCCGATGAGTCCGGGCTTGGTGATGAGTTCGACCATCGCCGCGCAGACGTAGTCCACCGGAACGATATTGGTCGAGCCCAGGTCCGGGATGGGCACCGGGAGCTCGGACGGCAGCGCCGCGAGCCCGTCGATGGCGGCGAAGAAGTAGTACGGACCGTCGATCTTGTCCATCTCGCCCGTGCGGGAATCGCCGACCACGATGGCCGGGCGGTACACGCGCCAGCGCAGGTCGCGGCTCTCGCGGACCAGCTTCTCGGCCTCGAACTTGGTGCGGTGGTACGGGGAGTTCAGGTTCTGCCCGAGGTCGAAGTCGTCCTCGAAGAATTTGCCCTTGTGATCGCCGGCGACCGCGACCGAGGAGACGTGGTGCAGGACCGCGCCGAGTTCGGTGGTCAGTTCGATGACCGCGCGGGTGCCCGCAACGTTGGCCGCGTAGGTGGCGTCCTCGTCGGCGGTCATGTCGTAGATCGCGCCCAGATGCACCACGTGGTCGGCGCGCGGGAGCTCGCGGTTGCCGTCGGCGTCGACCGGCAGGCCCAGGCCCGGCGCGGTGAGGTCGCCGACCAGCGGGAAGACGCGATCCGGCGCGCCCCAGCTCTCGGCCATCTCCCGCAGCTTGGCGACCGACGCCTCGCGGACCAGGGCGTGCACCACGGCCTGCGGGTCCCGCTCGAGCAGGCTCGCGACCACCCGGCGGCCCAGGAAACCGGTACCGCCCGTGACGATGTAGGAAACCATCGTCCCTCCTAACGAACTTGTTGGTGCGCAACGTTGTTCGTCCGACATGCGTCGGTGGATGTGGACGAGAAGAAAAGGGTTGGCCCCTTAGCAGAAAGCCGGGCCGAGGTAGGAACACCATCGTGCCTAACTGGTGGGTAACTTTACCGACCCGCAAATGCCCCCTCAACCAAATCGGGCTTTCCGGCCCTGTGGGAATGGTCACCACGGTGTAATTCGAGTTGTTGTGTGTGACAACGAGTTTGATGTAACTGCCGGAATCAGTTGATAATTCGGAACCCGGCGCCGGATCGATCTGTGTGCCCCGTCACGCGAATGCCTGGTATTCGCTGTATGTCCGAATCGCCACGCCGAGCGTGCGAATTCGCTGGTGAGCGTCCCGAGCGTCGATCTGCGGATATGTTTTCCCCGTCTGTGTCGATGTCGGATTCGCAGGAGGAAGTCGGTGATTCACCAGCTCGACCTACCGCCGTCCGGGGTGCGCACCCGCGCCGAATTCGACTCGCTGCCGGGCCTGCCGCGCGGGTGGGCCTGGGAACTGAGATCCGGCAGATTGGAGCTGACCCGTATGCCCGTCACGTTCTGGTACTCCCGGTCCGTGATCGATGTCCTCGAGTTCTGGCGCCGGTTCGGGTACGAGAGCGCCAGTGATCAATACGTGGCCGACAGCGGCTTCGCCCGTGGCGATACCGGGCAGCACAACTTCGTGGCCGACGGCGTGGTGTTCCGCCCCGGCCACAGACCGGACAAGCACAGCACCACGCACGATCCGGCCCAGATCTTCGCCGTCATCGAGGCCGTCTCGCAGGACGCCCAGGTGCGCGAGGCGATCGACAAGCTGCGCGTCTACGCCGCCCTCGGCATTCCCAACTACTGGATCGTGCGGGGCGACACGGCGGCCGAGGACATGGACGGATACATCAGCATGTACGAACTGGTCGGCGCAGAATACAAACTGACCGGCAGCCGCCGGGTATCGGAACTGCCCGCCTCCTGACCCGGCGACGATCGGCGAATCCATGCAGTCAGCGCGTGCCCGCTGGGGCAGCCTGTTGTTCACGGTGGTGGTGCCCGGCACCGTCGCGGGCCTCGTCCCGTTTCTGATCAGCCGCTGGCGCATCGAACACGATCTGCATCCCGAGGGCGTGTTGCAGTTGATCGGGGTGCTGCTCATCTTCGCCGGTCTGCCGGTGCTGCTCGCCGCTGTCTACCGGTTCGCCACCGACGGGCGGGGCACGCCCGCGCCGATCGCCCCGACCGAGCAACTGGTACTCGGCGGCCCGAACCGGTTCGTGCGCAATCCCATGTACCTGTCGGTGGTGCTCTTGATCATCGGGCAGGCGTTCCTGTTCGGGAACAGCCACGTGCTCTGGTACGGGGTCCTGGTGGCGGCGGTCCAGGCGTTGTTCGTCCGGTTCTACGAGGAGCCGGCCCTGCATCGGCGCTTCGGCGCGGACTACGACCGCTATCGCGCGGGCGTTCCCGCCTGGATTCCGCGCCGCACGCCCTGGCAGCCCTAGCCCAGGCGATAGGCGTCGGCGGCGTTGCCCGCGTAGAAGTAGCCCGCCTCCTGATCGGTGGCGTCACCGGCGACCAGGCCATCGACGATGGCGAGCAGTTCCGGGTGGGCGCCGCCGGGCGCGGGCAGCTCGGAGGCGAACATGAGCCGCCGCCAGCCCCAGAGCTGTACGCCGCTCTCGAGCCAGTACTCGAGTCCCGACCGGTTCGGGTGCGGGCAGATCGCGCCGAGCCCGGAGAGCTTGCAGAGCCACGGGGTCTCCTTGGCGGCCAGCGACAGCGCGTTGTGCCAGACCGCCTTGGCTTCGGCGTCCACGCCGTGCGGCGAGCCGAGGTGTTCGAGCACCACCCGCAGTGCGGGATAGCCGGCCAGGAAGTCGATCCAGTCCAGCATCTCTTCGGGCCGGGCCGCCAGATCCAGGACGGCGTCGCGGTCCTGGAGCCAGGCGGCGACGGTCTCGGCGGCCGCGGTGTTCGGGGCCAGCCCGCGCGGAACGCGGATGCCGCGGAACGCCACGCTGCGTGCCTGCTGCTCCAGGTGATCCACGAGTTCGGGCGCGGACAGCGCGGGATCGATGCCGCCGAGCAGCGCCACCGGCCGCGCGTCGGCGGCGGCGAGCGTCTCGATCCAGCGGGTCTCGGCGAGGTAGGCGTGCGGGGCGGTGGCGGCCGAGACGTGCACCAGCCCGGCGATCTCGAGCTCGCCGGCCGCCCGCTCGTAGTCGGCGAGCAGGAAGCTCTCGATCGCCCCGGATGTGCCGGTGGCGGTGGCGGATTCGGCTGCGCCGGGATACCACGGCCGGGTGGCGTCCCGCAGGTGCAGGTGGGCGTCTACGACGGGGTGGGTGGGCATCGTGGCTTCTCCTCATCGGTACGCAATCCATGAATAGTCGGTCAGCGCTGGAATTGCGACACATCTGCGCCAATCGCCGGGAATTGGCTCGAATGAGGCGGATTCGGTTCGTGGCGGGTGTTCAGTCCGCGACGCGGTCGGCCAGCCGGCGCGGCTCGGCTCGCGCGCGCAGCGCCGGGGCGACCGGCCGGCCGCGCAGCAGGCCGTGCACGCTGCCCCGTTCGAGCGCTGTGCGGTAGACGGCGGCCGCGTCGCGGGCGGCCTCGACGGTCAGGTCGATGTCGGCGGCGGTGTGGGCGGCCGAGGTGACGAACGACTGCCCCAGCACGCCGCGTTCGAGCAGTTCCTGTAGGAACAATGTCCGATATGACTGGGCGGGAACGCCGTTCGCGTCCGCGGTGCGAAACACCGCGCACGAGGGGCGGCCGGTCACCGACAGGTGCTCGCCGATGCCGAGTCCGGCCGCGACGGCGTTGACCCCGGCGCTCAGTTCGCGGCCCGCGGCTTCCATCCGGCCTACCGGATCCTCGGTCCGGTAGGCGTGCACGACCGCCCGGAACGCCGCCAGCGCACCGGTTTCCGGGCCGTGCGTGGTGGAGAGCAGGAACACGCGGTCGGCGTCGGTGCGCAGCCCGCCCAGCTCCATGAATTCGCGCTTACCGGCCAGGGCGGCGAGCGGGAAGCCGTTGCCCATGGCCTTGCCCCAGCAGGACAGATCCGGCCGCACCCCGTACACCGCCTGTGCGCCACCGGCGGCCCAGCGGAAGCCGGTGATCATCTCGTCGAAGATCAGCAGCGCGCCGTGCCGATCGCACAGCGCCCGAACGCCTTCGAGGAAGCCGGGCGCCGGTTCGGCGAGCGCGGTGGCCTGTTCCATGACCACGCACGCGACCCGGTGGCCTTCGAGCGCGTCGGCCAGCGACACCAGATCGTTGAATCGGAAACGCACCGTGCGGGTCCGCGGAATGCCCGCGTTCATGGGCGTGGAGCCGATGAACCAGTCGTCCACCGAGAAGAACGGCTGATCGCATACGGCCACGGTGTGGCGGCCGGTGGCCGCCCGCGCGAGCCGCACCGCGGCGGTGGTGGCGTCCGAGCCGTTCTTGGCGAACTTCACCATGTCCGCGCCCGGCACCAGTTCCAGGAAGTCCTGTGCGGCGAGCAGTTCGAGTTCGGTGGGGCGGGAGAAGCTCACCCCGTCGGCGACCGCGCGCGCGACCGCCTCGACCACCGGCGCGTATCCGTGCCCCAGGGTGACCGAGCGCAGGCCCATGCCGTACTCGACGTACTCGTTGCCGTCGCAATCCCACACCCGTGCCCCGGCGCCGCGCACCAGGATCGGCGCCATCTGCTCGGGGTACTGATCCGAACCCCGGGCGTAGGTGTGCGCCCCGCCCGGCACCACATCGTGCAGCGCGGCCTGAATCGCATTGCTGCGGGTGAAATCACGCATGCCGAACGTCCCTCCTGCGGGCACGGTTGTCCGAAGAAGGATCGACGGCGGATGTGATCGCCGCGATCGAGCGCCGTGCCATCCCACCGGCCCGGCGCCCCCCAATGCCCCTGCGGCGCAAGTGTAAGTCACTTCACCCAGGTGGGCGCGCTACCGCGGAGCACATCCGCCTGCGCTCCCGGTGGCTCAGAGCGCGTTCGCGATGAGTGCGTACTGGGCGCTCACCTTCTGCCGGGCATCCTCGTGCGAGTCCGAATTGACGATGGCGACATAGCGTTTGTAGGCGACGTAGCACCGGTACAGATCGTCGGTGGTGCGGTGGAAGCAGCTCGCGCCCGGCAGTTCCTCGGGGGCGGCGGCGGGGACGAACGCCGCGCCGATGACCCCGGTGAGTCCGGTGAGCAGGTTGATCGCCGCGCCGCCGTCGCGGGCGCGCACCAGGGAGCCGTCGTCCACGATGGCCAGGCGGTCCGCGCCGGTGTCGGTGAACAGGCGCTCGGTGCGGGATTGGTCGGCCGAATTGTGCAGGAAGGCAACGGGGGAGTAGACGGCGAAGGAGTCGGGGTCGGGGGTGCGCGAGCCGCGATGGGCCGTGACCACCCGCGCCAGCAGGTTGTCCGGATCCACCTTCAGATCCGCGATGTCCTCCGCCGGTGTCGGTGCGAAGGCGTCCAGCAGGCGGACCTGGGCGTCGAGTGTCTTGCGCACCCATTCGGTGAGGTCGGCGCCATCGGCGCGCGGCCGCTGCACCAGCAGCGATATGACGAAATCCCCGTGCGCCATGAAGGTTCCGACGTTCGCCACGCCGGGCCGCCAGTGGATGAAGGCGTCGGGGAAGGCGGTCAGATTCAGCCGCCTGTTCTGGTCCGCGGCGACGGCGAAGTCGACGTCCTCCAGTTCGCGGGCGGCGAGCTTTGCGGCCGCGGCGCCGGGAAAGCGCAGCAGCAGAACGGTGACCGAGGTCGTGGTGGCGGCGGGCCGCTCGGACCCGGCCGGATCGGCGGCGTCGGCGCTGCCCGCCGCGTAGCCGGTGATCAGCTCCTGGCGTTCGAGCACCGCTGCCGAATCCGAAGCCAGGAAGCCGGATTCGGCGTCGGCGGCGTCCAGCACCACGCGGCCGCCGCGACCCGAGGTCAGCGTCGCGTCGATCGCGGGTCCGATCGGCACCGCCCCGGACATGCGCATGCCCTCGAGCAGTGAGCCGTTGTCGCGCGCGTCCTGGTCGTAGCGATAGCGATCCACCGGGTACGCGCCCGTATCCAGGGTGCGGACGTCGAGCTCGGCGGGGACCGGATGACCGGCGACGCCGCAGGCGGTGAGCCCGGCGAGAGCTACGGCCAGCAGATATCGGGACAGGGGCGGGAATGTGCGACGTGACGTACGCGGCATGGTGACCTCGATTCCGCTCGGTCCCACGCTGCGACCGGGGACCGCTGTCCACCCAATTGTGCGTTACCGTGGTCGGCAGTAGGCGGTAGTCGGAGGTAGTGGGGATTTGGCCAGGACACTCGCGCCGGGGCAGTCATTCGCGGGCTATCTGATCGAACGACTGCTGGGTGTCGGCGGCATGGGGGAGGTCTATCTCGCCAGGGACCGGGACCTGCCCCGGCAGGTCGCGCTGAAGCTGCTGAATCCCGCCGTGGCCGACAATCCCGAAGTGCGCGCGCGGTTCCTGCGGGAGGCCGATACCGCCGCCCGGCTGGCGCATCCCAACATCGTCGCGGTCTACGCGCGCGGGCGGGAGCAGGACCGGCTGTGGATGGCCATGCAGTACATCGAGGGCACCGATGTGGCGGCCGCACTGGCCGAAGGGCCGCTGCGGCCCGATCACGCCGTGCGGATTCTCGGTGAGACCGCCGCGGCGCTGGATCACGCGCATCGCGCGGGCGTGCTGCACCGCGATGTGAAGCCGGCCAACATCCTGCTGGCCTGGGGGCCGGAACAGCGGGTGTTCCTGGCGGACTTCGGCATCGCCAAGGCGCTGGACCAGACCAGCCAGCTCACCCGCACCGGGGAGATGTACGCCAGCTTCCAGTACGCCGCGCCCGAACAGTTCGAGCTGCGCGCGGACATGGATCACCGCGCGGACGTCTACGCCCTGGGCTGCACGCTGTTCCACATGCTCACCGGCGGGTTGCCGTACCCGGGGGCGAGCACCGCGCAACTGGTGAACGGGCATCTCAACGGCGAGATTCCGCGGCCGAGTCATCGAAACCCGGGCCTGTCCATGGCGTTCGACGAGGTCATCGCGCGGGCCATGGCCAAGGACCGGGATCGGCGCTACGGCAGCTGCGGGGAGCTGGCCCGGGCCGCCGCCCGCGCCCTGGCCGAACCCGTGCGGGTCTACGACGGGCCGGACCGTGCGACCGGCGGTGCGCATCCGGGCTTCGGCACCACCCGAACCGGCTCCGGCGCACCGGGACCCACGCAGCCGGGGATGGGCGGGTCCGGCCCGTTCCGGCCCGGGCCGGGCGGCCCCGGCGGGCGTCCGGGTGCGACCGGGCCCCGGCCGATGCCGACCGGACCGACGCGCACCGGCTTCGAGCCGACGCGGTACGCCGATCGGCCGCGGACAGGAACACCGTCGACCGGAACACCACCAACCGGTGTCCCGCACGGCAGCGCCGGGCATGGGAGCGGCGCGCACGGCACAGCTCCGCACGGGAGCGCCCCGCACGGGAGCGCCCCCAGCAGCAGCGCGCACGGCAGCGCTCAGTACAACAGCGCCCAGCACGGCAGCGGTGTGCCGTATCTCGCGTCCGGCGGGGATCGCCGCGGCCCGGCGTCCGTCGACCAGGGTGGTGTGCCGACCGTTCACGGCTCACCCGGTTCCACAGCAGCGCAGGAAAACTCCGCACCGCGCGGTCGCCGCCGCAGGTGGCTGCTCGTCGCGCTGATCGCGGTGCTGGTGCTCGTCGCGGGCGTGGGGGTGGGGCTGGGCACCGGCACCCTGCGGCTGCGGATCGGCGGCAGCGACACCGCGACCACCGCGATCACCTCGACCACCGCGGCCGGCGACGGCGGGCCCGCGGTCACCGATCCGAGCCGGGCCGCGGCCATCGCGGCGGCCTGCGATTACGGGCTGCTGATGAACACCTACGACTACGGCGATGGCGACGGGTGGCAGCGCAAGGTGCTGGCCGGAGCCACCGGAACCTGGAAGACCCAGGCGGGCCAGCTGCTGCCCGCGATTCGGCTGCTGCTGGAGGCGGATTCGGAACACACCCGCGGCACCGACGCGAAATGCGCGATCACCTCCGGCAATTCCACGCATTATGAGCTCACCGCCGAGATGACCCTGGTCAACTCGACGCAGGGCAAGCCCGATACCACCGAACAGCAGACCATCACCATGTCCATGGATTACGTGGACGGGCGCTGGCTGTGCAGTAAGTGGGTCAGCCCGCTGTTCCCCGCCTGAGCGCTCGAACCCGGTCCGGGGCTCGCGCGTATGCCCTGCTGGCCGGTGCCCCGCCGGTCCCGTGCCCTGGAGGACCTATGCGAGCCCGTACCGGATCATCGATGGCCCGCGCGCTGACCGGCGTGTGCGCCGCGGCGGTGCTGACGATCGCGACGGGCACGGGAATCAGCGCCGCCCAACCGGGTTCGATCCAGGAGCGGTTGCGGGTGCTGCTCGATGACACCGTGCGCGGCAGTGACGTCCCGGGCGCGCAGCTGGTGTTCACCGAGCGCGGCGGTGAGTTCCGGATCACCGGCGGGGTGGGCGATCTCGGCACGGGTGCGGGATTCCCGGACGATGCCCAGGTGCGAATCGCCAGTAATACCAAGGTTTTCGTCGCCGCGGTCGTGCTGCAATTGGCGGGCGAGGGCCGCATAGCGCTGGACGAACCACTGGAACGGTATATGCCGGGGGAGGTGCGCGGTCCCGGCGGGGACGGCGCCGTCATCACGGTCCGGAATCTGCTGCAGCACACCAGCGGAATTCCGGACTATCTGAGCGAGCTGAACCTGGAATCGGTGGACGCGCTGCGCCGGGCCCGCCCGCCGGGCGAATTGATCGGCCTCGGCCTGGCCCGGCCCGCGGAGTTCGAACCGGGTTCGCGCGCACAGTATTCCAATACCAACTACCTGCTCGCGGGCGAACTCGTGCACCGCGTGACCGGCGTGCCGGTGGGTGTCGAAGTGACCCGGCGCATCCTGCTGCCGCAGGGCCTGAACGACACCTACTGGCCGCTCGCGCCGGTGGAACAGGTGCTGCGCGGACCGCACGCGCGCGCCTATCACCAATTCGGCGACGCGCGAGTCGATGTCACCGATATCGACCCCGGGTGGGGGCTGCCCGACGGCGCGATGGTCTCCACCGGAGCGGATCTGAACCGCTTCTTCATGGCGCTGCTGTCCGGGCAGGTCCTCGGGCCGGCCCAGCTCGCCGAGATGCAGCGTACGGTTCCCAGCGGAGATCTGCGGCGGCAGGAGGAATTCGGGCTCGGTCTGTTCGGCTGGGTCACCTCGTGTGGTCTTCAGGCCTGGGGGCACGGGGGCACCATGCACGGCACCTTCGTATACGGCGGCGCGACCGCGGATCGCTCGATCACGGTGAGTATGAATCAGATTCCCGATATTCTCGCCGCGCGCACCGGCGGTGTCGATCTGGACGAGGTGGTTGATACCGCACTCTGCTCGGTATAGCGCGATCCCCCCGGCGCGGCATAGCGCGAACCCCGGCTCGGTGTAGCGCGAACCTCCCGGCGTGGGTTAGATTTCGCGGGGAATTACCGGCGCGACGCCGGAACTTCGGAAGGACGAGTGTGGGGACTTCTGGCGCGGGGGACGGTGCCGGGGAAATTCGAGTACTGGTCGACAATGGCGAGTACGCACTACGTAATCGGGGCGATCTGGCCCTGATGGCCATGACGGTGGAGCGCCTGCGCGAGCGCTGGAGCCGGGCCCGCATCGGCATGCTCACCGATGAGCCGCACCTGCTGCGCGCGGTGCTGCCGCAGGCCGAGCCGATTCCCGCCGGGGGTGGCGGGCACTGGGGCAGAAGCGGTTTCATCGGTCAGCTCGATCAACTGGCGGGCGCCCGGGTCACCGGGCCCGCGGTGCGGCGGTGGCGGCACGTCACCGACGCGCCGCTGGGCACCCTGCGCGAGGTGCGCGCCCGGGTGCGCACGGAGGTGCTGGCTCGCACCGGCAGCGCGCCCGAGGTGGCCGGAATGCCGCCGCTGCCGCCGGTGCCGGCGGCCGTGGCCGAATCCTCGCTGGTGATCGCCCAGGGCGGGCAGTACCTGGCCGACGCGGATCGCTACCAGGCCCACCGCACCCTCAATCTGCTCGAACACGCGCAGCGCCTGGGCATTCCGACCGCCATGCTCGGTCAGGGCCTGGGGCCCATGCGGGATCCGGAGTTGCTGCGCCGGGCCGCCGAAGTGCTGCCGGGTGTGGATTTCATCGGGGTGCGTGATCGGCTCTTCGGCCCGCCGCTGCTCGCCGAACTGGGGGTGCCCGCCGACCGCGTGCTGGTCACCGGCGACGACGCGGTGGAATTCGGATATCGGCTGCGCCGCCCCGAGATCGGCGGGGAACTGGGTCTGTGCGCGACCGTGTCCGGCGCCGCGCGCACCGCCCTGGACGCCGCCGTGCGGGTCAGCACGCTCGGGCCGGTGCGCCCGATCGACAACAGAGCCGGAACGGCCGAAAGCCTGGCGCGCTGTGTTGCCCGCTGCCGCGTGCTGGTCACCGGCGCGTTCCACCCCGCGGTTTTCGCACTGTCGCAGGGCATTCCGGCGGTCGCTGTAACGGCCTCTCGGCACTACGACGACAAGTTCAGTGGATTGGCCGATATGTTCGGTACCGGGTTGCGCGTGGTGCATCTCGACGCCGAGGACCTCGAATCCGGGCTGGCGAACGCGGTCCGGGAGCTGTGGGCGGCGGCGCCCGAGCTGCGCGATACCCTGCAGCAACGCGCTGTCGAGCAGATCGACGATGCCCGAACGGGTTTGGAGCGCGTCTGCCAACTCGTGCGGGTGCGGTCCGCGAGCCGGTCCAACTGAATCCGCGCGAGTGCTCAGGGGGAAACTTGGCCATCCTGTCGGTGTGTGTTCCGGTGCACGATGCCGGACCTGGCCTGGCGGCGACGCTACGTTCGATTGTGGACCAGGACACCGAGATCGAGGTGGTGGTCCTGGACAACACCGGTCACGACGAGACCGCCGACATCGCGAGCGCCTTCGACGATCCGCGACTGCGTGTGGTGCGCAATGCCGAGGTGCTGCCCGCCGGTGAGAACTGGAACAAGGCGGTGTGGCTGTCCACCGGCCGCCTGGTGAAAGTGGTGCGCCCGGGCGAGCTGCTGCTGCCCGGGGCGCTGGACAAACAGCGTGAACTCATGGGCGACAACGGCATCGCGGTGTGCGCCGCCCGGTATCGGCGGCTCGACGCCGGCGGACGGATCGAACGGGCGGATCTGGGGCTGTCGAATCTGCTGGGGCCGTGTGATTCCCGGGCGCTGCTGCGGACCCTGGTCTGGCGCGGTGCGGCCGATTTCGGGCCCACGGCGGCGGCGGTCTTCCGGCGCCGGGACTTCGACCGCGTCGGCGGCTTCCGCGGTGATCTGCTCGCCGCGGTCGATGTGGACCTGTTCGCCCGGGTGTGCGCCTTCGGCCGTTTCTTCGGGATGGCGGAGAACCTGGCGGCCCGCGCCGCCACGCCGCCGGCCTCCGGCTTGGGCGAACTGGGCGAGGCGCTGCGTTTCCATCATCGAATGGGTGCGGAGTATCCCGAATTGCTCGGGCGCGCCATCGTATTGGGCGGTGATCTGCGCCTGGCTCGCTCCGCGGTGGAACGGCTGCGGCTCCGGGCGGCGCGCTCGCGCCGGCCGGAGCCGCATCTGAACCTGTGACCCGAGGCCGCTAGATGGACCGCAGCGGTCCGTAGGTGATCACGGTGTCGCCGTTGCTGCTCACGATCTTGACCCAGGGCCGGATGGTGACCTGCCCGACCACACCGCTGACCGTGCCGTGGAAGCCCGACATCTGGATGAAGCCGTCGGTGCCCGAGACCTCACCGCTGGCCGCCTCCACGGTCTGGATCCCGGGGCCGAAGCCGACATCGAGCTCCACGCCGGCCTGGGGCAGCAGGTTGTTCACGGTCACACCCGGATCGGTGCCGATCTCCACCCCGAGATTCGGCGTCCACCACTGGAATCGCAGCTTGCCGTTGAGCGTGGCCGGATAGCCGACCTGGTACCCGAGGGTCAGCTGCCCGGACCAGTCGTCCGCCTTCGGGCCCGACACCCGGAAGCTCGCCTTGCCGTTGTGGAACCATTCGCGAGTCAGCGGATTGCCGTCCAGCGGCGGGACGAAGTCGATCCGGGTATCGGAGGCGATGGCCTCCACCGTGCGCTCCTGGCGGTCCACGATCGAATTGCTGCTGTCGATTCCGGCCACCGAGATACTCGTGCCCAGCATCAGTCCGACGCCGATCGCCGCTGCCACGGCCATCGTGCGCGCGGTCGCGCGCTGCTTCGAGCCTTTCATCTGTTCCCCTATTCCCTCATCAGGTGTTGCGTTCGTAATCACTACGCGTGTAAAGAATTCCCCACATGCATCCGGACGTCGCGGCGAAAGTGCCCGACGTCCTCACCACCGGTCCTCAGCCGGCTGCCGAGACTACGAGTCGGGTACCGTGACGACCCACCTCCCGTCCAGTTCGGGCCACTGCGCCCGGACCTCCTGCACGAGGTCGGGCAGCGTGAGCAGAATTCGGTCGGGTCGCGCGGCGAGCAGTTCCGCCGGTGTGATGATCGGCACGTCGGTGCCGGGCATGCGACGGCCCTGCTTGCCGGGTGAGGCATCCGCTACCGCGCACAGCAGCGCGCGGCTCACCCCCGCCAGATAGAGCAGGGCGACCGCCCGCGAGGCCGCGCCGTAGGCGTACACCGTTCGCCCGGCGGCCTTCTCGTGCTCGAGCCAGCGGCGCAGGGCGTTCGCCTGGGCGTCGGCCGCGGTCTGCAGTGTGCGGACGGCGGCGAGATCCGGTGCGCCGGACGCGGTCGCCAGCACTCCGGCCTCGGTTTCGAGCAGTGTGGTCACGGCCCGGTCGGGCGCGAGGTGGTCGGGCAGTGCTCGGCCCGGCATCGGTCGGCCGGGTCCGGGCGCCGTCGCTGGATCGCGGACCGCGGCGACCAGCACCGTGCCGCCGTAGAGGTCGAATTCCCAGGCCGTGACCACCCGCAGGCCGGCGTCCGCCAGCAGCCGGGTGAGCGCGGCGAGCGAGTAGTACGCGAAGTGCCCGTGCCGCAGCGCGTTCCACTGGCCCTGGGCCACGATCGCGTGCAGCGCGTGAAACTGCAGCAGCAGGACGCCGTCCGGGGCCAGCGCCGCGGCGCGGCGCGCGAAGGCGGCCCGCTGGTCGGGTTCGTGCATGATGCCGAAGCAGTCGACCACCACGTCGGCGGGCTCGCCGGTGGCGGTGAAGCCGCGCTCGGCCAGCAGCGGCAGCCAGCTCCCGCCGTGCGGACTACCGAACTCGCGCACGGTGCGCCCGCGCAGCCAACCGGCACCTGCGACCCGGGCCAGCGCGTCGGCGGCCTGGTCGCGCAGCGCCCGCGGCTCGATGCCGCGCGGTTCATCGGTCACGGTGTCGTCGTCCGCGAGCTGCGCCAATCCGCACGCTCGGCACAGATCCATGGCCAGCGGATGCCCGGCCTCGCGGCCCGGCGCGGCCCCCGCCGGTTCGTCCGGCCCCGGAAAGTAGTCCGCCGCAGGCATTTTGCCCAGATCCAGCACGCGGTCCGGGCTCGGTGCGCCGCAGCCGCGGCATCCCCGCGTCACCGGCGCGCCCATGGCACGATAGCGGGGTGCTCATCGAACAGGCCGCGCTCGCCGACGTGCTGGTGCTGACCCCGCAACCCCACCGGGACGGCCGCGGCCTGTTCACCCGGACCTTCGACGCGCACGAGTTCGACGACTTCGTGGGCAGGCCCGGGCTGGCCGCGACCTTCATCCAGGATTCGCAGTCGCGGTCGCACCGGGGCGTGGTGCGCGGGATGCACGGCCGGGCCGGGCGCGGCGAAGCCAAGCTGGTGAGGTGTGCGCACGGCTCGGTGCACGACGTGCTGGTGGACATGCGGCCGAATTCGCCGACCTTCGGTGCGCAGCAATCGTTCCTGCTCGATGACACCGATTTCCGGACGCTGTTCGTGCCTCCCGGCTTCCTGCACGGATTCCAGGCGCTGAGCCCGGTCGCCGATGTCTGCTATCGCATCGACCGCCCGCACGATCCGGGCGAGGACATCAGCATCGCCTACGACGATCCGGATCTCGCCATCGCCTGGCCGCAGCCGGTGACCGCGGTCTCCGATCGCGACGCGTCGGCGGCCTCGTGGAAAGAGCTGCTCGCCGCCCTCGGCCTGGGATCCTGATCCGTGTTGGGGTCCGCTCGCGCGTCGCTGCGCCGCGGCCATTCATGCCTCGATTCTGCTGCGGCGCAGGTCGTCGTCGAGCACGCCCGCGTCCTTGAGCGCGGTCAGGTGCGCCAGGCGGGTGAAGCGGTGGAAGAAGCCGTCCGCGGTGAGTCCGCGCGCGGTGTACTCGTGTGCCAGCTCGGCCGCGCCCGCGGGAATGTCCCAGCTCGCCTCGAAGCCCAATTCCCGGCGCGCGGCGGCGAAGTCGACCCGATACGACCGCGGATCCGCGCCGCTCTCGCCGGTGATGACCAGGCGGGAGCCGGGCACCGCCGCGACCACGGCCTGCGCGATCTCGGCGACGGTGAGGTTGTTGGTCTCGGCGCCCACGTTGAAGGCCCGGCAGTGCACGGCCGGCGCGGGGGCGGTCAGGCAGACGGCGAAGGCGCGGGCGATGTCCCGCGCGTGCACCAGCGGCCGCCACGGGGTGCCGTCCGACAGCACTTTCACCTCGCCGGTGAGCACCGCGTAGCCGACGAGATTGTTGAGCACGATGTCCGCGCGTAGTCGCGGCGAGAATCCGAAAGCCGTTGCGTTGCGCAGGAACACGGGCGTGAAGCCGGAATCCGCCAGGGCCGCGACGTCGTCCTCGACCCGCACCTTGGACTCGGCGTAAGGGGTCAGCGGGCGCAGCGGCGCGTCTTCGGCGACCAGGTCGCTGCCCGCGGCCCCGTAGACCGAACAGGTGGATGCGTACAGGAACCGCTGTACCCCGGCGTCCTTGGCCAGACGCGCCAGCCGCACCGAGGCGGTGTGGTTGATGTCGTAGGTGATGCGCGGGGTGAGTGCGCCCAGCGGATCGTTGGACAGGGCGGCCAAGTGTACGACCGCGTCGAATCCGGCGAGCTGGTCCACCGTCACGTCGCGCAGGTCGACCCGGAGCTGCGGCGGCGGCGCGGGGGCGGTACCCAGGACGCACTCGGCGAAGAAGCCGCTGTCCAGGCCGGTCACCTCGTGTCCGGCCCGCACCAGCTCGGGGACCATGACGGTGCCCAGATAGCCCTGGTTGCCGGTGACGAGTACGCGCATGGTCATGCTCCTTCGACGGTGATGGTGGTGGCGGTCCCGAGTGCGCTCATGCGCCCGCTCGTTCCCAGACCATCCACGGCCGGTCGCCCGAGTGGTAGCCCGCGTCCAGTTCGGCGCGTTCCTTGAAGGTGTCGGCGGGTTTCCAGAACCCGTTGTGCTGGTAGCCGAACAGCCGCCCCTGGGCCGCCAGGGCCCCGCACGCGTCCTCGACCAGATCGCCGTTGGGCGGCAGGTGGTCGAACACCTCCGGGGTGAGCACGAAGTAGCCGCCGTTCTCCCAGATGGGCAGGCGCGAGACCGGGGTGATGTTCTTGACCTCGCCCGCGGAATTCACGTCCACGCAGTGGAAGGAGGACTGCGGCGGCACGATCATCATGGCCGCCGCCGCCTTGGACGCGCGGAAGTCGCCGATCATGGTGTCGAGCGGGGCATCGGTGAGCACGTCGGCGTAGTTGGCCAGGAAGTGGCTCTCGCCGTCGAGGTGCGCACGCACCCGGCGCAGGCGCTCGCCGATGGGCGATTCCACGCCGGTGTCGACGAAGGTGATGGTCCAGTCGCTGATATCGGAGTGCAGCAGCTCGACCTGGCCGCCGCGGATCACGAAGTCGTTGGAGACCGATTCCTGATAGGTCAGGAAGAAGTTCTTGATGTGCGAGGCGCCGTAGCCCAGGCACAGCACGAAGTCCTTGTGCCCGTAGTGCGCGTAGTAGCGCATGACGTGCCAGATCAGCGGGCGCGGGCCGACCAGCTGCATGGGTTTGGGGATCATGTCCTCGGTCCCGTTGCGCATGCGCATGCCGTAGCCGCCGCAGAACAGTACTACCTTCACTTCGCTTGCCTCTCCGCATGATTCGACGCGGCGAGCTGCCCGCGATGCAGGGTCGGAAGCGGGTAGATCAGCTCGCCGCCCCACTCGTGCACCCGGTGCAGCTGCGCGGTGATCTCCGCTTCCAGATTCCAGGGCAGCACCAGCACCACGTCCGGGCGATCGGCGTCGATGCGCTCGGGTGCGTGGATGGGAATGCGGGTGCCGGGGGTGAATCGCCCGTGCTTGTAGGGATTTCGATCCACCGTGTACTCGAGTAGATCGGGACGGATGCCGCAGTAGTTGAGCAGGGTGTTGCCCTTGCCGGGGGCGCCGTAGCCGACCACGCGCTGTCCGGCGGCGCGCGCGGCCAGCAGGAAGCGCAGCAGTTCCTGGCGGACGAGTTCGGTGCGCGGGCGCAGCTCGAGATAGCCGGCCACCGCGTGCAGTCCGGCCTCGGCCTCTCGGCGCAGCACGTCCGCGACCCGCGGCCCGGGCTCGGCGACGCCGTCGGGCCGGGCCCAGATGCGTAGCGAACCACCGTGTGTGGCAAGCAGTTCCACGTCGACCACGGTGAGCCCGGCGGTGGCCAGCGCGCGCTGGGCCGAGAGCACGGTGTAGTACTGGAAGTGCTCGTGGTAGATCGTGTCGAACTGGCCGTGTGTCACCAGCTCGAGGGCGTGGTGCACCTCGATGGAGAGCCAGCCGTCGTCGGCGAGCAGGACGCGCAGCGCTCGGGTGAAGCCGAGCAGATCCGGGATGTGCGCGTAGACGTTGTTGGCCACCAGTAGATCCGCGGGGCCGTGCTCGGCTCGGACCTGCTTCGCGAGATCCTCGTCCAGGAACGCGGTGATGGTGGGGACGCCCCGGTCGCGGGCGGCGGCGCCGACGTTCACCGAGGGTTCGATCCCCACGCAGGGGATGCCCGCCTCGACCGCGTGCCGCAGCAGGTAACCGTCGTTGCTGGCCACCTCGATCACGAGGGACTCGGCGTCCAGGCCCAGGCGGCGCGCCGCGTCGGCGACGAACAGCCGCGCGTGCCGTACCCAACTCTCGGAATAGGAACTGAAATACGCGTATTCCGTAAATGTCTCTTCGGGGGTGATCAATGCGGGAATCTGCAGCAGCAGGCAGTTCTCGCACAGGCGCAGATGCAGCGGGAAAGTAGGTTCCGCAAGATCGAGTTCGGCGGCGGTGAGAAATTTCTCGCAGGGTGGTGTCGCGCCGAGATCCAGCACGCTGATCAATCGGTCCGACTCGCAAAGACGACATAGCACGCGAAACCCCACCTTTCACCGCGATCGGCCGACTGTTGTACCGGCTGAACTGAGGTCGGCGCGATCCGGCCTTACGTTACAACAGGATTGACCGCGGCCGTGGGCTCAGTGGTGCGGTGACCCGGCGCCGGGTACTGAATTTCTGCGAGTCGCAGAACGGGGCGTTCGGTTGGCTATCCCTCGGGGATTGCAAATCAAGGGTTACGCACCATGAACCCGGCCGGGTGGGCAATGCATAACCTGCAATTTTGCGAATAGGGGAAATGCGGGGAAACAAGCGGGAAACCGGTTGCGATGCTATCGGCAACCTTCGGGGGACTTTGTTGTCACACAGGTTTCGCTAACGGCGCCGACCCGGGTGTGTAACATTCGGCTTCTGGTCATCGAAGAAGTCGGCGACCCCGGTGGTCGGCATGGGCGCCGGCGGTTGCAGGGGTTCCCGGCTCGGCCCGTTGGATGGAACTGATCAGTGGGGATCGGAACCCAGTTCTCCCGTGGGGGAGGTGTGGTCTCTCATGTCCGAACACGCGTCATCGCCCGGACGGCGCACGCCCGGACCGGCGGCGCCGGGTCGGCGAAAGTTCAAGGCCGTCTTCGACTTCTGTCTCGCGCTGGCGGCCGTGCTGGCGCTCGCGCCGATGCTGCTCGCGCTCGCGGTGGCGGTCAAGGCGGGTAGCCGCGGACCGGTGTTCCATCGGTCGCCGCGGGTGGGTCCCGACGGGCGGCCCTTTCTCATGCTCAAGTTCCGCAGCATGTACGTCGATCCCGACGCCCATATCGATGTCCTGCTCGGTGTCCGCCGGGTGCGCGGATTACCCGCCGGACCGCGCCGTGATCCGCGAATCACACCGGTCGGCAGGGTGATTCGCGAACTCCGGCTCGATGAGCTGCCGCAGTTCTTCCACGTGCTGACCGGCCGGATGGGCATCGTCGGCCCGCGCCCGCAGCTGCGGCGCGGACCGGAGCCGTCACGGCATCCGGTTCGGGACGGCGTGGTGCGACCCGGGATCACCGGCTTGGGTCCCCGCCTGGAGCACGGTGCGAATCCGCCTACGCGCGAGGAGATTCGGGATTTCGACCTGGCCTATCTCCGGGACTGGACGCCGCTGGGTGATCTGCGCCTGCTGGTCGCGGCCGTCATCCGGCCTACAGCGGCGCCAGCGCGTCTTCCGAGAGCGCCGCAGAGAATCCGTCATGATAGACCGCGCCGAGCGGCGTGATGCCGGCGTCGCGATAGTAGCCCTGTTTGAAGTAGACGCCGCCGCCGTTCGGCATGAGGGTGCGAATCGAGCAGCGCAGCTGCCCGGCGCAGGGTGAGGCGTCGAAGGTCTGGCGCTGGCCGCCCAGCCAGAGTTCGACATAGCCGTCCGTGTCACGCGCGGACCACTTCACGTGCAATTTGATGTCGTTCCACACGTCCGGCACCAGCTGCATGCTCCACGGGGTGTAGGTCGGGCCCGCGTCGCCCGGTGCGTTCCAGGTGGAAATGACTATGCCCCAGTGGTTCTCGCTGACGTTGGTGGGACCGGCCGCGATGGCCAGCGGCGGCGAACCATCCTCCTCGGCGTGCCACTGCGACAGCACGGTCCAGCCGCGGTCCGCGGGGAAACCGCGCTCGAACCGGGTGCTCCACTGATACCAGCGCTCGTCACCCTCGTCGGCGCGGGTGGCGTCCTCGCCGCTGACCTCGGCCCGTGCGCCGCAACAGATTCGGTCGGGGGTGTCGCCCGCGCCGACCTGGAAGCGCGCGGCGTACTCGCCCTGGCGCACCACCGAGGTCTCCACCCGCATGCTGTCGGTGGGATCGGTGTAGTCGGCGCACGGGGTGCTGCTGACCGCGACGTTCTGGCAGTTTGCCCACTGATCGAAATTGCCCGTCTCGAAATCGCCGACGAACCGGTCCACCGGCGGCGACGGGGCGGGCGTGCACGCGATGAGCAGGGACAGCAGCACCGCGCCCGCGGTGACGCAGACCTTCCAACGGCTTTCGCGCATCGCCCTACTGCCAGGTCGCTCCGGTCAAGGACGAGTACCAGGCTACAGTCCGGGTCAAGCCCAGGTCGAAGTCCACGAGCGGCTGATAGCCGATGGCTTGCAGCCGGGTGATATCGACGACGAGCCGCTCGGGATCGCCGGGGCGATTGGACCCGCTGTAGTCCAGCTCCGGATCCAAACCGGTGATGCCGCACAGGGATTTGGCGAGCTGGTCGATGGTGTACTCGCGGCCCGCGCCGACGTTGTACGCCTCACCGCGCAGCGGTGCGTTGGCCGCCACGATCATGGCCGAGCGTGCCGCGTCCTCGACGTAGAGGAAATCGCGGACCTGAGTGCCGTCACCGTGGATGAAGATGCGCCGATGGTCGCGATCGAGCTTGGCCAGCAGATCGAACACCACCTGTTTGCGCTGGCGCGGGCCGAACGCGGAGAAGAAGCGCACCGAGGCCAGGTTCAGATCGTAGAGCTCGGCGAACACCGCGAGATAGCGTTCGGCCGCGAGCTTTCCGACCCCGTAGGGGGAGATGGGCACGGTGGGGTCGGCCTCGCTGATGGGTACGCGAACCGAATTGCCGTAGACCGCCGCGCTCGATGCGAAGACCAGCCTGCCGGGCCAGCTCAGCACCCGCAGGGCTTCCAGGAGCCGGAAGGTGGTGGCGAAATTGAGTTCGTAGTCGGCGGCGGGCGCCGTCACCGACGGGGGCACGTAGGCGTTGGCCGCCAGGTGGAAGATGAACTCGGCCGGGTGCGCGGTGAGGTATTCGGCCCAGTCCAGTTCACGAATGTCCAGCTCGCGCAGCGTGATCGCGTCCTGTACCGCGGTCAGATTCGCGCGGCTGCCGGTGGCGAAGGTGTCCAGCACCGTCACCTCCGCCCCGGCCGCGACGAGCAGCTCGACCAGGTGTGAGCCGATGAACCCGGCCCCGCCGGTCACCAGTGCGGTTCTTCCGGTCCAATCCATCTGTTGCTCCGATGTTTTCGCGATGGGACGGGCTGGTGTGCGACCTACCGGCCGGCCACCCGCAGGTAGGTTTCGACGGTGCGCCGGGCCACCGCGTCGGGGTCGAACTTCTCCCGGGCGATGCGGTGTCCGCGGGCGCCCAGCCGCAGCGCCAGGTCCTGATCCTCGAGCACCCGCACCATGCGGTCGGCGAGTTCGGGGGCGTCCCCGGGCTCGATCAGGAATCCGCTCTCGCTGTCGGACACCATTTCCGGGATGCCACCGACCCGCGCCGCGAGCACCGGTTTCCCGGCCGCCATGGCCTGGGCCAGGATGGTGGGTGAGGTCTCCTCGTGGGAGAACAGCACCACCGCGCGGGCCCGGGTGATCTCGGTGCGCAGCCGATCGTTGTCCACCATGCCCACGAACTCGACCCGGTCCGCGAGCCCCAGCCCGGCGGCACGCTCGCGAATTTCGCGTGCGTAGTGCGGATCCGGTTGCGGGCCGACCACCGCGAGCACGGCCTTGGGAACCCGCTGGGCCGCCGGCGCGAACGCGTCGAGCAGCCCCTCGGGGTTCTTGCGCGGCGAGAGCACGCCCGCGAAGAGCAGCCGGGGTTCGGTGGGTCCGGAGGGCGACAGGGCGAAGAATTCCGCCGCCGTCGGATTGGCGATGCTCACGTGCTCCCCGCGCACCAGGCCGCCCAGCGCGCGGGCGTCGTAGTCGGAGATGGAGACCACCGCCCGTGCCCGGCGCAGCACCCGGCGCACCATGGCGGCGACGAGGTGATAGCGCACCCGTTCCTTGGCGCTCGCGCGCGCCTGGAGTTCGGTCTCGCGGTGCACGAGCCCGTGCACCGTGACCACGGTGTGCGTGCTCACCTGGGTGGCGATGTCGCCGCGCACACCGATCTCGTGCGCGTGCACCACATCCGGGGCCAGTTCGGCGATGATCGCCCGCGCCCGCCGCACATCGAGGTACGAGCGGGTGGCCACCGCCAGGCGGCGCTGTCCGCGCGGAAAGCGGATCTCGACCTTGGGTCCCTCGCGGCGATCGGGGACCGGCTCGGGGCCGGTGTGGAAGCACAGCACGGTCAGCCGCTCGATCTCCGGGCGGGCGGCCAGGGCGGGGACCAGTGTGCTGGTGACCGACTCGATGCCCCCCACTATGCGTCCCGGTTCCAGCGGATAGGTCGCGATCATGACGACGTTCAGACCCAACGTTCGCTCCTAGAGTCACCGCACCGCCCGCCCCCGCGGTCGTGCTATCCGGGACTTTACCTATTCGTATGCGGTTGTGCGCGATGGCTTCTCGCTCGTCGCCGCCCACAGCTCGACATCGTGGAAGTCGCCGTCACGGCCGCGCCGGGCCGCGATCAGGACGCCTTCGCGCCGCAGTCCGCCCGCGGTGGCGATGGCCGAGAGATGGGTGGCGGCCGGATCGATGAGGGTCTCCACCCGTTCCCCGCGCAGTTGGTCGATCGCGTGGTTCAGCAGCAGTGTTACCGCGGCCGCCGCACCGGGCCGCGGTGTGCCGGAATCGAAGTCGAGGGTGAGACCGATGTTGGGCCCGCTCAGGTCCAGGTGCAGGCGGCCGATCGGCTCGCCCGCGGCGCAGACGTCGTAGGCGTGCCGCCGGTGGACGGTGCGCGGGGAACGCCGCGCGGGGGGTTGACGCAGCAGGACCGGGCGGTTCGCGGCGTCGCGGCCCGAGAGTGTTTGCGGCAGGCGGGTTTCGCCTGTCCCGGTGCGGGCTCGCCAGGGCGTGCCGAGCAGGTAGCGGGTCGCGACCACGACCACCGCCCCGGGCGCGGCGGCCCGCAGGGCCCGCGCGCTCGCCGCGAGCCGGGTGCGCACCGAGATCGCGGCGGGCGCGGGGCGGGCGGTGGCGACCCCGGCCGCGAGCAGTGCCGCGACGTAGCCGCCGGGCGGGGCATCGCCCGCGCGGACCGCCCAGAGTTCGTGGTCCTTGCGCGCGCCGTTCACGTCGACCGCTCGAATCATCGTGGCCTCCAGCGACATTCCGCCCCGGATGACGGCCTGGCGGGCCCGGCGATTGCCCACGCACACCGGGGCGGTGACGCGGTGCAGGCCGAGCTCGCCGAACGCGTGATCGGTGGCCAGCGCGCCCGCCACGGTACCCACGCCGTGCCCGGCCCGCCGGCCGTCCATCCAGAGTCCCAGTTCGGCGGTGCGCTGCGCGAGATCGATGGGGGCGAGCTGACATTGGCCCGCGAACTCCCCGTTCACCAGCACGCTGAGCGACAGCGCCCGGCCCGTCAGCCGCGCCCGGCCCTGGCGCAGGCGCTCGCGGATCCACCAGGCGCGGGAATGGCGTTCCTCCCACGTCAAAGCGGAGGTGTACCAGTACGGTTCGATGAATTCCCGGTCCCGCAGCCGGATCTCGCGCCAGTGCGGGAAGTCCGCGAGCCGGGTCTCGCGCAGGGTGACCAGCTGCCCCGCCACCAGTACCGGCCCCAGGCGCACCCGGCGGCGGGCGGAACCGCGGACCGCGCCGACTGCTGGCATGGGGCCGACGCTACCGGAGAAGTTCCCGCCGCACGGCTCGGAAACCGGGAATCCGCCGGGCGGCATCGCATCCGAGTTGCAAAGGCGCTGCGGGTGTGGCTAATTGAGATACCGTTGGCGTGCAACGAAAGCCGGTCGCAGCCGTGTGGGCCCGTTGTATGACCGGGGGAGGTCGACATGGGAACCGGACTGCCGTGCGGGGGCGCCGGACATCGCATTCTCATCGAGAACAGTGAGTACTGGCTCCGGAACTACGGTGATCTCGCCATGCTCGAGGTCACCGTGCGCCGGCTGCGGGCCCGGTGGCCGGGCGCGAGCATCGGCATCATGACCGAAGCGCCCGCGCTGGTTTCGGCGTATTTCCC
This sequence comes from Nocardia sp. NPDC057668, assembly GCF_042799795.1. Taxonomy (NCBI): domain Bacteria; kingdom Bacillati; phylum Actinomycetota; class Actinomycetes; order Mycobacteriales; family Nocardiaceae; genus Nocardia; species Nocardia sp. NPDC057668. Next base: position 677,849 of record NZ_JBHVIC010000003.1, on the reverse strand, counting down.
GGGCGCGGTGGGGATCACGGTCGGCGCGGCCGATCCCTGGCGTGCGCCGGGCCCGATCGCGCGCCTGGCCGCGCGCCTGGGTCCCACGGTCGCCGGGCCGGTCGAGATCACGCGCCTGCGCGCCTGGGCGTGGTTTCTGCCCCGGGCGATCGAGGTTCGAGATCGATTGCGGGCCAATCGATCACGTGCGGAGCCGGTCGCGGCTGCGGCCGGTGCGGAGGCCGTCGCGGCCGTCGGCACGCGGATCGAAGCGCGGCATCCGGGCGCCGCCCGGGCCGTGCGCGAAGCCGATCTGGTCGTGGCGCTGGGCGGGGGATACCTGACCGATGCCGACGTACCGCAGGCCACCCGGGTGCTCGAATTGCTCGACTACGCCAGGGACGCGGGCATTCCCACCGCCCTGGTCGGTCAGGGCCTGGGTCCGCTGCGCGATGCGCGCCTGCGCGACCGCGCGGCGCAGGTGCTGGCGAAAACGCCGTTCATCGCGCTACGTGAGCGGAGGCGCGGACCGGAGCTGCTGGCCGCGCTCGGCGTGCCGCCGGAAGCGTTCGCCGTTACCGGTGACGATGCCATAGAACTCGCGGTCGCGGCCCGGAAAGTCGAGCTGGGCACCGATATCGGGGTGTGCCTGCGGGTCGCGCGCTACGCCCCGGTGGCCGCCGCGGCCCAGGATCGGGTCGGCGAGGTGGTCCGGACGTCCGCCGCGCAGCTGGGCGCGCGCCTGGCGCCGCTCATCATCGCCGAGACCCCGGGCTCCCCGGATCGCGCGACCACCCTGCCGCTGGTGCGTGCCAGCGCGGACCCGGTTGCGCCGCCGGGCCGGTTCGTGCGGCCCGGCGACGTCGCCGAGCGGGTGGCGCGCTGTCGCGTACTCGTCACCGGCGCATACCATCTGGCGGTTTTCGCGCTCAGCCAGGGGATCCCGGTCGTGGCCCTGACCTCGACCGAGTACTACGACGACAAATTCCTGGGCCTGGCCGAGATGTTCGGCGGCGGCGTCCGACTGATCCACCTCGACGACCCGGATCTGGGCGAGCTGCTCGCCGCGGCGGTGCGCGCGGCATGGGACGAGGCCGAGGAGGTCCGGGAACCGTTGCGGGCCGGCGCCGATGAGCAGGTCGCCGCGAGCAGGGCGGGCTTCGAGCGGTTGTTCGCGCTGCTGGAACGATCGCATATCGAGCATGGGTAGCTTCGGACTTCCGCCGCCGCAATCCCCGCCGCTGGATCCGGGCGGGGCGGGTGCGGGGGCGGGCGAACCGCCGCCGGGGAAGAGCCTCACCGGCAAGATCGGCCGGGTCGCCGCCGCATCGGCGGGCGCACTGATCTTCGGCGAACTGGTCTCCCTGGGGCAGACCGTCGCGCTCGCACGGTTGCTGAGCCCGGCCGAGGTCGGCGCTTTCGCCGCGGGCACCGTGCTCACCATGCTGCTGACGACCTTCGTGGAGGGCGGGCTGCGGTCGGGACTGGTGCAGCGGGAGAAGGAGGTCGCGGACGCCGCCGACACGGTCTTTCGCGCCTCGCTGCTGAACGGGCTGGTAGTTGGTCTGTTTGCGCTGGCCGCGGCCCCGGTCATCGGCACGGTGTTCCACGACGAGACCATCGGTCTCATCGCGGCGGCCACCTCGGGCTTCCTGCTGCTGTTCGCGCTGACCAACGTGCCCGAGGCGCTGTTGCAGCGCGAATTCAGCGTGCGGCGCAGAATCATTGTGGGCCCGGCGGTTTCGGTGAGCTTCTGCGCGGTGTCGGTGACGCTGGCCGCGCTGGGGTTCGGGGTCTGGAGTCTGGTGATCGGCACCTACGCCTCCTACGCGATGTGGGTGCTCGCGGTGTGGTGGCTGGCGCGCTGGCGGCCCGGGCGCGGCCGCGCCTCGATGCGGATCTGGCGGGAGCTGGCGCGATTCGGATCCCCGGTGGTGGTGAACATGCTCGGGTCGCGGGTGCAGACCACGGTGGAGGCCGCGGTGGTGGGTCGCGGGCTCAGCGCCGCGGCACTCGGGCACTACCGGTACGGCCAGCGCATCGCCCAGATCCCGGTGCGCTTCATCGTGGAAGTCGGTGCGTTCTCGCTGTTTCCGGCCTTCTCCCGGATCGCCGAGGAACGGGACGCGCCGCGCCTGGCCGCCGCCTATCTGCGGGCCATCCGGCTCACCACGGCGGGCGCGGCCGCGCTGTGCGGGCTGATCGTGGCCGTGGGCGAGCCCGCGGTGGTCATCGTCTTCGGTGAGCGGTGGCGCGAGGCCGGGCTGGTCGTGGTCGCCATGGCGGGGCTGGGCCTGGGCAAGGCGTGGATGAGCGTGAGCGAGGAGGCCATCAAGGGCGCTGGCCGCACCGCACTGCTGAACTGGCAGACCGCGATCGAGCTCGTGCTGGGCATCGGGCTGCTGCTGGTGCTGGTGCGGCTGTACGGGCTCATCGGCGTCGGACTGGCGACCTCGGCCACCGCGCTGGCGGTCGGGGTGGTGGTGATCGGGCTGGCGCGCACCGTGATCGGCGTGCGGATCGGTGACCTGATCCGCGCGATCGGCCCGCCGCTGCCCGCCGCCGGTCTCGCCCTGGCCGCGACCTGGTTCCTCGAACACCGTGTGCTGCAAGCCGATACCCGCCCGCTGCTCACCGGGATCGGAGCCCTGCTGTTGGACGCGGTCGTGTTCGTGATCATCTACGCGCTCGTGCTGTGCGCCCTCGCGCCCGAGGCGCCGCGCGCGGTCCTGCGCCTGGCGGCCGCGCGCACCGGCCGGCGTAACGGCGCGTCGCCGGACGCGATATCCGTCGGTGCCGAGCCCCTAGCTTCCAGGGAGCCGAATTGAACAGTGCCACAGCAGTTCACCTCATTCGCATCCGCCGTCGCGCCTGGCTGGTGCTGGTGGTCACCGCGGCGGCGCTGGCGCTGGCGGCGGTCTCGGTTCGCGATCTGCAGCCGACGTACACCAATCGCATCGCCCTTACGGTCGGCTCGCCGAACCGCGCACCCGATCAGGACGCGGTGCTCTCGGTCGGGTACGCGCAGTACTTCGAGGATCCGGCGTATCAGTCCAAACTCAAAGCGGTGACCGGTGTTCCGGACGCGGTGAGTCTGCAGGCCCGCACGGTCGCCTCCAGCCCCATTTTGTTCATCGAGGCCACCGCCGCGACCGCGGGGACCGCGCTGGACGCGGCGCAGAAGGCGGGCGCGGCCTTCCGCGACGAGATCAACGCCAGTCTGCGCGCCGCCCAGGACGCGGCCATCGCGGCGGTGCGCAAACCGTTCGACGACATCCGGGCCGCCAACGGCGTGGTCAACGACGTGTCGCTGACCCAGATGCAGGACCAGATCAATCGCATCAACGCCGACACCTCCAACAAACTGATCGATCTGCAGTTGAGTTCGGAGGTGGTGCGCACCGAACCCGTGCGCTGGCCGACCCTGCTCGGCTACGGCGTCGGCGGGTTGCTGCTCGGGTGCGTCGCGGCGCTCGTCGCCGGCGCGCTCTCCCGCCGGCTGCGCACCGCCGACGATGTCGAGCAGAAGGCCGGAGTGCCCGCGATCGCGGTGGTACCGGGGGATTCCCGGAAGCCGGGGGCGCGGGGCGGGTCCGATGCGCCGCGCGATCGCGCCCTCCGGCAGGTGGTGACCGCGGTGGGGCTGGCCGTGCCGGTGACCCGGGCCGCGGTGGCGTGCACCGCCCCCGACTCGACCCCCGGCGTGGAGACCGTGGCGCGCACGATCGCACGGGAACGGGCGCGGCAGGGCGTGCGGACCATCCTGGTGCACGCGGATCTGCGGCATCCGCGCGGAATCGGCGTCGCGGAGCTGCTGGCGGGCCGCATCGGCATCGACGCCGTGCTCACCGCGACACCCATGCCGAATCTGCACGAGGTGTTCGCGGGCAGCACCGGTGAGGATCCGTTCACCGCGCTGAGCCGCGAACGCTTCGCCCGCCTGCTCGACGCGCTGCACGAGCGCGCGGACTTCCTGGTGATCATGGCGCCCCCGGTGCTCGAGGCCGTGGAGACGCAGGTGATCGCCGCGGCCGCCGGATCGACCGTGCTGATCCTGGACCGCGCCACCGCCCGGACCGCCCCGGCGCGCAAGGCGATTCGGGTACTGGCCGCAGTGGACGCCGCCGTGCTCGGTGCGGTGCTCATCGACGTGCGCGGCGAGGCGTCCGCGACCGAGCCGGGCGCCACCGCGCGCGTACCCGCCATCGAGGCTCCGGCGATCACCGCCGGACGCGGTCCCGAGTAGTCGCGCCGCCGTGAACGGTCAACGCGCCCTCTGGGTTTCCACGAGCATGACCACGCGCGGCGGGGTGTCGACCTTCGTCCGCGAGATGCGCACGACCCCGCTGTGGGAGCGCTGGCGCGTCGCGCACGTCGCCACCCATCGCGACGGCGGCCCGGCGGTCAAACTGTCCGCGTTCGCGGCCGGGCTGCTCGTGTACGCGTACCGGTTGCTGGTGCGCCGGCCCGCGGTGGTGCATCTGCACCTGTCCTCGTACGGCAGCTTCCCGCGCAAGTACCTGTTCGAACTGCTCGCGCGCGCGGTTCGCGTGCCGGTCGTGCTGCACGTGCACGGCTCGGACTTCCGGGTGTTCTACGACGAGGCGCGGGGACCGCTGCGCGCCGCCATCCGCGACGCGCTGCGCGGCGCCGCGGTCGTGATCGCGCTGGGCGAGTCCTGGGCTTTGGCGCTGCGCGGTATCGCACCGACCGCGCGAATCATCGTGGTGTCCAACGCGGTTCGAGCCCGCCCCGCGGTGCGCCAGCACACCGCCGCGCCGGTGCGGGTGCTGTTCCTGGGCGAGATCGGCGAGCGCAAAGGGACCTTCACGCTGCTGGAAGCCTGGCGTGCGGCCGCACTCGCGGGCCCGCTGCCCGCGCGGTTGATCGTGGCCGGGGACGGCGCGGTCGAGCGGGCGCGCGAGCGGGTCGCCGAACTCGGCATCGCCGACAGCGTGGAGATCACCGGATGGGTTTCCCCGCAGGCGATTCCGGAGCTGCTGGCGGACTCGCAGGTGCTGGTGCTGCCCTCGCACCGGGAGGGACAGCCCATGGCGATCCTCGAGGCCATGGCCCGGGGACTGTGCGTGGTCACCAGCCCGGTGGGCGGCATACCGGATCTCGTCGACGAGCGCTGCGCGATCTCGGTGCCGCCGGGCGCGGTCGAACCGCTGTCCCGCGCGCTCATCCGGGTGATCGAGGACCACGCGCTGCGGGCGCGCCTGGGAGCGGCCGCCCGGGAGCGAATGCTGGCGGAATTCGACATCGACGTGGTGTGGCGGCGATTCGACGGCATCTACCGGGAGCTCACCTCATGACCCCGACCCCGACCCCGACTCCGATCCGGGTGCTCTACGTGGTGCCGGACCTGCGCGTCGGCGGGGCCGAACGGCACGTGACCACACTGCTGCCCCGGCTCGATCGCACGCGATTCGAGCCCGCGGCGGTGTGCATCGGCGAGGAGGGCGCGCTCTTCGGTGATCTGGCGGACGCGGGCGTGCCCGCCCGCGCCCTGGGCTATCGCAAGCGCCAGGCCGTGCCCGCGCTGCGCGCGCTCGTGCGGATCATGCGCGAGCAGCGGCCGCACGTGGTGATCACGCGCGGCTACAACGCCGAGGCGCTCGGCCGGATCGCGGCGCGCCTGGCCGGGGTCCCGGCTTCGGTCGTCTGGGTGCACAACCACGGTGACATCGAGCCGCGCGGGCGGATCCGGCCGCTGGTGGACCGGTTGCTCGACCGCGGCACCGCCGCCTACTTCGGGGTGGCGCGCGCTCAGGTCCGGTACATGGTGCGGGAGCTGCGTTACCCCGAGGCCAAGATTCGCGTCATTCACAACGGTGTCGACCCGGCGGCCTTCGACCCCGCCGACGATCGCCGGGCCGCGGCGGAACTCGGTGTCGCGCAGGGTGACTCGGTCATCGGCATCGTGGCCGCCCTGCGCCCGGAGAAGGATCACGACACGTTCCTGGCCGCCGCGAAGCTGGTGGTCCGCGAGCTGCCGACGGCCAAATTCCTGATCGTCGGCGACGGCCCCGCACGCGCGGAGATCGAAAGCCGGATAACGGAATCGGGGCTCACCGGGCACGTGCTGCTGACCGGCTCCCGCCCGGATGTCGCGGACCTGTTGCGCGCCATGGACGTCGTGGTCCTCAGTAGTCACAGCGTGGAGTGCTTCCCCATGGCCCTGCTCGAGGCCATGGCCGCGGGCAGGGCCGCGGTGTGCACGGCGGTCGGCGGCGTCCCCGAACTCGTGGTCGAGGGCGAGACCGGCTATCTGGTCCCGCCGCGCGATCCCGAACGCCTCGCCCGGCGGGTGCTCGACGTGCTCGCCGATCCCGAGGCCCGCAAGCGGATGGGCAGCGCCGCCCGCGACCGCGTTCACACGGAATTCAGTCTGCAGGCGAGCACCGCGGCGGCGGAGCGCGCTCTGGAAGAGGTGGTGCTGCGATGAGCGGACACATTCTGATCCTGGTCGAGAACCTCTCGGTGCCTTTCGATCGGCGGGTGTGGCAGGAGAGCCGCGCGCTGGTCGCGGCCGGCTACCGGGTGACCGTCATCTGCCCGATGGGCGCCAAGGCGGACCGCGAGCCCGAGGTCACCCTCGAGGGCGTGCGCATCCTGCGGTACCCGCTGCGCGCGGCCACCGGCGGCCCGGCCGGATATCTGCGCGAGTACTCCCTCGCGCTGTGGCACACCCTGCGCCTGGCGCTGCGGGTGCGCCGGGAGGGGCCGGTGCACGTCGTGCAGGCCTGCAATCCGCCGGATCTGCTGTTCCTGGTCGCGCTGGTATTGCGGGTCGGCGGAACGCGATTCGTGTTCGATCACCACGATCTGGTCCCCGAGCTGTTCCTGTCCCGGTTCACCGGCGGCAAGGGCGCGCTGTACCGGGCCTCGAAACTGCTCGAACGACTGACCTTCGCCTGCGCGGACGCGGTCATCTCCACCAACGAGAGCTACCGGCGCGCCGCCATCGACCGCGGCGGCATGGCCCCCGACCGCGTGCGGGTCGTGCGCAGCGCGCCGGACCTGTCCCGGTTCGTGCCGCGCCCGCCCGATCCCGCGCTCAAGCGCGGAAAGCGGTATCTGGGAGCGTATCTCGGGGTGATGGGACCGCAGGACGGCGTCGACTACGCGCTGCGGGCGGTCGCGTACCTGCGTGACACCCTCGGCCGCGACGACACCCACTTCGTATTCATGGGCGGGGGAGACGCTTTCGAGGATCTCGTGGCGCTGTCCAAGGAACTCGGGGTGGCGGACATCGTGGAGTTCACCGGCCGGGTGCCGGACGAGTTCGTGCAGACCTGCCTGTCGACCGCCGACGTCTGCCTGTCGCCGGATCCGAAGAATCCGCTCAACGACGTCTCGACCATGAACAAGGTCGTGGAATACATGGCCATGTCCCGGCCGCTGGTCTCCTTCGATTTGATCGAGGCGCGGGTCTCGGCGGGCGCGGCCGCGGTGTACGTCCCGGACAACGACGAGGCCGGGTTCGCCGCGGCGATCGGCGCCCTGCTGGACGACCCGGACCGGCGCGCGCGCATGGGCGCCCTCGGGCGCGAACGGGTGGAACGCGAACTGTCCTGGGACACTTCCCGAGAGAATCTGGTGGACTTCTACGCCGGGGTGTTCCGCACCTCGGTGCCCCCGATCCGGGGCTGATCCGCGGCGGCGGTCTCGAGCTTGCGGGCCCGGATCGCCGCCCGGCGCTCCCGGCCCGCGGCGAGCGGATCCCGCGGTGTGCCGCGCTCGAGGCGATCGGCCGCCCCGACCGCGGCCCCGATCAGCGCGAAGACCATCGTGCTCGGATAGTCGAACAGGCGCAGATCCACGAAGAGCCCGGCCAGCGCCAGCGACAGGAACGCGGTGACGGCGATGAAAGCCAGTGGGCGGCCGGTGATCCCGGCCGGCGGCAGGCGCAGGTACGCCGTGATCAGCCGGTGGGCGAGCAGAACCAGCACCGTCAACCACAGCAGCAGGCCGATGATGCCGAGTTCGGCCAGGATGCCCAGCTCGGTCTCGTGCGCGGGGATGCCCAAACCGCGCTCCCACGGCGTATCGGGCGACCACTGCTGGTGCCGGTAGGTGTTGACCTGCACGAAACGGCCCAGACCCCAGCCGCTCCACGGCTTTTCGAGAAAAGCCCAGACCGCGGTGGCATTGGCGTTGAGCCGGTCGTAGACCTCGTTGGTGGAGGTCACCCCGCCCGATGTCCGGTCCGAGCTGGTGAAGTCGGTCCAGTTCATGGCGATGATCGACACCGTGCCCAGCGCGGTGACCACGAAGCCGGTGCGATAGCCCTTGCCCAGCACCATGCCCAGCACCACGACCACGGCGAAATCGAGCCAGATGGAACGGGTGTGGGTGAGGAACACCGCGTAGGCGCACGCCCCGGCGATCACCGCGAGCAGGACGCGCTGCGCGCGGGAGCGCCGCTCGGAGCCGATCAGGACCAGCGCCAGCACGTACCCGGCGATCAGGATGAGCCCGTTGACCTCCGGTTGATTCGGCAGCCCCACCGCGCGTTCGGGCCAGGCGGGCGCGAGCACGATGTAGCGCGGCCACACCAGCGCCCGCGGCCCGTGGAACTGCAGGATGCTCACCAGCGCCGAGTACGCGCTGCACGCCAGCAGGGTCAGCAGCAGGAAGCGCAACGACTCGCGCGTGCGAAAGATGATGCGCGAGATCAGGTAGGTGGCGAACGGGATGCCGGTGCCGATGATCAGATACCGCCACAGGTCCAGCTCCTGACCCGACAGCGGGTACAGGATGGGGCGGTACTCGTGCTCCTGCACAATCGAATTGACGTTCCACAGCAGATACAGCGCCATCGCGCACTCGATCGCCCCGAGGGACACGCGGCGGTCGGGGCGGCCGCGAATCCAGGCCACCGTCGCGATGAGCAGCCCGCCGAACGCCAGGATGAAGGGATCGGTGGTGGGCAGGATCTTCGGAATCGCCGGGCGCAGGAAGGTCGCCACGATCAGGAAGACGAAGGCCCAGCGCGGATCGCGCAACCCGGCGATCACGAGCGCCGCGGCCACCGCGCCCGCCGCCGCGACGGTGCCGACGCCGCCGGGGGCCCGGCCCGATACCGCGATCATGGCGACCAGCGCCACCGCCATCGCCACGGCCGGTACGGCCCAGCGGCGCAGCAGGTCCGGCCACCGCGCCGCGGCCGCCCGCGCGCTGAACCGGGCGGGTCGCCGCGGCGGGGCCGTGGGGCCGGGATGCTCCTCGGACCGCGTCGTCTCGGACCGTGTCGTCACGGGGCGGCCCCGGCCCGTTTGCGCGGCGACGACCGCGGCGCGCGGGTGTCGATCAGCACCGCGCCCAGCACCTGCGCGCCGACCTGATTCACGGCCCGCACGGCCTCGCGGACCTCGTCGACCCGGGTGCGCCCGCGCTCGATGACCAGGATGGTCAGATCCGCCAGGTCGGCCACGATCTGCGCCTCGGGCGCCGCGGTGATGGGCGGCAGGGCCAGCACCACCGTGTCCGCGGCGGCGGCGACCGAATCGAGCAGGGCGCGAACGCGTTCGCGATCGAAGAGCGGATAGGGATCGGGACTCGTCGCGCCCGCGGCGATCTCTGCGAAGCCGTCGGGAGCGTGCGTGGTGACCAGCTCCCTGGCGTCGGGCACCCAGCCGCGCAGATACTCGGCGAGGCCGCGCTCGGGGCGTGGAATGAATTCGGTCGCCTGCGGATCGGCACTCGGCCGGACGGGGCCGACGAGCCCGTCGTCGGATCGGGTCCCGGCGTTCTGGCCGGATTCGGCCGTCGGCTCGGAGGTGTCGGTGCGCGGCGCACCGGGCGCGCGGCGCAGGTTCGCGTTGACGAACACCGTCGGAGTGCCCTGGGCGGCACGCTGTTCGGCGATCGACCGCGCCAGCTCGTCGCCACCGGCGCCCGCCGAGATCGGTATCACCGCGATCGAGGTGGAAGCGGGCGTCCCGGCGCGCGCGACGAGGTTGGCCACGTGCCGCAGCGCCACCGCGCGGCGGGCGTCGCGTTCGGGGGTGCCGCCGGGCGGGATCACCTCGAACGGGCGGACCCCCGTCTTCTCCACCACGTCGTACTCGGTGTGCAGCCGCCGGGTGGCCGCACCGGCGATCAGCGCCGCCACGCAGCCCAGCAGCAGCCCGCCGACGAGACCGGTGGCCAGACCGCGCGCGCGGCCCGGTCCGGTGGCGGTCACACCCGCGCCGGACTGCAGCACCGTGAGGTGGTTGGAGGAGTCGGCATTGAGCCGGTCGATCTCCTGCTGCAATTGGATCTGGGCGCTGAAGGCGTTGGGATCGTTGGCCGCGAGCCGGTCGCCCCACACCTTCATCATGGCGGCGGTCATATCGGCGGCGGTCTCGGTCCGGCTCGCGTCCAGGCGGCCGTTGACGTCGTCGACGAACAATTGCGCGACGGTGGGCGCGGCCGCCTTGGCCACCGCGGGCGTGGCGGCGGTGACCTGGATGTAGAACAGCGGGCTCGCGGTGACGAATTCGGCCGAGAAGCCGGTGATGCCGGCCGGGAAGCCGGTCTTCTGCGCCAGATTCGACTGGTACGAGGGGTCGTTGAGAAAGTACGTGTAGCCCTGGGCCAGGATCGCGTCCTGGGTGGGCGGGCGCGTCGAGGCGGCCGAGACCAGGACCCGGCTGGTGTAGGTGGTGCTCTTGCCGTGCGAGGCGGCGTACGCCCCGCAGGTCACCAGGATCGCGATGACCAGCACCAGCCAGCGGCGCTGCCGAATGCGGTCGAGCAGCACGTACAGCGTGCCGGGCGTATGTGTTTCGGTGGTGGGATCGGGTGCGGCGGCGTCCGGGATCGCTGTCATCGGTGATCGACCTCCACCACGACCCGCGTGGGATCGGCCAGCGCGCTGACCCGGAAGCCCACCTGCGGGGTTGTCAGGCCCAGGAACACCTGGGTCACCCCGCGCACGGTGCCCGCGTACCTGATCTGGCCGATCGCGGTCAGCGTGGGATCGGTGAGCGTCTCCGGACCCGCGAAGGGCGGCACCCCGGAGACGAAGGGACTGGCCGCCTCGCGAACCAGCACTTCGATGACGGTCCGGCCGTCCACCGGATACACCTGCTGGGTGCTGTTCTGGATCGCCTGGTTCACGTAGTGCACCGCCCAGCCCGGGGTGGCCGCGCCGGTGAACTCCAGGACGACCCGATCCGCGGAATCGCCGCGCGCGGCGGAGATTCCGGTGAGGCCGATGCCCACCGCCGCCGGATCCGGCGTGCGATTCTTGGCCGCGAACTCGTCGACCGCCGCGGTGGTCACCGGGACCTGGCCGGGGCCGGGGCCGGAACCGGTATCGCAGCCCGCGAGCAGTCCGGCCGCCAGCAGCGTCGACGCCAGGGCGGCCAGGCGGCGGGCGGTGCGGCGAAAGTCGCTGTCCCCGGGCCGATATCGCCGGCGCGCGTTCCGCTCGTGCTCGTACCGTTCGTGCGCCCGAGGAACCGGCACCGGCACACCCCCTCCACTCATGTCGGCCGGCGTTCCACCGGAATCGCCGGCTGCCGCCACGTCTCGGCGTGCTCGACCACCGCGGTTTTCAGCTTGCCGCTGGGTGGTCGCGGCAGCCGCTCGAGCACGCTGACCGAAACCTGTTGACCCGGGCCGAACTGCCGCGCGACATTGCGCCGTGCGTGCGCCGCGGTCCGGGTCGCCGAAAAGCCGTCACCGGGTACCACTCTCAGCTCGAAGACCCCGGGCCGCAACTGGGCGATCTGGGCCTCGCGCAATCCACTCAGATCGTCGACCACGCTCGACGGCAGCGGCAGCGGGCGGCCGTCGGCCGCGGTGAAGGTGTCCTCCACCCGGCCGTCGACGACCCCGAGCAGCGGAAACGCGCGCCCGCACGGGCACGGGGCCGGTGCGGCCGGGCGCACCTCGTCCCCGGTGCGATAGCGCAGCAGCGGAAAGCCACTGTTCTGCAACGAGGTTCCCACCAGCTCCCAGCGCGAATCCGAGCCGGGCACCGGCAGCAGTTCGACGATGCCGTAGTGCGGGAACACGTGGTAGCCGCCGTGCTCGCAGGTGCCCGCCATGGCCACCCGCTCGGTCTGGCCGTAGTGATCGACGATGGGCGCGTCGAACACCTCGCGCATGAGGGTGCGCTGTCCCGGGGCCATCATCTCCGAGGAGGTGATGACCGCGCGCACCGGAACGCGCAGTCCGCGATCGCGCAGCAGCGCCGCCAGCAGCGCGATGCTCGACGGCCAGCCCTCCACGACGTCGGGCCGGAACCGGCGGATCTCCCCGGCGATGAGATCCACCCGTTCGGGGGTCAGGTGATAGCTCGACACCAGCAGCTGGCGTGCGCCCCGCATGCCGAGTGCGGGACCGTGCCCTGGGCCGTGCGCGAATCCACTGCCGCGCAGCACGATTCGCCGAGCGTTCGCCGGAACGCCGAACCAGCTCCACTGCTGCTCCAGCATGGCGAGCTCGAAGACCGCGGAATCGACGGTGCGATAGCACCGGATCGGCACCCCGGAGGTGCCGCTGGAGCGGGCCGGCCACATGAGCCAGCGCGGGCGGGTGGCGAAATCGGCTGCTCGTGCGGCCAATTCATCGCGCGAGATCAGCGGGAGCCGAGGCAGGTCGGCGAGAGTGCGAATGGAGGACGGATCGATGTCGTTGGCGCGGAAGTGTTCCCGGTAGAACGGTGAGCGCGCGGCGGCCAACCGCACCAGATGACGCAGCCTGCGCTCCTGGAACGCCGCGATTCCCGCCGCGTCGTCGTGCTCGAGCTTTCCCAGCGTGCGCCGCAGCGCACGATGGCGCGGATGTGCGCGCCTGAGCCGGTACTTCAGACCCCCGCCGGCACTCGGCAAACTCATCGTGTTCAGCAACCCCCCAGCCGTTTTCCCGTGCGGGTATACGGCCTCGACATCGTCACCCCCGACGGCGATGGGCACGGGACCATCGCGTGCTGCACCGCACGATGATAACTCGAACGAATCACGGAATACATTGGTATAAAGCTAAATAGCGGTTGCGACGATCCCTGGTGGGGTGCAGTGTGGACGAGCGGTACCGGCGAACAGCGAACGACGACGGCCCGATGGCGGGCGGCAGCGCGGGGGTCAGCGTATTCGGCCTGGGCTATGTGGGATGCGTGTCCGCGGCCTGTCTGGCCGCGCGCGGGAATCAGGTCATCGGGGTGGACGTCAACCCGCAGAAGACCGAGTTCATCCGGCAGGGGCGCACACCGGTGGTCGAGGAGCGCATCGGGGAGCTCATCGCGAGCGTGGTGGCCCGCGGGCAGCTGTCGGTGACCGAGGATGTGGCGAAAGCGGTTCTGGCGACCGACATCTCGATCGTCTGCGTGGGCACGCCGTCGGCGCCCGGCGGCGGCCTGTCCACCGAGTATCTGGAACGGGTGAGCGCGGAGATCGGCGCGGCGCTGGCGGTCAAGGCCGGCTGGCACGTGGTCGCCTATCGCAGCACCATGGTCCCGGGCACCTGCGTGGGCACCCTGATTCCCGTGCTGGAGCGCGCTTCGGGCAAACGCGCCGGGGTCGACTTCGGGGTGAGCGTGAATCCCGAGTTCCTGCGCGAGGGCAGCAGTGTCCGCGACTTCGAGAATCCGCCCAAAACCGTTGTCGGGGAATCGGATGAGCGCACCGGCGCGGAGATGATGAGCCTGTACGAGGGCCTGCCCGGGCCGCGCTTCCGGGTGCCGATCGACGTGGCGGAGATGACCAAGTACGTGGACAACAGCTTTCACGCGCTCAAGGTCACCTTCGGCAACGAGATCGGCGCGCTGTGCGCCCGGCTCGGGCTGGATTCGCACGCGGTGATGGACATCTTCCTGGCCGACACCAAACTCAACATCAGCCCGGCCTACCTGCGCCCCGGATTCGCCTTCGGCGGCTCCTGCCTGCCCAAGGACGTGCGGGCGCTGACCCACACCGCGCGCAGGCACGATCTGGAGCTGCCGGTGCTGGCGAACGTGCTCGCCTCCAACGAGACCCAGTTGCGCCGCGCGGTCGATCTGGTCATCGAGCTGGGCCGGCGGCGAGTCGGCATCTTCGGGCTGTCCTTCAAATCCGGGACCGACGATCTGCGCGAGTCGCCCATGGTGGAGTTCGCCGAACGACTCCTGGGCAAGGGCTACGACGTCCGCATCTACGACGCGAACGTGGCGCTGTCCCGGCTCATGGGCGCGAACCGGGCGTTCATCGAGGAACGCCTGCCGCACATCGGCGACCTGCTCACCGACGACATCGCCACCGTCGTCGCGCACGGCGAGATCTTCATCGCCGGCACCGCCGAACCGGCGGTGGTGGCCGCCATCGACGGCCTCGGCCCGGATCGGACCGTCATCGACCTGGTGCGGCTGCCCGGCGCCGCGCAACGACGCCTGCGGCCGGGATATGTGGGTATCGGATGGTAGGGCCGAAGGGGTTGGCACGGTGGAATCGATCGTTCCCGAGTTCAGTTTTCTGACCACCGCGTATCGAACCGAGGACGTGCTGGCCGACACCATCGAATCGGTGCTGGCGCAGACGATTCCGGACTGGGAACTGGTGGTCGTCGACAACGGCATGTCCGAGGCGATCGCGGACATCGTGTCCGGCTACGCGGCGCGCGATGCGCGAATTCACCTGATACGGCAGGAGAACAGGGGCTACGACGGCGGGGTGATGGCGGCCGCGGCGGGTGCGACCGGCCGCTATTTTGTGGTGCTGGACAGCGACGACCAGGTCGTGCCCACCTACTGCGAGGTGCTGCGCGCGGCCTTCGCGGCGGACCCCGGCATCGACGCCATCGGTTGCGACGCCTACCGATTCGACGACTCGGGCGCGGATCTGCCCGTCGGCTACTACCGCTCGACCAACGTGAAACGGCGGCCCGATCCGGCGCACCGGCTCACCCTGACCGATCTGCTCGGCGGACTGGTGCCGTACTACACCGCGGCCATCCGGCGCGAGGTGTGGGAGGCCGTGGGCGGCTACGACCGCGGCGGTGAGGAGCTGCACGAATCGGTCGTCATCTGGATTCGCATGGTGCGCGATCACGACATCCGGATCCTGCCGCAGCGCCTGGCCCGCTTCCGGCTGCGCAGCGACTCCATGACCCGGGACCCGGCCAAGGTCGAGGCGTTCATGACCGAGCTGGAGCGTTCCTTCGCCTGGGCAGCGCCGCAGGGTCCGGGCGAGCGCGCCGCGCTGGACCGGACGCTGCGCACCTTCCGGTACTGGGAGGCGCTGCGCAAAGCGC
The DNA here is from genome assembly GCF_042799795.1 of Nocardia sp. NPDC057668. Taxonomy (NCBI): domain Bacteria; kingdom Bacillati; phylum Actinomycetota; class Actinomycetes; order Mycobacteriales; family Nocardiaceae; genus Nocardia; species Nocardia sp. NPDC057668. The sequence goes on along the minus strand of NZ_JBHVIC010000003.1, from coordinate 662,642 downwards.
AGGGGGCGTTCCTGGCACACGATGATCGCGGGGCACGGGGGTTCGCGCGCGAGGCTTTCCGCCAGCGCCGCACCGCGCGCGCCGGCGCGATCATCGTGTCGGTCAGCCTGTTTCCGGGCGTGCTGCGGCGCGTGCACCCGCTCAAACAGCAGGTCTCCGAGCGGGTCGCGCACACCGCGGGCCGGTTCGTGACCGCCGTGAAGCGGTGACCGCCGGGGAACCGGAGGAACCGGCGGCGCCCGCCACCGGATTGCGCGCGGTCCTGCGGCGCGGGGCGGCGCTCTCGGCCGCCGGGGTGGGCGCGGTGCAGCTCATCGCGCTGGCGCAGACCCTGGTGCTCGCCCGGCTGCTCACCCCGGCCGAGGTCGGCGTCTTCACCGCGGGCACGGTCCTGACCGCCATCGTGGTCGTGTTCTCGCACAGCTCGCTGAGCCACGCGCTGATCCAGCGCCGCACCGAGGTGTCCGACGCGGCCGAGACCGTGTTCTGGGTGACCCTGGGATCGGGCGCGGCGCTGGCCGGACTGCTGGTGCTGACCGCGCCGGTGCTGTCGGCGATCTTCCGGGACGATCGGGTCGGGGCGGTCGCCGCGGTATCCGCGGGCACGGTGGTGCTCACCTCGCTGCTGGCGGTGCCGGACGCGTTGCTGCAGCGCTCCTTCCGGTTCGAGCGCCGGGTCATCGTGGATCCCGCCAACGCCATCGCCTTCGCCGCGGTGTCGATCACGCTGGCCGCCTGCGGTTTCGGTGTGTGGGCGCTGGTGGCGGGCTACTACGCGGCGGTGCTGGCCGCGGTGGTGGCCTCGTGGTGGCTGTGCGGGTGGCGGCCGCTGCGCGGGCGCTTCCGGCTCCGATTGTGGCGTGAGCTGGCCGGATTCGCGGCGCCGCTGCTGATCGAGAGCCTGGTGGAACGAGCCGTCGAGGTCACCGAAGTGGTGCTGGTGGGGCACCGGCTGGACAGCGCCGCGCTCGGCAACTATCGCAACGGGCGGCGGCTCGCGTTCCTGCCGGTGCAGGCGATCGTCCAGATCTGTTCGTACGTGCTGTTTCCCGCGTTCTCGAGCATCGCGGGCGAGCCCGCGCGCTTCGCCCGGGGTTTCCTCGGCGCCCTGCGCTGGATGTGGCTGGCCGTGGTCCCGGCCTCGGCGCTGTCGGCGGTGCTGGGCGCACCCCTGGTCGTGCTGCTGCTCGGCGAGCCGTGGCGGGGTGCGGGAATTCTGGTGCAGGCCATGGCCGGGGTCGGCATCGGGTACGCGCTGATGTCGGTGAGCGCCGAGGCGCTCAAGGGCGCGGGGCGACCGCATCTGATCAACGGCATGACCGGGGCCGGTGCGGTCACCGCGATTCCGCTGCTGGTGCTGCTGCTGCCGCACGGCCTGGCGGGCGTGGGCCTGGCGCTGTCGGCGTCCGCGCTGCTCACCGGAATCACCGGACTGCTGCTCTCGCGTAGCGTCGTCGGGGTGACCCCGGGTGAACTCGGGCGCATCCTGCTGCCGCCGGTCGTGGCCGGGGTCGTCGCGGCCGCGGTCACCGCGGTCCTCGAGTACGCGGTGCTGCGCGCGGGGGACCGGGGCGTGGCCGCGGGTCTGGCGTTGGTGACGGTGGAGGTGATCGTGTTCGCGACAGCGTTCGCGGCTGTGCTGCAGGTGATCTCGCCCGCCACGCTGCGCCCGGTGTGGGCCGCGGCGCGGCGGTCGTGACGCCGCCGCTGCGCCGCCGGAGCGTGCGGGCGGGGGTGGCGCTGCTCCTGCTGGCAGCGTTCGTCGCCGCCGGCATACCGGTGTACGTGCGGCCGCAGATCGATCCGCTGCGGCACGCGGACGCCATCGTGGTGCTCGGCGGCGAGGGCATCGACCGGTACGCCTACGGCATGGAACTGGCGCGGCGGGGCTACGCGGCCACGGTGCTGTTCTCCAATCCGTACGGGCCCGACACCGAACTCGACGAGGTGCGCGAACCGTGTCGCACCCCGCCCCGGGACTTCACCCTCGAATGTTTCGCGCCCGATCCGCCGACCACACTCGGCGAGGGCCGCGCCCTGGCGCGCACGGCACGCGAGCGCGGCTGGCACACGGTCATCGTGGTGACGATGCGGCCGCATCTGTCGCGGGCGCGCTACATCCTGGCGCGGTGCTTTCCCGGTGAGTTGATCATGGTGGACAGCCCGCTGGATATCTCACCGGCCTATTGGGCGTGGTCGTACGTCTACCAAACCGTCGGTTACGCACGGGCTTTCCTCTCGGACGGGTGCTGATTCCCGCGAGCGGCAGGGTGTATCGCACGCGGGTGCCGAGCCCGGTGGGTGGCCGGCCCGGGTTCATCGCGCGGGTGCCGAGGGGCGGCGTGGCGCCACCGGGTTCAGCGCGTCGCGACCGCGATCTCGGCCGCGCCGGGACGGTTCGGGTCGATGGTCACGGTGCGGCGGGCATCGCCGGTGATCCAGTGGGCGGTGATCCGGTCGCCCGCGTGCGCGATCTCCAGGGTGTGCGGGGATTCGGCGTCCGGGCACAGCGGCGTCAGCACGCTCAGCAGGGCCAGCGGTGTGCCGCCGGTGCAGTACGCCCCCACCGACCAGGACGGTTCGCGCGATTCCAGGCGTTCGGACCACCAGCCGAGGTCGGTGCTCTCGTCACCGCGCACCATTGTCGTCTCGAGGCGATGATTCGCCGCGTACGCCAGCGCCAGCACCGGCGTCCCGGCCCGGGTGGCGAGGTGGCCGGGGCCGTGGGCGCGGACGTGGAGGGACGGATGCAGCGGCCAGGTCAGCCGGGCCGAATGCGTGCCCGTACCCGAGATCGCGTCCACCACAACGATGTCCGGGTGATCCGGCGCGGCGATCACCCAGCGCCGGTGCACGACGGGATCGGCGAGGCGGGTGTAGCCGTCGTGTTCGGCGTCCACGACGCCCCGCGCCAGATCCACCGCCCGAACCCGCACCGCGGCGTGGGCGCGCCACAGGAACGGCCCGCCCATCACCGACTGATCGAGGTCGTCGACCGTCACCGTCGCGTGCGCGCGGGTGGAGCGGTGCGCGGCGCGCCGGCCGGGATGGCCGTAGTAGCTGGCGGTCCCGGGATCGCCGATGAGCTCGTGCCCGGCCGCGGCCAGGGTGAGCGCCAGGGCGTCGGCGTGGCCGTGCGCGGCGATCGAGAGATAGCCCAGCGGGCCGACATCCACGCTCGCCCGGCGGTTTCGCGCGCGCAGCACCACCAGTCCGCCGTCCGGTGCGTAACCGCTGCCTATCGGCTCGGCATCGAGGCTCGCGGCCGATCCGAGCGCGGCGCGCAGCCAGGTCGCGGTCATGCTCGGCGTGCCCGCGCGGGCCGCGGCCGGCTCCGGAACCAGTGCGTCGGCGATGCCCAGATGCGCACGGACCGTGCGGATCTCCTCGGGCCCCAGGCGCAGGGCGAAACCGCCGTCGTCGTCGCCGTAGCGCGGGTCCGGATCGGTGTCGCCCACGGTGAGCGCCAGATATCGCGAACTGCGGGCGATGGCGGCGGCCAGCCGCACGGGTGGTTCGCCGCGCAGCGCCAGGAGGGCGTGGACCACGCCGATCAGCTCAACGGTGAAAATCTGATACGCGACGGCCTGTTCCGCGCCCGCGCCGTCGGGCAGCAACTGCCGATCGGCGTGTTCGGTCAGCAGGGCCAGGGCATCGTCCGACCACCGGCGGGCGGCGGGAATCTCCGGCAGCAGCACCGCCACCACGGCCAGTCCGGCCAGTTCGCCGATCAGATGGTTGTTCGCCGAACTGAACAGCGAGCGTTCGCTCCAGCAGCGCCGGGCACTCTCGCCCAGCAGCACCACGTAGCGGCGATACCGCTCCGGCGTCAGGCCCGGCGCGTCGCGCAGCCCCTGCACCGCCACGGCCACCGAGATCGCGCGCACCCCGCATTCGAACGCGCCGCGCCACGCGATGCCCGCACCGGGCCGCTGCTGTTCCACCCAGGAGTCCAGGTGCTCGAACGCGGCGTCGGCGAAACGGGTTTCGCCGGTGAACAGCCATGCCTGGGCGAGCCACGGCAGGTGCTGCAGGCGGTTGAGTTCCCAGATCCACTTCGGGTCACCGGCCGCGGTGCGATGGTCGATGCGCTCGGAATTGGCGGTGGGCCAGCGGGTTCCGGTGAGCGGGTCGTGATTCCAGTCGACGGCGGCGCCGAGATCCGCGGCGGGATAGCCGAAATAGCGGACCTGCCCGGTCAGTACGCGTTCGGCGGCGGCGACCACCGCGGCTACCGCATCGGGGTCGGCCGCGGCGATGGCCGCGGCCCGGTCGCGGTCGAGCAGCACCGGGCGATCCGTTCCGGCGCGGAACGCGAGCAGCGCCTCGGGCCAGGACGGCTCCGCACCGCCGAACAGCTCCGCGCCCGCGTCCGCCCAGCTCACCCGGCGCGGGCGCAGGCGCTCGCGGAGTCTGCCCGCGCGCCAGAGCATTTCCGGGCCGCTCATGGTGCGCAGCCGGTGCAGGTACCAGAGCAGCTGGGTCAACAACACGCCTTTCGCCCCGGGCGATCGCCACGCCCCCGCAGTGTCGATTGCACGATACCCGTTCCCGCGCGCGGCATGCCTGCCCCGAATTCCCCGACAGCCCAGGCGATTACATCTGCTGACACCCGCCGGGACCGCGGTTACCCTTGGCTGGCGGGGCACACGCACAGGGATAACTGGATGACGGTCGACGGCGAATCGGGGCAGATGTGTGCGGAATAGCCGGGGTGCGCCGATTCGACGGTGCTCCGGTCAGCGGGGAACTGTTGGCGAAGATGGGGGAGTGCCTGCGCCACCGGGGACCCGACGCGTCGGGGGTGTGGAGCGACGGGCCGGTGGGGTTCGCCCACTCCCGGCTCGCGATCATCGATCTGGCGGGCTCGGAGCAGCCCATGGCGGGTGCGGGGCAGCAGACGCACATCGCCTTCAACGGTGAGATTCTGAACTATCGCCGACTGCGCGACGAGCTCGACTACCCGTTCACCACGCACGGCGACACCGAGGTGCTGCTGGCCGAATACGAGCGGCACGGGGTGGACGGGGTGCGGCGTCTGCGCGGTCAGTTCGCCTACGCCATCCACGACGCGCGGACCGGGGAGACCCATCTGTTCCGCGACCGCCTCGGGATCCTGCCGCTGTACTACTACCGCACCGACGAGTTCTTCGCCTTCGCCTCGGAGATCAAAGCGCTGTTCCCGGTGCTGGATTCGCCGCGGGTGGACACCGCCAGCCTGCACGATTTCCTGGCGCACCGCTCGGTGCCCGCGCCGTACACCTTCTTCGAGGGGGTGCGCAAGGTGCCGCAGGGGCATCACCTCACGGTCGGTGCGGACGGGAGCCTGCGCATCGAGAAGTACTGGCGGCTGCCCACCGAGGCCGAGATCATGGACGTCTCGCCCGCGGCCGCCGTCGAACTGCTGGACGAGGCGCTGCGCGCCTCGGTGCGCGACGCGCTGGTCGCGGATGTGCCGGTGGGAGCCTATCTTTCGGGCGGGGTGGACAGCAGTCTCATCTGCGCGCTGGTGGCACAGCAGCGTGGCGGCGAAGGGCTGCACACGTTTTCGGCCGGGTTCGGCGACGACCGGGTGGACGAGACCGAATGGGCGCGCCTGGCGGCGAAGGTCGTCGGCAGCGACCATCACGAAACCATCATCACCGCGGACGATTTCCAGTCCGATTGGGCGCGACTGAGCCGGCACCGGGATTCGCCGCTGTCCGAACCCGCGGACGTGGCGGTATTCCGGCTCGCCGAGCTGGCGCGCAAGCACGTGAAGGTGGTGCTGTCGGGCGAGGGCAGTGACGAATTGTTCGGCGGTTACCCGAAATACCGCTACGCCCGCACCACGCGCGCCGCCGCCCTGCTGCCGTCCGCGCCGCTGCGGATGCTGGAGGGCCGGATGCCCGCCGACCGGGCCCGGCTCACGGTCGCGCTGCGCGCCATCTCCGAACCCAGCTATCCCGAACGCATGCGGGGCTGGTTCGCGCCCTTCACTTCTCGCGAACGCGACGGGCTGCTGGGCGGCCCGCCCCGGCGCAGCGTCCTGGCCCCCTACCTCGACGGTCGCGGCGATGCCCTGCGCCGGATGCTCTACGCCGACGTGCACACCTGGCTGGCGGACAACCTCCTGGAGCGCGGCGACCGCATGTCCATGGCGGCCTCGCTCGAGCTCCGCCCGCCCTTCCTGGACCACCGCGTCGCCGAACTGGCCTTCCGCCTGCCCAGCAACGTGAAGGTCCGCAACGGGGCCACCAAGTGGATCGTGAAGGAGCTGGCGCGCCGCCATCTTCCCGCCGAACTGGTGGATCGCCCCAAGGTCGGCTTCAAGGTGCCGCTGGATGCCTGGTTCCGCGGCCACCTGCACGACATGGCCCACGATCTGCTGACGGATCCGTCCTCGTTCGTGGGCTCGACGTTCGATCGGACCGCGGTGCGCCGGTTGCTGGCGGCGCATGCGTCCGGCGGCCGTGACGAACAACCCCGGATCTGGACGCTGCTGTCGCTCGAGGTCTGGCACCGGGAGCTGCGCAGGCAACTGCTCGAGACCGTGTGAGAGGCCGCTACGCCGGGCCGATCGGCATGCGAAAGACGAAGGCGTCGTAGCGATCCTGGGGATAGGAGATGTCCGACACCATGATCACGCGGTCGTCGCCGCCGAGAAATCGCTGATGCACCGTCTTCACCAGATCGCCCGCGGGCGTGCCCAGCCAGGCGGCGTGCGCGGGGGTGGGCAGCCGGTCGGCGATGGTCTCCTCGAGGAACGCCGCGCCGTCGACGCCGCTGATCCCCGCCGGCTGATAGGAGTCCGAGATCGACACCGCCCGGCCGTCTTCGGACGCCCGGGTGACGACGTGCGAGACCGTCGCGCCCACGGCGATCTCGAGCGCCTCGGCGAGTTCGGCCGTCGCCGCCAGGCGCGCGGTGTCGCGCTCGATCACGACGTCGCTGCCGGACTCGTTGCCGAAAGTTGTTTCCGGGCTTTCCAACTGCCGCTCGGGCGCGACGCGGGTGAGATCGGGCCGGGCGGTGACGAAGGTGCCCCGCCGTTCGATCGTGCGCACCAGACCCTGGCTGATCAGCAGTTTGATCGCGCGCCGGATCACGATGTCCGAGACCCCGTGCCGCTCGGCGATATCGGCGTAGCTCGGCAGTCGCGCGCCGGGGCGCAGTTCGCCGGTGCGGATCGCACGCGCCAGGCTGCCCGCGATGGCGACGTACTGCGGTTCGGTCATGGTCCGTCCTCCGCATCATGTTCCGCGCCCTGATCATCGGTGTCACTCAGCGTACTCATTCTGTGTATACGCATCAGCCGTTTGGGTGTGCGGGTTCGGTGCGGGCGGCGCGCCCGGTGTACGGCGCGCCGCCTTCGTCTGGGCGCGTATACGCAAAGTCAATTGCGTATACACACACTCGTCTACGCTTGCAGCATCGCCTTCAGCGAGGGGGCGTTCGCTCGAGGAGTTGGGTCCGGTGGCGGCATATATCGATCACGGTGTCCCGGGCTACCCGGTCATGAATATCGAGACGGCCAAGAGCGCGCTGGCCAAACATGAAGGCTGCGACGCGGAGTGCGCGGCCAAGTCCTACTACTCGAAGCTGGTTCCCAGGCTCGAGCGATCCCTTTTCCGGGATTCGGTCGCGACGAGCTGGAACATGTGGACCACCGATTGACGAGATTGGACCCATGGCGGAACTGGAGCTGACGGACGAGCGCAGGACCGAGCTTGCCGCGCTGCTCGGCGACGAGCGGCGACTGCGGGACGAGTTCCCTTTGGTCGCAGACTATTTGGACACGGCGGGGCGGCTCGCGGGATCCGGTGATCAGCGAGCCGATGCGGCGTTCGATCTGCGGTTCGTGCACTATCTGACCGGCGGGGGCGCCGGGAATCCGTACTGGGAGATCGTCGCGCCCTCGGTGTCCCGGGGAGTGGTGAACGGCGGGCGGAGCACCGGCAGCGCCCGGCTGGCCTACGCGCAGACGCTGCTGCAGTCGGCCTACGCGTACGCGATTCCCGCGCCCGGGACCCTGGACTGGATCGCGGAATTCTGTGGATCGCGACCGCTGCTGGAACTCGGCGCGGGGCGGGGCTATTGGGCCGCGCAACTGTCGGCGCTGGGATTGAAGGTCGAGGCGTTCGACTCCGAGCCGCCGGACCGGAACGAGAACATGTCGTTTCCCGGCTCGGCGGGATTGCCCGCGACCTGGCATGAAATCGGTGACCTCGCAGCATATTCCGAGCACACGAGCGGTGACCGTGACGAGGTTCTGATGCTGTGCTGGCCGCCGGGGTGGGGTGACACCATGGCCTCGCAGGCCCTGGCTCGGTTCGAGAACTCGGGCGGTGATCGGCTCGTGTACATCGGGGAGCCACGCGGCGGCAAGACCGGGGACGACGCGTTCTTCGAGGCGCTCGACAGCCGGTGGGCGCTGGAATCGGTGGATCCGCACTACGTCTCGTGGTGGAACCTCACCGACACCGCCCAGGCCTGGGTGCGCCGGACCTGGGCGTGCTCGATGTGAGGATCAGGGCAGGGCGTCGGGCAGTTCGAGGTCCAGGATCGAGACGTCGCCGGCGTTGGCGAGCGTGTCGACCACGACCGCCGCCGGATCCCGATGCAGGCCCGGGTAATCGACATCGCCCGCGGCCGGATCGATGGGGAAGGCCAGCTTCTCACCGTCCAGCGAGAACTCCGCGGCGACGTCCGCCCGGTTGCCGCGCGCGTCCTGGCGATGCCAGCCCCCGTCGAGGTACACGGCCACCAGGCCGTGCAGCACGTGGCCCTCGTCGTGCGAAAGCCGTTGGTAGCACAGCGCGGTCGGAATGCCCTGCCCCCGCAGCACCGCGGTGAGCAGATGGGATTTGGCGTAGCACAGGCCCACCCGCTGCTCGAGCACGTCCGAGGCGCGCAGGGTCACCCGCGGATCCTGCGCGTCGTACGAGTGCGCGACCTCGTCCCGCACCCACTCGAACGCCCGCCGCGCGAAATCGGCATCCCCCGCGCTCTCGCCGCGCAGTCGCTCCCCGAGCGCGCGCACCCGCGGGTGATCGATCTCGATCACGGCGTCACCGGCGAGGAAGTCCGAGGGGTCGAGTGCTGAATCGGGCGTGAAGGACATTCGGCAACTCTAATTCGGCCGGGTTCCGGGACCGATCCGGACCTCGGGAACCGTCGCGTCGATGAGGCCGTCGCCCAGCAGTAGTACGACGACCCGGGTCGCGTGGTCGGCGAAGGCGGCGCGGTCGGCGCCCAGACTGCCTTCGGTCCATTCGATGAACAGGGAGATGAGTGCGCCGAAGAGGGTGGAGAAGCGCATCCGGGTGGCGGGGTCGTCGGGGGAGCCGGTGACGCGGTCGCCGAGGGCGGCCCGGGTCAGGGCCGGAACGGTGTCGCGGACGTGGGTGCGCAGGCGGGCGTCCGCTATGGGTTCGATCAGCAGAATTCGGCAGACGCGGGGGTCGGACTCCATGAGCTCGGCTGCCGCTTCGAAGGTGGCGCGCAGGTCGCCGGCGGCGGGTGCGACCGCGTGTTCCAGCCGGGTCAGGGCCGCGCGGTAGACCGTGTGCAACAGGGCGTCGGTGTCGGGGAAGCTCTCGTAGAAGAATTTCTGGCTCAGGCCCGCCGTGCGGCAGACGGCCCGCATGCCGAGGGCGGAAACACCGTGCGTGCCAACCAGTTCGAAAGCGACGTCGATGAGCCGGGCACGCCGGTCGGCGGCGCGGTCGGCGGCGGTCTGCCCGGCGTAACTCCTTGACACGGACCCCACCCTACAAGAACGATCGGTATCGGGAAGCGGGTGCTTCCCGATAGGAGATCGCGATGTTCACCGAAGAACAGTTCCAGCTGGCGTTGGCGCAACCCCGCCTGGCGCAACCGATTCCGAAGGTTCTCACCAATCGCGCCGAGCCCGTGCCGGTGCTGGACGAGGCCGCCCTCACCGCGATGACCCGCACCTGGTTCGCGGAATACGAGCGCAAGATCGAGTTCTACGCCGGCCACGGCCTGGACATCGCCTGGACGCTGGACTGGGCCAAGAAGTACTGGTGGAGTTGGCAGGCCCGCGACATGAGCCACAACCACGAGCTCTACGCCCCCGATCTGCGCTACAAGGACGTCACCACCCTCGGCGCCACCATGACCGGCCTGGACGAGTTCGTCACCTACAACTTCGCCTTCTTCGACGCCATCCCCGACTGGCGCTACGACCCGATCCCGGGGCAGAGCTATGTGGACGTGGCCCCGGACGGGACACTGCGGATGGTGGTTCGCTACTACGGATCCGGTCATCTGGTGGGGCCCCTCAAGCTGCATCCCTACGGGCCGGGGGCTCCCGAGCTGCCGGGCAACGGCAACTTCGTGCAGTGCACCGCGGTCGATCGCTACCACTTCGACGCGGATCATCTGATGTCCGAGGGGGAGACCCTGTACGACCTGGTCGACGCGGTTCAGCTCGCCGGGCTGGTTCCCGGGCCCGCGTCGCCCACCTTCTCCTGGTTGCTCCGCGGCGCGGGTCTGGCGACACGGGCCGCGACCCGGCTCGGCGGCTTGCGGGGTGGTGACCGGCGGGCCTCCTGAGGCGGCTGCGAACCCGGCGTGGGAGGTGCGCCACTCATGCTGTGGCGCAATGGGTTCCAATCGTCTGCCGCCAGTCTTCGAGTTTCCTGACATCGATTTGATGGTACGAACATATCAATTCTCTGATATGTTCGTACCATCAACGGAAGGGGTCGGAATGCCGAAGATCGGGCGGTTCACGAGTGACGCGAACAAGGGCGTGTATCTGCGGGCCTATGACGTGGCGGCGGGGCAGTGGCCGGTGGAATCCGAGGACATCGACGTCGAGACCTCGTTCGGGGTGACGCGGGTTCGCCGGTCCGGGCACGGGGCGGGGACGCCGCTGTTGCTGTTGCCGGGGCTGATGGGGAACAGCCTGTTCTGGCTGCCGCTCGTCGCGGAGTTGTCCCGGGAGCGAGTGGTCTACGCGATGGATGTCATGGGGTGGGCGGGCAGGTGTGAACAGACCGCGCCGATCGAGGACGAGGCGGACGTCGCGGCGTGGGTGGGGGAGGTGATCGCCGGGCTCGGGGCGGATCGCGTTCACCTGGCGGGGTATTCGCTGGGGGCGTGGATCGCGGCGGTGGCGGCGGCCCATCGGCCGGACCGGATCGCGAGCCTGAGCTTGCTGGAGCCTGCGCCGGCAACGTTCGCCCGGCCGTCATGGAAGGTGCTGTACAAGTTCATGGCCGGTGGAATCCGGCCGACCCGGGCGAAGATGGAGAAGTTCAATCGGTGGCTCTCGCCCGGCCTGGAGCTGTCCGAACAGATGTGGGCAATGCTGTTGGCGTCGTTCGAGTTCCGGATGTCGCTGCCCTGGGCGCGGCCGCTGACCGCCGAACGCTTCGCCGCGATCACCGCACCGGTCCTGGTCCTGTTCGGCGGCGAAACAGTGGTCCACGACGCCGAACTCGCCGCCGCGCGCGCCCGCACGGTCATGCCGGCCGCCGACATCGAGATCTACCCCGGGGTCGGCCACGAGATGATCTTCGCGATTCCGGAGCAGGTGATACCGCGGTTTCTCGAGTTCGCCGCCAAACATGAACCCGGCCCAGGTGATCGATAGTCCGGGGCGCCGGACACGCGGGCCCGCACCCTCGGGTGGCTCGGAGCGCGGCGGGGCTCTATGATCGGGGCGATGAATACTCATTCCGAATCAGGATTGGGGGTCTCGTACGCTGAAGGTGAGTGCTGATGCTCACCGATGACGCGAACGAGAATCTCTCCAGGATTTCTCTCTGGCAGCGCGTGCGGGAATTCGCCGTGCCGCCCTCCATGATCGACAACGCGACCGCTCGGCGCCGTGCCGGGGATTGGGCGGGGGCCTGTGCCGCCGCGGGTTTCGATGTGGACCTCGATTTGCGGGAACTGGCCCGAAGGTACGGGCGTGGGCTGGCCGCCCGGGTCAGGGCCGATCTGCGCTATCTCGCGCCGGATCTGCTGCGCTGGCACATGCCCCGGGGTGCGCCCGACGGATTACTGCGGGCCGGGCTGACCATCACGCTGGCCCGGTACGGGCCCGAGGGATTCGAAAACCCTTTCGGGACAACGGGTTCGGTGGAGCTGGTCGTCCGTACCGCGCCGGAGTGGGCCGATGCCGGGCAGCGGATCAGCCTCGCGCTGTGGGGCGAATCCCTGGCGGCGGCGGGAACCGGACTGCATCCGCACCCGCGGCCGGATCGGCGGTTCCGGCTCGACCTGCATCGGCATCTGTGGGACGCGCGCCGCAGCGATGAGCTGCTGATGCGTTCCGGGGCAGTGGAATCGGCGGCCGGTGCTGTAGCCGGTGCTCGGCCGGCTGCCGGGCGCGGCGATCCCCGCGCATCCGGCCACGTCGACCCGGCAATCCTGTCCTGGGCCGAGCGCGGGTGCGCGGTCGATCGCTGGGCCGACGAGGCCCGGATTCTGTTGCGCTCGCAAGGCCGAGCGGGTGGACCGCTGCTGGTGCGCCCGGGCGCGCGGCAGCGACTCGTCGTGGAGCCGGCCGAGCACGGCGATGATCCGCACCTGCGCGTTATCGACGACTTCCCGGCCGGGGAGCTGTCCGGGCTACCGGTGCTGCCCGACGCCGCGACCCGGACGCTGCCGGATCTGGAACTGCTGCGTGCCGCGGCGATCACGGCCGATCGGCTGCATCCGCTGGTCGCCGCCGCGCTCGTGCGGGACCACGTGCCACGCGTGCGGTCCGGGGCCGTCAGCGTGTCGGAACAGGCCCGCTCGGTCGAATGCCGGGGCGAGCGACATCGCATCGGCCTGCGCGACGGTGTGCTCACCGCGCTCGATCACGACCCCGGCGAGGTCCGGCGCGAGGAACTGCTGGCCGCATTGACCGGCACCCCGCTGCCCTGTCTGCAGGCGATCGATCGTGCGCACCGGCAGCCGGACTGTCTCGCCGGTGTGCGAGAACGCCTGAGCCACGGCGATATCGACGGCGTGCTGGCCATCGTCGAAGACCTGCTCGGTCCCGAGGCCGTGCTGCGGCCGGGCGCCCTGCGGGACGAGCTGGAAGCGGCCGCGGAACGCCGGGTCCGCTACGGCATGTTCCGTGCGGGGCTGTCCGCGCCCGACCCTGGTATCCGCCGTGCCCCGCGCCCGGCGGGGCGCGATCATCCTCGTCTCGCCACCATCGAGCGCTGACCGCGGCCGGGCCGCATCCGCCGCGGGCCGATCGCATCGCGGGCGGTTCTCGACGGTCGCGACCGCATCGGCCGTCGCGGACGACCTGACCGCGCAGCGCCCGTGATGGCTCAGCGCCCATCTCGACCGGGCAGTACCCCATCGCCGGCCACCGGCCATTCGCCGGTTCGTCGTCGCCCAATTCTCGTCAACCTAAAGGTGATTCACACATGCTTACCCTCGCTTCCGCTCCCGTTCAGTCCTCCCAACTCGATGTCGCCGGGGACCTGCTCACCCTGCTGGGCGATTCGACCACCGAGCTCCGCCCGAACATCCAGCTCGCAGCCCTGACCCTGGCGGTCGCCGCCGACCTGCCGGTCCTGCTCTGGGGCGAGCCCGGCATCGGCAAGACCGCCGCCCTCACCCAGCTCGCCGAATCCTTGGATCTCCCGCTCACCACCGTGATCGCGAGTGTCCATGAGCCGTCCGACTTTTCGGGCCTGCCGATCATCGGTGACGACCCGGCCGTCAACGGCGTTCCGATGGCCCCGCCGGACTGGGCCGTCGAACTCTGCCGGGCGGGTCGCGGCCTGCTGTTCCTGGACGAACTCTCCACCGCACCGCCCGCCGTCCAGGCCGCTCTGCTGCGCCTGGTCCTGGAACGCCGCATCGGCGCGCTGCAACTGCCGCCCGGCATCCGCATCGTGGCCGCGGCCAACCCGCGATCCTCGGCCGCCGACGGCTGGGAGTTGAGCCCGCCGCTGGCCAACCGATTCGTGCACCTGTACTGGACTCACGATCACGACGTGGTGGTCCGCGGGCTCGGCGGCACCTGGCCGCGGGCGATCCTGCCGGTCCTGGACCCCGAACGGCTCACCGCCGCTGTGGCTTTCGCGCGGCGCGCGGTGTGCGGGCTGCTCGCGGGACGCCCCAAGCTCGTCCATCAGCTGCCCACCACCGAAACCCGCCGCGGTGGGGCCTGGCCGTCGCCGCGCAGCTGGGACATGACCCTGCGCCTGATCGCTTTCGCCACCGCGGCGGGATCCACCCCGGATGTGCTGTCGCTGTTGATCCGCGGCACGGTCGGGGACGGGCCGGGTTTCGAACTGCTCACCTGGATCGAACGCATGGATCTGCCCGATCCCGAAGTGCTGCTCGCCGATCCCGATGCCGCGGAGCTGCCCGAGCGGGGGGACCTGCGGCAGGCGGTGCTCGACGCGGTGGTGGCGGCGGTCCGCAAGCGGCCCGAGCGGTCGCGCTGGGACGCGGCGTGGGCGCTGCTGGTGAAAGCCGTGCAGACGGGCGCGCCGGACCTGGTGGTGGTCCCCGCGACGACCCTGGCCACGCTGCGTCAGGGTGAGTGGGACGTCCCGGCGGCGATCGAGGACCTCGCCGCCATGGTGTCGGTGTCCCGGGAAGCCGATCGCGCCGCGGCTCGCGTCGAGGCCGAGGTGCGCCGATGAGAACCCCGCTGGATCTCGAAAAGATAGCCGCGGCACGGCTGCTCGCGGTCCGGGCCCGGCCCTACCTGGCGACCGCGCTGTTCGCGATGCGGCTGGTCGAGTCGTCCCGGACGCCGACGATGGCCGTCGATCGCTACTGGCGCTGCTACATCTCGCCCGTGTTCGTCGATCGGAACCCGGTCGAGGAACTGGCCTCGGTCCTGGTGCACGAGGTCTCGCACCTGCTGCGCGACCATCACGGCCGCAGTGACCGATTCGCCGCGCTGCACAACCTGACCGGGCCCGCCGAACGCCTGCGCATGAACATCGCCGCCGACGCCGAGATCAACGACGACGCGTTCGGCGACGGTCTGATCCAGCCCGAGGGCGCGGTCCTGCCCGCCACCCTGAACCTGTCCCCGGGTGAACTCATGGAGGACTACCTGCATCAGTTCCGGCTCGGTCCGCGCACGGCCGCCATGGCGTGGCTCGACTGCGGCAGCGGCGCGGACGGCTCCGACCGGGAATGGGACCTCGGCCCCGACGGCGCCGACGGTCTCAGCCAGCAGGAGACCGACGCCGTCCGATTCCGGGTGGCGCAGGGCATCATCGGCCGCCCGGGCAACGCGCCGGCGGGCTGGCGGCGCTGGGCCGAGGACGCGGTGCACCCGCCCCAGCCGTGGCGCGAACTGCTCGGCGCGGCCGTGCGCTCGGCGGTCTCGGCGGGCGGTTCGGGCGACGACTACACCTACGGCCGCACGGCCCGCCGCTCGACCGCCCTCCCCGGGATCGTGCTCCCCAGCCTGCGTCGCACCCCACCCCGGATCTGCGTCATCATCGACACCTCCGCCTCGGTCAGCGACGCCGAACTCGGCAGCGCCCTACTGGAAACGGCCGCCATCACCCGCGCGGCAGGCGGCCGCCGCGACCTGGTCACGGTCCTGTCCTGCGACGCCGCGGCCCGTATAGCCGACCCCCTCTGCCGGGCGGAAGGCATCCCCCTGATGGGCGGCGGCGGCACCGACCTCTGCACCGGCTTCACCAAGGCCCTCTCCACCCACCCCCGCCCCGACGTGATCGTGGTCCTGACCGACGGCCAAACCCCCTGGCCCCCAACCCGCCCCTCCTGCCGGACGGTGGTCGGCCTGTTCGCCCGCGAACGCCGCCGCACGTGGAACGAGAATTCGGACTACGTCCCCGACCGCCCCCCGGACTGGGCACGTGTGGTCCGGATCGGCTGAGACGGGCCGGCCGCCGTGCTCATGCATCGAGTGAGAATGCTTGTGCCGCTTCGCCGATGAACCGCTGCACCAGTGCGAAGGGCAGCGGCTGATCGGTGAACACGCGCAAGGTACAGGCCCCGGTCGTGTCGTCCGAAAACGCGACCAGCACTACGCCGCGACCGGGGGCAGGTCCGAGATCCTCCAGCTCCCAGCCGTATCCGTCGCGCGCGGAGACATCGCTGAACGCTGTGACGGTGTAGAACCGGCCTTCGTACTCCCAGCGGTCGGCCGGGGAATCACGGAACGGAACGTTCATGCCCGGAATGTACCGGTGGGTGGGAACCGAGGTTCTGTCGGCAAGCGTGGAGATCAGCCGAAGTGGAGGAGGACCTCGCCTGAACCGACCTTCCAGTACTTGCGGTTCAGTTGGGCCGTGCCGGTGCCGTCGGTGTAGGGGACCAGGACCGGGAGGTTGTTGGTGGGGGTCAGGGTGGCGGTCCAGGTCTCGGTGCGGTCGGTGCAGGGGAGGGTGATGCCGGGGGGAGTGCTCGCCAGTTGGATCGTGCCGCTGCCGGTGGTGTCTATCGCGGCCTTGACGTCCAGGTAGCCGATGCCTGCCTCACAGCGGTAGGTGCCGGTCGCCTGGAGGCCGCCGGGGGCCGTTGTCACCGCGGCGTTGAGGGTGATGAACTCGGACTCGGGGCCCGCGTGGGCGGGGGTGGCGCAGACCGTCGCGGCGGTGGCCGCGGCGATCGCGAGCAGGGCGTACTTGGTGTCGAACACGGACCGGCTCCTGTCCATCGAAGGTCGAGCTCGGGAAAGTTCGACCTTGATGGTAGCCAGTTGGGCCGGGCCGCACGGGAGTTCGCCGCAGCGGATCAGTACGCGCCCTCGCTGCCGGCCACGGCGGTCATCGTCTTCTTGATGATCGAGAGGTCCTGGACCATGCTCCAGTTCTCCACGTAGGACAGGTCCAGGCGGACCGACTCCTCCCAGGACAGGTCGGAGCGGCCCGAGACCTGCCAGAGGCCGGTGACGCCGGGCTTCACCAGCAGACGGCGGCGGACCTTGCCGTCGTAGCGCTCGACCTCGGTGCGCAGCGGCGGGCGGGGGCCCACCACGCTCATCTCACCGCGCAGGACATTGATGAACTGGGGGAGCTCGTCCAGGCTGTAGCGGCGCAACAGGCGGCCGACGGGGGTCACCCGGGGATCGTCGCGGATCTTGAAAAGCGGACCCGCGCCCTCGTTCTCGGTGAGCAGGTCCGCCAGCGCCCGATCGGCGTCCGCGCGCATACTGCGGAACTTGATCATCTGGAACGGGTGGCCGTTGAGACCGATGCGTTCGGACCGATAGAAGACCGGACCGCGGCTGGAGACCTTGATCGCCAGCGCGAGCATCAGCATGAACGGCGCGACGGCCAGCAGCGCGACGGCCGCGAACAGGACGTCGAAGGCGGTCTTGCCGAAGGACTTCGCGCGATCGTACTGCGGCTTCTGGATGTGCAGCAGCGGGAGATTGGCGACCGGCCGAATCGACAGGCGCTGATCGGCCACATCGACCACACCGGGCGTCACCACCAGATCCACCCCCAGCGGCGCCAGCTTCCAGACCAGGTCGTTGATGCCCCGGGTGCCGAGCTGCTCGGTCGCCGCAATGGCCACGGTGTCGGCGCCGGTCTCCTGAACCGCCTCCAGCACAGAGGATTCGGCGCCTATCACCGGCAACTCCGAATCCTCGATCTCGAAATCGTCCGGATCCAGCAGGTACGGGGTGTAGACGCCCACGACCGAATAGCCGACAGCCGGATCGCGCGCGAAACAGCGCATGATCTCGCGCGCCGAATCCCGCCGTCCCACAACCAGAACCGCGGTGAGATAGCGCCCGGCCCGGCGCTGGCGCGCGGCGAACTTGCGCCAGCACAACCGGTTCAGGATCAGGCCCGCGAGCCCCACCGGCAGCGCGATGGCGAGATAGCCACGCGCGAACTCGATCCGAAGAAGCAGCGAGACGATCGCGATCAGGCCGAACAACCGCATGGTCGCCGAGATGAGCCGGCGGTACTCCTCCGGCCCGGTGTCGATAATGCCGCTGGACCACACGTTTCCCACGGTGAGGAACCCGATCCAGACCAGCACGAGCATGAGCGAGATGGCCGAGTAGCCGATGCGGGTGTCGCCCGCCCAGTCCAGCATGGGGTCACTGCCGGGGTCCCCGAAGCGAATGAACTGGGCCGCGACCACTGCCGCGCAAACAATCAGCGCATCGGTAATCCGCAGTCGCCGACCGTATTCCGTTTGCCACCGATCCTTACCGGACCGCTGCACGCCGCCCCTGCGCGGCGCTCTCCGTCGAGTCTGTTCCTGGTCGATCCGGAAGGCCATCCTGCAGCTCCATCATGCGACACGTAAGTCTCGTGGTAGTCCCCCCGACCGGACGCCCAGCGCAATACTACTGGTTCTGTTCATCGTCCGGCCAGCATTGATCGCTACCGAATGGTGCGAAATGCCAACAGGTTTGGTGTTTCTGCGGGCTTTCTGCGACCTCCGATGCGACCCCCCGCGCGCACGGTACCGAGCGGGCGCACAGTGACACATCAAGTGAACAGCATTTACTAAACGGGGTTCACAAAACGAGTGTGGCGTGCTTCACTCCTGTGGACCGTGTTCCAAAGGAGGTACCGTGTCCCCTCGAATCATCAGTCCCGGTTTCGATTTCACCGATCCAGACCTGTTCGCCACCCGTCTGCCGCTCGAAGAATTCGCCGAATTGCGGCGCACCGCGCGCGTGCACTGGAATCCGCAACCGGACGGCGTCAGCGGCTTCGACGACGGCGGCTATTGGGTAGTCACCAAACTCGAAGACATCAAACACATCTCGAAGCATCCCGAGCTCTTCTCCTCGGAGGAGAACACCGCCGTCATCCGCTTCAACGGCGACATCACCCGCGACGAGATCGAGGTGCAACGCTTCCTGATGCTGAATCAGGATCCGCCCCGGCACACCCAGCTGCGCCGCATCGTCGCCAAGGGCTTCACGCCACGCGCGATCGAGAGCCTGCGCGCGGCGCTGCGCGAGCGCGCGGAGCGAATCGTGCACGCGGCCAAGAAAACCGGCGGCGGCGACTTCGTCACGCAGGTCGCCAGTGAGTTGCCGTTGCAGGCCATAGCCGAGCTCATCGGGGTGCCGCAGGAGGATCGCGGGAAGATCTTCGACTGGAGCAACCAGATGATCGGCTACGACGATCCCGAGTTCGAAGGTGATCATCGGGCCGCGACCGCCGAGGTCATGGGCTATTCCTGGAACCTCGCCGAAACCAAGCGGGCCTGCCCGATGGACGACATCGCCACCGGCCTGCTGCGAGCCGACGTCGACGGTGCGGGGCTGACCTCCGAGGAATTCGCCTGGTTCGTCATCCTGCTCGCGGTCGCGGGCAACGAGACCACGCGCAACTCCATCACGCACGGCATGAAGGCGTTCGTCGATCATCCCGACCAATGGGAGCTCTACCGCGAGCAGCGCCCGCGCACCGCGCCGGACGAGATCGTGCGCTGGGCCACCCCGGTCATCGCCTTCCAGCGCACCGTCATGGCCGATACCGAACTCGCCGGGCAAGAGCTGAAGAAGGGGCAGCGGGTCGGAATGTTCTACAGCGCCGCCAACTTCGACGACGAGCACTTCCATCGGCCCTTCGAGTTCGACGTGCTGCGCAACCCGAACCCGCACGTCGGCTTCGGCGGCACCGGCACCCACTTCTGTGTCGGGGCGAACCTGGCCCGATTGCAGATCGACCTCATGTTCAACGCCATCGCCGACGCGATGCCGAACCTGCGCCAGCTCTCGGAGCCGGTGCGCCTGCGCTCGGGGTGGCTCAACGGCATCAAGAGCTGGCAGGTCGCCTACGAGTGAGGGTCGCGGGCGGACGGCGCTGACCAGCGCGGTTCTCTACATACCGCATGGTTTGTGAACATGTTTTAGTAATACATGTTCACAAACGCGGGTGTGGTGTGGTTCACTGCTCCGGAACGTGTTCCAAAGGAGGTAACCGTGTCCGCGCCGTCCAGCCCCGCCGGCTTCGATTTCACCGATCCGGATCTGCTCGCCACTCGACTGCCCGTCGAGGAGTTCGCCGAGCTTCGCCGCACCTCGCCCGTCTCCTGGGTTCCCCAGGCGGGCAGTGGATTCAAGGATGACGGCTACTGGGCCGTCACCAAACTCGAAGACATTCGCGAGATCTCGAAGAACCCGGAGGTGTACTCCTCCGAGGAGAACACCGCGGTCATTCGCTTCTACGACGACATCCTGCGCGAGGAGATCGAGGTACAGCGCTTCCTGCTGCTGAACCAGGATCCGCCCCGGCACACCAAGCTGCGCCGCATCGTCTCCAAGGGCTTCACCCCGCGCGCGGTCGAATCGCTGCGCGGCGCCCTGCGCGATCGCGCCGAGAAGATCGTGCAGGAGGCCAAGGCGCAGGGCTCGGGCGACTTCGTCACCCAGGTCGCGTGCGAACTGCCGCTGCAGGCCATCGCCGAGCTCATCGGCATCCCGCAGGAAGATCGCGGCAAGATCTTCGACTGGACCAACCAGATGATCTCCTACGACGATCCCGACTTCGAGGGTGACCACAAGGTCGCCACCGCCGAGGTCATGGGCTACTCGTGGAACCTGGCCGAGGGCAAGCGCGCCTGCCCGGTCGACCTGGACGCGCACGCGGACATCATGTCCACGCTGCTCGAGGCCGACGTCGACGGCGAGGGCCTGACCTCGGAAGAGTTCGCCTGGTTCGTGATCCTGCTGGCCGTGGCCGGCAACGAGACCACCCGCAACGCCATCACGCACGGCATGAAGGCGTTCGTCGACAACCCGGATCAGTGGGAGATCTACCGCGAGCAGCGCCCGCGCACCGCTCCCGACGAGATCGTCCGCTGGGCCACCCCGGTCATCGCCTTCCAGCGCACCGTGCTGCAGGACACCGTCCTGGGCGGGCAGGAGCTGAAGAAGGGCCAGCGCGTCGGAATGTTCTACTCCGCCGCCAATTTCGACGAAGAGCACTTCGAGAACCCGCATCAGTTCGACGTGCTGCGCAAGAACAATCCGCATGTTGGCTTCGGCGGCACCGGAACCCACTACTGTGTGGGTGCGAACCTGGCTCGCCTGGAGATCGACCTCATTTTCAACGCCATCGCCGACGTGATGCCGAACCTGAGCGAGGTGTCCGAGCCGGTCCGTCTCCGTTCGGGATGGCTGAACGGAATCAAGAGCTGGCAGGTCAAGTACGAGTAAGCGTTTCCCGGGCCCGGCGTGATCACGTTGGGCCCACGCTTGTTCGCCGATGGAGACAGTGTGAGTGAACAACGCCGACGCGGCCGGATGCCTGCGGTCAGTGATGCGGACATCCGCCGCGTGGCGCGGTCACTGCTGGTGGAACAGGGCCTGGAAGCGATCACGCTGCGGGCCATCGCGCGCGAGCTGGGCATCACCGCCCCCGCGCTCTACCGGTATTACGAATCCCGCGATCAATTGGTCGCGGCCGTGCGCACCGACGTGTGCGCCGACCTGGCCACCGATCTCGCCGCGGCCGTCGACGGCCTGCCCGACGACGCGGGCGTGCGCTTCTTCGCGGTGTGCCGCGGCTTCCGGACATGGTCGCTCGCGCATTCGCGCGAGTTCACGCTGGTCTTCGCATCCCCCTCGGCCGCCGGATTCGGCAGTGCCATGCAGCAATTCGGCGAGCCCGTCGGCCGCCTCTTCCTCGAGGCCGCCGGCCGGCTGCTGACCGACTACGACATCGTCACCCCGCCGGTCGAACTCATTCCCGCCGAACTGCGCGACGATCTCATCGCCTTCCAGACCGATCTGCTGCGCGTGCTGGCCGAATCCGGCCAGAAGTTCCCGGCCGAGAAGCTGGACCTGGGCGTGAGCTACGTGATGATCCAGTTCTGGGCCCGGTTGTACGGGCACGTCACCCTCGAGGTCTTCGGCAACTACCCGATCCCCATCGGCAACCCCGACGTGCTGTTCGACGCGACCCTCACCGATATCGGCCGCGGCATCGGGCTGACCGTCGGCTGAATCGCGTTCGCGCGCAGGTCGTTCCGCCCGCATATGCGATTGGCCCGACCAGTATTTGCTGCTAACCTCGGGCGGATTTTTCAGTTTCGAATATCGGGGGGCGATCATGCCGAGTGCATCCTCGGACAAGCCTGCGCGCCGCAGGTCATTGAAGTCACGGCAGGTCACCTACGCACTGCCCGCGGCGGTGGCGGTGTCGCTGCTGGTCACCGGATGCGGCGGCAGCAATCGCCCGGCCACGCCGAAGCCGGTGGTCAGCTCATCCACGCAGAAGACCACCACCGCGCCCCGGACCACCACGTCCCCGGGCTCGACCACCAAACCCGGTCTCACCAAACCGCAAGCGCCCGTGACCACCACCGAGCGCGGCGGTCTGGGCGGCAGCGGGAGCGGCGGTGGCGGCGGGAGCTGACTCGCGACACCGCCGCCGGCGCGGTCAGCGTCCGGACTTCACCAATTCCGGGGCTGGGCTGGCGGGCGGTTCCTCGTCGAGGACCGGCTCGCTCAGCCCGATGCGCTGCTGAATCCGCTTCATCCACGCCGGAGCCCACCACACCCGGTCCCCGAGCAGCGACATCACCGCCGGCACCAGGAACATGCGCAGCACGGTGGCGTCGATGATCAGGGCCGCGATCATGCCGTAGGCGATGTACTGCATCAGGACCAGGTCGGAGAAGGCGAACGCGCCGGTGACCACCAGCAGGATCAGCGCCGCCGCCGTGATGATGCCGCCGGTCTGCACGGTGCCGGTGCGGATGGCCTCGTCGGTGCTCGCGCCCCGGGCGCGCGCCTCGACCATGCGTGAGACCAGGAAAACCTCGTAGTCGGTGGACAATCCGTAGACCACCGCGATGATCAGCACCAGTACGACGGCCTGGCCCGGCTGCGGGGTGAAGTCCAGCAGCTCCGCGCCGTGACCCTCGATGAAGATCCAGGTCACGATGCCCAGGGTGGAGCCGAGCCCGAGCCCGCTCATCAGCGCCGCCTTGATCGGCAGCACCAGCGAGCCGAAGGTCAGGAACATCAGCAGCGTGGTGACCAGCAGGACCAGCGCGACCATCCACGGCATGCGGTTCAGCAGCGAATCGATGGTGTCCTTCTGCAGGGCGGGCACACCGCCCACGAGCAGGGTCGTGCCGTCCGGAACCTCCAGCCCGCGCAGGTATTCGATGGTCGCGCCCGCGTCGTTGATGTCCTCCACCGGCGCCTGGGTGCGGAACACCTCCGGGTGGGTCGTCGAGCGCGTCGGGATCTCGAACCGCCCCACCAGGCCCGGCGCCTGATTGGCCTGATCCCACAGCGGTCCGACCGTGGCGGACGAGTCGGTGACGAACACGATCTCGATCGGATCGGACTTGCGCAGCGGGAAGTACTCGTCGATCTGCTCGACCGCCTGGCGGGTGGCGTTGCTCGGCGGCAGATACTTCTCGCCGAAGCCGCCGAACACCAGATTCTGAATCGGCAGGATCAGCAGCACCAATCCCAGGAAGATCGGCACCGCGACCTTGCCCGGATGGCGCAGCACCCACGCGGTGCTGCGACCCCAGAAACCGCGGTCCAGCTGCGCCGCGGTCTTGGTGCGCCGGAATCGGGCCAGCCCGAGCATGTCGACGCGGGGCCCGAGCACCGCCAGCAGGGCGGGCAGCACGGTCAGGGCGGTCAGGGCGGCGATGGTGACCGTCGCGATCGCGCCGTACGCGATGGATTTCAGGAAGCCCTGCGGAAACAGCAGCAGCCCACCGAGACTCGCCACGATCATGGTGGCCGAGAACACCACGGTGCGGCCCGCGGTCATGACGGTGCGGCGCACCGCGGTCGGGGTGTCGCGGCCCGCGGCCAGCTCCTCGCGGAAGCGGCTGACGATGAAGAGCCCGTAGTCGATGGCCAGCCCGAGCCCGATCATCGACACGACCGGGGTCACGAAGGTGTTCACCTCGGTGAAGGTGGACAGATACCGAACCACGCCGAACGCGCCGAGAATCGTGAGCAGGCCGATCACGAGCGGGAGCGCCGCGGCTACCAGCCCGCCGAAGATGAAGAACAGCAGCAGTCCGACCAGCGGAATGGCCAGCAGCTCCATGCGGTGCAGATCATCGGCGATGGTGTCGTTCAGCGTCACCGCCACCGGCTGCATGCCGCCGACCCGGACGTCCAGCCCGGGAATGTCGAAGGCGTCCTTGACCGCTCGATAATTCGCGCCCAATTCGGCGTCGGTCTCCCCGCGCAGCGCGATGGCGGCCAGCGCGCGCTTCTTGTCCGTGGTGACCAGCGCCGGGCTGCTGGCCCCGAACTCGGTGCGCCAGTACGAGGCGAACACACCCTCGATCTGATCCGGGTACGCGCGGGGCAGATCGTCGAGCCGGCCGACGACGGTCGCGGCGAAAACCGGGTCGTCGACGGTGACGCCCTCGGGCGCGGTGTACAGCACCACGACGTCGACCGCGTGACTGCGCCCGAACGCCGCGGCGGCCAGATTCGCGGCCTCGGTGGATTCGGAGTTCGGATCGAACAGGCCGCCACCGGTCACGTGATTGCCCAGGTCGCGGCCGTATCCGCCCAGTCCGAGCAATACCGCAACCATCACACCGATGATGACGAACCGCCAACGGCAGGCCAGCTCACCCCATCGCCCGAACAGATCCATAGGTCACGGTAACAAGCAAGATCGGCCGCGCCGCGCGTCAGGGTGCCGTCTTCGCTTGTGCACCAGTGGATTACGTGAGTTATCCCACAATCGTCCCGGTCAGGGTCTGACCGATCGGGCCGCGTGGCCGCCGGTCGAGACCAGCCCGCGCAGGCGTGGGCGGCGAATCGCGCCGAACCGCAACAGTATGCGCGGCCGCCGCAGATCGCGTGCGATCCACTCGCCCAGGGTCACCCCGGCGGCCAGCGCACAGCCCACCGCGATGGCGCTGAACAGCTGATTGATGCCGAAGAGCTGTTCGTCGTTGAGCAGCGCGTAGAGACCGCGGTACACGCGCAGACCCGGCAGCAGGGGCGTGATGCCCGCGACCGCCACCACCAGCGGCGGTGTCAGCGAGCGCCGCGCGAGCAGACCACCGGCCAGGCCGACCACGACCGCCGCCACGCCCGAGGACACGATGGGACCGAAGCCCGCGTGCTGCACCAGCAGGAACACCACGATCGCCGCCGCGCCGCTGAACGCGGCCGCGGCCAGCGCCCGGCGTTCGGCGTAGCAGGCCAGCGCGAACGCGGCCGAGGTGATCGCACCCGCGAGCAGTTTGAGCGGCAGGTTGGTCAGGTCGCGCGCCGAACTCATGCTCACCGTCGGCACCGTGAGATTCAGCAACTCGGACACCCGCAGCGTCAGCACGATGCCCGCGATGATGCCGCCGGTCATCATGACCACCTCGAGCATGCGCGCGGCCGCCGTGATCGGGGCGCCGGTGATGGCGTCCTCGACCGCGCCGACCAGCTGTAAACCGGCCAGCAGCACCGAGATTCCGGCCGCGATGATCAGCGCGGGATCCAGCTCGAGATCGCGCAGGAACGTCGAGACCAGCACCGCGGGCAGGGCCGCGATCATGCCGCCCATCATGTGCTGGAAGAAGAACGGCAGGCCGCGGTGATTGAGCCGTCGATTCACGCGATCGATGGCGGTGGTGGCCGCGAAGCTGATCAGGGCGATGAGCAGGCCGCCGTTGAGCAGCAGTGCGATCGCCGCCGCCATGAGCGCCCAGCCGAAGGTCGCCACCCAGCGGTTGTACGGATGGGGTGCGGTGGTGATGTCCTCGAGCGCCGCGAGGGCCTCGTCGGGCGGCGGCAGTTCCCGCCGGATGCGCCGGGTCAGCCGGTCCACCGCCGCGAGCCGGGTGAAATCGAGCGAGCGATAGTGCACCACGCGCATGGTGCTCGCGGGCGGCAGGGCCGGGCCGCGTTCGGCGGAGATGCGAATGGAGTTGTAGGTGACGTCGATATCGCATTTCAGGCCGTAGGTGGAGGCGATGAAATCGACCTGATCGGTGGTGTCGGTGACCGCGGTGCCCGCGGAGAGCACGACCTCCCCGACGCGCTCGGCCAGGTCCAGTACCTGGGTGACCTTGGCATCGTCGGTGAGATCGATGGGCTGTACGGGTGCGGGCGCCTCCACGACCGCGTCGGCGGTGGCGATGCGCTCGGCGACCGCCCGATCGACCACTCGGGACAACAGCCGTCGCCAGCGGCCGGGCGCACTCACTTGGGCACCAGGATCTGTAAGGACCTCGTTGCTCACAATGTGAAAACTACACGCGTGCGATAGATCACCAGGTTGCGCACGACCGGGGCAGTAGGTTTGTAAATATGGCAACCGGTGATGATCGGATAGCGGACGAACTACGGGCGGCCTTGGACGGGCCCTGGCGTGCGGTGCGGGAGAAGGCCCGCGCGCACCTGGACGATGAACGCCTCTTCGGCGACCCCTACCTCGACTACAAGGCCGCGCGCGAGCGCGTGCTCGAGCAGATGCACCTGGTCTCCTCCTTCGGCTGGGCCGAGATGGGCTTCCGGCGCGAAGAGGGCGGCACCCTCGATCCCGGCGGCGCGGTCACCGCGCTGGAGATGCTGGCGTACACCGACCTCTCGCTGTGGGTGAAGTGCGGCGTGCAGTGGGGCCTGTTCGGCGGCGCGGTGGAGAACCTCGGCACCGAACGCCATCGCGACTACGTGCGCAAACTGATGCCGCTGGAACTGCTGGGCTGCTTCGCGATGACCGAGACCGGGCACGGCAGTGACGTGGCCAACCTCGAGACCACCGCGACCTACGATCCCGCCACGCAGGAGTTCGTGGTGCACAGCCCCACCGCCTCCGCGCGCAAGGACTACATCGGCGGCGCGGCCGAACACGCCCGCATGGCAGCGGTTTTCGCGCAGCTGGTCACCGGCGGCAAGAGCGAGGGCGTGCACTGTTTCCTGGTGCCGATCCGCGATGAGCAGGGCGGCGACCTGCCCGGCGTCACCACCTCCGACTGCGGTCTCAAGGGCGGTCTGCCCGGGGTCGACAACGGCCGAATCATGTTCGACCAGGTGCGAATTCCGCGCGAGAACCTGCTCAACCGGTACGCCGACGTCGAGCCCGACGGCACGTACAGCTCCGAGATCGAGAACCCGAGCCGGCGCTTCTTCACCACCCTGGGCACGCTGGTGCGCGGGCGGGTGAGCGTGGGCGGCGCGGCCGCCGCCGCGGCCCGCGTCGCGCTGACCATCGCGGTGCGCTACGCCGAACAGCGCCGCCAGTTCGCCGATCCCGACACCGGGGAGGAGACGGTGCTGATGGACTACCGAAGCCATCAGCGCCGGTTGCTGCCGCTGGTGGCCCGGGCGTACGCGCTGCAGTTCGCGCAGAACGACCTGGTGCTGCGCATGCATCTGGTGCAGACCGGGCAGCACGTGGACCCGAGCGCACAGCGCGCGCTGGAGAAGCGCGCGGCGGGATTCAAGGTCGCCCAGACCCGGCACGCCACCCGCGCCATCCAGGAGTGCCGCGAAGCGTGCGGCGGCGCAGGGTATCTCACCGAGAACCGGCTGGTGACGCTCAAGGCGGACTCCGATGTCTTCACCACCTTCGAGGGCGACAACCTGGTGCTCACCCAGTTGGTGGCCAAGGATCTGCTCACCGCCTACTCCAACGAGGTCCGCGATCTCGACGCCATGGGCTGGGTGCGCTTCGCGGCCACCATGACCCGGGACGCGGTGCGCGAGACTTCCGGTGTGCGCCAGCTCATCCAGCGCCTGCGGGATCGCTCGGACGAGAGCGTGGACGACAGCGATCTCGCGCGCCGGGACGTACAGCTGCAGCTGTTCGCGGATCGCGAGGACTACCTGGTGCGCACCGCCGGGCATCGACTTCGCGCGCGTGCCAAGGAGACCGGGCCGTTCGAGGCGTTCAACAATGCCCAGGATCACATCCTGGCCGCCGGCACCGCGCACATCGACCGGCTCGTGCTGGAGGCGTTCATCGAGGGCATCGCCAACATCGAGGACCCCGAGGCGCGTGAGCTCGCGGACAGCGTGTGCGATCTGTTCGTGTACTCCACCATCGAGGAGAACCAGGCCTGGTACATCATGCACCGGTTCATGTCGGTGGAGCGTGCCAAGAACGTGCGGCGCGGGGTGAACGAACTCGTCGATCGGCTGCGCCCGCACGCGAGCACCCTGGTCGGCGGGCTGGGTGTGCCGGACAACCTGCTGCACGCCGCCATGCTCGACACCACCGGAAAGGATGCTCCGGCGAGCGCGGAATAGTACTCCCACCGGCGCGAAGTACCCTACTACACAGCGTCGTTGAGAGGTTTGCCACAAGTCGTTCCGGTGCACCCTCCCGCCCCGTCAGGATGAGCCCTGCAGGCCCCTGACGGGGCGGGGGAGCGGACAACGAGGTGGAGCACATGTCGACGACGATGACGACGCGCGAGGGGCGGGGATGATCACGCGACTCGCGGGTCCCGCCATGCACCGGCCGAAACTGATCCTGGTCCTGGTGGGCATCGCCTTCCTGATCTGCGGGGCGATCGGTTCGATGGCCACCGGGCGACTCACCAACGGTGGCTTCGTGGCCGCGGACTCCGAATCCGCCCGGGTCGCGGAAATCCTGGAACGCGACTACGGCATGTCCGGCATGCAACTGGTGTTCACCGTCGAATCCGACGGCGGCGCACAGGCTCCGGCCTCCGCCGCGCGCGGCCGGGAGATCGCCGAGCGGCTCCGCGGCGACGAGCGGATCGACAAGATCGTGTCCCCCTGGACCGATCCGGCCATGGGGTCGATGCTGACCAGCGGCGACGGCAAGATCGGGCTGATCATCGCCACGGTGCTGGGCGGTGAGAACGACGCCCCGGCACACGCCGCCGAACTGGCCGACGAACTGACGGGAGCACGGGACGGTGTCACCGTGCACGCGGGCGGGCAGGCCATGGTCTGGTCCGAGACCGGGACCCAGACCCAGAAGGACCTCGCGCTCGCCGAGGCCATCGCGCTGCCGCTGACCTTCCTGCTGCTGATGTGGTTCCTCAGAAGCGCTGTGGCGGCGGCGATTCCCTTCATCACCGGGGTGGCCGCCATCGCGGGCACCAGCGCGGTGCTCTACCTGCTCACCTTCGCGGTCGACCTGTCCGTCTTCGCGCTCAACATCACCACCGCCATCGGGCTCGCGCTGGCCATCGACTACTCGCTGCTCATCATCGGCCGCTACCGGGAAGAGATAGCCAACGGCCGGGACAAGCGGCGGGCCCTCGAACTGGCCATGCAGCGCGGCGGACGGGCGGTGGCCTTCTCCGGCCTCACCGTCGGCATCGCGCTGGTGGGAATGTCGTTCTTCCCCATGGATTTCCTGCGTTCGCTGGCCTACGCCGGACTGGCCGTGGTGCTCATGTCCATCGTGCTCACCCTCACCCTGGTGCCCGCGCTGCTGACCCTGCTCGGCGATCGCATCAATCGCAAACCGCTGCGCGAGGCCAAGCCGGTCGAACAGAGCCTGCTGTACCGGATCGCGCGCGTCGTCCAGCGTCGTCCCGCCGTGTGCGCGCTGCCGGTCCTGCTGCTGCTGGTGCTGCTCGGCTCACCCATCGTCGGCGTGAAACTGGGTCTGCCCGACGAACGGGTGCTGCCGACCTCGCTGGAATCGCGCCAGGTCGGAGATCTGTTGCGGGACAGGTTCTCCGGCAACGGGCTCGGTACGGTGCAGATCATCGTCGCTGCACCCGCTCGCGACGGCGCCGTGCCCGATCTGCGCGACTATCAGGCCGCGCTGTCCGAGGTCGCCGACGTGCGATCGGTGACCGGCCCGGCCGGCATCTTCTCGGGCGGTGAATTGCGCGCGCCCGCCGGGCCGGGAACCACGGCCGCGGACAGCGCGTACGTCGCGGTGGCCACCGGTTTGGACCCGTATTCCGAAGCGGGACAACGACAACTCGACGCACTGCACGCGGTGCCCGAACCCGGTGCGACCGTGCTGTTCGGCGGCTTCGCGCAACAGACCGCGGACAGCGCCGCCAACATCGCGCAGGGCTTCCCGTACGCGGTCGTGTGGATCGCGGTCGTCACGTTCCTGCTGCTGTTCCTGCTCACCGGCAGCGTGGTGCTGCCGCTCAAGGCCCTGGTGCTCAACGTGCTGTCGCTGTCGGCGACCTTCGGCGCACTGGTCTGGATCTTCCAGGACGGGCATCTGGGCGGGCTCGGCACCGCGGCCACCGGGTACACCATCGCCACCATCCCGGTGCTGCTGTTCTGCGTGGCCTTCGGGCTGTCCATGGACTACGAGGTGTTCCTGCTGGCCCGGTTCACCGAGGAATGGGAGCAGTCGGACAAGACGCGGCAGGCCAACGACGACGCCGTCGCGCTGGGCATCGCGCGCTCGGGCCGCATCGTCACCGCTGCGGCCCTGCTGATGGCGGTGATCTTCCTGGGCATCTCCGCCAGCGGGGTCACCATGAACCGCATGCTCGGTCTCGGCCTCGCCCTGGCGGTGCTGATGGACGCCACCCTGGTCCGCATGATCCTGGTCCCGGCGTTCATGCGGCTGCTGGGCACCGCCAACTGGTGGGCACCCGCGCGCTCGCGCGGCTTCCTGGAAAAGGTCGCGCTGCGCGAGTGACTTCGCCCGCGGCCGTTTCGCTATCGTGCTGACGGTGACCCGGTCGACCACATCCGCTCCCGCGCGGCAATCGCGGCCGCGGCGGGCGGCGCTGCCGCTGCTCGCCGTGCTCGCGACGATCCTCACCGTCGCGGTGCCGCTGTCGTTTCCGGACGACGGCGGCCCGAACGGGTGGGATCGCGCGGTGGGGAAGCACATTCACACGTCACTGGACGGGCATCGCGGCGTCTACGACCTGCTGGTCGCGCCGAGCAACTGGTACGTGGTGACGCCGCTGCTGTTCGCGGCAGTCGGCTGGTTCGCCTATCGCCGGCGCCGGCTCGCGGCCGGATTCGTGCTGCTCGCACCGGAACTCGCCATGATCGTGAACACGCTGCTGCTCAAGCCGTTCTGGGATCGGCCGCTGCACGACTATCTCGCCTATCCGAGCGGGCACACCGTGCACCTGGTCGCGATCGCCACCGCGGTGGCCCTGGTCAGCGAATCGGCCCGGGTGCGCGTGGCCGTCGCGGTGCTGCTCGCGCTGATACTGCCCTTGGTGCTGATCGGAATGACCGGGCTCGGCTACCACCACCCCACCGACGTGATCGGCGGGACGGCCGCGGCCATCGCCATGGTGACCGCGGCCTACCTGCCGATACGGGCGCGAGTGCTCAGAGCGGCCCGTACTGGAACGCCGCCGCCAGAACGAAATAGATGACCCACAGCACCGCGACGATCATGCCGAGCAGCAGCAGCACCCGCATCACCCCGCGCCCCGCCGAGACCTCCCCGGCCTCGCGCGGATACAGATTCGCCGGACTGAACCAGGGCGAGGGCACGGTGAAGCGACGGCCCTCGTCCACCTCGCGCTCGAGCCGCGCCTGCTCCTCGGCGTAGGCCTCGGCCTGCGCCTGCTGCGGGCCGCCGTGCCACAGCGTGATGTCCACCGGGCCCAGGAAACCCTCGTTGATCAGATCCTGCGGCGCGGGCAGATACGGCAGAATGCCGAGCCCGCGGAAGGCCCACGCCACGTCGTTGGCCGACCACTGCGGCCGCCCGCGCGAGGACAGCGCGGTGAAGTAGTCGTGCAGGGTGCCCGGGTCGTCGCCCACCAGCACCTGGAAACTGGGGTCGCTCCACAGCTGCTGCACGCGCAGATTCGACCCCGGCGGCGGCACGACGAGCACCGCTCCGTTCACCACCCGCTGCCCCAGCCCGCGCTCGGCGAACCAGTTCTGCAGCGCGAAGGTGTGATCGCGGGACTTGTCCAGCGGGGTGCGCTTGTCCCCGCCCTCGAAGGTGATCAGCTTCTCCGAGACCCGCCACGGACCGTTGAGCGGGACCTCCAGCTCACCGTCGAGTTTCTCGACCAGCGCCTCGGCCTCGATGACCACGCAGCTGGTCGGGGTCCAGATCACCGCGTCGAACGGATAGAGCCGATCACCGTGGAAGAGACTGCAATTGACGGTCGCGACCCCGTGCGGGTCGTTGCCGCCCTTCCAGGTGCGCAGCCAATCGATCAGCGTCTTCTCGGTGTGCGTCTGCGGGGGATTCTGTACTCGAACGAGCATCGGCTCTGCACCTTCCTCGTCGAATCGTTACCGGTCATGGTACGGAGGCTCCGCACCGGCAGGACAGATTTGGCGCCCATCGATGTGTCGATGGGCGGGTCGGGCGGGTCAGCCGGCGTCCACGGGTAGCCGGCCGTCCTTGACCGCGGTGACCAGCTCCGCGTGATCGGCCTCGGTCCGGTCCGCGTAGCGCACCGCGAACGCGGCCACCGCGTCGTCGAAGGGCTCGCCGTCCGTCAGATAGCCCGCGACCAGGCGCGGATCCACCGACCGCGCGTGCGCGCGGGCCAGCAGCGCCCCCGCCAGCCGGCCGTAATCGTCGAGGTGATCGGCGTCCAGCGCGGCGAGATCGATGCTGCCCTTGAGATTACGGAACTGGCGCACGATGAACGGCAGCTGCACGCCGCCGATGCGCAGCGAGGTCCAGCCCAGCAGAATGTCGGTCTCGGCCTGAACGTGCCTGGCGCCCTGCACGATTCGCTCACCCTCGTGCCGCGGCGGCACCGGCGGCAGGAACGGGGTCAGCGCGGACGGCCCGGCCTGCTTGATCTGCAGCACCAGCACTTCGCCGCCGTTGCCGTGCAACAGCGCCAGATAGCTGTGCAGGCCCACGCTGCCGGTGCCCACGATGCGGAAGGCCACGTCGGTCACCGAGAAGCGCGCGATCAGATTGCGCCGCGACTCCCGCAGCGTGCTCACGTAATCGGTGAGCCCGTCGATCACCGCCTCGATCACCGGCTCGCCGACCGCGGTCAGCAGCGGCGGATCCGGCACGAATCTGCGCTTGCGGTACCCGGTGTGGTGGTCCTCGAGGTGCTCGGTCCACTTGCGCACCACTTTGGCGCTGTTGTTCTTGCGCGCCTTCTTGGCGGCCTTGCGGAAGTCGTCCAGCAGGGCGTCCGCGCTGGACTTCGCGATCACCGACTCGTCGGGCAGCGCGGTCCACGAGGTCAGGAAGGGCTGCTCGGCCAGCTCGGTCACCGCCTGGCGGTAGGAGCGCGCGGCGTCGGCGGCCGCGGCCCGGCACTCGGCCTCGCTCGCTCCACCCTCACGGCCCGCCAGCACCAGGCTCGCGGCCAGCCGCTCCAGATCCCATTCCCACGGGCCCAGCACCGTCTCGTCGAAATCGTTGATGTCCATGACGATCTCGCCGCGCGGGGTGCCGTAGAGCCCGAAATTCGCGGCGTGCGCGTCACCGCACAGCTGCGCGGCCAGCCCGCTGGTCGGCCCGGCCGCCAGATCGGCGGCCATCAGCCCCGCCGAACCGCGGAAGAAGGAGTAGGGGGAGGCCGCCATCCGCGCCACGCGCAGCGGGACCAGGTGATCGAGCCTGCCGCGATTGCTGGTCTCGAGGAATTCCAGCACGCCGGGGCGATCCGGAGCGGCCGCGGCCCGGTCCCGGGATTGGACCGGCGTGCGTTCCCGCAGCGCCCGGCCGCGCTCCCATACCTCCTCGGCCGAGACGGGGGTACGGAAGTCGATCACATTGGAGCACACGACAATCCAACTTACCGGTGCGCACGGGCCCGCGCCTAGCCGAGCGGAGGCCGTTGACCGCCCGGGCGATGAGACCCCGGACACACCGCGACCGGCCCGGGTATCGGGCCGGCCGCGAGTCGATCAGGCCACCGGGAAGATCGGCAGCCGCAATGCGCCCGGCGCGAACTCCGGCACGGTCGGCTGTTTCGGCTGCACCGGCGCGATGCGGCGGTAGGCCGCGCCCAGTTCGGGCCGGGTATCGACCTCGTCGCGGTTGGGCCAGAACGCCATCGCGCGCTCGGCCTGGGCGGTGATGGTCAGCGACGGATTCACACCCAGGTTCGCGGTCACCGCCGAACCGTCGGCCACGTGCAGCCCGGGGTAGCCGAACACCCGCTGATACGGATCGACCACGCCCGATTCCGGACCCTCGCCGATGACGCAGCCGCCGATGTAGTGCGCGGTCGCCGGGATGTTGAACACGTCCATGATCAGGCTCTGCACATCGCCGCCGACCTTGGACCCGAAGCGCCGCCCGACCTCGTGCGCCACCGGCAACCAGGTCGGGTTCGGCTGACCCGTGCCCTGCCGGGTCTTGAGCTGCCCCCAGCGCCGGTACGAGGTGAGCGAATTGTCCAGCGACTGCATGACCAGCAGGATCACCGACTTGTCCGAGGCGTTGCGGGCGTTGAGGCTGCGCGCGAACACCACCGGATGCAGCAGGATCGCCAGCAGGAAGCGCAGGAACCGGAACGCGCCACCGTCCACGATCGGCACCGACAGCGGGAACAACCCGTTCTGGCCCTTGCCGTAGTGGCACACCTCGATATGGGTGTTGGGCTCGGGATGAATCGAGGAGGTGATGGCGATGCCCTGGGCGAAATCATCGCGCTCGCGGCTCACCACATTCAAGATCGCCTCGGAGTTGGAACGGGTCAGTTCACCCAGTCGAGGGGACAGATTCGGCAGCACTTTCTCGTCCCGCATCCGGTGCAGCAACTTCTGAGTTCCCAGCGCGGCCGCGGCGAACACCACCTGTTCGGCGGTGAAGGTCTTGCGGTCCTTGCGAACCCAGCGATCCGAGCGCACCGTCTCGAGCGCGTACCCGCCGCCGGTCATCGGCCGCACCTTGGTGACGGTCCGCAGCGCGAACACCGCCGCGCCGGCCTGCTCGGCCAGGTAGAGGTAGTTCTTGGGGGTGGTGTTCTTGGCGTTGTGCGGGCAGCCGGTGAAACAGCGCGCGCAGTGCACGCAGCCGTTGCGGCGCGGCCCGACCCCGCCGAAGTAGGGGTCGGCGACCTCGGCGCCCGGATCGGCCTCGTTGAAGAAGACGCCGACATTGGTGGCGTGGAAGGTGTCGGCGACCCCCAGGTCCTCGGCGACCGCGCGAATCACCTCGTCGGCGGGCGTCATTCGCGGGTTCGGCGCGACCCCGAGCATGCGCTGGGCCTGGTCGTAATAGGGCGCGAGCTCGGCTTTCCAGTCGGTGATGTGCGCCCACTGGCGATCGGTGTAGAAGTCCGGCAGCGGTTCGTAGAGGGTATTGCCGTAGATGAGCGAGCCGCCGCCGACGCCCGAGGCGGAGAAGACCGCGCACTTGCCGAGCACGCTGATTCGCTGGGTGCCGGTCATGCCCAGTCGCGGGGCCCAAATGGCCTTGCGCACATTCCAATTCGTCTTCGGGATATCCTCGGCATTCCAGCGGCGGCCGGATTCCAGCACCGCGACCCGGTACCCCTTCTCGGTCAGGCGCAACGCGCTGACGCTTCCCCCGAAGCCGGAGCCGATCACAACGACGTCGTAGTCGAAGTCGGGCATGGTCTTTCCTCTCGCATGCCGGGATGTAGATGAGATAGTTCCCCACTCATTCTGTCACCCGCGTCGTATGGCGGAGACCATATCCTCCCCCGTATCGACCGGCCACGCGGCGTGCCCGGATGGTCACCGGGCCGTCGGCGGTGTAAGAACCAGGTGGTGACAACCGAGCGCAACCACGCCGAACCGGTGTACAGCGACCGCATCCTCACCGTCCCCAATGTGCTCAGCATCATCCGGCTCATCGGGGTGCCGGTGTTCCTGTGGCTGCTGCTGGTGAAGGAGGCCGACGGCTGGGCCTTCGCCCTGCTCATCGCCAGTGGCATCACCGACTTCCTGGACGGCAAGCTCGCCCGGCTGCTCGACCAATCCTCCAAACTGGGTGCCATTCTCGACCCGCTGGTCGACCGGCTGTATCTGCTGGCGACGTTGGGCGGCTTCCTGATTCGCGGCATCCTGCCCTGGTGGGTGGTGCTGATCCTGGTGGCCCGCGACCTGATCCTGACCCTCACCCTGACCGTCTACCGGCGCCGCGATCTGCCGCCCCCCGACGTCATCTACCTGGGTAAAGCCGCCACCTTCGGCCTCATGTCCGCATTGCCGTGGCTGCTGGCCGGCCAGATGGACTGGGCCGCCGCGGGATTCGGCCGCGCCTTCGGCGGCGCGTTCCTGATCTGGGGTACCGCGGTGTACGTCTGGACCGGCATTCTCTACGTGGGCAAGGCCATCGCCGTGGCCCGAGCCATACCGGCCGCGTCGAGTGGTGATCACTAGCCATTAGGGTGTGTGCACACGGATCGACGAGATCCCGAAAGGACGCCCGTTGAAAGGACACCGCCTGTGAGCGACCTACCCGATGACCTGCGCTACACCGAAGAACACGAATGGGTGCGCATCACCGGTCCCGCCCGCGTGCGGGTGGGCATCACCGACTACGCCCAGTCTCAGCTCGGCGATGTCGTCTTCGTGCAGCTGCCCGAAGCGAATGCCGATGTGGCCAACGGGGACAGCATCGCGGAGGTGGAGTCGACCAAGAGCGTCTCCGACATCTACGCCCCGCTGGCCGGGAAAGTCGTTGCGGTGAACGAGGTTCTGACCGCCGCGCCGGAAACCCTGAACACCGATCCTTACGGCGACGGGTGGATCTTCGAACTCGAACTCGACTCCGAGGAAGTGCTCGAAGCCGCCTATGGTGACCTGCTCGATGCCGCAGGTTATCAAGGAGTTATCGGAGGCTGAACCAGCCTTCACAGTTCTACCTGCACGGGCACGCCCCAGCAGGGTACGGTCAATGCCAACAGATGTGCGGTAGCCGATGCCCCGGGATTTCCGGACTCGCCCAACGCGAGAGCGCCCGGCGATCGACACTCTGAGGGCATCAACTGCTTGCATGGATTAATTCGGTTCGAGGAGGAGAGCAAGGGTGAGCGAGAACAAAGACCCGGGTTACCAGGAGACAGCAGCTGAGACCACATCGGTGTTCCGTGCTGATTTCCTGAACGAGGTCGAACCGTCGCGCACCGAGCAGCAGCCCGGCAGCGAGGCGCCGGTCGGAGTCGAGGGTCTGCCCGCGGGCGCGGCCCTGCTGGTGGTCAAGCGCGGACCGAACGCGGGTTCGCGATTCCTGCTCGATCAGCCCACCACCTCCGCGGGACGCCACCCGGACAGCGACATCTTCCTGGACGATGTCACCGTCAGCCGTCGGCACGCGGAGTTCCGCCAGGACGACGACACCTTCCAGGTCGTCGATGTGGGCAGTTTGAACGGCACCTACGTGAACCGGGAGCCGGTGGATTCGTCGGAGCTGCAGAACGGCGACGAAGTACAGATCGGCAAGTTCCGGCTCGTCTTCCTCACCGGTCCGCGCCCCGCGTCGAGCGATTCGGCGGCGGGCGCGCTATAGGGCCGAGCGGAATGACAGGCGCAGCGCAGTGGACGCGCGGAGGTATGTCGATCGGCTCCGTGCTGGATTTGCTGCGTCCGGACTTCCCGGACATCACCATTTCGAAGATCAGGTTCCTCGAATCGGAGGGCCTGATCAGCCCGGAGCGCACCGCTTCGGGCTACCGCAGGTTCCACGTCGCGGACGTGGAACGCCTGCGGTTCGTGCTCACCGCGCAGCGGGACCAGTACCTGCCGCTCAAGGTGATCAAGGAACAGCTGGAAGCGATCGACAGTGGGGCCGCGACGCTCGGAGTACGGGAAGCCCGTGCCCGAGCGCTCGGGGAGGCCTCCCTCGCGGAAGGGACCGCGGCGGCCGCACCCGGACCGGCGCGATTGAGACGGCTGGGCGTCGTGCCCGGTGAGGTATCGCCGGAGGAACTCCGGTTCGATCACGAAATCCGGGTTCCCCGTGCGGATCTGCTGCAGCAGGCCGGGATCGACGAGAAGTTCCTGACCGAACTCGTCCGCGCCAACCTCATCACCCCCGGCGCCGCCGGCTACTTCGACGCCGACGCCGTGACGCTCGCTCGCACCGCCAAGGCGCTGAGCGAATTCGGTTTGGAGGCAAGGCATTTGCGGGCCTTCAAGCTCGCCGCCGATCGCGAGGCGGCCATGGTCGCCCAGATCGCCGCCCCCATCGCCAAGAGCCGCGACGCCGATGCCCGCGCCCGCGCGGAAGAGACCGTGCGCGAGTTGGCGGCATTGTCGCTGACGCTGCACACCTGCCTCGTGAAGGCCTCTGTGCGCGCTTCCCTCGGGGGCTGAAATCTTCGCCTAGACTCGGTGATACGGCTGGCCTTGCTGTTCCTAGCGGGCAGCTTGCGAGTATGGGAGGCAGTGCGATGAGTGAGCGCAGTAGGCGAATCAGTCAACACAGTGCGGCTTCGCGCATGATCGCGGGCGGCGCCGGGCGGGCACGGCGATGAGCGAGATGCGTGTGATCGGCATTCGTGTCGAACAGCCACAGAACCAGCCCGTGTTGCTGCTTCGCGAAGTGTCCGGCGATCGGTACCTGCCGATCTGGATCGGGCAGGCGGAAGCGACCGCCATCGTGCTCGAACAGGAAGGCGTGACGCCGATTCGGCCGCTGACCCACGATCTCATCAAGATCCTGATCAAGGATCTCGGGCACACCTTGAAAGAGGTGCGGATCGTGGATCTGCAGGAGGGGACCTTCTACGCCGATCTGATCTTCGAGAACGATCTGCGCGTGTCGGCCCGGCCCTC
Organism: Nocardia sp. NPDC057668; assembly: GCF_042799795.1. NCBI lineage: Bacteria > Bacillati > Actinomycetota > Actinomycetes > Mycobacteriales > Nocardiaceae > Nocardia > Nocardia sp. NPDC057668. Next base: position 624,142 of record NZ_JBHVIC010000003.1, on the reverse strand, counting down.
GGATTCGGTCGCGATCGCCCTGCGGGTGGGGTGTCCGATCTACGCCGAGGAGCCGGTGCTCGAGGAAGCCGGACTGGTCATGCCGGACGAGCGCGAGGACGAGGTGGAGAAGTTCAAGGAGTTTCTCGAATCCGTCTCGCCGGATGATTTCAAGGCCACCGACAGTTAGAGAGAACGGGGCGGCGGGCATTTCGGGCGTTTGTCCGAGTGTCCGTCGCAGTCGTATCCGGGGGGCGGCCGAATTGTTATCTCGACCTGTACTTAAGGTCTAGAAACACGCCGCTCATCACGCTTGGTTCAACGCCGATACTCCCTAGACAATCAGGAGAGTAGCCTCGACAGTCAGGCCACGCTCCAGCGTCGATGCAGTGTTGAATTTGGGACACGTTCACCTTCGGGACACGAGCCCTGATAGGCCAGCAGTAAGGGAGTAGTCAGTGGGAGACCAACCGCAACCGCAGGATGTGGTGCAGCCAGGGCTGTTCCCCGATGACACGGTTCCGGACGAACTCGTCGGATACCGCGTGCCCAGCGCCTGCCAGGTGGCTGGAATCACGTATCGGCAGCTCGATTACTGGGCTCGCACCGGACTCGTCGTGCCATCGATTCGCAGCGCCACCGGATCGGGCAGCCAGCGCCTGTACTCGTTCAAGGACATCCTGGTCCTGAAGATCGTCAAGCGACTGCTGGACGCCGGGATCTCGCTGCAGAACATCCGCATCGCCGTGGACCACCTACGCAGCCGCGGCGTCGAGGATCTGGCCGGCATCACCCTGTTCTCCGACGGCACCACCGTGTACGAGTGCTCCTCGCCCGAGGAGGTCGTCGATTTACTGCAGGGCGGTCAGGGCGTCTTCGGCATCGCGGTCAGCGGCGCCATGCGCGAGCTCACCGGCGCCATCGCCAATTTCCCGGCCGAACGGGCCGAACCGAACACCACGGTCTCCGACCGTCCCGAGGACGAGCTGTCCTTCCGGCGCAAGGCACGGATGAACCGCAAGACCGGCTAGCCACGGCTCGGCAGACCCGGCGAACGCGCCACCGTGAAGGTGGCGCGTTCGCCGTTTCCGAGTAATGCCGAACACGCCGGGACTGTGAAACCGGACCAGGCAACATTCTCGTAACCCGGCGACCCTTAGACTTGGCAGTGCGTCGCAGCCGTGCGGGAGAGCCCCGGGTATGGATGTCCCGTCCGGGGCAGCCGGATCCGGGCGCCGAAGGAGCAGCACCTCCCCGTCAATCTCTCAGGCACAAGGGACCGTGCGGAGTTTCGACGCCTCTGGAAAGTGATGGTCCACGAGCCATCCGCCCATGGTGAAAGGGATTCGGCCACAAGGCCGGAACCCGAATCTCTCAGGCGCCAAGGACAGAGGGGGAGGGCAGCAGCCCGTCGGCACACCGCCGACCCCGCCCACCCTTGGAGCCCTCGTGACCTGGACTCGTACCTTTGCCGACCGCCACATCGGACCCGACAGCGGCGAACTCGAGCGCATCCTGTCCGTCGTCGGCGTCGCCTCGCTGGACGAACTGGCCGCGCGCGCGGTGCCCGCCAGCATTCTGGACGCGGCGACCGGCAACGGGCTCGCGGTGCTGCCGCCCGCGGTGAACGAGCACGAGGTGCTGGCCGAACTGGCGGCGCTGGCGAACTCGAACACGGTGGCCACCACCATGATCGGGCTCGGCTACTACGACACCCTCACCCCGCCGGTGCTGGTGCGCAACCTCATCGAGAACCCCGCCTGGTACACCGCCTACACCCCGTACCAGCCCGAGATCAGCCAGGGCCGGCTCGAGGCGCTGCTCAACTTCCAGACCATGGTCTCCGACCTGACCGGCATGGACGTGGCCAACGCGTCGATGCTGGACGAGGCCACCGCCGCGGCCGAGGCGATGACGCTGCTGCAGCGCGCGAATCGCTCGAGCAAGTCCCAGCGCCTGCTCATCGACGCCGATCTGTTCCCGCAGACCCGCACGGTGCTGTTCACCCGCGCCGAGCCCCTCGGCATCGAGATCGTCGAGGCCGATCTGGCCGACGGCCCCCTGCCCGAGGGCGACTTCTTCGGCGTGCTGCTGCAGCAGCCGGGCGCTTCGGGCCGCATCGTGGACTGGACCCCGGTCATCGAGGCCGCGCACGCGCGCGGCGCACTGGTCGCGGTCGGCGCGGACCTGCTGGCGATGACCCTCATCACCCCGCCCGGCGAACAGGGCGCGGACTGCTGTTTCGGCACGACCCAGCGCTTCGGCGTCCCGCTCGGCTTCGGCGGACCGCACGCGGGCTACCTGGCCGTGCGTACCCCGCACGCGCGCCAGCTCCCCGGCCGCCTGGTCGGCGTCTCGGTCGACGCCGACGACAACGTCGCCTACCGCCTCGCGCTGCAGACTCGTGAGCAGCACATCCGCCGCGAGAAGGCGACCTCGAACATCTGCACCGCCCAGGTGCTGCTGGCCATCGTGGCCGCCATGTACGCCTCGTACCACGGCGCGGACGGGCTGCGCTCGATCGCGCGCCGCGTGCACGGGCACGCCCAGTGGCTGGCCGCCGGGCTCGGTGACGCCGTGGTGCACCAGAACTACTTCGACACCGTGCTGGTGCGCGTGCCCGGCGGCGCGGAGTCCATCGTCGCCAAGGCCAAGGGCGCCGGGATCAACCTGCGCCTGGTCGACGGTGATCACGTCGGCATCGCCTGCGACGAGGCGACCACCGACGCGCACGTGGTTGCGGTACTGGACTGCTTCGGCGCGGAGATCCCCGTCGGCCCGGAAGGCGCACTGCTGCACGGCAAGCAGCGCCCGCACATCGAGAACCGGACCTCGGAGTACCTGACCCACCCGGCCTTCACGCGCTACCGCACCGAGACCGCCATGCTGCGCTACCTGCGCGGGCTCTCGGACAAGGACATCGCGCTGGACCGCAGCATGATCCCGCTCGGCTCCTGCACCATGAAGCTCAACGCCGCCGCGGAGATGGAGTCCATCACCTGGCCAGGCTTCAACCGGGTGCACCCGTACGCGCCCGTCGAGGACGCCCCCGGCCTGATCCGCCTGGTCGAGGATCTCGAGGGCTGGCTCTCCGCGGTCACCGGCTACGACCGAGTCTCCCTGCAGCCCAACGCCGGTAGCCAGGGCGAGTACGCGGGGCTGCTGGCGATTCGCCGGTACCACCTCGATCGGGGCGACACCCACCGCGACACCTGCCTGATCCCCTCGAGCGCGCACGGCACCAACGCCGCCTCGGCGGCCATGGTCGGTATGCGGGTGGAGGTCGTCAAGACCAAGGCCAACGGTGATGTGGATCTGGACGATCTGCGCGCCAAGATCGCCGACCACGCCGAGCGGCTGGCCTGCATCATGATCACCTACCCGTCCACGCACGGCGTGTACGAGCACGAGGTCGCCGAACTCTGCGCGATGGTGCACGACGCGGGCGGTCAGGTGTACGTGGACGGCGCGAACCTCAACGCGCTGGTCGGTCTCGCTCGCCCGGGCAAGTTCGGCGGCGACGTCAGCCACCTGAACCTGCACAAGACCTTCTGCATCCCGCACGGCGGCGGCGGCCCGGGCGTCGGCCCGGTGGCGGTGCGCGAGCACCTGGCCAAGTACCTGCCCGGTGATCCGCTGGAGACGGGTTCGCACGCGGTGTCCGCGGCCAAGTACGGCTCGGCCTCGATCCTGCCGATCACCTGGTCCTACATCCGCATGATGGGCGCGGACGGGCTGCGCGCGGCCACGCTGACCGCCATCGCCTCGGCCAATTACATTGCGCGCCGCCTGGATCCGCACTTCCCGGTGCTGTTCACCGGCGACAACGGCATGGTCGCGCACGAGTGCATCCTGGATCTGCGCGAGATCACCAAGCGCACCGGCGTCACCGTCGACGACGTGGCCAAGCGCCTGGCGGACTACGGTTTCCACGCCCCGACCATGAGCTTCCCGGTCGCGGGAACCCTCATGGTGGAGCCGACCGAGAGCGAGAATCTCGAGGAGATCGACGCGTTCATCGACGCCATGATCGCCATCAAGGGTGAGATCGACCAGGTCGAGGCGGGCGTGTGGCCGGTCGAGGACAACCCGCTGCGCGGGGCCCCGCACACCGCCCAGTGCCTGGTCGGGGAGTGGGAGCACCCGTACAGCCGGGAGACCGCGGTCTACCCGCAGGGCCTGCACGGCGCGCGGGCCAAGGTGTGGCCCTCGGTGCGGCGCATCGACGGCGCGTACGGCGACCGCAACCTGGTCTGCTCCTGCCCGCCGCTGGACTCGTACGCGGAGTAGATGTTTCGGGCCTGTGCGCCCGAGCCGATCGCGAAAAACGCTGATCACGAAAAACGCAGCGCCCCATCGGTTCCCGGAACCGGTGGGGCGCTGTGCCGTCGACGCGGCGCGTGCGGCGTCAGGCGGCCGACGGCTTCCAGGTCGCGATGGCCCAGATGACGACGACGTTCAGGGCGATGATCAGCAGCGACCACGCCGGGTAGTAGGGCATGGACAGGAAGTTCTCGATGATCGAGAACGCCGCCAGGATGATGGCGATCACGCGGGCCCAGTCTCTGCCCGCGATCAGGCCGATCGCCACGATGACCTCGAGGGCGCCCATGATGATGTGAATCCAGCCCCACGCGGTGGTGTTGAATTCGTAGACGTAGCCCGAGTTGATGACCAGCAGATCGTCCGCCGCGACGGCGGAGATGCCCTGCAGGATCGACAAAACACCGATGACCATGAGCAGAATGCCCGCCGCGATGGAGGTGCCCGCCGCGAAGCCCTGCTTGACCGAGTTCCCGGTTTCCGCATTGTGTGTCATGTGCCGAATATGCCACTTGTTTGCTAGCACATGTTGCAGTGTGGAGATCGTGTCGCGAGTGGTATCCGGCCGCGACCTGTCCGCAATCCGGCCGGACGTGGCTCAGGGTGTGGTCAGGGCCTTCACCATGGCGGTGCCGAAGGCCAGATCATTGGTGGTCGGCACCTTGGTATAGGTACCTCCCGTTCGTTCGCTCAGGGTTTGCAGTGTCTGCGTTCCCGCGCCGCCGATGACGATCACGTCGACCCGCACCGGTTTGGCCGGATCGGCGGCCGTGGCCAGCTCGGCCAGCAGCTTCTCCCCGGTGACGGGGGAGTCGTCATCGGGTCCGTCGGTGATGAGCAGGATCGAATTGGTGCGCGCCTTCGCGTAATCGGCGACGGCGTTGCGGTAGGCGGCCTGCAGGGTCGGGTAGGCGCGATCGGTTTTCGAGGTGCCCGGGGTGACCCCGGCCAGCCCCCGGGTCAGGGCCGCGCGCTGGTCGGCGGTCAGTGGCGCGACCGGGGTGACCACGCGGTACGGGGTCTCGCCGTCCACGTTCTTGGCGTATGCCCATACGCCCAGGCCGAATTCCGGCGGCATCACCTGGGTGGTGGACCCCAGCGCGGCGATCGCGGTGGCCAGGCGGGTGGCCCCGCCCTCCTGGGTGGACATGGACGCCGAGATGTCCAGCAGTACCGTGGCGCTCACCCCGAGCACCGGATGCGCCACGATCTTGTTCACCTGTTCCAGCACGGCCTTGGGCGGTGCGGGGGCGGTCGCCGGGGGAGCGGCCCCGAAACCGTTGTCGGTGAACAGCTTCGACTGCTCGGGTGCGCGCAGGAAGTCGGCGAACAGCGTCGCGGCCAGCTTCTGCGACTGATCCAGCCAGTTGCCGCTGATCTGGGCCGCCGGATAGTCGTGCACCGGGCCGTTGCCGGCCGGCCGGAACGCGGTGAGCGGGGCCTTGGTTCTGATCTGCTGTTCGGTGGCGGGCACCGCGTGTACCGCCGCCCCCGCATCGGCGGCCGCGGCCAATTCGGTCAGCGCGGCGCCGGTGTCGGCCGCCGCCGCCGCGGGCGCGCCGGCGGCGAGCAGGGAGATCGCCGAGACCACCTGACCCGCGGCCACGGCCTTGTCGTCCAGTGGGTCGGTGCCCGAGACGCCGGAGCCCACGGCCGCGGCCACGGCCAGCGCGCTGTCCCCGGGCGGCAGCGCCAGCTTCAGCCCGCCCCAGCCGTCGAGGCCGATGTCGCCGAGCGAGCCCTGTTGCAGGCGCGGCAGATCCGCCCAGTTCACCGGGGCCGCCTCCAGGGCGCGGCGCAGTTCGTCCGGCACCGCGAGCGCGATCGGGCTCACCGCGATGGGCGCGGGTGTGCCCGCGATCAGGCCGGGCACCCGCATGAGCTCGATCGACCGGGCGGAATCGGGGATCCACAGACCCGGTTGCGGTCCGAGATCTCGGTTCCAGGGTGCGCCCGACGTGAAGGAGGCGACCACGGCCGCGGTGGGCCGCGGGTTCACCGCCACCTCCGCGCAATGGTCGCGGACCTGCGGATTCGTCGCGTTGAAGCGGTCCGCCGCGGCCTGCACCGGAGCCGCGATCTCGGGGTCTACGGTCACGTTCAGGGTGGCGGTGCCCTCGACGCAAGCGGCGGCCGCGGCGTTGTCGCGATTCTCCGCACGCTGCTGTAGCCACGCCCAGCCGACCACGGCGAGCGCTAAGACGATCACCGCTACCACTGCGACAACCGGTCCTTTACTGACACCTCGTGACCGTCCCGCGGCGCGATGAGTACCCACGCGCGCCAGTCTATGGTCCCGGAAAATTGGCCCTGACCTGGGTCTGTGGCGGTCGCGCGGAAGTGGTGCGGAACACCGTGCCACCGGATTGCCGGATCGGGCCGCGGCGGTAGCGGGCGGGTGACTCCGGACACGACGCGGCGGCCGCGCCCGGGCACCGAAAGTGCCGGACGCGGCCGCCGGTTCCGCGGATCACTCGCGGATCATGTTCCCGCGGTCGTACTCGTGCCCGCCCCACACGCCGGACTGGCCGGTGCGCGCCGCGAACGCGCCGCAGTCGCGGCGGATCGGGCAGGTGTCGCAGATCGCGCGGGCGTACTCGAAGTCCTGCGACGGGTACGGAAACCACGCCTCATGGTTGGGATCACCCTGGCAGGCGGCATGCTGCCAGTAGTTCTTCGAGTCGGAGATGGGGAGCAGATCGGCCAGGGTCGGCTCCTCCGCCAGGGTGGTGGTGTTGGTCATCATCGGATCTCGCTCCTTTCGCTCCGATCACGCCTTTGCTGATTTCTTCTTCATCGGGCCCTACGAGGCCGCCAGGTCCTTCCAGACCTGACGCTGTCGGCGGGCTATGTCGTTGGGGGCCTTGGGCTCCCAGAGCAGGCGCATCCCGGCCTCCTCGGGGGTCCGGTCCGCCTTGGTCGTATTGCAGGGTCCGCACGCGGCGATCAGGTTGGCCCAGGTGTTCGGGCCGCCACGCGAGCGCGGCTTGATGTGGTCGACGGTGCGAGCCCAGCCCGAGCAGTACCCGCAGCGAAAGTGGTCGCGGCGCAGGACGGCGGGCAGGGTGGCACGGCTGTTGTCGTCGGGCGCCAGGATCCGATGTTCGAGGTAGATGTAGCGCGTCAGCCGGATGGTTTCCGGCAGCGCGATCTCGACATCCTTGGAACGGATGGGGAAGTACGGCTCGTGATCCACCACCGGCTCGGCGCTGCCGGTCAGCAGCAGCACCACGGCGCGTTCGGCGCGGATCTCGGTCAGCGCCTCGAAGGAGGCGTTGAGCAGCAGTACTCCCCGGTGTATCCAGTTGTCTGCGGTTATCTCCGGATCTTGGGAATGACGGAACAGCATGGGGGTCACCATGTTTCGTGAAGAGGAAGAACAGAAAGGGGGAAGTGGAGGGCTTACGCCGCCGCCTGGAGGCGACCGGAATTCCGCTGATCGGTGCGCTCGTCGCGCCCGATACCGGTGTGCAACTCACGTGCGCTGTCGCCCGTGTCGCCGAGCTGTAGGCCCGACTTCGCCGGATACCGTTCCGAGAACACTGGATTCACTGCCGCCTCCTCCTTCCTGCTGGTCACGGCCGTTGCCGGCCGGTTCGATCGTCGTCGAAACATATGGTGACACAACGGACATGCCGTTGTCGGGTGATTTTTTGGTGGCCCCCACCGTGATCTGATAACGCGCGGACGGGCGGGTTTGTTCCGGCGGCCGGAATGACGGTTGGGTCACGATCGCGGACGGGTGGCGGTTCGACGCCCATCAATGTCAAAAAATCTTTACATGAAGTCTGGTTTTCTTTACTCTGAAGTCATGCCCTTCGAAGAGAAGCGAACGTGGATCCTCGGGATCACCGCCGCGGTGTCGTATGCGATCTACGTGGTCGTTGTGCTGATTCGGGCGCGGGATTCGGCGCTCACCGAGGTCGCGTACATCGCGCCCCTGCTGTGGGCGATCGGCGTCTCGATCGCGGTGTCCATCGTGGCGGCCATCGCCGTGGCGCTGCTCTCGCGCGAGGGCGACCGCAAGGATCAGCGCGACCGGGAGATCGATCGCATGGGCAGCGAGGCCGGCAACGCCTTCGTGGTGCTCGGCGCGATCGGGGCGCTGGCGCTGGCGCTGTGCGACGGCGATCGGTTCTGGATCGCGAACGTGATCTATCTCGGCTTCACACTGTCCGCGATCGTGGGCTGCGCGGCCAAGGTCATCGCGTACCGGCGGGGGTATCAGCCGTGGTGAAACAACCCACCAGGGTGACCAATAACATTCGCGCCCTGCGTTTTTCGCACGGAGAGATGACACAGGCCGAACTGGCCGATCGTATCGGGGTGACCCGGCAGACGGTCATCGCCATCGAGCAGGGCAGGTATTCGCCGTCGCTGGAGATGGCGTTCGAGATCGCCAGGGTGTTCCGCGCGCCGCTGGAGACGGTGTTCGAGTATCCGGAGGAAGAAGTCAGATGAAAGCCATCATCCAGCGCGAGTACGGCACGACCGCCGCGCTCTCCTACGCCGATATCCCCGAGCCGGTCGCCGGTCCCGGTCAGGTGCTGGTCCGGGTGCGCGCGGCCGGGCTCGACCCGAGCGTCTGGCACCTCATGACCGGTCTGCCGCTGATCGGGCGGCTCGCCCTCGGTGTGCGCCGCCCCCGGGTGCCGGTGCGGGGCTGGGATCTGGCGGGCGTGGTGGCGGCCGTCGGTCCCGGGGTGACCGAGTTCGCGCCCGGTGACGAGGTGTACGGCGGCGCGGACGGAGCGTTCGCCGAATTCGCCTGCACCGCTGCGGAGAAGCTGTTGCGCAAACCCGCGAATCTGAGTGTCGAGCAGGCGGCGGCACTCCCCATTTCCGGTATGACGGCGTTGCGTGGTTTGCGAAGCGTGGGGCGGATCGCGGCGGGGCAGCGGGTGCTGATCATCGGCGCGGGCGGTGGGGTCGGGCATCTCGCGGTGCAATTGGCCGTGCACGACGGCGCGCATGTGACCGGGGTGTGCAGTGCCGCGAAGCGCGATTTCGTGGCCGCGCTCGGGACCGAGCGGGTCATCGACTACACGAGCGAAAAGCTCACCGGCGTCTACGATCTCGTGCTCGACATGGCCGGCAACCGGCCGCTGTCGCAGCTGCGGGAACTGCTCACGCCCACCGGCACCGTCGTACTCGGCGGCGGCGAGAACGGCGGTCGCTGGTTCGGCGGCACCGAACGCAGCATGGGCGCGATGCTGCTCTCGCCGCTGGTGAAGCAGCGTTTGTGCGGGCTGCTGTCACTGCCGAATCCGGCGGATCTGGCCGCGGTGGGCGAGCTCGCGGCCGCGGGCGCGATGGTGCCGCGCATCGATCGCACCTTCGCCTTGGCCGACGCCGCCGCGGCGATCGACTATCTGACCGGGTCGCATCCGGCGGGCAAGGTCGTGCTGACGGTCTCCTGACCCGGCCCGGAACGCCGAATCCCCCGGCCGCGACGGCCGGGGGATTCGGCGATGCTCGGGCGCGGCCCGAATCAGAGTGGAACCGGACCGTTCGAACCGGTGGACGCCCAGGCCCACGCGCCGTTGATGCGGCCGAGGATCAGATTGAAGACGTCCAGCACCGTTGAACCCATGAAAAACTTCCTCACTGCAGATGGCTGTCGCCCGGCAGCGTATCGATGATCGAGGGGTAATGGAACGGCTTGGCGCAAACGAGAACCACGCTCACACCCCGGCCGAGACCCAGCTCTCGAAGGTGTACCAGGGCCCGTCGATGCGCGTGTAGCTGGTGCCCGCGCGGGCGTGCGCGGCCGGAACGGGCGGATCCCCGTGCGGGATATAGGCGAATCCGTCGACCCCGAGACTGGTGTCGGCGAGGCTGAAGGCGCAGCCCCCGGCGATCACCCGCACGTAGTCGATGCGGTACATCCCGAAGCGCTGTTCGGCGTGGGTGTCCGCGCACGCGCCCGCCGTGCGTTCGAGCGCGGGCCGGGACAGTTCCCAGCCGATTCTGGTGGGCGTGCCGGTGCTCAGCAACGTGAGGGTCACCGTCACCGCGACCGGCGCGGCCGCGGTGAGAATCCAGGCCCGATGGGCGATCGCCCCGGAAACCGCGGTCACCAGCCAGATTCCGCCGGCGACGACCAGGACCCAGCCGCCGAGCAGCAGCGCCACCAGTCGGTCGCCGTGCGAGGCGTACTCCCACAGCACCCATAGGCAGACCACGCCGATGAACACGGTGATCGCGGCCATGGACAGCCGCCATGCCCGGCTCGGCGACGGTGCGGTGTACCCGGGAGCCGACACTGCCGAATATGTAGTCACGAGAGCGCATCCTGTCCCGGTCGCAAGCACCGGTCAGTCGAAGTGTTAGGAGTAAGTTCTCGAATCACCCGAACATAGCAGTCGCACAACATACGGAACCCCCGATCGACCCGGTCGATCGGGGGTTCCGCTATTCGCTAGCTTCGCTGAACCGGAAGGCTCAGTTGCACTTGGCCGCCTGCTCCTTCGCCTCGCGGCGACGGCGGTGCAGAATCGGCTCGGTGTAGCCGTTGGGCTGCTTGGTGCCCTCGAGCACCAGCTCCTTGGCCGCCTGGAAGGCGATGGAACCGGCGAAGTCCGGGGACAGCGGGCGGTAGTTCGAGTCGCCGGCGTTCTGGCGGTCCACGATGGGGGCCATGCGCTGCAGGCTCTCGATGACCTCCTGCTCGGTGACGACGCCGTGGCGCAGCCAGTTGGCAACCTGCTGGCTCGAGATGCGCAGGGTCGCGCGATCTTCCATCAGGCCGACATCCTTGATGTCCGGCACCTTCGAGCAGCCGACGCCCTGGTCGATCCAGCGGACCACGTAGCCCAGGATGCCCTGGGAGTTGTTGTCCAGCTCCTGCTGCTTCTCCTCCGCCGACCAGTTGGTGTCCTGGGCGAGGGGGATTTCCAGGATCTGATCGACGGTGGCGCGGGGGCCGCCCTTGGCGATCTCGGCCTGCCGCTTGAACACGTCCACCAGGTGGTAGTGGGTGGCGTGCAGGGTGGCGGCGGTGGGCGAGGGCACCCACGCGGTGTTCGCGCCGGCCTTGGGGTGGCCGATCTTCTGGACCAGCATGTCGGCCATCAGATCGGGCATGGCCCACATGCCCTTGCCGATCTGCGCCTTGCCGGGCAGACCCGCGGCGATGCCGGTGTCGACGTTCCAGTCCTCGTAGGAGGCGATCCACTGCTGGGCCTTCATGTCGGCCTTGCGGACCATGGGCCCGGCCTCCATGGAGGTGTGGATCTCGTCGCCGGTGCGGTCGAGGAAGCCGGTGTTGATGAACACCACGCGGTCCGCCGCGGCGTGGATGGAGGCCTTGAGGTTGACCGTGGTGCGGCGCTCCTCGTCCATGATGCCGACCTTGAGGGTGTTGCGCTCCATGCCGAGCACGCCCTCGATGCGGGTGAACAACTCGTTGGTGAAGGCCACCTCGTCCGGGCCGTGCATCTTCGGCTTCACGATGTACACCGAGCCGGTGCGCGTATTGCTCACGCGCGCTTCACCGTTCAGCGCGTGCTTGGCGATGAGCGAGGTGATGAGGCCGTCCATGATGCCCTCGGGGACCTCGTTGCCGGCCGCGTCGATGATCGCGTCGGAGGTCATGAGGTGACCGACGTTGCGCACGAACAGCAGCGAGCGGCCGTGCAGCACCAGCTCCGAGCCGTCGAGCGCGGTGTAGACGCGGTCGGGGTTCATGGTGCGGGTGAAGGTCTTGCCGCCCTTGGAGACCTCTTCGGACAGATCGCCCTTCATGAGGCCGAGCCAGTTGGAGTAGCACAGGACCTTGTCCTCGGCGTCGACCGCGGCGACCGAGTCCTCGAAGTCCATGATCGTGGTGACCGCGGACTCCAGCACGACGTCCTTGATGCCCGCGGCGTCGGTGGAGCCGACCGGGGACTCGGGATCGAACTGGATCTCGATGTGCAGGCCGTTGTGCACGAACAGCAGCGAGGTCGGGGCCTCGGGGTCGCCGAGGTAGCCGACCAGGGTGTCCGCGTAGGCCAGCCCGATGTCGGTGCCGTCCTCGAGGGTGACCTCGAGCTCGCCGTCGACGATGGCGTACTTGCTCGTGCCCAGGTGCGACCCGGTGATCAGCGGCAGCGCGTCGTCGAGGAAGTTACGCGCCCACTCGATGACCTTGTCGCCGCGAACCTTGTTGTAGCCCTTGCCCTTCTCCGCGCCGTTCTCCTCGGAGATGGCGTCGGTGCCGTACAGGGCGTCGTACAGCGAGCCCCACCGCGCGTTCGCCGCGTTGATGGCGAAGCGGGCGTTCATCACCGGGACCACGAGCTGCGGGCCCGCGGTGGTGGCGATTTCGGCGTCCACATTGACCGTGCCGATCTGGAAGTCGGCCGGTTCGGGACGCAGGTAGCCGATCTCGGTGAGGAACTGCTTGTAGGCAGCCTTGTCGTAGCCGGCGCCGGGGTTGGCGCGGTGCCACTCGTCGATCTTGGCCTGGATGTCGTCGCGCTCTGCCAGCAGAGCCCGGTTAACGGGGGCGAGGTCGTTGATCACGGCCTCGGCACCCGACCAGAACGCGGCGGAGTCTACGCCGGTGCCGGGCAGTGCCTCGTTGTTCACGAAATCGTGAAGAACGCGCGCGACCTGGAGTCCGCCGACCTGAATCCGCTCTGTCATCTACTGCCTCGTTTCGAGATAGCCGGTTGAAAGGGTGCAAAAAGTACGCCCGTCATGTTACTCGCGGGTATGGCCGGTGGTGATGGCGCACCTGTTGTAAGCGCGCGTCGGCCGCTCTTGATTCCCCTCGATCCCCTTGATTGTATCGCCCGGTACATTTAATGTACCGGGTAGAACATTTCCCGATTCGGACGTGTGAAGGTGCCAGGTATGGGAAAAGCGTTGTCCGGCAAGGTCATTGTCGTCACCGGCGGCAGTCGCGGGCTGGGCCGGGAGATGGTACTGGCCTTCGCCGAAGCCGGGGCCGACGTGGTGATCGCCAGCCGCAAGCTCGACGCGTGTGACGCACTCGCCACTTCGGTACGGGAGAAATTCGGGCGGCGGGCGCTGCCGGTGGCCTGCAACGTGGGCGAGTGGGGGCAGTGCGAGGCTCTGACCGAGGCCGCGTACGCCGAATTCGGCCGGGTCGACGTGCTGGTGAACAACGCGGGCATGTCGCTGCTGTACCCCAGCCTGGATCAGGTGACCGAGGCCATGTTCGACAAGATCATCGCCACCAATCTGAAAGGCCCGTTCCGGCTCTCGGCGCTGATCGGGGCGCGCATGGCCGCGGCCGGGGGCGGCTCGATCATCAACATCTCCTCCATCGAGGCCGTGCGGCCCGAACCGCTCGCCGTGCCGTACGCGGCGGCCAAGGCGGGGCTGGAGACGCTGAGCGGCGGCCTCGCGCAGACCTACGGCCCGGGCGTTCGCGTCAACACCATTCGCTGCGGCGCGTTCGACACCGATATCGCCAAGGCGTGGCCGCCGGAGATGAAGGAAGAGCTCGGCAGGCACACCGTGCTCGGGCGCATCGGCGCGCCCGCCGACATCGTCGGCGCGGCGCTGTTCTTCGCCTCGGATGCCTCGGCCTACTGCACCGGCGCGACGCTGGCCCTCGACGGCGGCATTCGATGACCAGCGCGGTTCCTGCCCGGCGCCGCGGCCGCCCACCGGCCTCGGAGACCAACCCGGGGGAGACCCGCGAGCGGATCGTGCGCGCGGCCATGGAACTGTTCGCGGAGAAGGGCTTTCATGCCACCAGCGTCGCCGAGATCGGCGATCGGGCGGGCATCCAGCGCGGTGCGCTGTACTACCACATCGGCTCCAAAGAGGAACTGCTGTTCCAGATCCGGCGCGGGTACACCCAGCTGATGCTGGACGCCGCGGTCGCGATCGCCGAGGGCGCGGGCGACCCGCTGGACAAGCTGCGCGCCCTCATCCGCGCCCACGTGCTGCTGATCATCGAACATCAGCACGAGGTCACCATCGCGCTGCGGGACGCGGGCGCGCTGACCGGCGAACGCCAGGCCGATCTGCAGACCCTGCGCGACGGCATCCAGGACAGCTGGCAGCGGGTCTTCGACGACGCGCACGCCGCGGGGCAGGTGCGCACCGGCGATCACGTCGTCACCAACAGCGTGGTGGCCATGCTCAACATGGTCAGCGCCTGGTACCGCCCCGGCGGCGAGCACACCCCCGGCGAGATCGCCGAGATTCTCACCTCCACCATCCTCGACGGTGTCGCGGCACCGGTCGTCAACAAGTGAAAGGCTGACCATGGCTTGGGATTTCGAGACCGATCCGGAGTACCAGAAGAAGCTGGACTGGGTCGCGGAGTTCGTCCGCACCGAGGTCGAACCCCTCGATCTGCTCTACCCCGAACCGTACGACCGCACCAACCCCGAGATCCGGGCGCTGATGAAGCCGCTGCAGGAGACGGTGAAGGAGCAGGGGCTGTGGGCGTGTCACCTGGGCCCCGAACTCGGCGGCCCCGGCTACGGGCAGGTGAAGCTGGCACTGCTCAACGAGGTCATCGGCACCTCGAAGTGGGCGCCGCTGGTCTTCGGCTGTCAGGCGCCCGATTCGGGCAACGCCGAGATCCTCGCGCACTTCGGAACCGAGGCGCAGAAGGCGAAGTACCTGCAGCCGCTGCTCGACGGTGAGATCGGCTCCTGCTACGTCATGACCGAGCCCACCGGCGGCTCGGACCCGACCTCGTTCAAGACCCTGGCGGTGCGCGACGGGGACGACTGGGTCATCAACGGCGAGAAGTGGTTCAACTCCGCCGCCGAATTCGCCTCGTTCCACATCGTCATGGTGGTGACCGATCCCGAGGCCGAACCGCACAAGCGGCTGTCGATGTTCATCGTGCCCGCGGACGCCCCCGGGCTCGAGATCGTGCGCAACTTCACCGTGCCCGGATTCTCGGAAAACGAAGGGCACCTGCGCTTCACCGATGTGCGGGTGCCCTCGGACGCGCTGCTGGGGGCCGAGGGGCTCGGGTTCATCGTGGCCCAGACCCGCCTGGGCGGCGGGCGCGTGCACCACGCCATGCGCACGGTCGCCATGGTGCGCAAGGCCTTCGACATGATGTGCGAGCGCGCGGTGTCGCGGCCCATGCGCAAGGGCGTGCTCGGGGGCCTCCAGATGACGCAGGAGAAGATCGCCGAAGCCTGGATCGAGATGGAGCAGTTCCGGCTGCTCGTGCTGCGCACCGCGTGGCGCATCGACAAGGAACAGGACTATCGCAAGGTGCGGCACGACATCGCCGCCATCAAGGTGGCCATGCCCAAGGTCATGCACGACATCGCCCAGCGCGCGATGCACCTGCACGGCGCCATCGGCGTGAGCACCGACCTGCCGTTCGTGGACATGATGAACTACGCGCAGGTCATGGCCATCGCGGACGGGCCCACCGAGGTCCACAAGATCACCCTGGCCAAGGAGGTCCTCAAGACCTACGCCCCCGGTGATCCGGTGTACCCCAGCGGATATCGGCCCGCGCTGCGCGAGCAGGCCCGCGAACTGGTGGCCCGCCGCCTGGAACACACCGTCGGCAACCTCTGACGAATCGGTGAACGGCCGCCCGCGCGGCTGACGCGCTCCGGCCGCGTCGCGATACTCGATCGGGAGAGCTTTCGCGACGAGGCATCGGAGAAGACATGGCGTGGCTGCGACGGATCGCGCGATCGCGGATCACCTGGGCGCTGGCGGGGGTCGCCGCGGTGGTCGTGGCGGCCGGGGCGATCTACCTGGAGCCGTGGCGGCTGTTCACCAGCACGACCGTCGAGGAGGCCGCTCCGGTGCCGGCCGGGCCGACCACCCCGGGGGTGCCCGCGGCCCGCACGCTGTCGACCGGCACGCTCATCTCGCACGAGCACGGCACCTCCGGCGCCGTCGAGATCATCCAGCTCTCCGACGGCGGGCGCGTCCTGCGCCTGGCTGATCTCGACACCTCCGACGGTCCCGACCTGCACGTGTGGCTGAGCGACGCCCCGGTGCTCCCGGGGCGTGACGGCTGGGGCGTCTTCGACGACGGCGCGTACGTGGACCTGGGAAGTCTGAAGGGCAACAAGGGAAGTCAGAACTACGAGATTCCCGCCGGCGCCGATCTGTCCGCGCTGCGCAGCGTCACGGTGTGGTGTGCTCGCTTCCACGTGTCCTTCGGGGCCGCGGAACTCGTGGCCCGGTGACGCGCCTGCCCGGTGCGCGATGCCCCGGAAAGTGCGGGCTTGTGCCGGGGCTTTAGCACGGAATCTTTTGCGTGGGTGCGGTTTCGGTGAAACCCGTGGTGTCCCAAGTTGGGACACCCGCACGCGTTGCATGTTGTGACCACTGATCGTTTCACTTCATCGGAGACGGGCGCCGTCGGGGACGCCCGCGCCACAGCGAAGGATCCACCGCTCGATGAAGAGATCGTTGTTCACCCTCGGAACACTCGCCTGCGCCATGAGCCTGGTCCTGGCCGCCGGGGGCACGGGTTCGGCGCAGACCCAGGCGAATCCGGGCTGGGGCCTGGACCGGATCGATCAGGCCGCGCTGCCGTTGAACGGCGGTTTCAGCACGACCTCGGACGGAACGGGGGTGAACGTCTACGTCATCGACGGCGGGCTCGACATCACCCATCCGGACTTCGGCGGCCGGGCCTCGATCGTCTGGGACAAGTTCGATCCCACCGGTCTGTCCGGGACGCCGACCGACCATCACGCCACCGTGATGGCGGGTATCGCCGCCGGTGCGGTGTACGGGGTCGCCAAGAACGCCAAGATCCTCGGCGTGAAGACCTACAACACGCCCGACGGAGTGCCCGCGCAGGCCGACCTCATCAGCGCGATCAACTTCGTGAAGAACGACGCGCCGACCCGGGGCCCGTCGGTCGCGGTCATCTCGACCAACTACGTGGACTACGGCCAGACCTCCGCGCTCAAGAACGCGGTCAACGCGCTCGCGAGTTCCGGTGTGTTCGTTGCGGTGTCGGCGGGCAACATCATCGACGGCGACGACGCGGCGTCCTCGAACTGGAACGCCTGCTTCAACACCCCCGCCAGTTCCATCGGTGCGATGGTGGTGGGCGCCAGCGACGACACCGATCACGTGGTGCGGCATTCGAGCTTCACCTCGCCCGGCGGCGGCACCGCCGTGTGGAGCAGCGCGTACGGCGGATGCGTGGACATCTTCGCCCCGGGACAGTACGTGGCCGCCCCGACCTCCGGCGGTGGCAACGCCCTCGAGGCGGGCACCTCGTTCGCGGCGCCCTACGTGGCGGGCGCGGCGGCACTGTACAAATCCAAGTTCGGGCAGACCGCGTCCGCGACGGTGAAATCCTGGCTGCTGCAACAGGCTTCGTCCGCGATCATCGATCCGCCGCAGTTCTTCGCCTACGGCACCACCCCGAAGAAACTGCTGAACGTCAGCGGGCTCTGACCCGGTCGCG
This sequence comes from Nocardia sp. NPDC057668, assembly GCF_042799795.1. Lineage (NCBI taxonomy): Bacteria > Bacillati > Actinomycetota > Actinomycetes > Mycobacteriales > Nocardiaceae > Nocardia > Nocardia sp. NPDC057668. The sequence goes on along the minus strand of NZ_JBHVIC010000003.1, from coordinate 606,453 downwards.
CTGAAATCCCCTGCCACCCCGCGCTGTCACGGGCGGCAGGGGATCGTCGGGCCGGCGGCAGTCCGGCCTCAGATCGACTCCCAGGCGAAACCGTTCGGATCGGTGAAGGATTCGAATTTGCCGGCCAGTGCCATCCGGTGCGAGCCGGTGCCCTCCGGGGCGACGCCGGCGTCCTTGGCCGCGGCCTTGCGGCCGTACAGGGCCAGTTTCACCGCCGACGGCGCGGACTCGAACTCGACGTACTTGCTGCCGAAGCTCTTGCCGACGGTCAGGCCGCGGTCGACGTAGAACTGTTTGGTGGCCTTGACGTTGTCGACGCCGAACAGCACCACGATGTCGTCGACCTCGCGGGTCGCGGGACCGGTGTCCTTCTTGGCCGAGGTCGCGATCTTCCAGACGGCGCCGTCCGGCGCCGCGACGGTGCCGCCGTACCCCCAGAAGCTCTTCTTCGCGGGCTTGACCACACTCGCGCCCGCGGCCAGCGCGGTCCCGATGAGGCTGTCGACCGTGCCGGGCTGCGACACCACGAGCGAGAGGACGTAGCCGCGGAAGCCTGTGGTCGGCGCGTCGGTGGCGCGCACCCGGATCCGGTCGCCGAGGCCGAACGCGGCGGCATAGAAGGACTCGGCCGCCGCGGGGTCGCCGGACTCCAGGATGATGGCATCGATAGTGCTCGGAGCTGCGGTGATGTTCATGGGAACCACGCTAATCGCCGCGGTGCGCCCGAGGCTTCTCGATTCCTGACCGGTGTGGGAAGCGGGTCAGAGCGAAGGGCGCGGCTCGATCCAGAGGGCCTCGGCGAGGGCACAGAGACTGCCGTCGCGGGTGGAGAGCGCGACACCGACGGTGTACTTGCGGCCCTCCTGCTGGACCGGCCAGGCGTGCGAGATGTAGTCCACGCCCGCGAACATCGGCTCGAACTGGGTGGCGGTCAGGGCGGCGGTGAACGCGCCCAGGCCCATGCGCATGAAGTGGAACGCGGTGATGCCGCCGGGGCAGTCCAGCGCCGACCACACGACCTCGGGCGGCAGCTGACCGGTGCTGTCCGCGAGGCCCGCGTCGGGTGTCCAGGTGGCGGCCATCATGTCGCGGTCGCGCAGGCCCCACGGGAACAGGCGCAGGCCGCGCCCGGGCGGACACGCCGAACCGCAGCCGTAGCAGTCGGTGACCGCGCGCTTGGGGTTGTTGGTGGCGAACCGGGTGACGGCCTCGGCCTCGGCCCAGGTGGGCGCGGGCGGGGCGAACCGGGTGAGCATCGAGGGAGTGGCCTCGACCAGCGGGGTGCCGTCCATGGTGGTGAGCGCGGTGCGCCCGTTCTCGGGCAGCGTCAGCCGGAGTGGGGAGTCGACCGCGACCACCCGGCGGAAATCCACACGCGTGGTGAGGTTTCCGCTCCTTCCGGCCAATACACCCGCGACGTAGCCACCGAAGGCTAGGTCGGGATATCCGTGAATATGAGCCGGAATGGAAAATGTGTCCAGCTGACTGGTCATGCTGTCGGGACCTCCAGTGCCTGAGTCTGTGACCACGTTCGACGATAGCGCCGGACCCGGTAATGGGGGAGAAGACCCAGGTGGGAGTGACCCGTTGCACACGCTCACCCGGCGTGGCGCGGCGACTCAGCCGAACGCCGAACCGCCGCCGTGAACATTCACTTTCTGGCCGCTGATGTACTCGCCGTTCTCGGACACCAGAAAACGGACCATATTGGCGATGTCCTCGGGCCGGCAGACCCGGCCGAACGGGGAACTCTCGTCCAGTGCGCGGATGTCGCCGCCGCCGGTGACGGCCTTGACCAGGCGCCGGCCCATGTCGGTGTCGACCAGGCCCGGCGCGACCACGTTCACGCGGATGCCGTACCGGTTCTCCTCCTGCGCGAGGGTGAACGCCAGCGCCTCCAGTGCGGCTTGGCCATGTTGTACGGCGCACCGCCCGGCGCGTTCGCGAGCGTGGCGACGCTGGAGATCATGACGATGTCTCCGCGTGCCTGAGTTCGCATGGCGGGCAACACCAGTCGCGAGACGTGATGTGCGCCGAGGGCGTGCGTGGCCAGCACCCGCTGTAGTTCGGCGGGATCGGTGTCGGCGACGAACCGGCCGCGACTGGCGATGCCCGCGTTGTTGACCAGGATGTCGATCCGGCCGAATTCGTCCAGCGCCTGATCCACCATGCGCTCGTCGTCCTCGACCGAGTCCACGCTCGCCTGGATCGCGATCGCTCTGCGCCCCAGCGCGCGCACCGCGGCGACCGTCTCGGCCGCCGCGGCGGCGTCGGCGCGGTAGTTCACCACCACGTCCGCGCCGTCGGCCGCGAGCGCGAGTGCGATGGCCCGCCCGATCCCGCGGCTGCTGCCGGTCACCAGTGCCACACGCGCGTCTGTCATGTGCCCGACATTACGGACGAATCGCTGCACGGCACCAGGATTCGTCTCGCCATTCCCGCGGGTGGATCAGCGTGATTCCCGGGCCGTGCGCAGCGCCGAGCGGCCGCCGGGCCCGCGGATGACAGGCGTGCGCCGGCGGCCGATGCCCGCCCGATCAGGACAGCGGCTGGGCGTTGCGCTGGGCCAGCAGCAGGGTCAGGACCCCGGCCTCCTGGGACTGCCCGGTGATCATGGAGCGGGCGGTCTCCTTGACCGGTCCGGAGGCGACGAGGGCGTCCGCGGACTTGGCCATGGCCACCCCGCCCGCGTGGTGGCGCAGCATCAGCTGGATGAACAGGGTCTCGGCGGCCGCGCCGCGGGCGGCCGAGAGCGCGTCCAGTTCGGCCATGGTCGCCATGCCCGGCATGAGGCCGCCGGCACCCGAATGATCGTGCCCGGCGGGCATATCGGCGTCCGGCATCCAGGACATGGGGTGCGGGTTGGTGGGCGAGGCGTTGGCCAGGCGCAGCCAGCCCAGCATGGTGCCGATCTCGGTGCGCTGGGTGTCCTCGATCTGCCGCGCCAGTTGGGTGATCGTGGGATCGACTGCGGCGTCCAGGCGCTGCACCATGAACAGCGCCTGCTGGTGGTGCGCGGTCATGTCCTGGATGAAGCCGATCTCCACCGCATCCAGAACCGCCGGGGCCGAATGGTTCTCGGGGATGATCGCCGGGCGCAGCAGCACGCCCGCACCGACCAGGAGCAGGGCCAGCGCACCCAGCGCCGCCGCGCGCAGCCCCCGCGCGGGGGTCACGATCCCACCGTCGAGCGCTGGTCGGCGGGCGGGGTGTACACCTCGGGCGCGAGTTCCAGGACCATGAATCCGTTGTCGTTGCAGGTGGTCCAGAGTTGGGAGCCGTGCCATTCCGGCGGCGCGAAGCACCAGTCGGTGGACAGATCGCCGAAGGCGACCATGCCGGTGCGGGCCGAAAGCGCTTGCGCCGGATCGAATTTGCCTTCCAGCAGGGCTCGCGCCACGGCCGGGAACTGCATCGCGGGCAGGCCGATGATCGAGGCCAGCGCGTGCGGGGAGTTCCACAGTTCGAGGTTGCGCCCGGTGCGGGCCGGGGGATTGAAGTAGGCGATCTCCTTGACGGCGAACGGATCTCGCACGTCGAAGACGCGAATTCCGGACTCCTGCCAGCCGCAGGCCAGCGCCGTCGGATTGTCGGGGCGGTCCGCGGCGCAGTAGTGCGGATCGTAGGAGAACACCGAGCCGCCCATGGCCGAGGCCAGCGAGGAGTCCAGGTTCTCGGGCAGGTTGATCTCCAGCTTGATCTTGGACACGACGCGCGGCGCGGTGTCGTCGGCGATGTCGACGAGCTTGACCCCGCCCGCGCCGCCCTCGTCCACGGTGAACAGATAGGGCGCGCCGTCGTAGGTCACCGGAATGCTGTGCTGGGTGGCCCAGCCGTCGGTCCAGAAGGTCCGGCCGAGATGGGGCACCTGCGGATTCGGATCGCGGCGTTGCACGGCGCTGATGTCCAGGACGGTGAATCCACCCAGGGCCGAGATGTACATGCGGTTGCCATCCGGGCTGATGCCGAAGCCGTGCGCCTCGATTCCGGTCAAGCCCTGCCAGATGATGTGCGGGTTGCTCGGGTCGGTCAGATCGACCGCGCTCACCAGGCCGGGCGCGATGCCCGAGGCCCAGTAGGTGCGCCCGTCGGGGGAGAACCCGCCCTCGTGGGTCGTGAGCGGCAGCGGCATGAGCAGATTCGTGCCCGGTCCCGGGTTGAGCAGTCGCGGGTGCGCGCAGTCGGAGATGTCGTACACCGACAGGTACCCGGTGCCGATGCCGACCGGAACCGCGGTGCCCACCAAGAGCTTTCGCTCGGTGTTGACCTTGAGTGACTCCCACGTCCCGGCCAGCATGGCCGGTTCGGTGAGGGTCGCGGTCAGCACCGGGTTGGCCGGATCGGAGACGTCCAGGACCTGGACGCCCTGCGCGGGGCCCAGGATGTTGCCCGGGAACAGCGACCCGGTGTACGAGCAGTGCTCGAAGGTCGCCGACGTGATGCCCGCGCCCTTGCCGACGAATCCGCCGACGAACGACAGATTGCAGCGATAGCCCTGTGTACTGCGCCCGCTGTTGCGGTCGGCCGCGGACACATCGCCCTGGATTCCGGTCTCGGGCAGCGCATCCCCTCCGCACTCCGCCCGAGGAACCGCGGTCCGGCCGATATCGAAGAACTGCTGCACCGCGTCGGTGAGATCCGCCTGCGGATTCGCGCCCGCCCCGCTCATCGGCAGGACCGCCGCGCACATGAGCGCCGCCCCCGCCAGTAGTGCGGGCCTGGACCGCCAAACACTCGACAACCGCCCCATCGCGGCGCCCCCGTTCCCTCTGAGCAACTGCCACTGCCGTTATGACCGGGGCCACAGTTTTCGCGGACTGTGGTCACGGTTACAGATCGGACGGTAACCCAAAAACTGACCGACCGGTAGGGAGTCAGCGAAAAATCTTCCCAGACAGCTGAAATCGGGCGCGTCGGGTCATTCGCGGTCGGCCCGATGATCTTCGTGTACCTGGGCAGAGTGCACAGACCAGGCAATACGCGGCCGAGAGTGATCGAAGTCCGGCGTGGATTCCGGCGCGTCGCGGGCGAACTCGGCAACCGGACAGGAAAGTGGACAGCCATCCGGGCGTTGATCTCGGTGAACTGTCTCGGTGGGTCGCTGCGCGGGTGAGATGTGCCGCCCGCGGGTGTCCGCCTCGGGCCCGTCCGGGCCGCGGCTCCCGGTGCTAGGCGGTAGCGGCGAGCAGGGCCGTGCAGGCGCCCAGCAGGCGTTCGCGCAGGGGTGCGGCGCGCGCGGCCAGATCCGCCTGGGCGCGGACGTATTCGGCGCGGCCGGCGGGGGTTTCGATCCGCACCGGGACGTAGTTGTACCCGGACAGGTCGTACGGGCTCGCCTTCATGTCGAGTTCGCGTGCGGCGCAGGCGAGTTCGAAGCAGTCCAGCAGCAGGTCCGAGTCGATCAGCGGGACCAGCTTGAAACCCCACTTGTAGATGTCCATGTTCGCGTGCAGGCAGCCGGGCTGCTCCCGGTCGACCTGGGTGTCACGGGTCAGGGGCTCGATGTTGAGCGGGATCGCGCCCGGGGTGAAGAACCGGAAGGCGTCGAAGTGCGTGCAGCGCAACTGCATCGACTCCACGACCGCGTCGGTGCCCGCGCGCCCGAGCCGCAGCGGCACCTGCTGATGGCGAATGTCGTCGCTGCGGTAGACCATCGCCCATTCGTGCAGGCCGAAGCAGGAGAGCTGCGCGGGCCGGGTGGCCGTCGCGGACAGCAGCCCGGCCACGAATTCCAGGGTGCCCCGGCGCCTGCCGAGGAACGCCGGATCGGCGGTCCACGCCGCCCCCGAATCCCGCGAAACCCGGTGGTACCCGCGCCATTCCGCGTACTCCGGGGCATCGGCCAGGGCGACGCCGTAGCCGGGATGCCAGCGCCGCAACTGCGCGGGCTTGTGCCCGTAGTAGGTGAACAGAAAATCGATCACCGGGTGTTTCTCCCCGGCGCGCCGGGCGTCGAGGTACGGGCCGATCAGGGCGTCGACCCGGTCCCGGTGCGCCGCGGCGCGCGCCCGCCAGTCGGCGGGCGCGAGCACACGGGAATCGGGCAGGACCGGCACCACTACTCCGCTATGCGATGGGTCGCGTCGCGCACGGTGCCCACGAACTCCTCCACCAGATCCTCGAGGGCGACGATGCCGACGGTGTTGCCGCGACTGTCGACCACGCGACCTTGATGAGAGTTGGTGCGGCGCAGGCGCGCCAGGGCCTCGAACAGGGTGGCCCCCGTGCCGACCGTGGGCAGCGGGCGGATATCGGTGCGCGGGATGGGCGTGGACGGCCCGGCCTTGTCGTCGGCCACCAGGTCGAGCACGTCCTTGACGTGCAGGTAGCCCACCAGCGAACCGTCCGCCGCCCGCACCGGATAGCGCGAGAAGCCGGTCTCGGCCACCGCGTTCTCGATGTCGCCGAGCGTGGTCCCGTCCCCGCGCAGCGGTACCGACCGGGTCTTGGCCAGCGGCACCATGACATCGGCGACGATGCGATCGCTCGAGCCCAGCGCCTGGGTGAGCCGGCGGTGCTCCTCCTCGTCGAGCAGTCCCTCGGAATGGGATTCGCCGAACATCTCGGCCAGTTCGACCGAGGAGACGGTGGCGTCCAATTCGTCCTTGGGCTCGATGCGCAGCGCCCGCAGCGACAGGTTCGCCGCCATGTTGTAGACCGCGATGAGCGGGCGTGCGATACGCAACCACATCAGATGCATCGGCACCAGCAGCAGCGCCGAGCGTTCGGGCCCGGCCAGCGCGATGTTCTTCGGGATCATCTCGCCCAGCAGGATGTGCAGGATCACCACGATGGTCAGCGCCACCGCGAACGAGATCGGGTGCAGCAGCCCGTCCGGCACGCCGAGCAACCCGAACGGGCCCTCGAGCAGATGCGCCACGGCGGGCTCGCCGACCCGGCCCAGCAGGATCGAGCAGATGGTGATGCCCAGCTGCGCCGCGGCCAGCATCATGGACAGGTTCTGCGCGGCTTCGATCACCGTGTTGGCGCTGCGCTTGCCCTGTGCGGCAAGCGCTTCCAGGCGATCGCGGCGCGCGGAGATCAGGGCGAACTCGGCGGCCACGAAGAACGCGTTGCCCAGCAGCAGCACGAAGGTCAGCACGACGGCGGTCAGATCACCCATGGTCGTGCTCCCACTTCGCCAGTTCCTCGGCGTCGATCGGGCGCAGCAGCACCCGGTCGATGCGCCGGCCGTCCATGCGCTCCACCTTGGCGAGCCAGCCGCCGTGGGTGTGCGGATCCAGGGCGTGGCCGTTCCCGGGTTGCGGCAGCAGCACCTCGTCGCCCTCGACCGGGATGCGGCCCAGCCTGGTCAGCACCAGGCCGCCCACGGTCTCGTATTCCCCTTCGGGAGCGTCGTATCCGGTCGTGCGGGAGACCTCGTCGACGCGCAGCAGGCCCGAGCAGTCCCAGCCGAGTGAGGTGCGGCGGACGTCGAGTTCTTCCTCGTCGTGCTCGTCGCGGACATCGCCCAGGATTTCCTCGATGATGTCCTCCATGGTGACGATGCCGGCGGTGCCGCCGTACTCGTCCACCACCAGGGCCACCTGCATGCCGTCGCGCCGGACGCGCTCGAGCACCTCGTCGCCGTCCAGGCTCGCGGGCACGATGGGCACCGGCTGGGCGATGTCGCGCAGTTTCACCGTGCGCCGCGCCGAGATGGGGTGCAGGAACGCCTGTTTGACGTGCACCACGCCGAGCGTGTTGTCGAGGTCGCCGTCGATCACCGGGAAACGCGAATATCCGGTGCTCGCGGCGATATCGATGAGATCGGCGACGGTGTCGTCCAGATCCAGCGACTCGATCTTCACGCGCGGGGTCATGAGTTCCTCGGCGCTGCGGTCGCCGAACTGCAGCGACCGATCCACCACCTGCGCGGTGCGCTGATCGAGCGCGCCGTGCAGGGCCGAGGTGCGCACCAGTGAGCCGAGTTCCTGCGGGGAACGCGCCGAACGCAATTCCTCCGCCGGTTCGATGCCCATCCGGCGCACCGCCCAGTTCGCCGTGCCGTTGAGGAAATTGATCATCCAGCGGAAGACCGTGGAGAACCAGATCATCGGGCCGGCGGTCCACCGGGCGGTGGCCAGCGGTGCGGCGATGGCGATGTTCTTGGGCACCAGTTCGCCGTAGATCATGGACAGCGAGGTGGCCAGCACCAGCGCCAGGACCAGCGAAATGGTATGCGCGGGAGCGTCATCCACCCCGAGCGCCTCGAAGACCGGCTCCAGGATGCGGGCCAGCACGGGTTCGGCGATGTAGCCGGTGATCAGGGTGGTGATGGTGATGCCCAGCTGTGCTCCGGAGAGCTGGAACGACAGGGTGCGATGGGCCCGGCGAACCTGCCGGGCGCGCCGGTCGCCGTCGCGGGCGTGCGACTCGACGGTGCTGCGCTCCAGAGCGGTGAGTGAGAATTCCGCGGCTACGAACAAAGCGGTGCCTGCGGTCAATGCGATGAAACCGATCAGCATCAGAACGGTGAGCAGGGCCGACACGGTCAGCACCACCCGGCTGTCCGGGACGCTGGTGAGTCGATGGCGCCGGGTTTGTCACCCGGCTCGGTAGAGGAGCCCTCCTGAACGGCGCCCTCGGACGCGGGTGACAACTGGTTCCTTTCGCATGGGGTGGACCGTGACAGGTCGTCACGGCCCGGCCTCGTCATGCTACCGGCAGGTCCGCGCGCGGTGAGCACGGCCTGCCGGGGTCACGGATTTCTTTACGTGTGCGAAACGATCGGCCCGGGTCGCGGTGCGCGGCGCGGCGCGCGGACGCGATCGGCGCTCATCGCCCGGGCGCGGCGAGCGTGGACCGCTCGCGCCAGGCGCGCTCCCACTGCCGGGTCATCGCGGGATAGACGATGAGGTAGCGGAACGGCAGGATCGCGGCCATATACAGCCGTCCGAACCGGCCGTTGGGCTTGACCAGGGCGGCCATGCGCAGTTCGTAGTCGCCGGTCGCGCCGCGGACCCAGCCCAGGTGGCAGACCGCGTGCACGGTGGCGTTGGCCAGTTCCATGGCGCTCTCGTTCGGCAGCTCGTAGAGCTCGACCATGGGCAGATCGCCGGGCTCCGGGGCGATCGGGGTGGCGGGCACATCCGCGGGCAGGCGCTCGCGCAGGGACGGAACCCGTTTCGCCACACCCTTTTCCGGGTCGTCCCAGCCCAGCAGGGCGCCCAGTTTCCAGCGCACCGCGAACAGGAGGCGGGTGGGCAGGGACCGTTCGCCGGGTGCGTCGGCGGCCCGCAGCGCGGCGAGCATCACGGGGAAGTCGTCCGGCCCGGCCCCGGGCGTGCGGAAGGCCCACACGTCCTCGAGCTCGAAGTCGGGCGCGATCTCGTGAATGCGCCACGGGCGTGCGGTGTGCTCGGAGTCGGGAAGTCGTCTGGACGCGGTCGGCAGCAGCGCGCCGATGGAACCGAATGCCATAACATTGCCCCTCTATGGGTTATACGGTGGCGTATAACTTGAGGCTAGACCCGTTATACGCATCCGTACAATAGGCAATCGAGCGAGGTGGAACACACGATGGGAGCGTTGCGCACACCCCGCGAGACGTGGGTCGAGTCCGGGCTGGCGGTGCTCGCCGAGAGCGGCGTGGACGCCGTCCGGGTCGAGGCGCTGGCGAAGTCGCTCGGGGTGACCAAGGGCGGGTTCTACCGCTGGTTCGCCGACCGCGCCGCGCTGCTGGACGCCATGCTCGATGTCTGGGAACGCGAAAGCACCGTCGACGTTCTCGACCGCGTCGCCCGCGAATGCGACAACCCCCTGGACCGGGCGCGCCTGGCCGGGCGCCTGACCTTCTCCGGCGACCGCCTGCTGCCCATCGACCTCGCGGTGCGCGACTGGGCCCGGCGCGATCGCGCCGTCGCCGAACGCCTGCGGCGCGTGGACAATCAGCGCATGCAGCTGCTGCGCGACGCGATCGGCACGGTGTGCTCGGATCCCGCCGAGGTCGAGGCCCGCAGCCTGCTCGCCTTCTGCGCCGCGATCGGCAGCCACTTCCTCGCCGCGGATCATCCGGGCAGCACGCGGCTGGAAGTCATTGCGCGAGCGGGAGATCTGCTGCTGAGCCCGGAGCCCGGCGGCCGCGCCCCGTAGCCGGTACCGATCGCTCGGGCGAGAGCCCGTCGAACTGCTCCCTGGGCGCCCCGTGTTCTGCGGCCACCGCCCCCGTGATCGGCTCGCCGATCGCACCGGTGGCCCAACCGGGGCGGGGTCGGCACGGCGAAACCCGGCGGGAGCCAAGGCTTCCCGCCGGGTTCGGCAGCGTGCGTCAGGCGGTGATCACCAGCCGGACGGCAGCGGGCGGCCTTCGGCGAAGCCCGCGGCGGACTGCACGCCCAGCACGGCCTTGTCGTGGAAGTCGCCGATGCTGCGCGCGCCCGCGTAGGTGCACGAGCTGCGCACGCCGGAGGTGATGTGGTCGATCAGATCCTCCACGCCCGGGCGCTCGGGGTCCAAGCGCATGCGCGAGCTGGAGATGCCCTCCTCGAACAGTGCCTTGCGGGCCCGGTCGAAGGCCGAATCGGTCGCGGTGCGGGCCGCGACCGCCCGCTTGGAGGCCATGCCGAAGCTCTCCTTGTAGCGATTGCCGTCGCGATCGATGCGCATGTCGCCGGGTGACTCGTAGGTGCCCGCGAACCAGGAGCCGATCATGACGTTGGCCGCGCCGGCCGCCAGGGCCAGCGACACGTCGCGCGGATGCCGCACGCCGCCGTCCGCCCAGACGTGCTTGCCGAATTCCTTTGCCGCGGCCGCGCATTCGGCCACCGCGGAGAACTGCGGACGGCCGACACCGGTCATCATGCGGGTGGTGCACATGGCGCCGGGGCCGACGCCGACCTTGATGATGTCCGCGCCCGCCTCGATGAGGTCGCGGGTGCCGGCGGCCGAGACCACGTTGCCCGCCACCAGCGGCACGCCCAGATCCAGCGCGGCCACCGAGGCCAGCGCCTCGAGCATCTTCTGCTGGTGACCGTGCGCGGTGTCCATGACCAGCACGTCCGCGCCCGCGTCCACCAGGGCCTTGGCCTTGGCGGGCACGTCGCCGTTGATGCCGACCGCCGCGGCGATGCGCAGGCGGCCCTCGGCGTCGACCGCGGGCTGGTAGATGCCCGCGCGCACGGTGCCGGTGCGGGTCATCACGCCCGCGAGGGTGCCGTCGGGGTTGACCAGCACCGCGAGGTTGGAATGGCTCGCGTCGAGCAGGCCGAAGACTTCGCGCGGGGAGGTGTCGGCGGGCGCGCTGACGAAGTTGGTGTCCGCGACGGTGCTGAGCCGGGCGAAGCGATCCACGTCGCTGCACGCCTGCTCGGTGACCACGCCCACCGGGCGGCCGTTCTCGACGATGACCACCGCGCCGTGCGCGCGCTTGTGGATCAGGGCGAGCGCGTCGGACACCGAACCCTCGGGGTCCAGGACGACCGGGGTATCGGCGGTGAGCGAACGGCTCTTCACGAAGGCGATGGTGTCGGCGGCGGCCTGGATCGGAAGATCCTGCGGCAGAACCACGATGCCGCCGCGGCGGGCGACGGTCTCGGCCATGCGGCGGCCGGCGACGGCGGTCATGTTCGCGACCACGAGCGGAATGGTCGTGCCGGTCCCGTCGCTGCTGGACAGGTCGACATCGAATCGGGACGCCACGTCCGTGCGATTCGGGACGAGAAAGACATCGTCGTAGGTCAGATCGTAGGGCGGATTCTGCCCGGGAAGGAACTGCACGGTTGTAGCCGCCTCATGGTTCGACGTTGGTTTCGTGTATTCCATGCTTCGGTGGCAGGTATATGGCACGAACGCGGGGCGGATGTCCGGAGAGACCCGTCGCGCGCTACCTGATGTCACGCATGCAGCAGGCCAGTGTAGTCGGCGCGGGGGACAGGGTGTGTCGGCGGGCTGCTGCGAGTGTGCCAGGTCTCAGTGCGTCGCAAATGCGGTTGTCGCCCGATTCGGGGTGCCCTAGGTTCGCGATGGTGACCGATCTTCAGGCGCTGGCCGACCGGCTCGAAGTCAGCGACATCATCACCAAACTCTTCGTCTGGTGCGATCAGGGCCGGTGGGCCGAGTTGGCCGATTCGGTGCTCGCCGAGCAGGTGTTCTTCGACAGCGGTTTCGGCGGGGACGCCGAAACCCGCACCGCCGCTTCGATCGTGGACGACTGGGCGCAGGCCCTGGGCCCGCTGGACGCGGTGCACCACCAGGCGGGTAATCACCTGGTGGAGATCACCGGCGATACCGCCGTCGCGCACGCGGACGCCATCGCCGTGCATCTGAAGAACGATGCGGCACAGGGCAAGACGCGCTGGTTCGTGGGCAGTTACGTGCTCGGTCTGCGGCGTTCGCCCGCGGGCTGGCGGATCGACCGGTTCGAATACCGGCTCAAGCTGATCGACGGGAACGCAGACCTGCTCTGAGATGATTGCCAAATATTTGCCCAGGTCGGGAAGTGTTGCCGCGGCACACTTGCGCCGACACGAATTGCCGGTGTGTCGCCTGCGGACTGATGTCCGTGTCGTCCGGACTGGACGATTTCGGGCGGTCCCGGCGGGGGAGATTTCGTGAGGATTCGGTGAAAATCCGCGCGCGGCAGCACTATTCGTTCGAGAGTCCGGACGGATCGGTGCAGACTGCCTCCATGGGAGAGGAATCGCCCGAAACGGGCGGATCGGCCGTGGCGGTGCTGCCCGGCCGGGGGACACGTTCACGGGCCCGGTGGCCGGGCATCGGCCCCACCGGCTTCGCGGTTGCTTTCGGCACCGCCGCCGTCATCGAGATATTCGCACTGCTGGCCGTCGCCGCCCCGCTGTGGCTCATCGCGCTCGCCCCGGTGGCGCTGCTCGGCGCGCCCGCCCGCCGGCTACGGCGTATCGGCCTGGGCGCCGCGATCGGCTGGGCGAGCGTACCGGCCGGGCTGCTCGCCGGACCCGTCCTGCTGGCGCTCGGCATCGTCCGCGGCTGGCGCAGACTGCGCGGCCGCTCCGGGGAGCCGGAGCGAGAACCGTTGGACCCGTGGGCCGTCGCCGCCCTGGGGATGTCGGTGGCCTGGTCGTTCCTGTTCGTGTTCACCTGGCGGATCATCGAGCCCACCATCTCGTTCGTGCCCGGCTCGAGCGAGCTGTCCTCCCGGGACAAGGCGATCATCCTGACCGGCGTCGTGCTGATCTTCGTGGTGACGGTCGTGCTCGTCGTCCTGATGGTCCTGCTCGCGCTGCCCCTGGTCGTGTTCACCAAGCTGACCGACTCGGCGGGACCGCACGGCCGCGACGACCTGCGCGCGCTGGTGCGCGGTTCGGCCCTCGCCCTGCTCGCCGGCACCCTGCTCACCCCGGCCGCCTGGCGCGTGGTCGACGACACCCTGTCCGGCCCCGCGGCCCGCGATCCCCGCGACGATCGCCTGGCCGAGATCGGCCTGCGCATCCCCGCCGACTATCGCTTCACCGGACATGACAACTGGTGCAGCGGCTTTCAGGATCCGGTCTGCTACGACACCTACCGCTACACCGCGTCCCCCGGCAGCTTCGCGGTGTACGAGCAACTGTTCCAACCGGATTCGCCCCTGGCCGGAGCGTTCCTGCCGTTGAGCCGAACCTCCTGCGCGGAGGTCCGCCGCACTTCGGACATCGACTGCGACCCGGCCGACACCGTGCTGCGCGGGGTCGACGGCCGCCTGCGCATCACCGTGCGCGGCGCCGCGACGGAGACGACCCTGACCGTGACGCTGTCGGACCAGCGCCTGGCGAACTGATTCCGGCGAGACCGGCCCGAACGCGCCCCGGCCCGGGGCGGCTCAGCGCGCGGTCTTGCCCTTGGGCTTTCGCTTCTTCGTGTGCGCACGGCCGCCCGTGCGCGGGTCGATGCGGTGCCGGGGGCGCTTCTCCTCGACCGGCTCGGGGGCCGCGGCGGGCGCGCCGGTCGGGGCCGCGAGTGGACGGCCCGACGGGCGGCGGGCGCCGGTGATCTCGGTGAGGCGGCGGTCGCCCAGGCGGATGTCCACGTCGGTGAGGGTGACACCCGCGCGTCGGGCCAGGTCGAGGGCCTCGTCCTTCTCGTCCGGGGTGACGACGGTGACCACGGTGCCGGTAGCGCCCGCGCGGCCGGTGCGGCCGGTGCGGTGCAGATAATCCTTGGGGTCGGCAGGGGGATCCACGTGCACGACCAGGGAGACGTCGTCGATGTGGATGCCGCGCGCGGCGATGTCGGTGGCGACCAGGACCGGCCAGGTGCCGTCGGCGAAGGCGGCCAGGGTCCGGGTGCGATGGTTCTGCGCCTTGCCGCCGTGCAGCGCTGCCGCGCGCACGCCTACCTCGCGCAGGCGGCGGGCCAGTTTGTCCGCGCCGTGCTGGGTGCGCACGAACAGCAGCGTGCGGCCCGCGCGGGCCGCGATATCGGTGACCACCACCCGTTTGTCGGCGCGGCGCACGTGCAGGGCGTAGTGCTCGATATCGGGAAGCGCCGCTCCGGCTTCGGCATTGGCCGCGCCCATGACCGAAGTCGTGCCGTCCGCATCAGTTTCGGCCGCGCTGTCAGCGGTCGTGCCCGGACTCGTCGCGGAATGATCCGCCACCGCCGGATTCGCCGCGGTGGCCTGGGAATTCGCCCCGGCCACCGCCGGATTCGCCGCCGTGGACCCCGAACTCGGCGCGGTACCCGCGCCGGGCGCGGCAGTGACCGAATGCGCGATGGGATCGGTCAGGTATTTGCGCACCAGCGCGTCGATGGCCTCGTCGAGCGTGGCCGAGAACAGCAGCTTGCGCGCGTCCTTCGGAATTCGGTTGAGCACCGCGGTGAGCTGCGGCAGGAACCCGAGTTCGGCCATGTGGTCCGCCTCGTCCACGGTGACGATCTCCACCGCCGACAGATCCACGGCCTTGCGCCCGATCAGGTCGGTGAGCCGCCCCGGCGTGGCGATGAGCAGATCCACCCCGCGCCCCAGCCGTTGCTCCTGCGCCTTGATGGCGAGCCCGCCGACCGCGCTGGCGATCCGGATGCCGACCGACAGTGAAGGCTCGTCGAGCGCCCGCTCGATCTGCAACGCCAGTTCCCGGGTCGGGGCCAGGATGAGCCCGCGCGGGCGTCGGGGCGCGGTGGGCGCGCCGGAGAGCCGGACCAGCATGGGCAGCCCGAACGCCAGGGTCTTGCCCGAACCCGTTGCGGCCTTTCCCAGCACGTCGTGACCGGCCAGAATGTCCGGGATCACCGCCGCCTGGATGGGGAACGGCGCGTCGATGCCGTTGCGGCGCAGGGCCTGAACGAGCACGGGCGGCAGACCGAGGTCGGCGAAGCGTTGCTTTCCCGACACCGGGGCAGCCTCCTGAGGTAGTGGTGCCCCGCCCTGATCAGGCACGGCTGAATAGTCGGCTCAATTCGACCAGCCAGGGAATGGCGACCGCGAGCGTCGGAATCACGAGGATAGCCGCCGCGGCCAGATACGCCGCCGTCGCGATGCGCAGATCGCCGATCGGACCCGCCAGCCGCTGAATACGGATCAGGGTGGTCGGCCCGCCGACCGCCATGGCCCCCTGCGGCGCAGGCGAATTCGAACAGGCCACGAGGGCGCGGGCCAGGGGAGTGGGTCCGGTCACCTTCACCGCGGAGTCGTCGGCGAGCAGTTCGATGAGCAGCTTCACCGAGTCCAGCGCGGATTTGGAGCGCACAACGCGGGGGAACGCCTCGTGCGCGGCGGTGAACGCCTCGAGCACCAGGTCGTGCCTGGCTCGCAGATGCGAGCGTTCGTGGCTCACGATCGCGGTGAGCTCCTCGTGCGACAGGCTGGTCACCGTGCCCTGGCTCAGCACCACGCGCTGCCGCAACCCGGGCAGGCAGTAGGCGATGGGTTCGGTGGCGGCCAGCACCCGGATGTCGGCGGAAGTGCGCTGCACCCCACTCTGATCCAGCAGGTCGACCAGCATGCGGTGGCGGGCGCGGCGCCGGCGCGTGTGCACCCCGACGCGAACGACCGAGAAGATCAGGCGCGCGCCGATGAGCAGGGTGAGCGCGAAGACGGTCACCAGGATCAGCCACAGCGGCAGACCCAGGACATCGATTTCGGCGCTCGGGGTGGTGGTGGGACGGCCGTCCGGCCCGGGCACCAGCAGTCGGCTGGCGATGGCGAGCCCGGATCCGAACGCGGACAGCACCGCGGCGAGCGCGATGGCCTGCCAGAGCACGAGCGCCGCACGGGGACTCCGGTACGGCCAGGTGGCCCGGCTGAGCAGCGCCGGGGCCGGTCCCGCCAGAAACAAGGCGAGACCGGCGAAAACCGGCGCGGTTACGTCCATTCCTCAGCTCACTGCGTTGTGGGGGCCTGGGCCGAGGGTGACGCTACTGAGAGTCTTTCGGCTCCTTGCGCGCGGCCTCGGTGGCTTCGAGCTTAGCGAGTGCATCGCGCAATGCGGCAGCCTCGTCGGCTCCGACCTGTTCGACGAAGTGCACGAGTGCCGCCCGGCGGCTGCCGACCTCGTCGGCCTGCTGCAGCGCGTCGAACATCAGCGAGGCCACGAGTTCGTCGCGGGTGTGCACGGGCGCGTAGCGATGCGCTCGGTCATCCCGCTGCTGAAGGACGAGATTCTTTTTCGCGAGCCGCTGTAGAACGGTCATCACCGTGGTGTAGGCGAGCTCGCGGCGCTCGGCGAGGGCCTCGTGCACCTGCCGCACCGTTTGGGGTTCATCGGCCGACCACAACTGGTCCATGACCGCTTTCTCGAGTTCACCAAGACCTGCCATCCCACAAGTTTACGGAGGCAACGACACGAATGCGTACTACAAGTCGTCGTAACCGGCCGGTAGCTGGTGTGGTATTGGTCATACTCCGCGCACGTGACGGGCGCCGATGGGCACGATCATGGGTCGGCCGGAAACCGGGCAGTCGAGCACCTTGGCCTGGAGGCCGAACACCTCGAGCAACAGTTCGGCGTCGATGACCTCGGCGGGCTCGCCCTGGGCGATGATGCGGCCGTCGCGCATGACCACGAGCCGATCGCTGTAGCGGATGGCCAGATTCAGGTCGTGCAGCACCATGACCACCGTGCGGCCGAACTCGTCGCGCAGGCGATCCACCAGATCGAGGACCTCGAGCGAATGCGCGAGGTCGAGGTAGGTGGTCGGCTCGTCCAGCAGCAGGATGTCGGTGCCCTGCGCCAGCGCCATGGAGATCCAGGCCCGCTGGCGCTGACCGCCGGACAGCTCGTCCAGGGTGCGCTCGGCGAGATCGGCGACGCCGGTCTGTTCCAGCGCGGTCATGACCTCGGTCTCGTCCTCGGCCGACCACTGCCGCAGCCACGATTGATGGGGATGGCGTCCCTTCGCGACGAGATCGGCGACGGTCAGGCCCTCGGGCGCGACCGGGGTCTGCGGGAGCATGCCGACGATGCGCGCGATATCGCGGGTCTTGAGCGCGGAGATGGCCTTGCCGTCCAGCACGACCTGGCCGGCCTGCGGGCGCAGCAGCCGCCCGAGCGCGCGCAGCAGCGTGGACTTGCCGCAACCGTTGGGCCCGATGATGGTGGTGACCAGACCGGGTTCGATGTCGATCGAGAGCCCGTCCACGATGACGCGATCGCCGTAGCCGAGGGTGATGTTCTCCGCCGCCAGCTGATGGGCGGTGGTGGAAAGCGGTTTGTCCGCCATGCGAGTCACAGGGTCGCCTTCCGATTGGTGCGCACGAGCAAGTAGATCAAGAACGGTCCGCCGACGGCCGCGGTGACCACGCCGACGGGGAGGTCGATGGGAAACATGGTGCGCGAGACGAGATCCGCGCCCAGGACCGCGATGGCGCCGACCAGCGCCGAGGCGATGACGGGTTCACCGGGGGTGCGCAGCAGGCGGCGGGCGATCTGCGGCGCGGCCAGCCCGACGAAGGCCAGCGGCCCGACCGCGGCGGTGGCCAGCGCCGACGCCATGACGGCCGTGGCCAGCAGAATGCCCTGCTGGGTCTGGATTTTCACGCCGAGCATGCGCGTGGTGTCCGCGCCGAAGCGCAGGGCCGCCAGGGTCCGCGCCGAGGCGGCCGCGACCAGCAGCGTGACGCCCAGACCGACCGCGGCCGGAATGAGGGTGGACCAATCGGCCTTGTTCAGCGATCCGGTCAGCCAGTGCTGTGCCATGGACGCGTCGGGCAGGCTCGCGCGGGTGATGAGCCAGCTCACCACCGCCATGAGCGCGGCGTTGACGCCGATGCCGACCAGCACCAGCCGGAAGGCCATGACCCCGCTGCCGCCGGCGGTGTTCTTCCCCCAGGCCATCAGGTAGATGGCCAGTGCGGTGGCCAGGCCCGCGGCCAGTGCCGCGAGCGGAACACCCACCAGCGCAAGGGTTCCGGTGGCCGCGCCGCCGCCCGCGCCGACGATCACCGCGACCGCGCCGACGCTGGCGCCCGCGGTGATGCCGAGCAGGTCCGGACTGGCCAGCGGGTTGTGCAGGATCGACTGGGTGATAGCGCCCGCCAGTCCCAGCGCCGCGCCCACCACGACCGCGGTCAGCGCGCGCGGCAGCCGTGAGTCCAGGATGACGAAGCGCTGGGCACGGGTGCCGCCGCCGCCCAGGACATCGAGCACCCGGCCGATCGGAATGCGGAAGTCCCCGATGGCGATATCGAGCGCGAACAGCACCAGTAGTAGCGCGACCATGACGGCGATGGTCACCAGCGCGGGCACGCGCAGCACCGTGGAGAAGCGGCCCGCCCGCAGCGCGGGGCGGACCTGACGGACGGTCTTGGCATCGGGAGCGGTCGAGGTGCTCACAGGCTCACCAGCTTTCGGCGGCGCACCAGCAGGATGAAGAACGGGGCGCCGATGGCGGCCAGGGTGACCCCGGCCTGGAGTTCACCGGGCTGTGCGACGAGTCGCCCGACGGTGTCGGCGGCGAGCAGCACGATCGCGCCGATCAGGCCCGAATAGGGAATGAGCCAGCGGTAATCGGGCCCGGTCAGGGCACGCGCGAGGTGCGGGACGATCAGGCCGAGGAAGGCGATCGGTCCCACGGCCGCCGTCGCCGCGCCCGAGAGCAGCACCACCGAGGCGAGTCCGAGCGCGCGATTGCTCGCGAGGTTGACCCCCAGGCCGCGGGCCACGTCGTCGCCGAGTCCGAGCAGGTTCAGCCCGGGCCCGGCGAACAGGGCCAGCACCGCGCCGGTCAGCAGGAACGGTAGGACCTGGCGAAAGACCGACAGGTCGTGGCCCGCGATGTCGCCGGCGATCCAGTAGCGATAGGTGTTGAGGGCGGTGCCGTCCAGCAGCACGATGACGTTGGTCATGGCGGTGAGGAAGGCGGTGACCGCCGCGCCCGCGAGCACCAGGCTCAGCGGACTGGCCTTGCCGCCGCCGACCGAGGAGACGCCGAAGACCACCAGGCCCGCGATGAGCGCGCCCGCGAACGCGAACCAGATGAACTGGTTCGGCGAGCTGAACGCGAACAGATGGATACTCAGCGCCGCGAGGAACGCCGCGCCCGCGTTGAGCCCGAGTAATCCCGCGTCGGCCAGGGGATTTCGGGTATAGCCCTGGATGAGGGCGCCCGCCATGCCCAGGGCCAGACCGGTGATGAGCGCGAGTCCGGTTCGGGGCAGCCGCAATTCACGCACGATCTGCGCTGCAGACCCTTCGGCGGGGCAGGTCAGCGGGAAGCCATCCGGACAGGTGAGGGCATCGAAGACCGTTCCCAGTGGGAGCGAACGGGATCCGAGCGCGATGGAGGCCGTGAGCGCGCACAACAGCAGCACGACGAGAAGAACTATTCCGAACAGCCGTGGCCGTCTGGCGGTGACTAGAGCGGGCACGGTGACGAACTACTCCTGATCCATTCATTGCTCATTAAGTCTGGTAAGCCTAACCTATCTTTTCGCCCCAGCTTGTACCCCTTGCCTTGCGAGGCCCCGGAACAGTCGATGAAGGAGGTTCGATGCTCGAACCGGTAACCATGTGCGCGCCGCGCGACTCCAGGGTCGCGTTCGGCAGAGCCTGTGCCCGACTGCGGAACCTGCAGCCGGAGCACCCCCGGGTGTACGCCGTCGCCGCCATGTCCGAACAGGGAAAACGTCGTTGGTGGCGTTTGTCGGACGGTATTCGTGAAGGCCGGATCGAACTCATGTACCGGCGGCACGCCGCCGAGATGAGCAACCCCGAGATCGCCGCCGAAGTGGTCGCCACCGCACTCATCCACGCGGTCATCGGTCGCGTCATGGCCATGGTGATCGCCGAGGGGCGGGCCTGGGATCCGGGTCTGGAGAACTTGTGGATCCATACCGACAATGATGGCGGCATCGATTGGGCGGGTCTCGCCGACACCACCATTCGCGTCATCGAGGGTGATCGCCTGGCCGGTGAGCCGGGTGTGGTGACGCTGCCGTGCGAGGCCGCCATGTACGTCTGGCTCGCCCATCGCTGCGAGCCCGCGCTACGGCTCGTGCAGGAGGCCATGGTGCGGTGCGCCGGGCTCGGGGTGCGCCGCTTCTGGTCGCTGGTCGCGGAATCCATCGTCGGCGCGGCCACCTACGTGCCCGCCCTGGCCGGCACCGATTCCGTCGCCGGCGCTCGCCGCGGGCAGGCCGTGCTGGCCGCGCTCGAAGACCGCGGACTGCCGGTCCGCCGGGGTTGTTCTGTCAGATAGCCCGGGTTCGCACCCGGCGCCGCGTCCACATCCCGCTTGCGTGCGCCAGTGACGCCGCGCGCAAGCCTTGGGCGGCAACCGATCCCGGGCCGCCGGCGATGTCGGTGCGTGCTGTCGTCATGTGAGCGCGGGAACCGCTGCCCGGCGGCGTGATCGGCCGCGGGTCACCCCTGTGCGCGCAGCGCGCGAACGACCCGGGTCGCCAGTTCCGCGGCGAACGACTCGTCCATGGGTTGCCGAGTCAGGAAGTGCCGGAAGTGAATCGGTGCGACCAGTGTTTCCAGTGCCAGTCGGGCGTCGGTGCCCGGCGGTAGTTCCCCGCGCGCCACGGCCCGGGTGATCATGACCTCGTTGTGTGCGTTGCGCTTCTCCCAGAAGGTGTTTCGCGCCGCGACGATCTCGTCGGAGTCGGTGACGAAGGCCAGCGCGCGGGCCAGGCCGTTGCCCAGCGGCGTGTCCAGGTAGGCGATGAGCCCCGTGGCGAAGGCGCGCAGATCCCCGTGCAGGGTGCCGGTGTCCGGCAGCGGCAGCGTGCGCTCGCTCGCGGTGAGCATCACGTCCAGGACCAGATTCTCGCGCGTGCCCCAGCGCCGGTAGATCGAGCTGTCCCGCACGCCCGCGCGGCGGCTGATGTCGGGGATCCCGACCTTGTCCACGCCCAGTTCGGCCACGGCCGCCAGCACTGCGGCGTGCACGGCTTCGGTGACCTTGGCCGCCCGGCCGCCCGGTCGGCGCTGCGTCGTCGTGTCCTCGGCTGCGGTCATCCGCCGATCTTAAAGCAGAAGTTGTTGCTTTTGTGTCCCGGGGGCTTCTACTCTCTCATCTAAAGCAGAATATTCTGCGATTAGAGATCGAGAGGCCCGACGATGACGTCCCTGCCGGATATCGGACAGCGAGTGCTGGTCAGCGCCCGCGCCCTGACCCACACCACCGAACGCGCGGCCCGGCAGGTGGGCGTCGCGCCCTTTCTGCCCCGGTTGTTCGCCGACCGGTTCACGCACCTGGGCGGGTTCTCCGAGCAGGAGTTCCGCCGCAGCCTCGGTGAATGCCGTTCCTTCGAGGACGTCCGGTGGGCCGGATACTGGGCCGCGTTCGCCGACGAACAGCTGATCCGGGCCGACGCCGCCCTGGCTCAGTTGGGCGGCCCGTGTGCGGCCCGCCTGTTCACCGACGCGGTGCCCGCCGCGCTCGGCGAGTTGCTCGCGCCCGCGGTGACCCTGCTGGCCGATCGCGGTCCGGTGGCCGATCCCGCCGCGGTGCAGCGCTTCTGCGCCGAGCATCCCGAATCCGCCGACGCCGCGACCGCCCTGGACGCGCTCATCAAGGCGATGGTCTACGAATTCGTGGCCGCCTGGCCGGGCGGGAGCCTGGCCAGGCTGCGCGCCTACGAGCGCTCGCACCGGCTGTGCGAGGTCCTGCTATGCGCACTGGCGCCGGCCATGGGCGTCAGCGTCGAGGTGGCGCACATTCCCGTCGGTGGCGGCGAGCGCGTGCGCGGCATGCTGGTCCTGCCGGTGGACGCCGCCGCGCCGGTTCCGGCGGTCCTGGTCAGCAACGGCCTCGAGGGCACGATCGCCGAGGTACTGCTGCCCCTGCTCGCCCGGCGCGACATCGGCATCGGCATGTTCGTCATGGAGATGCCCGGCACCTACTCCTATACCGCGCCGCTGACCGCGGCCGCCGAAGGCGTGTACTCGGCCGTGCTCGACCATCTGGCCGCCGACCCGCGCATCGATGCCGAACGCCTCGGCATGATGGGGTTCAGCTTCGGGGCCTACTGGTCCGCGCGCATGGCTGCGGTGGACCCGCGGTTGCGCGTCGCGGTATCCAACGGCCCGCTCACCCACCGCAGCTTCGGCTTGGCGAACGCGATCGGCATGCCCGAGATCATGGTGTCGGCGCTGAGCGCCACCCTGGGCGCCACCGGTGTCGCCGACCTGTCCCGCAAACTCTCGAAACTCTCACTGGCACAGCACTATCGAGACATCGATATTCCGCTGCTGGTCATCAACGGCGCCCACGACACCCTGGCCGACACCCGGGATTCGATCGAGCTCGCCGCCGGGGCGCCCGACGCGCACCTGGTGCTCTACGCGGGCGACGACCACTGCGCCATGGGCCACGCCGAACACTGGGCGGCGCTGTCCGCCCGGTTCCTGGCGGACCACCTGGGCGTGCGCACGCCGGCCGGGGTCGTGCGATGAACCTCCCGCTGCCCCGGGTCCGGCGCGTGCTCGATCACGCCCGCCACCGCATCGACACCCAGGTCGACACCGGCTCGGGCTGGCGCGCCCACGGGGTATCCGACCGTGCCGCCGGGCTCGTCGTACCCGATTCCGCCTTCACCACCGACCACGAGATCGCGCGGTACGACGCGCTCGGGCTCGCGGACGGTGTCGAGGTGCTGCCGGTCTGCCCGGTGTCCTTCCGCGACTTCATGCTCTTCGAACAGCACGCGGTGAACGCCGCACGGGGTATGGCCAGGCGTTTCGTACCCGCCGGCTACCGGATCGGCCGGGTGTACGAGACCCTCACCCGGCGGACCTTCCCGCCGTTCCGCCCGCATGCGCTCTGGTATCGCGAGCCCATCTACTACATGTCCAACGCGCAGACCATCGTGCCCTCCGGGGTGCCGATCACCGCGCCGCCGTACAGCCGGGCCCTGGATTTCGAGCTCGAACTCGGGGTCGTCCTGGGCGCGCCGCTGCGGGACGCGACCCCGGAACAGGCCGCCGCCGCGATCGCGGCCGCGGTCGTGATCAACGACTTCTCCGCTCGCGACGTGCAATTGGCCGAGATGCGATCCGGATTCGGGCCCCAGCGCGCCAAGCACTTCATCACCTCGATGTCCGTCACCGCGGTCGCGGGTTCCGGGCTCGCCGCGCGGCTGGGCGACGTGCGCGGCACGGTCGCGGTCAACGGAAAGGTGTTGTCGCGGACAGGAACACAGACCATGCGCTATACGCTCGCCGAGGCCATCGCACACGTGTCGCGCGGCGAGCAGCTCTATCCGGGTGAACTATTCTCCAGTGGCACCCTGCCCGGCGGGTGTGGAATGGAGCTGGGCCGATGGCTTGCTCCCGGCGACGATCTGCGCCTGGAGCTCGAGGGGATCGGGGTCATCGAACATCGCATCCAGGAATAGTTGAGGCACCGTGAAAATCGATCAGGTTTCGGACTCCGTCTACGTGGTGGCCGGTACGAACGTCAACTGGGCGCTGGTCACCGACGGTTCGGGGGTCACCGTCGTGGATGCCGGATATCCCTCCGACAGCGCCGACGTGCTGGATTCCGTCCGGCAGATCGGGCATTCGCTCGATGACGTTGCGGCCGTGCTCATCACGCACGCGCACCTCGATCACATCGGCGGGGTGCCCGCGCTCATCGCGAGCACCGGCGCGCCGGTCTACACCGGCGCGGAGGAGGTGCGGCACGCCAAACGTGAGTACCTGCAGCAGATCACCCCGCTGAGCATGGTCAAGCAGCTCGCCACGGGGCGCGGTCGCGGCTGGGTCGCGCACACGCTGGTCGCGATCCGCGGCCACATCGGCATGAAGATTCCCGAGGCCGTCGCCGCTGACGCCGCCACCCTGGCCGCGCTGCCGGGCGGGATCGTCGCGGTGCCGACCCCGGGGCACACCAGCGGGCACACCGCCTATCTGATGCCCGCCGAGGGCGTGCTGTTCACCGGTGACGCACTGGTCACCGGCCATCCGCTGGTCTGCGCGACCGGGCCGCAACTGCTGCCGAAGGTGTTCAATCACGACGAGTCCGAAACCCTGGACACGGCCATCGGATTGGCGACCCAGCCCGCCAAGGTTCTCGTTCCCGGGCACGGCTCGCCCGGCGCTTTCGACGGCGAGGCCATCGCGAAAGCCTTGACCAGGTAAGGGTTCGGCGGTGGATCGAGGACGCCGCCACCCGGGCCGGGCCGCCGCGGTGCGGTCGTTCGCACGACCGCACCGTGCACCCGCTAGCCGCTCAGATCCCGGAATCGCTTGACCGCGAGCGGGAAGAACACCGCGATCAGCCCCAGCGGCCAGAGCACCGCGAGCAACTGCGCGTGCGCGCTCGCCCAGGAGTCACCGGCCGCGACCGGATTGCCGAACAGCTCGCGCACCGCGGTCGCGGTGGCCGACATGGGATTCCATTCCACGGCCGCGCCGAGCCAGGACGGCATCGATTCGGGGGAGGCGATGGCGTTCGACAGAAAACTGATGGGCCACACCAGAATCTGCACGGTCTGCACGAGTTCCGGTTTGCCCGCGACCATGGCCAGGTAGATCCCGATCCACAGCATGGCGAAGCGCAGGAGCAGCAGCAGGCCCATCGCCGCCAGGAAGGCCGCCACTCCGCCGTGCCAGCGCCAGCCGATGGCGTAGCCGACGACCACCATGACGGCCAGTCCGAGCACCGACTGCAGCATGTCCGCGATGCTGCGCCCGACCAGCACCGCGCCCGAATGCATGGGCATGGAACGGAATCGGTCGATGACGCCCTTGCCCAGGTCCTGGGTCACCGCGGTCATGGTCGACTCGAGCCCGAACGCCATGGTCATGGTCAGCATGCCGGGGACCAGGTAGGCGGTGAAGTCCCCGTCGATGGCACGACCGCCGCCGATGAGGTAGCTGAACATCACCAGCAGCATGACCGGGAACACGAGCCCGACCACCACCTGTACCGGCTGGCGCGCCCAGTGCGCCAGTTCCCGCCTGGTCATGGTCCAGCAGTCGGAAACGGCCCACAGCGCTGCCGAGCCGGCCGCCGGGGCGGCGCCGTACGTCGTGGTCACGCCACCTTCTCCTTCGTCAGTTCCATGAAGACCTCGTCGAGGGTAGGCCGGCGAATCGCTATGTCCCGCGCCTCGATTCCCGCCTCCTCGAGTGCGCGCACGACCCCGGTCAGCGCTCGCATGCGGTCCGTGACGACCGCGCTGAGCAGTCGCCGATCCTGATCGATCAGCACGTCCCCGGGCAGCAGCGCCGCCGCGCGGGTGAGCTGGTTCGCGTCGTGCAGCACCACATCGATGCGGTCGCCGCCGGTCCGGGATTTGAGGTCGTCGGCGGTGCCCTCGGCGATCACCCGGCCGTGGTCGATCACGGTGATCCGATCGGCCAGCTGATCGGCTTCCTCCAGGTACTGGGTGGTCAACAGGACGGTGGCGCCGCCGTCGACCAGGGAACGCACCGCGTTCCACACCTCGGTGCGCCCGCGCGGATCGAGCCCGGTGGTCGGCTCGTCCAGGAACAGCACGCGCGGTTCGGAGATGAGCGAGGCCGCCAGGTCGAGCCGGCGCCGCATGCCGCCGCTGTAGTGCTTGACCGCCTTCGACCCGGTGTCGGCGAGCCCGAACCGGGCAAGCAGTTCGTCGGCCCGCACCCCTGCGCGCCGCGCGCCCAGGTGGTAGAGCCGCCCGAACATCTCCAGGTTCTGCCTGCCGCCGAGTTCCTCGTCGACCGCGGCGTGCTGGCCGAGCAATCCGATTCGGGTGCGCGCGATCTCGGGGTGCGCGCGCACGTCGACCCCGGCCACTTCGACCCGGCCCTGTTCGGGCCGGAGCAGGGTGGACATGATGCGCACGGCCGTGGTCTTGCCCGCGCCGTTCGGGCCGAGCACCGCCTGCACGGTGCCCGCGCGGACGGTCAGATCCAGGCCGTCCAGGGCCTGCTTGCCGCCGTATCTCTTTCGTAGGCCTTCGACGAAGATCGCCGGGTTGTCGTAGGACAAGAAACACCCCTGCCGTTCGGTGCCCGCGTTCGACCGGGGCGGTCCGCGTCGGCCGCCCTATTAGTCAAACTTGATTACCCGACCAACGTACGCGCCGCCGCTGCATCTAGTCAAGATTGAATAGTGCTAGCCTGGGCGCACTCACCCGGAGGGAGATGTCCATGTCGGCGATCCGATTGCTGGTGCTCGGCGCGGTTCGCCAGCACGGCCGCGCGCACGGCTATCAGGTGCGCAACGACCTGGAGTTCTGGGGCGCGCACGAGTGGTCCAACGCCAAGGCGGGCTCGATCTACCACGCGCTCAAGCAGATGGCCAAGCAGGGACTGCTGCTGGCGCACGAGGTCGCGCCCAGCACCGTGGGCGGACCGCCCCGGGTGGAATACGAGATCACCGAGCGGGGCACCGCGGAATACCGGGCGCTGCTGCGGGAGGCGCTGACCTCGTACGACCAGAAGATGGATATGCTGTCGGCCGCAATCGGATTCATGGTCGACCTGCCGCGCGCGGAAGCCGTCGCCCTGCTGCGCGAGCGCATCGCCGGGCTCGAACGCTGGCGGGCCTCGGTGACCGAGCACTACATCCCCGAGGACGGCCCCGGGCAGCTCGGGCACATCGGCGAGATCATGAACATGTGGGTGCACTCGGCCGACAGCGAGGCGGCCTGGACGCACGGCCTGATCGACCGGATCGAAAGCGGCGCATACACGTTCGCGGGGGAGGGTGATCCGTTCGTCGGCGTGCTCGCCGCGGACGAGCCGAACCCCTTCGCCACCGGGCCGCATCCCGGCGACCTGGGGTAGCCCGCCGCGCGTCACCTGTCCCGCGGCGACATAGCCCGGGCCGCTACGATCCTCGCGTGGGGATAGTGCGCAACGTGGCGATTCGGGTGCTGGCGCCGTACGAGCAGGCGTACCCGGCCATCGAGCACGGCATGAAGGCCCTCGGTGTGGAGATCACCCGGCGCGGCAATCCGCTGCTGGCGGAATCCAAGCGCTCCCTGCGCAAGAACCGCTGGGCCGCTACGCTTTCGGCGGGTTTCCGGCCCGAGAGCCCGTCCTCGACCGTGATCGAGTGGACCGTCGACATGATGGGCAGCAAGCACATCGAGCTGATCGACGACATCACCGCGGCGGGCGGGCTGCCCATCGACGATCACGGCCTGACCGCCGCCCTGGACCGGATCGGGAAGCTGGGCTGGCTGTTCGGGCACCGCGAGGCACGCTCGCTGTCGGAGTACATCAGGCTCGACGAGTACGTGATCGAGCTCGCGCAGGGTCTGTTCGACGATCAGCGACAGGGGATGCTGGTGCTGACCACGCGCCGGATGTTCTTCTTCGACAAGGGTCTGCTGAGCGCCTCGGTGGAGGAGTTCGCGCTGGACGCGGTCGTGGCGCTGGGATTCTCGACCCAGCCGGGCGGGGAGACCGTCACCATCTCGACCTCGCGCTGGATGGCGTCGGTCGCCCAGATCGCGCACGGGCGGGGTGAGGCGTTCGTCGCGGCCTTCCGACGGCTGAAAGCCGAAGCCGGTGGCGGGGGAGCGCAGCGCGCGCCCGTGGGGGACATCGCCGAGAATCTGCGCAAACTCGGGGAACTGCGGGACGCCGGGCTGCTGACCGAGGGCGAGTTCGCGGCCAAGAAGGCCGAGCTGCTCGCGCGCATGTAGGCGCTGTGGTTCCGGCGCGTGCGGACCGGAACCGTCAGTGCGTGTCGGTGGGCAGGGCCAGCATCTGGAAGGTCATGACCAGGGCGCCGAGCAGGCCGGCGGTGCCGGTCAGCGCGGTGAGCGCCGAGCCGGTGAGCAGGGTCAGTCCGAGGAAGAAGAACAGGCACAGGGCCAGCGCCACGGCGGTGCTGGTGCGATCGATCCTCGTCGTATTCCGGGGGTGATTACGTGAGTCGATGATCATGTCCTAAGCGTTCCCCATCGAATTGTTTATCAAACCGTGATTGGTGAAAACGGCTGATTCCACGCCTCGTCTCCGCAGGTGAGGGGCAACTTATTCGCGGTGATTCGGGCAGATCGCCCGGTGTGGGCCATCTCGCGCCGGGTTGTTTCGATCCGGTCGGACCGGGTAGAGATTAGAAATACCCACGTTTTGTACGGGACACCGCACCGAGGGGCTGAACATGTCAACTGAATACACCGCACGACCCGCCACCCGCAGTACACGCAAGGGAAGCGACACCTACGACAACCTGGAACCCCGGCTCGCCGAGCTCGCGGCCCTGGATCCACAGGATCCCGGCCGGGCCCGTCTGCGCGATGACATCATCGCCGAGGCCATGCCGCTGGGTGAGCACATCGCGCGCCGCTACGCCGGCCGCGGGGTCGACTACGAGGATCTGGCGCAGATCGCCGCGCTGGGCGTGGTGCTCGCGGTGGACCGTTTCGACCCCGAGCACGGCTCGTCGTTCCTGGGTTACGCGATTCCGACCGTGATGGGCGAGGTCAAGCGGTACTTCCGGGACAGCACCTGGGCCGTGCGCGTGCCGCGCCGGTTCAAGGAACTGCAGCAGCAGCTCACCACGGCGATCCCGCAGCTGTCCCAGCGTCTCGGGCGTGAGCCCACCGCCCGTGAGCTGGCCGATCACCTCGACGCCGATCTGTACGAGATCACCCAGGCGCTCATCGCCCGCAACAGCCGTACCGCCGATTCCCTCGACACCCGGGTCACCGGCACCGAGGACGGCGCGACCTTCTCGCCCGCGGATACCATCGGCGACGTCGACCCCGGCTTCGCGCTCATGGAGGATTCGCTCACCGCGGGTCCGCTGCTGGCCGCGCTGCCCGAGCGCGAGCGCCGCATCCTGATCCTGCGCTACGGCCAGGAGAAGACCCAGGTGCAGATCGCGCAGGAGCTGGGCGTATCCCAGATGCAGATCTCGCGCATCCTGTCCCGTGTGCTGAAAGACTTGCGGACCCAGGCGCTGCAGGCCGCGTAACCCCTCACGCGGCCGGCCGCACCCCGTCGCCCTGTCGCCGCACGTGTTCGACGAGTTCGATGAATTCGTCCAGCGCGGCGAGCGCGGACCACTCGTTCCGCGCGGTGAGGCCCGGGAATCGATCCGAACGGGCGACGTAGGCGGCCTCGCCCGCCGACCAGCTCACCCGCACGGCGGGCGCCGAGTCGGTTCGATCGATGGTGTTCATGGTGGTTTCCTGCTCTCTCGCAAGCGATTCAGGCCCTCGATTCAACCCGCGCCGTCGGGGTGCGCCGCGGATCCTTACGGATCGCGCGAGCTCGTGCGCGCGAATTTATCGCTTCCTTTGCGGGCGTGGTGGCTACTCCATTCCGGTGCGCCCGGGCGTCCAGAACGGTTTCGTGCGAACGGCCCGGCGATCCCAGCCGCGCTCGTCGATCAGGATCCGGCGCAGTCGCTGGATGGTGCGGGCCTCGCCGGCGAGGTAGGCCACCCCGGGCCGGTCCGGCAGCGGCAGGGCGCGCAGTCCGGCGGCCAGCGTCTCGGAGTTCGCGGCCCCGCCCGCACCTCGCTCCACCCCGGTCAGACCGCGCGGCAGCGCCAGGTGCCCGGCGGCGGTGGCGGCCTCGACCACGCCGTGCACTTCGGCCCCGGCGGGCAGGGAGCGCAGCATGGCGGCGAACGCGACCGACGCGGTCTCCTCACCCGCGAACAGGTGATACGGCGCGTCGTCCCGGACGACGAAATTTCCCTGGGGCCTGGTGAAATGCACGGTTTCCCCGATGCCGGTGTCGCGCGCCCACCGCCGCGACGGCGTCAGCGTCTCCGGCTCCGTATCGTGCTCGAATCGCACGATATCCAGGGTTCCCGCCACCGGATCGGCGTCGTAGACGGAGTACGCGCGCAGCGCGTCGTGCGGATGAAAACGCAAGAGCGTCTCGGCGAATCCGCCGACCTGGATCCGAATATGCTGTCCCGCTTGCCAGCTCAGCCCGCGCAGCCGCGGACCCTGGAACCGGATGCGCCGCAGCGCCGGCGACAGGTCCTCGAATTCGGTCACGGTCGCCGAGAGCAGCACCGCGTCGCGCAACGCGCCGATGAGTGGGAAGGTGTCGTCACGAGTAGCCACAGAGTTCTCCGTACGTCGGCGGTGGTTCCGATCGCGCACGGCGCCAGGCCTTTTCCCCGCGCGCCCGCGCAGGCCACGCCCGGCAACGGCCGGACCCGGCCGGGAGCGGACCGACGCCGTCGGGCACCCGTTCGCTCACCCTCGGTAAGGGTACCCTTACTTTGTCTGGATGGGTGAGCTACCTTCGCTTCGCCGAACCGTTCTCCGGTAATCGACGGCCCGCGTAACCCCGCGCGCCCTGCAGGAAGACTTCCGTCGTCATTTCGACACCATGCCGCTGGGCTACCTGCGCCGCGTCCGGCTCGAACACGCCCACCGCGAGCTGAAGGCCGCCGAGCCGCCTGCCGCCCTTGTGAACCCGAGTCCGCGGGTCCCGCGAGGCCGAGCCGATCCGCTCGTGAGCCGAGCTGTGCCGCAGCGCGATTCGGGCGATCGATGCGCAGACACCGGCGGTATCAGTTCGTGTCGCCGCCGGTATCGTTGCGCCGCAAACGTCGAGCCAGGCGACAGGGCCCGCGCACCCGGGCTATTCGTTCACCGCGCGGAATCGGCCGGGTAGCGGGACCATCCCGCGGCGGTCACCGCCGCGTCCAGTTCCGTGAGACCGAAGGCGTCCACCGGGCCCAGCGCCCCGGTGCCGCGCAGCCCGCCCTCGAGCGCCGTGTGCGCGCCCCAGGCGAGGATCGCCGCGGTGAAGTCGTAGGGGTCACCGCCTGCGAGAGTGACCGTCGCCGAAGTCTTTCCGTTCGCATCGCGCGCCTCGGCCACCGCCCAGGTCCGGGTGCGCTCGCGCGACTCGGCGCCCGGGCCGCCGGTGGACCCCTGCACGGCACGGGTCAGGACGCTGTCCAGACCCCGCTTGAGCGCGGGTACCTTCCCCACGGCCGCGGTCAAGCCGGATCCGGCGCGCAGGCCCTGTGCGATGGGCGTCGGCAGACCCAGATACACCCCGACCTCGCGTACACCCGGGTACGAGCGGGTCAGCGCGAGTTGCTCCGAGCCGGGGATCGACACCCCGGTCCGCGCGGCTCCGGCCACATCGAACGAGTGCAGTCGCGCGCCCGCGCGCTCGGTCACGATCTGCCCGTCGCGCAGCGCGAAACCGGGTTCGAACAGCATTCCGGCGATCGAGGCGCGGGTGCCCCCGCTGGTGCGCGGGTTGTCGGCGAAGTAGCCGATATCCACGCGCACGGCGCCGGGCGCGGCCGCCAGGGCCAGCGCGCCGGCCAGATTGCCCGGGACGTAATCGAATCCGAACGCGGTGAGCAGCGCCGAACCGGCGGCTCGCGCCCGGTCGTCGTGCTCGAACACGGTCCGGATGAACGGCCCCTCGCCGGTGGAATCGAGGTAGTGCGCCCCGGCGTCGATGGCGGCGGCCAGCGCCGGGCCGCCGTGTCGCAGGAACGGCCCGACCGTGCTGATCAGGACATCGCCCGGCCCGAGCAGCGCCCGCACCGACGCGGGGTCGGCGACATCGGCGACGGCGGTCCGCGCGCCGCCGAGATCGGCCGCGAGCTTCTCCAGGGCGGGTCCGTTCCGCCCGGCCAGCACGGGTGAAACACCGCGCGCGACAAGGGCTTCGGCCGTCAGCCGGCCGGTGTACCCCGTCGCCCCGAACACCACAATCTTCGCCATCGCCGCCTCCTCGCCGTTGTCGTATGTCTAGCACGCCGACAGTGAGTTAGATAGGGTCGGACTCTCTTATCGCCTCGTGGCCGGCGGCCGGGCGCCGGCGTCATCCCGCCGTCCCCGGCCTCGACCCGGCTACATCTTCGCGAGCCGCGCCATCACGATGTTGTACAGCCCGTAGGTGATGATCCCCAGTCCCGCGGCCACCAGCAGCGTCGCGCCGTAGGGCTGCGCGCCAAGGGTTTTGAGCGCCCCGTCCAGCCCCGAGGCCTTGTCCGGGTCGGACTGGCTCACGGCCAGGATCACCAGCGCCCCGACGGCGCCGATCGCCAGCCCCTTCGCGATGTACCCGGCCGTGCCGAGTCGCTGCACCAGCTTGCTGGGCGTGCCCTTCAGGTCCTTCAGGAAGCGTCGCGTCGCGCCCTTGTAGACGTGGTAGCCGCCGACGCCGATGATGACCGCGCCACCGATGATCAACAGCGCCGTTCCCGCGGTGTTCTCCATCAACCGCGCGGTGAGGCTCTTGCTCTCGCCGCTGCTCGACTTGCCGCGCCCGCGTGCGAAACCGAATGCGGTGAGCGCGAATCCGAAGTAGATCACGGCCACGGCCGCGGCCTTGATCCGGTGCACGGCCTCGGATTTCTTGCTGTCGGCCTGCGGCTCGGAAGCCTTGCCGAACACCGCTTCGGTCAAGCGCCACAGCGCCATCAGCGTGAAAGCGACCACGCCGATCCACAGGGCAACTCCGCCACCGGGTGTCGCGGCCAGTTCGGCCATGGCCCCGGACTGGTCGGCGGTGCCGCCACCGTTGCCGAGCGCGAGGCGGATGGCGAGGTACCCGATGAACAGGTGCACGATTCCGCTCATCACGAATCCCGCGCGAGCGAATCGCGCGAAATTCGGGTGCTGCGCCATCCTCTCGACGCTGGACGACGAATACGAGCTGTCAGGTCTGCCGGTCCGGGTAGACGGTTCGGTCATCGAAAATCCTTTGATCCCATACGAACTGGACCGTCAGCGCATACCCGGGCACGGATCGCCGAAACAGGCGCGGCAGATCGCCCCCGCCCCCCGCCGCCACCGTTTCGACTCGGCGGTGGCGGGTACCACCCGGTCGAGCCCGTGCCCATCGAGAATGGAAGTCGAGGATGAACCCGATCCCGGTCCCGCCCACTTCACCCGAATCCGACGATCTGCTGCCGGACGCCGAGCAACTGCGCGAGGAGGCCGACGCCGCCGTGGCCGAAACGAGCGTGCGGGTCGTCGGCCGCGGCCTGCAACTGGTCCACAGCGCTAAACGCCACCCCGTGCCCCTCACCGCCGCAGCGGCTTCCGGCGCGGTCCTGACCTGGTGGGCGCTGCGGCGCAGGCGCTCTTGACCGTCCGCCGGCCCCGCTCCGGAGCGTGACCGCGCTCCGGAGCGTGAAAACGGCCGCACGCACCCGCCGAGTTCGGGCGGGGCGTGCGGCCGTCCGGCCGTCATGGTCAGGACAGGCGCACGTCCGCGGTCGCCAGCCCGAAGATCTTGCGTCCCGCGGACTTCGCGACGATCACGATGACCGCCGACCTGGTCTCCGGGTCGAGCGACTTGACGCGCCCCGTGAATTCGACGGTGCCCGCCGAACCCGCCTCGATGACCGTGTAATTCGACAGCCGGACCCCGTACCGGGTCATCGCGCCGGGATCGCCGAGCCAGCCGGTCACGAACCCCGCGCCCAGGCCCATGGTGAGCATGCCGTGCGCGATCACGTCGGGCAGTCCCGCGAGGGTGGCGACGCCGTCGTGCCAGTGGATGGGGTTCACGTCGCCGGAGACGCCCGCGTAGTTCACCAGATCGCCGCGGGTCAGGCGCACGGTCCGCGCGGGTAGCTCGTCGCCGACGCCGACCTCGTCGAAGCGCAGGGTGGTGCGCGGCTCACGGGTGCGCGAGACATCCGACAGCCCGGCAACGTTTTCCGGGGGCGGGGCGATCCCGTCGTCGCCGGTGACGCCGCCGGCCCGGGACGCGGTGTCGAGCCCGGTCATGATCACCCGGTCGATGGTGTCGCTGACGTCGGTGTTGACGTCCTCACCGGTCAGCCCGACCACGGTGGTGTGCATGACCTGGGCGATGTCGCCGCTCTGATCGAGGAACGTATTGGTGATGGTGAGCAGATCCTTGCCCGCGATGCGGCGCACCGAGGACAGTTCGACGTCGCTGATCAACCGGTCGCCGGCGAGCACCGGCCGGTGCATCTCGAACACCTGATCCGTCTGCACGACCACGTCGTAGCCGTTCATGAGGGTGTCGAGCAGCCTGCGATTGGCCAGCATCGCGGTGGTCGAGATGAAGGTGGTCGGCGCGATCAGCCCGGTGTATCCGAGTTCGGCCGCGGCGGCGTCGCTCCAGTGCGCGGGATTGAAATCCTGCACCGCGCGGGCGTACTCGCGGATCTTCTCCCGCCCGACCTCGTAAAAGTCCTCGACCCGGTAGCGATGTCCCACCAGACCGGCGACGTCGAACGCTGCTTCCACCAAACTCCTCCTCCATCAGGATTGCTACTCACCCGTAACCGGAATCGCCCCAACCGGATTCGCGAGTGAAAACCCACCTTCTCACACAGCGTCCCGGCGGCGACGCGATCCGGGGCATTGCTCGAGTCGAATGGCTGTGACCTGGCGTTTCATTTCTCGAGCCCGGCGAATTCGGCGCGCGCGCGGGCCGTGCGAGGTCCTGAGATCAACGCCCGAAACCGGACTGTGTACAACTGACCCGAAGAACATCCGCGTTCGAGGACGCCAGCGCACCTACCGGAGGGATGATCGTGGCACGGAAAGTGGTCGTCAACATCATTGATGACTTCGACGGCGAATCAACGGCCGACGAGGCCGTCCTATTCTCGCTCGACGGCATCGACTACGAGATAGACCTGTCGAGTGAGAACGCGGCGGCCCTGCGCGAGGTGTACGCGCCGTGGATCGCCAGCGCACGCAAGATCCGCGGCACCACCCGCCGCACCAAGGCCACCGCCACCCCGGCACGTTCGTCGGCGGATCGGCAGGAGAGCACCGCGGCCCGTGAATGGGCTCGCGCCCAGGGCCTGCCGATCTCCAGCCGCGGCCGCATTCCGGTCGAGGTGCTGGAGTCGTATCGGGCCGTCGCGAGTTGAGACAGCCGGCGTGGTGACCCCCGGCCACGGCTGTGCCGGGGGTCCTGCGCGAAAAATCGATGGCGAGCGCCGATTCGCCATTGCTACGGTTGCCGCCGCGCCCGATCGGGCGCGTCCGCGATCGTCGGTTGGAGGAGTGATCTATGACCCGGCCCGCGCCGAGTAGCGCCTCGGAGTGTTGCTTCGGTACGACATATCGCTGCCCGCACCACATCTGCCGGTAGTCACCGGCGTCAGGCGCGCTCGGCCTGCTTCCTGCCAGCATTTCGGCTCACGGCAAGGAGTATCCGAGTTGTCGGACAACATCTCTCGTTCCAGCGGCGCCCACCCGGCGCTGCGTACCTCCACCTTCCCCTGCATGCGCTGCGGGCTCACCGTGACCCTGCTCGGTCCCGGCGGCGAACGGCGCAATCACTGCCCCAGCTGCCTGCATTCGCGCCACACCCTCGATCAGGCCGAGGGCGGCGGTTCCGATTGTCAGGGCCGCATGTCACCGCTGTCGATCGCGGTGTCGCGCACCGGCGAATGGGCACTGGTGCATCGCTGCACCCGCTGCCGCGAACTGGCGTTGCACCCGGTCTGCGGCGACGACAACCAGTTGATACTCATGCGACTGGCCGTCCGCCCGCTGGCCGAGCCACCGTTCCCTCTCGAAGTGTTCGGCGAGCTGTAGGCGCCGGCCATGCCACGCAGGAACACCGCGGCTCCCGGCCGCAGACAACGCGAGAAATCCGTATTGCACGGCCGCGGCGGCGAATTCGGCGACGCGTTCCGCTGCGTCGGCTGCCGCCTCGACGTACCGATCGCGGCGGCAGGTACCGCCCATCGCAACCACTGCCCGCACTGTCTGAGCAGTCGGCACGTGGACCGGATGCCGGGGGACCGGGCCGCGTCGTGTGGCGGCCGGATGCGCGCGGTCGGCCTGACCGTGCGTGCGAACGGCGAATGGTCGCTGGTGCACCAGTGCCTGGCGTGCGGAACGCTCAAGCTGAACCGCACGGCGGGCGACGACAACGCCCGGGCGCTGATGCGAATAGCCCTGCGCCCCTTGGCCGATCCCGGCCTGGGAGTCAGGGCGCTGCGGTCGCTGTGAGGGAGGTGCCGCCCGGCGGGCAGATCCGCCGGGCGGCACATTCCCTCGGATGGCCGGCGGTAACGCCACCGTCCGAATTCACCTACACGGGCCGCCCGTGCCCGCCGCCGAACGTGCGAGCCCGCTCGGCCAGCGTCGCCAGATGCGCACCGGCCGTGTGCCGCTGACCGCCCGCCGCGGCGACCGGCGCACCGGCCGTCCGGGTGGGGGCCCGGTGCGCGCCGGCCGTGGTCGTTCCGACCGAATGGTGTTGGTGCCCGCGGCTTCTCGTGGCCAGCATCGCGAGACCGCCCGCGGCGGCGGCGATCAGGAGGCCGATGGGCAGCGCCCACCACTTCGCGTTGGAGTCGGACCCGGTCGCCGGGGCGGGCGCCGCGCCCGACGACATCGAATCTCCGGGCGGGGCGCCGGGTGCGGAGACGTCCAGACCACTCAACTGCCCGGCGATGGCGGGCGGCGTGCTCACGAACCCGTCGGCCTGACTCCACTGGATCTGCACCGGCTCACCGTTCTGCCCGGTGAAGCTCTGGCTGTACACGCCGTTCGCGAGGGTGGTGTCGCTGGTCGGCGCGCCCAGCACCCCGTCGGTCGCGTTCAGTTCGGACCACGCGGTGCGGATCGGGCCGCGCACCAGCCACGCCCCGTTCTGCGGGCTCCACTGGATGGTGGCGCCGTCGGGGGCGGAGAACTCGCTGAAACGGGCGGTGCCCGCGACCGCGACGTCGGACTCGTCATTGGTGGGGTAGCCGACGGCGTCCGCGCCGCCCAGGGCGAGGTACTTGTCCAGGATGGCCCCGTACATCACCTTCGCGCCGGTATCGGCGGAGTAGATGATCTTGCCGCCGCGATAGTCCTGCGCGGCCCCGTCCGGGCCGAAAGCGTAGACGGCGCCGACCTTTTCACCGAGTGGCGTGGCGGCTCCACCCTTGTCCGTGTAGTGGGCGTCGATCGCGGCCTCCGCGCCCGCGGGCTGCGCCGTCGCGATCGTCGCGGTCAGCGACCCGGCGCCGAGCAGCACCGCGGCGAACGCGGCCGCGCCGGCGAACGATCTCTTCCATCCGCTCATGACTCCGCTCCCGTCTTGGGCCGCGTCGCCAGTCCCAGCACCGCGGAGAACGCCGCGCCCACCGCGCCGCCACCGGCGACCTGGGCGAGGATCTGGCCGAAGTCCAAACCGCTCCCGGTGGTGGATTCGATGATCGCGCCGGTGATTCCGCCACCGATCGCCCCGGCGAGCCCGTGGACGAGCGGCCCGAACGGACT
Organism: Nocardia sp. NPDC057668; assembly: GCF_042799795.1. Lineage (NCBI taxonomy): Bacteria > Bacillati > Actinomycetota > Actinomycetes > Mycobacteriales > Nocardiaceae > Nocardia > Nocardia sp. NPDC057668. The sequence continues at coordinate 568,943 of NZ_JBHVIC010000003.1, read as the reverse complement.
CCTCGATCCACCGATACCGCCGCCGACGACACCGCCGAGCAAACCCAGCAGCCATTCCATGATTTCCTCCTGGTAGTCAGCTGATTGGCGAGTGAAAAGCTATGCGCGCCCGTCGTTCTCCTCGAGCCACACGCGTTCGGTCTCGACGTACTCGGTGCGCGGCGCGCCCCGGGTGATCTGCTCGCCCTCGATCACGAGCCGCTCGTCGGCGATCGGCAAATCCTCGGCGCCGGTCCGGCCGCGCGTCAGCGGCTCGTCCGCGCGCCGGCGGATGCGCTGCGCCTTGGTGGTCGCGACGCCCCGCCGCTGACCGCCGCGGTAGTAGGTGATCAGCTCGCGTTCATCCTGCGGCTCGAGCTGTCCGTCGTGTTCGAGGTGCGGTGCGCCGCGCACCTGCTCGCGATCGACCCGAACGCGCAGGGAGTTGTCCACGGGCTGGTACTCGGCGCCCTCCAGCGGGGCCAGTGCCTGCTCACCGCCCATCCCGGTCGACACCGCCGCCCACGTGGCGATTCCCGATTCGTTGTCGAGGTAGAAGCCCTCGACGTGCCCGATTTCGGCGCCCGCGGCGTCCCGCACGGTGCAGCCGATCAGTGATTCCAGCGTCTTCGCCATGATCCGTCCTCCGGTCCGGCGGCGACTCGGTGCGGGGTCGACCCCGCTCGGAGCGCCGCGTTGGAAACGATCTGGTCAAGCGTGCTGCGATAACGCGCATACCCGGCCGGGATGCTGTCAAACATCCAGCAAACATTTCCGGCGGTGAGATGCGAGGTTTCGCGACGGGGCGGCGGTCCGGATGCGAATTGGTTGCGAAGTCGATCTTTCCTGGCGAAAACCGGGAGGAAAGCCCCGGCATCGGCCATAAAATTGTCTATGCGGAAACTGATAGCTGCTCTGCCCCTCGTGTTCGTCCCGATACTCGTGGCCGGATGCAACTCGGGGCCCGGTTCGGTGAGCAAAAGTGACGTGGAATCCAAGACCGGTAGCGTATTCCACGATACGTCGCACGAAGACGCGAAATCCGTTGTGTGCGAAGGTGATTTGGACGCCAAGGTGGATGCCACCCAGAAGTGCGCCATCACATCCGGGGACGGCCAGACCTGGTCCGTCCTGGCCAAGGTAACCAAGGTCGAGGGCGACACCGCCTACTACGACCTCGACATCACGGACAAGTACGTCGCTCCCGACGACGTGGCAAGCAATGTCTCCAACTTTTACCAGGAACGGGTAGGTACGGCCCCCAAGGCCTCGACCTGCACCGGCCTCCTTCGTGGAGCCACCGGTACCAAGATTCGCTGCGTGGTAACCGAGGCCGACGGCACCCGCTGGGGCGTCACCGCGACCACCACCAACGTGGAAGGCGACCAGGTCAACTACGACATGATCGTCGACGACCAGCCGCTCGCCTCCTAGTCCCACCCGCCGAAGACCCGACATCCTCCGGGGTGCCGGGTCTTTCGTATGCCGGGGCCCGGTGAAGGTCTTGCGCGGCATGCACCCCGGTCATATTCTGAACGCCATTCAGTATTAAGTATGGCAAACCTAAGTTCACTGCCGACCGCGGTGGGTGCCCGCTGCGTGGGGAAGTGCCTGAACCAGGAGTGATATGACCGCGTCATCGCCATCGGTCGCCGCGCCCGCCGAGCTTCGCCCGGATCTCCCGCCTCGAAGACCCGACCCGGATCCGGCCGACACCAAGGCCCAGCAGCGGGCCGGCGCGCGGGCGCTGGCCGAACTGATGAAGCCGGTGTCGGCACAGCTGACGCTCGCCAGGCTGCTCGCGGTGCTGTCCGGCGTGCTCGCCGTCGTGCCGTACATCGCGCTGGTGCGGATCGGCGACGTGCTGATCGGCGCCCATGCCGCGGGCGTGGCGGTGGACGGCGGGGAGGTGTCGCGCTGGCTGCGAATTCTGCTCGGCGCCTTCGGACTTCGGCTGGGCGTCTACTTCGTCGCGCTGCTGGTCACCCATCTGGCCGACGCGCGGCTGGGTCACCTGATCCAGGAGCGCATGGTGCGCCGGTTCGCCCGGGTGCCGCTGGCGTGGTTCACCTCGACCAATTCCGGCCGGGTCCGGAAAGCGTTGCAGGACGAGATCGGAACCATCCACCACCTCATCGCGCACCAACCGGTGGACGGTACGAACGCCGTCGTCATGCCGCTCGCGCTGACCGTGTACGCGTTCGTCATCGACTGGCGGCTGGGTCTGCTGTCCGTGGCGACTCTGCCGCTCTACGTCGGCGCCGTGCTGCTGTCGATGCGCGGCATGGGGGAGAAGACCGTGGAAATGGACAGGCGGCTGTCCACCGTCTCGGCTCGTATGGTCGAGTTCGTCACCGGTATCTCCGTGGTCAAGGCCTTCGGCCGAGTCGGCAAGGCGCACCGCAACTATCAGGAGGCCGCCGACGACTTCAATCTGTTCTACCTGAAGTGGGTCCGGCCGCTCATTCGTGTATCCGCCCTGGGCACCTCGTTTCTGGCGGTCCCGCTGGTGCTCACGATCAATATCGGCGTGGGATCGGTCCTGGTGCACGGCGGTTCGGTCACCGCGGCCGACGTCCTGGCCACCGCGCTCATCGCCCTGCTGATTCCGTACGCGCTCGAAGTGCTCATGAACTCCCTGTGGGCCCAGCAGCTCGCCGGCGGCGCGGCGCTGCGCATCACCGACCTGCTCGAGACGCCGACGCTGGCCGAACAGGACGGGGCGGCCGTTCCGGTGTCGAATGAGGTCGTCTTCGAACGGGTTTCCTACTCCTACCGCTCCGGTGCGGAGGCCGCGCTGGCGATCGACGACGTCAGCTTCACCCTGCGCGAGGGCACGGTCACCGCCCTGGTCGGACCCTCCGGCTCCGGGAAGTCGACAATCGCGACCCTGCTGGCCCGCTTCGACGACCCGCTCTCGGGTGTCATCAGCATCGGCGGCGTGCCCGTCGGCGAGGTCCCGGACCTCTACTCGCGCGTGGGATTCGTGCTCCAGGACGCCCAATTGCTCGCCCTCAGCCTGCGCGACAACATCGCCCTGGGCCGCCCGGACGCCACCGACGAGCAGATTCGCGACGCCGCCCGCGCCGCGCAGGTCCTCGACGAGATCGAGGCACTGCCGAACGGATTCGACACCGTCTACGGCCGCGACACCGGGCTGTCCGGCGGTCAGGCGCAACGCATCTCGATCGCCCGGGCGCTGCTGGTCGACGCGCCCATCCTGGTGCTCGACGAGGCCACCGCCCTGACCGACCCCGAATCCCAGCACGAGATCCAGCAGGCGCTCTCCGCGCTGGTGCGCGGCCGGACCGTGCTGCTCATCGCGCACCGGCCCGAAGTGATCAAGGGCGTCGACCAGATCGTCCTCATCGAAGCCGGCGGCATCCGCGCCGCCGGCACCCACGACGAGTTGCTGAGTCAACCCGGTTACGCGCGATTGTGGCGGGCGGACAACGGAACTCGACCCGCCGACGGCCGGGCGCTGACCACGGGAGAGCCGCGATGAACCTGCCCCTGCTCGACATCGTCCCGCGCATGAGCCGGATGATCTCGCAACCCGAACAACTGAAACCCGCCCTCGGCATCAGCGTCGCGGCCGGGCTGATCGAGGGCCTGGCCCTGGCCGCCCTGCTGCCGACGATCAGCACGCTCGCCGAGGACGCGCCGGTGTGGGGCCTGGGCCTGACCGGATGGCTGTGGGTCCTGGGCGCGCTGGCGGTGGCCAGCTTTGCCGTCAACTACGCGCAGAGCCGCGCCAATTACGCTGTCGCCCTGGACTTCCTGCGCAGCATCCACCGGCTCACCGGCGATCAGGTCGCGAAACAACCGCTGGGCTGGTTCGCACGTCCGATCGCGGGCAAGCTGTCGCGCATGGTCTCCACCGAGCTGATGTCGGCGGGGGAGATCTTCGCGCACATGTTCGGCCCGCTGGTCTCCCGGATCACCGCGGCCGGGGTGATCATCATCGCCGCGTGGCTGTGGCATCCGCTGCTGGGTTTGATCATCACCGTCGCGGTGCCGATCTTCGCCGTGATCACCCTGCTCTCGACCGATCTCATGCGCCGCGGCAAGGCGATTCACGAACCCGCCGAGATCGAACTGGCGGGCCGCATCGTGGAATACGCGCAATGCCAAGGGGCGCTGCGCTCCACCGGCCGCAGCACCGACTTCCCGCCGCTGTCCGGCGCGCTCGATCGGGCGTACGCCGCCAAGAAACGCGGCCTCTGGCTCGAATCGGCGGGCATGCTGCTCAGCGGCATGATCACCCAGGGCGTGGTGGTCGCGCTGATCAGCGCCGCGGGGTCCCTGGCGGTGGCCGGCACGCTGGAACCCGTTCCCGCCCTTGCCTTCATCGGCCTGGCGCTGCGCTTCTCCTCGACGGTGTCCGCCATCACCGAGGCCGCCATCGCACTGGAATCGCGGCGTCCGCTGCTCGACGCGCTGGACGAAGTGCTCACCGCCGCACCGCTGCCCGAACCGGCCGCGCCCGCCGTGCTGACCGCGCCCGGCACCGTCGAATTCGAGAACGTCACCTTCGGGTACGCGCCCGGCGCGGCACCGGCACTGCGCGAGGTGACGCTGACCGTGCCCGCGGGGTCCATGATCGCCCTGGTCGGCCCGTCCGGCAGCGGCAAGACCACCATCGCCCGGCTCATCAGCCGGTTCTACGACGTCGGCGCGGGCACCGTCCGCGTGGGCGGCGTCCCCGTCGCCGAGCAGACCGGCGAGCAGCTGATGGCGCAGCTGTCCCTGGTCTTCCAGGACGTCTACCTCTTCGACGACACCCTGGCCGCCAATATCGCCGTCGGCCGCGCGGACGCCACCGAGGCGGAGATCCACCGGGCGGGCGACCTCGCCGGGGTGCGCGAGATCGCCGAACGACTGCCCGACGGCTGGGCTTCGCGGGTCGGGGAGGGCGGGCGCGCACTGTCCGGCGGCGAACGCCAGCGCGTGGCCATCGCGCGGGCCCTGCTCAAACGGGCGCCCATCGTGCTGCTCGACGAGGCCACCTCGGCGCTGGACGTGGAGAACGAAGCCCACGTCGTCGCCGCGATCGAGCGGCTGCGCGAACAGGCGACGGTCATCGTCATCGCGCATCGCCTCGACACCATCGCCCGCGCCGACCTGATCATCCAGCTCGACTCGACCGGCGCCGTGGTCGCCCGGGGTACGCATGCCGAATTGCTCACCGCCGCGGGCACTTACGCCAGATTCTGGGAACACCTGCACGGTGCCAAGGGGTGGCAACTGGCAAACCATTAGCCTGAACGCATGAGCGAACCCAGCGTGGAACCGACGAAATCACCGGTCGCCGGCGAGCTGTCCGCGTGAGCTCACCCCGCTGGGCCGCCGGGAAGAAGGTGGGCCGCAAACCCGCCTTCACCCGGCAGGACATCATCCGGGCGGCTATGGACGAGGGCCTGGACACCTTCACCCTCGCGGCCATCGCCGACCGGATCGGCGTCGGCGCTCCCGCGATCTACCGCCTCTATCCCTCCCGCGACGACATCGTCGTGGCCTGCCTGGACGTCATCGCCGCCACGATCAAGCTCCCCGAACCCGGTATGGACTGGCGAGATACGTTGCGGCAGTGGGCGAACGAATGCTGGCGCATCTGCGAGGAGAATCCGCGGCTGCCGCTGGTGGTCTACTCCTACGCGCCGGCCTTCACCCGCATCGCCGAGATTCTCGAGGCCTACGGCGCACACCTGGCCGGGCAGGGCGTCACCCCGGGCCAGACCAGCTTCGCGCTCGACTTCCTCGGCGACACGGTCTTCGCCTGCCACCTCGGCGTGCAGGCCATGCGCACGACCGACCCCACCGGCGCGAGCGGGCTCGATCAGGTGCGCACGGCCCTGGCGGACAAGTCGACGATTCTGCAGCCGCGGGAGTCGTGGCAGCAGCGCGGGCTGACCGACCTCAAGATCGATTTCATCATCACCGGGCTCGAACACAACTGGCCCGAGGCCTGATCGGATCGCCGCGAGCCGGCCGATCCCGCGGCTGACCGCCCGATCGGAGGGGCATCGAGTCGAACACGGCCGCCGGACTCGGCGCCGCCTGCGCCCGCCGCCGTCACCGGATGGCAAGCTGGATGCCGAAGGGCAGGCTGGGCCACCTCGACGTTGCGGAGTTTTCATGAACGATCGCAGCACCACAACCCCGACCGAATCATGCTCCCGCGCACACCGATCAACGGCTGTCAGCGTGCCGGGCACCGAGGGGGCCGCGGGGCGGACGGGTTGTCGATGACCGAATTCGGCGTCGCGGATTCGAAGACCCTGGCCCAGGAACTCTGGGATCGGTTTCGCCGGGAGATCCCCGCCTACGCGGACATCGACGAAGCCGACACCGTCCCGTCGATCACCGCGGCGCTGATGCGCCTGGATTCCGCCGTGCGTGCGCGGCGCGACCTCACCGACGAGGAGATCGAGCAGTTCCACGAATACGGCGCGATCCGCGCCCGGCTCGGCGTGCCGCTGGAGGCGGTGCTGCGCGGGTGGCAGATCATGATCGCCGAGATCATCGAACGGGTCGGCCACAATCAGATCTGGGTCGACCGGCCCGGGTCGACCCTGATGACCGTGCTGGTCGCGCTGCTGCGGGTGTCCGACGCCGCCACCGTCGCGCTGAGCGCCGGGCACCGTGACACCGCCGCACAGATCCAGCGCCGCCGCGACGGCCTGCGCGATGATCTGATGCGGGGCATCCTGTCCGGCAGGTTCGGCCTCGACGAACTGCGCAGCCAGGCGCAATACCTCGGGTTGCGGCTGGATCAGCGCTATTCGGCGTTCCGGGCCATCGGCTCCGAGCCCGAGCACACCGAGTGGCGAATCCGCCAGCAGCCCGCGTGCCGTCCGCCGCAGGGTTTGACCGCCCTGCTGGACGGTGACGTCGTGGGGTTCTTCAGCGGATCGACCGGCCCGGACGTCGACGACGAGTATCTCGGGATCGGGCCCAGGGTCGAACTCGACGAGCTGTTCCGGTCCATTCGCATCGCCGGTCGCGTCGCCGAAACCGCGCGATTGTTCGGGCGTTCCGGGCGGCACACCCTGATCGAGCTCAGCATGCGCGCGGCGGTCGTGGGTGATGTCGAGGTCGGGGCGGCCCTGGCGGAGCGCTATCTCGAGGCAATCTGCGACGCGGACGCCTCACCCATCCTCGACACCGTCGACTGCTATCTGTCGGCGGGCATGAACGCCTCCGAGACCGCCAATCGCATGTTCCTGCATCACAACACCGTGCGCTATCGCCTGGCTCGATTCGAGGAGCTGACCGGGGTGAGTCTGAAGGATCCCGAGATCGCCTTCCAGGTGTGGTGGGCACTGCGGTACCGCGAGCTCGGCTGGTCCAGGCCCAAAACCTGACAACGCGTCCGGCCGGACCTTGTCAGAAATTACGAAGGCCCGCGCGGCGCATCCGGGTTGTCTGGAAGGTAGCTGTTCAGGAACGGGCAACCGGCTCCGGTTACCGAACTCGGAAAGTAGCGATGATGATCGACAAGCCGAAGCTGCAACACGCCTTCGAAACCGCGATCGACATGGCAGTCCGAGCGCCGTCGATCCACAACACCCAGCCGTGGCGCTGGCGCGTCACCGCCGACGCCGTGCACCTGTATGCCGACACCTCCCGGCATCTCCCGGCCACCGACCCGACCGGTCGAGCCCTGGTCATGAGCTGCGGGGCAGCGCTGCATCACCTGCGCGTGGGCCTCGCGATGCTGGGCTGGCACGCCGGCGTGCGCTACGTTCCCGACCCCGGGGATCCCGATCTTCTCGCCGTGATCACCGCTACGCCCCGCGCGGCGACCCCCGCCGATATCGAGAGCGCGGCGGCGATCATGCACCGCCAGTCCGATCGCCGCGCCTACGATCCACGACCGGTGAACGCGGCCATGCTGCGCGGCATCAGCTCGGTGGCCCCCGCCTTCGGCGCGGCTGCCCGGCTCGTGCCCCCGCAGCTGCGCGGCGCGCTGGCCGAAGCCACCCACACCGCGGTCGCGCGGCACGCGCGGGACGGCGACTACCAGCGCGAGATCACCATCTGGAGCGGCCGCCACGGTGACGCCGACGGCGTGCCCGCGGCCAACACGCCGCCGATCCGCGAGGACGGGGAGATCCTGCTGCGCGCGTTCGCCGACCCCGAACTGGCCGATCCCGCCGACGTGGTCGACGGCGCGCAGTGGTTCGTGATCGGCACTCCCACCGACGACACCCAGGCCCGGGTGCGCGCCGGCGAGGCGGTCTCCGCGATCCTGCTGACCGCGACCCGGTCCGGCCTGGCCAGCTGCATCCAGTCCGAACCCCTCGGGATCCTCGACCTGGGCGCGGACCTGCGCTCGGAGGTACTGCACGACTGCGCGTTCGCGCAGACGATGATCCGGATCGGCTGGGCCCCTCGCACGGCCGCGCCCCTCCCGTTCACTCCCCGCCGGCCGTCGGCCGAGGTGGTCGACGAAGAGGTCGTGTCCTCGTAGTTCGCGCGGCCTGTTGTTGGGGCACAATGCCGGGATGGAAGCCGAGAAGGGGCTCGAGCGGCTGGTGAACTTCAGCGACGCGGTGGTGGCTATCGCGGCGACGCTGCTGGTGCTGCCGCTGGTCGATGTCGTGGAGGACGCGGGCGACACCGGGCTGCGGGAGATCTTCGTCGACCACCGCGGTGACCTGGTGGCGTTCGTGGTGAGTTTCGCGGTGATCTACCGGCTCTGGCTGCTGCATCACCGGTTGTTTCGCACCCTGCGCGGCTACAACACGGCTCTGCTCTGGACGAATCTGCTGTGGCTGATGAGCATCGTCTTCCTCCCGGTTCCCACGAAATTGATTTCCTCGGGCGACGGTTTCGGCCGCGACGCGACCGCCCTCTACCTGGGCACGATCGCGATCGCGTTGCTGGCGTTGCTGATTCAGCGCTGCGTGATCGCGGCCTCACCGGCCCTGCGGGGAGACGTGACCGACCCCTCGGTGCTGTCCTCCGTGATCGCCGCGGGAACGGCCGTTGTCGCGTTTGCCCTGGGTCTGGCGTTTCCGCAGATCGGGTTGTGGTTCCTGATGCTGTTCGTGGTGAGTGGTCCGCTGGGTGCCGCCGTCGAGAATCGGTGGCGTTCTTCGGCTGGCCGCCAATCGGTTTGAGGTTGCGCTCGCGGGCGGTTCTCGGCCCGAGCGGGGCCCGTTTCGCCCGGCGCGGCACGCTTCCTGGCCGGAAAGGTTCGAATCCGGGCGTGGCAGTAGTACCTTCGAGCCATGTCCGATCCCCACTACAACTATGGCCCGTCCAACCCGCAGTACCCTCCCGCGGAGGAGACGCCCTCCCCGGTGAACTTCGGCCGGCTGTGGGCCGGGGGCGTTGGTACGGCCGTCGTGGCCGCGCTGTTGGTCGTGGTCGCGATCATGCTCGTGCGCGGGGTTTTCGGCATCGCGATCCTGTCGCCGGAGGGCGCCGGTGCGTACGGCTCTGTCTCGACCACGTCCTACGCGTTGGCCGCGGCGGGCGCGGCCCTGCTGGCGACCGCGCTGCTGATGACGCTGCTGCTCGCGATGCCCAGCCCGCTGACGTTCTTCACCTGGATCTGCCTGCTGCTGACCGCCGTCGCGGTGATCATTCCGTTCACCCTGACCGCCGACGTGGATGCCAAGATCGCTACGGCGGCCATCAATCTCATCGTCGGCATCTGCATCACCTCGATGCTCGGTACGGTCGGCTCCGCGACCTGGCACCCCCAGGCCCGCCCGGAGTACTGATCGCCACGTCGCCCGCCGGGTGACATGCTGGTCCCATGGCGACCTGGGACCAGTTCGAAACCGAAGCCCCCGACCTGGCCGCCCGGGTGCGCCAGCGCTTCGAGGCGCACAAAACCCACGTCCTGGCCACCCTGCGCGCCGACGGCTCCCCCCGGGTGAGCGGCTCGGAGGTCGAGTTCATCGGCCCCGACCTGATGTTCGGCTCGATGCCCGGCGCGATGAAGGCCCACGACCTGCGCCGCGATCCCCGCTGCGCGATCCACGCCCACCCCGCCGACGGCGACGCGAAGGTGTCCGGCGCCGCGATCGAGATAACCGGCCCGGCGAAGGCGGCCTACGCGTCTCCACCCGGCGTCCACGACTACCGCCTGGACCTGACCGAGGCGGTCCTCACCTCGGTCGACGAGGCCACCGAACTCCTGATAATCGAGTACTGGCGGCCGGGGAAGGGTGTGTCGGTCACCGAACGCCGGTGAGTACGAACGACGAATCGCCGCCGCAACCGAAGCCGAGTCGCGGCGTCGATCTCCAGCCTTGCTCACCAGCATGTTCGCCGGCGAATTCCGTACGGAGACAAGCCTTCACGCCCTGAGTCGCGCCTACCCCTTCGCCGACGGGGCGAACTGTTCGTGGCCTATCACCGCGAGGAGGTCCAGGGCGGTTCGGGAACCGGGGCCGGGTTCGGACACGTGCAGGACCAGGCGTTGGCCGGGTTCGGGGAGGGGGAGCATCGTGTAGGAGAGGTCGACCGGGCCGATCGTGTCGTGGCGCAGGCGCAGGTGGCCGTCCTGGGTGCTGCCGATGTGGTGTTGGTGCCAGATCCGGTCGAACAGGGGGCTCGTGGCGCGGAGCGTGGTCACCAGGTCCGTCCAGTCGGGGTTCTCCTCGAAGCCGGTGGCGTCGGCGCGCGCGTTGGAGATCAGGAGGCGGCCCAGCCGGGTCAGGTCGTCGCGGTCGAACCGTTCCCGGGTGCAGGACCGTCCGAACAACTGCCACAGCATGTTTCGTTCGCGGGCGGGCAGTGCCAGCAGGCCGCCGTACAGGACATCGGCGAGGTGATTGCAGGCCAGGATGTTCGACATCGTGTCGAGCACGAGGGCGGGCATCTGGGGGATGCCGTCCAGAATCGCCTGGGTCCGCGGGTTCAGGCGTCTCTCGGCCGCACGGCGGGGGTGGGCGCGGGCCGCGAGCCGGTGCAGGTGCTGGGACTGCTCGTCGGTCAGCAGCAACGCCGCGGACAGTGATCGCAGGACCGCGGCCGACGGCGTGTGGGCCCGTCCCTGTTCCAGCCGGGCGTAGTAGTCGGGGGTGATGGCCGCCCGCACCGCCACCTCCTCGCGGCGCAGACCCGGTGTGCGCCGCCGGTACGGCCCGGAGGCCAGGCCGATGTCCTCGGGCCGGACCTGTTCGCGGCGCGCCCGCAGAAAATCGCCGAGCCTGGTGCTCCGAACCGGATCCGTCATGCCATCAGCCTCTCACCGCGCGGCTCGTCGTGACAGGACCGGCCAGTCCCAGGCTGAATCGTCCACTGGTGCAGCCGGTGTGCGCCGGAGATGGTCGTGGCATGGGACTCCTCGACGACAAGGTCATCATCATCTCGGGCGCGAGCCGCGGCATCGGCGCGGCCGCGGCCCGCCTGTTCGCCGCCGAGGGCGCGCGACTCGTCCTCGGCGCGCGGACCGAGGCGCCGCTGCGCCGGGTGGCGGATCTGGTGCACGAATCCGGCGGCGTGGCCGTGCCGGTGATCGCCGACGTCACGACCCGGTTCGGGGCCGACGCGCTGGTCGAAGCCGCCCTCGACGCCTTCGGTTCCCTCGACGGCGGCTTCTACAGCGCCGGGATCGGCCGCCCGGACGCCGGCCGGTTGATCGACCTCGACGAGAAGGTCTGGGACGAGATCCACGACCTCAACCTGCGCGGGGCGTGGTTGTCCCTGGCCGCGCAGATCCCGCGGCTCGCGCGGTCGGGCGGTGGCGCGATCGTCATCGCGAGCAGTGTCGGCGGGCTGGTCGGCGGGTTCAGTGACGGTGCGTACCAGGCGTCGAAGCACGGCCTCGACGGCCTGGTGAAGGCGGCGACGGCCGACCATGCCGCGCAGGGGATTCGGGTCAACGCGATCGCGCCGGGCGTGACGACCACCGACGACGTGCGGGCGATGCTGGACACGGTGCCCGATGTCGCGGCCGCGGCGTTGCGGGCGATCCCGGCGAACCGGTTCGCGGAGCCGGCCGAGGTGGCCGAGGCCGCCGCCTGGCTGCTCAGCGACCGCGCGGCCTACATCGCCGGTGTGACGCTTCCGATAGACGGGGGCATGGTCGCGGTTCGGATGTGAGCCAACCGATTTCGGTCGGATGCCCTGTGCGCCACAATGATCCGCCGCACCACCCCGCTGGAGGCGATGCGGCGGATCACGGGGCCGGCGTCAAACCGCCGAACCGCTCGCGGCGCACATGTTCAGCCGGGAGAAACGGCCGTCCGCGTCGAATACCGCTTGAACAGAAAGAAATACAGCCGCACATACTGCCCGACCAATATCGCGTTGATGATCGTGCCCTCGCGAATGAAGTGCGGTGCACCGAGCAACGCGAGGCCGATGCTCGCCGAGAGCGCGAGCAGCGTGCAGTCGAAGACCGTCTTGATGTTCCCCCATTTCCAGCCGGTCTTGCGCTGAATGGTGTTGACGAACAGGTCGATCGGCATCAGCACCAGGTTCGCGCGGATCATCAGGAACAGCCCGAGGGCCAGCATCGCGTCGGCGAACACCAGCAGCACGACTTTCGCCGGGTACGGGCCGATGTGAATCCAGCTCGTCACCGCCAGATTGAAGTCGAGCAGCAGCGCCAGAACCAGCGCCGGGATGATCGAGAGCAGATGCGCGGGCTTGAAAGCCCTGGGCCAGACCAGGAATGTCAGCACCAGCATGATGATTTCGAGGATGAGGTTGAAATTGCCCTGGGTGAGCCCGGGGAAGACCAGCGTCATCGTGCGCGTGAGGCTGCTCTGCGGTGAGATGCCGATCCCGGCCCGGATGGCCAGGCTCAGACCGAGCGTCAGCACGTAGATCCCGGCGACGTAGGTGATCCAGCGCCGCACCTTGTTTCCGGTGTCGACTACTCCCTCGTCTTTGTCGTACAGCATGGCGGTCGGTTCCCTCGTTCTCGTCTGCGCGGCGAATTGCTGTGTGGGTGAGTTGTTTCGGTAGCCGGCGCTACTTCATGAACCCGAATCGGTCCAGGGAGATGAACAGGGTCAGCAGCTTGTTGACGACCGGCTCACCCTCGTTGTGATTCCCGAGCGTCGCCAGGGCAGCGTCGATCGCCCGGGTCGCGTCGACGAGTTCGGTGAGGTTCATATCGGCCATCACGCCGTAGAAATCGAGCGGCAGTGCGGCTTTCACCTGACCGCCCGAGGTCACGACGCAGCCGCCCACCTGGGCGTCCAGCCGTCGCAGGTTGTCCCGCATCTCGCCGCTGTCGGTGCCGACCACCACGAAGTACGCCGACGGCGCGGGCCAGAACGTGGACACCGCTCCGCCCTCGATCGACACGCCTTTGAACAGCCCGTTGACGATGTGCCGCTCGCCGTTCGCGTAGCGCTGCACCACCGAGATCCGGTTCAACGGCACGCCTTCGTATTCCGGTACGACGGCGCCATCGCGCAGCGGCACCCAGATCTCCTGTGCGAACTTGAGATGACCGCGCCCGTACACGTCGAAGAGCAGAACCTTCGCCCGCTCGCCGTCGGCCGACACCTCGATGGGGGTGAGATCGAGCTGCTCCGCGCGCAGTCCGTCGAGGCCGGGCCGGGGTTCGGTGGCCAGCGCCGAATAGTCGATGCCCACCGCGTGAATCAGCTTGCGGTCCTTGGCGACCAGCTGCCCGCCCTTGAAGACGTACCGGGGATTGATCCGGGAAAGACTGTCGGTGAGCACGATGTCGGCGAATCGCCCCGGGCTCAGTGAGCCGAGATCGCGGTCCCGATGAAACGAGCGCGCGGTGTACAGCGTGCCCATCTTGATCGCCTGAATGGGCGGCATTCCCATCTCGATCGCCAGCGAGATGACCCAGTCGATGTGCCCCTGCCGCAGCACCCGATCCACCGAGATGTTGTCGGCGCAGAGCTGGAAGTTCTCGGCGGGCCAGCGCCGTTTCACGATGGCGCGCAGCATGGTTCGAATGACCTCGGGACTGCCGACCCCGAACTTTATCTGCGTGTTCAGCCCGTACCGGACGCTTTTCTCGATGTCCCCCTCATTCCAGACATCGTGATTGTTGTCCACCCCGATCGCGGGCATGTAGTTCAGCAGCGTGTCCGAGAGCGCCGTGACGCCCCAGTGGCAGTTCACGACCCCGGCGTTCGCCCGTCCCAGCGCGGACTTGCGGAAGTCGTCGGCATTGCCGGTCATGTAGGACAGATGCGCCAGTTCCCCCAGGCCGATCACGGGATCCAGGCCCAGCATCGCCTCGGTGACCGCGGTCGAGGTCTTCTTGCCCGGTGCGAAGGCGTAGAGACGGTAGGGGAGTTTGTCGTGGTCGGTGAACAGCGCCCGCGCCGCCTCGACCGCCTCGTCACCCGCCGCGCTGGCGAAGTCCAGGGTTTCGCCGAACACCGTGGTGGTCCCGCTGGGCACGATCGCCTCGCCGAAGGCGGCGGGATGCGCGAGCTGGGATTCGAAGTGCAGGTGGGCGTCTATGAGACCCGGAATCGCGTAAAGCCCTTCACCGTCGAAGGTTTCGCGAAATCGCACGATCGATTCATCCGGATTCAGCGCGATGATGCGCTGACCGTGGATCAGCAGCGAGCCCGGATACACCGACTCGGTGTGCACGTCGAGAATATGCAGATTGCGCAGCAGCAGATCGGCTTCGCGCTCACCCTCGAGAATGGCGAAGATCGTCCGGACGTGTTCGTCCTGCGCGGAAACATCTGTGGCGGCGGTGAATTGGGTGGCGGTACTCGAATCGAATTCGGACATGGCGGATCCTCGTCTCGGAGCTCACGTACTTGCAGGTGGGGAGGCTGATTCGGATATCTCCCTCGACCTGTTCTGATAGAACTCGACGACGACCGTTGCTGACAAGCATGCGTTTTCGCGCGACCTGTACTCTATTTTCGAACGGTATGTCAGGGAGGTAACACGGTGCTCCACTCGCGATTGCTGCACTACATCGACGAGGTGGCGCGGCTGGGATCCATCCGTGCCGCCGGCGCCGCATTGCACGTCGCGCCCTCGGCGATCAACCGTCAAATCCTGCTGCTGGAGGCCGAGCTCGATCAGCCGCTGTTCGAGCGGCTGCCGCGCGGCATGCGGCCGACCCCGGCCGGTGAGGCGCTACTGGCACACATCCGGCGAACGCTGCAGCAGTATCGCGAGACGGTCGCGGACATCCGGGATCTGCACGCGCTGGGCAACGGCGAGGTGGTGATCGCCACCATGACCGGGCTCGCCAGCGGTGTCGTCGCCAATGCCGCGGCGGCGTTCCACTACCGGCATCCGCAGGTCCGGATCTCGATCCGGACCATGACGACGCCCGAGGTCCTGCGCGCGGTCGAGAACAGCGAGGCGGATCTGGGCCTCGCGTTCAACGTCCCGACCTCGACCCAGATCGAGGTGTGCTGGCAGATGAACGCGAAACTGGGAGTCGTTGTCTCCCAGTATCATCCGCTCGCCGGCATGGAGACCATCCCGCTCGCGCAGTGCACGCCCTACCCGCTGATCTTCGCCGATCGGTCCATGGTCATCCACGGCATCGTCGCGGAGGCGTTCCTCGAGGCGGGTCTCGACGTGCAGCCCGCGTTCCACACCAATTCCATCGAGACGATGAAGCGGCTCGCGGTGTCGGGCGACGCCATCGCGTTCCTCAGCGAGTTCGACATCGCGGAGGAGTTGCGTGACGGCCGACTGGCTTTCCGTCCGGTCCGCGATGCCTTCAGCAACAATGTGGTTTCCCTGGTCCGGCGCGAGAAGCACGCCCACGGCCTGGCCAGTCTGCTGCTCGTCGACGAGATCGTGAGCGGATTGCGCCCGGAGCCCGGTTCCGACTAGCGCCTGAGAACACCCGCCTCGGGCTGGGATATCCGGTTGACAAGATGTTGGGTTTTTACAACACTATGTTGTGTGAGCCCTGTCAGAAGGGGAGAAACCCTCCCGATTTACAACCGGATTGCGGTGCTGCGAGCCGTGCACAAGATGAGTCGCGCGGCGCTGGCCGACGCGGTGAACGTGAACGTGCAGACCATCGGCGCGCTGGAACGGGGCGATCACTATCCGAGCCTGGATCTCGCCATGCGGATCTGCGATGTGTTCGAGCTGCCGATCGAAGCCGTGTTCGCGCGTTCGGAATTCACGCCGCTCGCGGCCGAGATGTACACGAAAGGACGGCCATGACCACCATGACCAACGGCCTGCTCGACCGCTATCAGGATTATCGGCTGCGGCGCTGGCTGATTCAGGAACAGCGCCTGTCCGGCATGCTGCCGGGCTGGCGGACGCGCGGCCGCCGTCGCGGCCTGGTCGTCACGGTGGCCGCCGCCATCGCCGTCATGTTCGTCACGGGCCTGCTCTGCGCGTTCGACCTGCGCCTGGCCGCCCTGGTCCTGCTCCCCGCCACGGTGGTCTTCATTCCGGCCTGGGGCATGCTGCGGATCGTGTCCCACGTCCAGGACACCGCACCGACCGCGACGCTGGACGAGCTGGAGATCGCCCAGCGCGAAAGTGCCCGCTCCATCGGCCTGACGGTGACCCAGACCTTGGCACTACCCCCGGTGATCTACCTGATCTTCGTCTCGAGCCTGGTTCCCCACGTCAGCGCGTTCCAGTCGGCCTACGCCGGCGGCGTGATGGTCCTGGCGACCCTCCTGGCGGGCGGCTGCACCCCCGGCATGATCCTGGCCTGGAACCGCTCCGACCCCGACCCCGAGTCCTGATCCCGAACAGCAACGGCCCGTGCATCATTCGGTGCGCGGGCCGTTGTCGTCCGCACGAGATCTCGTGCAGCCGGGTGTTGTTGGGGCCTGACTCGCCTGTCAGGGTGGAAGCGTGACGATGTCGATGAAACCAACTGCGGCGGAAGTGATCACGGCCGGTGGCTGGAGCTCCCGCTACGCGCGAGTTCTGGTTGTCGAGGGCAACGGAACCCGGGCCCTGGCCCTGGTCGACACGAACGGCGACGGCCGGGAGATCAACGAAAACCGGTATTGGCGCGACGAATCCGGCAGCTGGCATTCCGGCTCCAGCTCCGGTTCGGTCCCCAGCCGCCCCGCAACCCACCCGTTCGGTTTCTGGCGCGACAAACAGGGTGTGGTGAGTGCCTACGGGCGAACGGCCACCGCCGGACCGGTGACCGTCGAGGTGGATGACCGGGTCATCGAAGCCGTTGCCACCGACGGCGGTTGGTGGGTGTGGCTGCGACCGTGACGGCCGGCGCCCGCGGCCCCGAATAACCGCTGGCGGGCGTTGAGATACTGGACATCCTGACTCGTCGTCCCCACCGAGAGGTCTCCCGTATGAGTGCTCCGACCGTGCTTCCGCTGCTCGCGCAGGTCGCTTCCGCCGTCGCGGACGCGATCGTGCGAGCCCGCCCGGACATGGCGGGAGCGGACCCGGTGGTGCGCCGATCGGACCGGGCGGACTTCCAATCCAATGCCGCACTGCCGCTGGCCAAGCGGGCCGGGGAGCCGCCCGCTCGGCTGGCGGCGGACCTGATCGACGGACTGTCCGGCGATGAGGTCATCGCCGAGGCGCTGGCGGCGGGACCGGGCTTCGTCAACATCACCGTCGCCGACGCCGCGCTCTGGGCGCAGGTGGCCGCGCGGGCGGCCGATGCGCGGCTCGGCGTGGGCGAGCCCGCGACGGGTTCGCGGATCGTTATCGACTACTCCGCGCCGAACGTCGCCAAGGAAATGCACGTCGGCCATTTGCGGACCACGATCATCGGTGACGCCCTGGCCCGGGTCTTCGGGTTCCTCGGCGGCGAGGTGGTGCGCGCCAATCATCTGGGTGACTGGGGAACCCAGTTCGGGATGCTGATCCAGTACATCGACGAGCATCCCGAACAGCGCTGGCACGCGGCGGAAGTCGGCGCGGATGCGACCGTGTCCGTCCTCGATGGCCTCTACAAAGCCGCCCGGGCCGAATTCGACGCTGATCCGGGGTTCGCCGATCGTTCCCGGACCCGGGTCGTCGCGCTGCAGAGCGGTGACGTCGCGACGCTGGCGCGGTGGCGGGAGATCGTGGCCGAGTCCGAGCGGGCCTTCGGTGCCATCTACGACCGTCTCGGCGTGCTGCTCACCCCGGATGACTACGCCCCGGAATCCTTCTACAACCCGATGCTGGCCGATACCGTCACCGAGTTGCTGGACAAGGGCGTCGCCACGCACAGCGACGGCGCGATCGTCGTGAAATCCGAGCGGGTGAACGGCCCCGACGGCACCCCGGCCGTACTCATGGTCCGCAAGGGCGACGGCGGATACGGTTACGACACTACGGATCTGGCCACCATCCGCTACCGGATCTCCACCCTGGCGGCGGATCGGCTGCTGTACGTGACCGACTCCCGGCAGGCGCTGCATTTCCAGCTGATCTTCGAGGCCGCGCGTCGCGCCGGCTGGCTCACCGGCGCGGTGACGGTCGGCCACGTCGCGTACGGCACGATCCTGGGCCCGGACGGCCGGCCCTTCAAAACCCGTGCGGGCGGCACGGTCCGGTTGACGGACCTCCTCGACGCCGCGGTCGCCGCCGCCCGGTCGGTCGTGGCCGAGAAGAATCCGGGCCTGCCCGCGGCCGAACTCGACACCATCGCCGAACAGGCCGGAATCGGCGCGGTCAAGTACGCCGACCTGTCCACCGGCCGGGTCAAGGACTACACCTTCGACCCCGCGCGCATGACCGCGTTCAACGGCAACACCGGCGTCTATCTGCAGTACGCGCACGCCCGGATCCGCTCGATACTGCGCAGAGCGGGTGACCCGGGCCCGGCTCCGGTCGATGTCACCGTGCCGCTCGACCCCGCCGAACGCGCCCTGATCCTCACCCTCGACGATTACGCGACCGTCCTGGAGGAGGTCGCGCGCACCCTGGAGCCGCATCGCCTGGCCACCCACCTCTACGAGCTGGCGACCGTGTTCACCGAGTTCTACGCCACGTGTCCGGTCCTGACTGCCCCGGAACCTTTGCGCGACAACAGGATAGCGGTCTGCCAACTCGCGGCCCGCACCCTCGCGCACGGTCTCGGGCTACTCGGCATAGCCGCGCCGGCCCGGCTCTGACAGCCGCCGGGCCGAACCGCGGGGCGGCGCTCAGCTGCCCGAGCCGGAGGGGAGGATGCCGGTCAGGGACCCGGTGTCGATGCCCCGGGTGACTTCGACGACGACGGACTTGGACGAGGAGCCCTGGGTCGCGACGAAGGTGTACGTGCCCTTGGCCGTCGGTCGCCACGTGCCGGTGGCGCCGCTGCGTTCCCGGTCCGGGTAGTCGTGGCGCTCCATGGCGACGGTCTTGCCGTTCACGGTCACCACGATCGGGAGGGTGTAGCCGGTGCCGACCGTCGCGACGACGATCCGGCAGGTCTCGCCGACGGCGTCGCACGCGAGGTTCTCGATGAGACCGGTGCTGACGGAGAGGGCTTCCACCTCGGCCGAAGCGGTCGGCGCCAGCACCGCGGGGAGGATCAGCGCACCGGATGCGACGGCGACGATTCCTGCGATTTTCATGGGGGAGATCCTCGGCTCTGCACGGCGGAAGTGGTCGCCCTCCTGTCTACTGCGCACCGGAACCCGCTGCGAGGCAGGACATTCTCAGTCTTCCGAAGTCCCGCCCCGGTCCACTACGATCCGCCGGCCGATGCTCACCCGCCGGTCGTCGGAGGGGACGAAACACACCGGCCGGATTGAACCCGGCAACAACGGGTATGCGAGCGATATGACCGGTTTCGATGCTGCGAGGAGGGGCGCTGAACAGTGAGTGATCGAATCGGGGAGGTCATCGCGACGCGGATCGTGACCGACGGCGACCGGCCGGTGCTGATCGAGGTGGGTATGCCCGATCACACCGCGAACGGCCGCGGGTGTTCCGGCTTCCGGATCGAGGGTCTCGGTGAGTACACCGTCGACGGCGTCGATGAGATGGCCGCGCTGTACAACGCGCTCTTCGAGGTCGGCGAGGTGCTCGAGCGCGCCAACGACAACGGCCACGACTTCCCGGTGCCCGTACCGTCCGCCATGGATTTTCCCGCGACGCCGAGCCGGAGCCGGATTCCCGTGCCGACCGCCGAGCCTGCCGTCCGCCAGGTCATCGCGTTGCGCATTCTCATCACCGACGGCGAGCCGGTCGCGGTCGAGATCGACCGGCCGACCCGCGCGCGGGAACGCCCGTACTACGTCTGCAGCTTCCGTGTCGACGGCAGGCGCGAGGCGGTGGCGTCGGGCTTCGACGAGATCGAGGCCCTGTTCACCGCGCTGCGGATGATCGGCGCCTGGCTGGGCCTACCCCAGGACTGGCCCCTGTCCCGCGCCTCGTGATCAGTCGCGCCGGATCCGCTCGTGCAGCGTCAGCAGCCGGTGATCGAACCGAGTTCTGAAGTGCGGCAACTCGTTACTGAGCGGCCGGAGTTCGGCGACCAGCTGGGTGGCCAGAGCCCGCAGCTTGACGTTCGATTCCTGCGAGCGCCACCGCAGCAGCCGGAACGCCTGGTCGGGGGTCAATCCGTAGACGAGCATGAGCGCGCCCTTGGCCTGCTCGATCGTCTGCCGGCCCTCGTACGATTCGGCGAGATCCTCGGCGACGTCCTCGACGAGGTCGGTCACCTCGATGTAGTAGCCCTTGGTGCCCAGGACCGTGTCCCGGTCGTCGACGATCATGTCGGCAACCGCGATCACCTCGCGCTCGTATCCGGCGGTGTCGATGATGCGATGCCGGCTCGAGAAGGGCTCGCCGTTCTCGATCATCGTGGTGATGGCGCCCGCGACCCGGTCCCGATCGTCGGGGTGCTGATGCGCGAGCAGTAGTTCGGTGGTCGGCTCGACCTCGCCGGGCGCGTAGCCGTGCATCGCGGCGACCTCGTCGGACCACTCCCAGCGTTGTTCGGCGAACCAGAAGCTGAAGCCGCCGATGGGCTGCTGGGTGCCCGTGCCGATGACGGCTTCGGCATCCGCGACGCAGTCGAGCGTGGAGATCTGCTCTGCTTCGGCATCCGGCGGGGTTGCCTGTTCCATGTCGGTCACCGTTCCAGTGTGCACGGGCGGGGTTGTCCCGCGGAAATCAACTGCGGTCCGAATCTCGGCGCGGTACCTGCTCAGCGCCGTTCCCCGGCAGCCGGACGACCTGAACGAAGAACTCGTCGATGTGCTTGATGGCGGCGATGAACTGGTCCAGATCGACGGGTTTGGTGACGTAGGCGTTGGCGTGCAGCCGGTAGCTGCGCAGGATGTCCTCCTCGGCCGCCGATGTGGTGAGCACCACCACCGGGATGTGGCTGAGGTTGGGATCGGATTTGATCCGCGACAGCACTTCGCGGCCGTCGTACTTCGGCAGGTTCAGATCGAGCAGGATCAGATCCGGGCGGGCGGCATTCGCGAATTCGCCCTCGCGGTAGAGGAAGTCCAGCGCCTCCTGGCCGTCGCGCACGACGTGCAGGGTGTTGCCGATCTTGTTGTCCTCGAAGGCTTCCCGGGTCATGAGCTCGTCACCGGGGTCGTCTTCGACCAGCAGGATATCGATCGGGCGGGTAGCGGGTGTCATGTTCGGTGGGGACCTTTCGGGAGTGTTGTCGGAACAGGGGAGGCGGTCAGCGCCATCGCAGGTGCACGACCGCGACATCGTCGTCGAATCCGCCGCTGGATTCGGCGGCGGCCTCGACACGGCCGATCAGCTCGTCGACGTAGGCGGACGCCTGGTCGGCCGTCACGGCGTTCGCGATGGCCAGCAGCCCGTCTTCACCGAGCCGTTCGCCGTCCAGGCCGATGCGGGCCTCGTACAACCCGTCGGTGAGCAGCATCAGCGCGTGGCCACGGGGGAGCGTCAGCTCGGTCACGGGCCAGACGACCCGGCCGGGGAGGATGCCGAGCGCCGGTCCACCGGCGACCTCGACCCAGCGCGTGCCATCGGGAGAGCGCATCAGCATGCCGGGATGGCCCGCGCGAATGACCTCGATCGTTTCGGTCCCGGGCCTGGCGCACAGCACGGTCACCGTCGCGAAGGTGTGCCCGACCAGCCGCTCGGCCAGCAGGATCCGCTCCAGCAGCGCCAACTGCTCGACGCCGGTGATTCCGCTGAAAACCAGGGTGCGCCAAGCCAATCGGAGCCCGACGCCGATCGCCGCCTCGTCCGGTCCGTGACCCGCCACATCGCCGATCAGCGCGTGCACGGTGCCGTCGGCTTCCTGGACGACGTCGTAGAAGTCTCCGCCCAGCAGCGCGCTGGCCCGCCCCGGCCGGTAGCGCGCCACCACATCGACCACGGGCTCGCCCCGGAACAGCGGCTTGGGCAGCAGCCCGCGCTCGAGCCGGGCGTTCTCGGCCGCGCGCAGATTGCTCACCCGCAGCTCGGCCGCCGTGCGCTCGGCCTGCTTGCGCTGAATCGCGTAGCGCACGGCTCGCCCGAACAGCTCGGCTTCCACCCGGCCCTTGACCAGGTAGTCCTGCGCGCCCGCGGCGACGGCGGCCGAGCCCGCCTGCTCTTCGTCGAGACCGGTCATCACCACCACGGCCACCTGGTCGGTGTATTTGCGCAACCGCGCCAGCGCGTCGAGGTTCTGGGAATCGGGGAGATTCAGATCGAGCACGACGCAATCGGGCAGGGCGTCGGCCAGCCACGCGCCGGCCTCGGCGAGCGAGCGGACCCATTCCAGGGTCAGGCCCGGCGCCCCGTCGGCCATCAGCTCCTCGACGAGCAGGGCGTCACCGGGGTCGTCTTCGATCAGCAGTACGGTGGGCTGCCGCCGCGAAGGGGGCGAGGTATCGGCCGGCGCGTCGAGATCGACGGGAACCGGCTCCGGCGCGGGTGCGCGAACCTGTGATCGGCCAATGCCGTTGGCACCGCCCCCATCCGATGATGAGGACAGGGGTGAGAGGTCTACCGCCTCGGGGGCGCGCCGCAACACGCGGGCTCCGATCCAACTCGTATGACGTCATGAACGCACGCCTGATGGACTCATTGGCGGGTTGTTGGACCGTTGAGCACACCGAGCCTAGCCGAGATGCGGCATGCGGTGAGAATCTCCAGCTGAGCGCGGTGCGGCCGGGCGGTGGCGCGGATTCGGCCGGGCAGCGGGGCCGGGCCGCGGCCCTCCGATGAGCGCGGACACGGCGTCGCTCATCGGAGGCGGCTCGGCTCAGGAGTCGAGGTACACCGGCAGGCTGGCGTGGCCGTTGGAGATGAACGAACTGGTGGTGCCGAGCTCGGCGGGATCCTTGGCCAGGCGCATGTTCGGGAAGCGCTCGAACAGCGCGGAGAGCGCGATGTGCGCCTCCAGCCGAGCCAGCGGCGCGCCCAGGCACAGGTGCGCGCCGTAGCCGAACGCCATGTGCGACTTCACTTCCCGCGCGATGTCGAACTCGTCCGCGGTGTCGCCGTGGACCTTGGGATCACGCCCCGCGGCGGCATAGGACGCCAAAATGGCTTCGCCCCGGCCGATTCGGACGGGACCGGCGGGGGTGTCGATGTCGAGATCCTCGACCGCGTACCGCAGCGGCAGGTGCGCGACCGGCGCTTCGAACCGCAGCGCTTCCTCGACGACCTCGTTCCAGGTCACGGTCCCCGCGACGACCTTGGCGTACTGCTCGGGCTGGGTGAGCAGCAGGTAGATGGCCTGGTCGAGGAGGTTGACGGTCGTCTCGTGCCCCGCGCTGATGACCAGCAGCAGGGTGTCGACGAGTTCCTGTTCGGTCAGGCTCGAGCCGTCGTCCTCGTCGCGGTGGGTGATGAGCACGCTGGTCATGTCGTCGCCCGGGTTGTCGCGGCGGTAGGCCACCAGCTCGCGCAGGATCCGCTGCATGTCGACGAAATTGGCCATCGCCTGTTCGGCTGTGAGCGATGTGTCGAAGATGCCGTCGACGCACGCCCGCAGGCCGGGGTGCAGGGTGTCGGGCACGCCCATCAGTTCGGAGATGACCGCGATCGGCAGTGGGTAGCAGTAGTTCTCGCGCAGATCGACCGGCTGGCCGGGCGGGGTCTGCGCGAGCTGGTCGAGCAGGTCCGCGGCGAGACCCTCGACCCGTGGGCGCATGGCCTGGGTGCGGCGACCGGTGAAGGCGGGCTGCACGAGCTTGCGCAGGCGCGTGTGGTCCTGGCCGTAGGCGGTGAACATGTTGGTCACCGCGACCCAGGTGTACAGCGGCCAGTCCGCGCCGACCTTTCCGGAGATGAAGTCGGGCCAGTGCTGACGGGCGTCCTTGGAGACGCGAGGGTCGCGCAGCAGGGTGTGCAGGATGTCCTGATCGGTGATCGCCCAGGCGCGCACCTCACCGGGCAGCTCGACCAGGGTGACCGGGCCGCGGGCGCGGATGCGGGCGGACTCGCCCTGGATGTCTGCGCCGGTCGGGTCCAGGACCAGTGGTGTGTCGGTCATCGTAATTCCTCACTCGGTGAACTAACTCGGATGCGGGGATCGGGGGAACGTGACCGGCAGTGCGGTCAGCGCTCGGTGGAACGGGCCCGGACGCCAATCCAAATCCGCTGTGGCAACGGCCAATCGGAGGTCCGGCAGCACATCGAGCAGGTAGTCGATCGTGTCGATGGCGATCTGGTAGCCCAGGTGCTGAGCCGGGCATCGATGCGGCCCGGCGCTCCAGGCCAGGTGGGATCGATTGCCCGTGTGCAGGGTGCGGTCGGTGTGGATGCTCGGGTCGGCGTTGCACGCGGCCATGCTGATGACGACGGGCCGGTGGGCGGGCAGCCAGGTGTCCTCGATCAGGGTCGGCTGCGGGGGATAGGTGGTGCAGAAGTTCGCCAGCGGCGGGTTGGTGAACAGCACCTCGTCGAGCGCGTCGCGGGTGAGCAGGCTGCCGCCGATGAGGTCGCCGGCGAAACGGTCGTCGGTCATCATCAGCAGCAGCGCGTTGGAGATCAGGTGCACCTGCGGTTCGCTGCCGGCGCCGTGCAGGGTCACGAGCTGATGGATGAGTTCCTCGGTGCTCAGGTCGGCCGAGCCGAGCATGCGGGAGGTGATGTCGCTGCCCGGGCACGCGCGCTTGCGTTCGATGTGCTCGACGAGCGCGGCGATGAGCATGGCATTGCCCGCCGCGGCGTCGGCGGTGGCGTCGAACATCAATGCCATTCCGGCGCTTACCCGTTCGTTGGTGTCGTCATCGAAACCCAGGACGTACGCCAGCACCTGATGAATGATCGGGTAGATGTACTGCCCGAGCAGATCGGCCGTACCGTCCCGGCCCCGGGCGTCGCCGCCGAGCTGCTCGATCAGCGGTTCGGCGAATTTCTCGATGACCGTGCGCATCCCGTGCAGATCGACCGTGTCGATCGCCGCGACGTTCGCGGCTCGATACCGCGCGTGCTCGTGCCCGCTGCTGCGCAACGCGTTGGGCCGCCATTCCATCATCGGCAGGATCGGGCATTGCGGGTCGACCGAGGTCTGCCAGCCGCGCGGATCCGCGGGAAAGTGCGCGGGGTCGTTGAGGATCCGCAACGCGGTGGCATACCCCACCACCAGGGTGGCCGGCACTCCCGGCGCGAGCTCGACCGGCACGAGCGACCCGTAGGCCGCCCGCCACCGCGCGTAGGCGGCATGCGGGTCCTGCGCGAATTCGCTGGTGTACATCGGCTCCGCGGGCGGCTGTGCGGGTCCGGGCGGATAGGAAGTGGTCACGGTGAAATTCCCTGGATGGTCGTGGTCGGATGACGGGCGATCAAAGGGGTGCGTCTCTATCGTGCGCGGACAGCCGGTGTTCGGCCCCCGGTGGGCGGCGCCCTACGCCAGGTGTGGCCATGGCTATCCGTGTGTGTCCCCCATTTCCTCTGTCCTGGAACAGCTTCAAGACATCGTTAGCTACCGTACGCATAGAGTGGTTGCGGCGCACAACAATCGAAGGCGGTGGGGCCGGGCGCTCTGCGATGCCCGCGTCGGTGGTAGCGGGATCCACTGACGCGCAAGCGTCGTCACCGTAGGATGATCATTCAGTCTGTTTGACAGTCGTTTTCGGGGTGGGTTCATGAGTTCGTCGCCGGTTCCAGCGGAGCTGCGCATCAATCACGCGCCGCCGGAAGAGTATGTGCGGCAACGGGTCACCAACACCTTGATATTGTCGGTGTTCTGCGCGGTGGTCGTCGGCGGCCTGTATTTCCTGTTGAACCTGCGCTACTGGGCCCTACTGGGTCTGGTGCCGATGCTGCTGGTCGTACCGTTCGGCGTGATCGGCTTCGTCCGGAACGTCACCCGCGCACCGATGTACCGCGCGACCGTATCCGAGCTCGTCATGTCCCGGCGCTGGCGTCGTGACTGGTCACAGATCGAGTGGATGTCGATCGGCGGCAAGTACGGCGCCGAGTTCCGGGTCGGCCTGCGTGACGGACGCACGAGCAGGGGTTTCGCCTTGACCGGAGGCTACGACGTGCAGTGGTGGGAGTTCTTCGACTACATCGGAAAAGTAGCCCCGCACGTACGTTTCATCGACCGCCGCGACCACGATCGGGCGTGGCGTCAACGCACGTCGTCATCGGCCGCACCCGAGCGGCCCTCCCGCCCCGCCGAGCGGATCGCTCAGTTTCTCGCCTCGGCCGGGGGGCTCGCGGCGATCATCGCCGGCCTGCTCTTCTTCGTCTGGAACTCCGCCGACCCCGACCGCGCCATGTGCGACGAGCGGGAGATGTCGCCGGGCGACAGATGCGTGTCCTCGACCGGCAAGACCACCACCTACGCCGACGAACTCGCCACCAGCAGCCGCCAGCGGGACGGTGCGCCGACAGCACTCGCCGTCGCGCTCGGCGGCGTGGTCGTGTCCATCGGCTCGTTCACGGCGCTGGTCATCATGGGGCGCGGGGATTGGCAGGATGAGGATCCGGCCCTGCCGCCGGTCACCACCTACCGGGCCGTCGATCGAGGCTGAAACGCCGGGCCCCGGGTAACCCGGGAGTCTGCGTCTATCCCCTTGTGCCTCAGTGGGGTTCGTCGAAGGTGTCGGTTCCGTCGAACGCGGACACGTAATTGCCCGCGAACTCGATCACCGCCTGATCCCTGACTGTCATTGCAAGACAGAGCAATTCATCAAGCCGTTGAACGGCAGAATCGGCGGTCAACCCGGACAGCGCATCCAGCGAACGGAGGTGGCTCGAGTGGCCGCGCTGCCCCTGTAATTAGGGGGTCGGCCCGAATCTGAAATTGCCATGGTTCAGAGTTTCGGGAAGCTAGCCTTCACCGACCCCGCGGGTGGGTCGCGAACCGGAGGTGAGTGAATGAGCACTGGACGTTGGATTGCCAGGGGTGCAACAGGTTTGACGGGTGCCGCGGCCTTGGCCGCCGTGATCGCGGCGCCGGCTTCCGCGACGGTAACCGAATTCGTCATCGATCCCGCCGGTGGGCCGTACGTGGTGGGGCAGCGCTACCAGCTGTACGCATCCGGCGAGCTGTCGCGCATGGACCTGCAGAACCCGCGAGTTGTCTTCTTCGACAACGGCGAATGCATCGGGAACAGCGGGACACTGGGCGGCTACGAGGGTGGCGGCACCTACGCGTCGGTGCAGTGGGTGCCCACCATTCCCGGAACTCACGTGCTGGTCACCCGGCACGCCGGTACTTCTCGGACGATCACGGTGACGGTCGAGCGGGCGCCGGCCGGAAGCGTCACCGCCAGCCCCCTCAATCAGGGTGCGTGCGGTCTCATCGAAACCGGCAGTCTCGGCCGCTACGGCATCCTCCCGGCGCTGACCGGCAGCAGCGCCGGTTCCTGATCGGCAACCGGTGAACCGCCGGCCCGGTCGGTGAAGACCCGCGGAGAACTCACACGGGGTCTCCGCGGGCCGGGGTTTCCGGCGAAAATATTCCGGTTCCCGCGACTTTTCACTCGCCGCGAAACCGGCGGATTTTGCTCCGCGGACCGGAATGCGGTCTTGTCCGGCGGGGGTTACCCCTGCTTGTCGCCACACCGGCGTACCCACGGCAGGAGAACACCAATGACTACCGCACACCCGACCAGCCTGGCCGTCCTCGGTCTCGGCCAACTCGGAGCAACTCTGGCCCGGGCGTTTCTGGACAACGGCCATGACCTCGCGGTGTGGAACCGCACGCCCGCCAAGGCGGATGCTCTGGTCGAACGCGGCGCGCGGCGCGCGGAGTCGGTGGCCGATGCGGTGCGCACGGCCGACCTGATCATCACGGTGGTGTCGGATTACGCTGCCGCCGAACAGCTTCTGGAGCCGGTCGTCGACGACCTGCGCGGCAAGACGATCGTCAACCTGATCTCCGGCACTCCCGAGCAGGCCAGGGCGCTAGCGGCCTGGTCGGGCGAACGCGGCATCGGCTACCTCGATGGCGCGGCGATGAGCGGCACCACGGTGGTCGGGAAGCCGGAGGCGCTCTTCATCTTCAGCGGGCCGGAAGAGTCCTTCGCCGCGCACCGGCCGGCGCTGTCCGCCCTCGGCAACGCGGTGTACCTGGGCGCCGATCCCGGACTCGCCGCCATGTACGACACCGCGCTGTTCGGCCTGATCTGGGGCTCGCTGAGCGGCTTCTACCACGGCGCGGCGCTCCTGGGGACCGAGCAGGTAGCGGCGAAGACCTTCGCCGAAGTCGCGGTCGGGCACCTGTCGTTCATCGCGCGCCTGTTCGCCGAACACGCGAGCCAACTCGATCGCGGCGAGTTGTCCGACGCCGACGGCACGGTGAAGGTGCACGCCGACGCGGTACACCACCTGCTCGAGACCAGCCGCCGCCAGGGCATCGACACCGCGGTACCCGAGCTGTTCGCCCAGCTGCTCCGGCGCGGAATCGACTCGGGGCGAGGCGGTTCCGGCGTGGCCGTGGTCGCCGAGTCGATCAGAAACGGTGTGTGAGCCGGGCAGGCGCTCGATTCGCTCGCGGCCGGCGTCTTTCGATCCGACCGGATGTGTCCGTGTTGCCTGGGCGGGAGGTATCCAGATGCGGCGGTGATGGGCTCACTGCCGAACCGGCCCGCTTCGATGTCTGCCGATATACCTAAAATGAGATATCGTTTTAGGTATGAACGAGGAGGCAACCCAGTCGCCGGGAGAGGACAACCTCCCGGTGTTGCCCGGGTTCCAGGAAATGGCGCTTCGCAAGATGTCGCAGGATCAGGCGCGGCTGATCGCCGAACTGGCGCGGCGACGCCGGGCGGCGGGGTTGTCCCAGACCGAGGTTGCCGCACGCATGGGCACCTCGCAGTCGGCGGTGGCGCGGCTCGAGACGGAGAACGTCGACGTGCGGACCTCCACATTGCAGCGGTACGCCGCCGCGATCGGCAGCCGCATCACCCTGCAGGTGACCAGTGCGACAGCGGAATCGAATCGGATCGGAGATAAGCCTTGAGGATCGACACGAGCACACCCACTTCCCAATGGCAGCCGTGGCCGTCGGAGTATCCGAACTCCCATCCGGTCGAACACGCAGAGCCGCAGCCGGTTCCGGCTGCGCTGCCTCCGATGCAGGTATGGATCGATCAGCATCGGGACGAGCCGATGCAGGCATCGCCCACACCGCGAACGGTTTTCGTGCACGGGCGCCTGGATGGCGCGGCCGCCACGGAGCTCTGCGCTCGGCTGCTGACGCTGGACGCGGAGAGCGCCCAGCCGATCCGGCTCGAAATGCACGGGCTGGAAGCGGATCTGCTCGACGCCAGCACCGTCACCGATGTCCTGGACGTTCTCCGGGCGCCGGTGAGCGCCTATGTGAGCGGCACGCTCGCCGGGGCGGCGCTGGGGGTGCTCGCCGCGTGCAAGCACCGTTACGGCTACCGAACTGCTCAGTTCGTCCTACGGGAACCGTCGGTGCATCTGGACGGTGGGCTCAGTCGTGTCGAACCGCGACTCGACCACGCGCGAGCCATGTTCGGGGAACTGATCTCTCGATTGGCGGACCTCACCGGCCGTGACGCGGACCAGATCCGCCACGACATCGAACAACAGCGGACACTCACCACCGCCGCCGCGGTGGAGTACGGCTTGATCGAAGGCCCCGCAACCCAGGAACAGCCACGCTGAACGCGGCGCCGGCCGGCCTACCGATCCGAAGGGAGCACTCGTCACGATGGGCGGGTGCTCCCTTCGTGATCGGAAGTGCCGGGGCTGTTTCCGTGCCGGTCCGAAGTTGGCGGAACGTCCACACTGCCGATGAGGATGTGAGTTGGCCTGCGGCAGTACGCTGCGACAGCCATGATCACCCGTACTTCCGACCGCAGTGGGCCACCCGGTGAGCCGCCGATCCGGCGGATCTTCCGGGACGTCGTCACCGACCGGCTGACAGGCCCGCGTCCGCCGCAGGCGGCGATGCTGTTCCAGGCCTCGGTCGACCCGTTCTGGACCGACGATCGCTTCTTTCTCGCGGACTTCTACAGTGAGATCCTCCATCAGGACACCTGCCTACCCGATACTCCCGACGGCGTCGCGCTGCTGGCGGCCTTGGCCATCGACGACCGCGTGCCACCACAGCAGCGTTTCCGGGTGATCAGCCTGCTGTTCGGCATCGCCACCCTCGCGGACCGCCACGCGGCTGAATACTGGCCCGGCACAACACCGTACGCGGATCCCGAGAACGAGAACCGAGCACGGGAGGCGGTCCGGCGCTGCACCCCGGGCCTGCTCGCCCGGTGGGCATCCGAACGCCCGGCGGTCCGGTTGGCACTCGCGGCCCTGGCCGTGGTGTTCCCCACCGCCCGAACGCTGCCCGCCCTGACCCCGCGGCTCGAAGTGTTTACCGAGCAGCACCCGCCGTGCACCGACATCGGCGACTACGTGCGATTCATTCTGGTACTGGCCGCCGGGAACGACACCCGAACCCGCACTGCCGTCGCATCTCTCACCACCACCGCGTGGGAGGGCACCCCTCGCGAAGCGCCGCCGTCGGCCCGATCCGCCCACCTACTCGGCCAGATGCTGAACCGGGTCGGATCGGGACTCACGCGGTCGCACTCCGGAAAATGACTCCATGGCGGGTGTGAAAATCAACTCTCCGCGCCTTATCCGACCGCCGCCGAACGCTTTGTAGTGCTGAATGCCGGACCGGCTGGTTCTCGATGTCGTGAGGTGGGCGGAACAGGTTCGCCGTGAGCCCTGCGAGATCGTTCATGTCACGCCTGATGCGGAGGCGAACGATGACCGAGAACCTCGCGAGCGTGCACAGCGATTCATCCGCCGTAGTGCACGAGGCACGACACTTTGATTGCGCGTCGCCGCACCGGCGGATGCGGGGGATGAGGGGTACATCCACCGGTGCGGCAACGCATCTCCGAACGAGCCCCGTGTAGGCCGGGACCGCGTCGGCTGCCCGACACCTCGCCCTCCGCGGCACGGTGTCGCAACCGAAGTATCCGCGCGCGAACCACTCAAACGGATTGCGCGCGAACCAGTCCCGAATGTCGGAATATTCGGGTGCTGCAGGGCAGCGGCGCTACATGTCTGCTCGGTGCGAGCGTGCGGTCAGCCGCGGCTGTCGGGCCGCATTGGATGGCGGTGCACAGCGCACGGGCGGCCAACCCGAGATCGAACGCGCGGTCACGCTCGATTTCGGTCATCCGCCACCGTCCGCCCACGCCAAATCATCAACGGTTACTGGATCAGCTGTCGGCGAGCAGGGCTGCGCGCGAGCCTGATGTGTGCGCCCGCGCGGCAAATTCACCTGTGCCACTGCGCTTCCAGTTCCATGCCTCGAAGCGGCTGTGGAATTCGCCGACCGCGGAGATCCCCATACCTGTATCAGGCGAGGTATTTCGTCAGGTGGGGGAGGGCCTCGCCTGGGTGGGTGGCGATGATCGGGTCGCCGATGGCCTGGAGTTTCCAGCCGGACCGGGTGCGATAGAGCTTGCCCAGGACGAGGCCGGTGTGCCGGCCGCCGCCGGCGAGGTCGAAATGCGCGAGCTCCGCGCCGCGGACGCTGTCGAAGAGATGGCAGTGGGCGTTGCCGACCGTGTCGAAACTGTGCCCGCCGTACGAGGTTACGATCAGAACGACGGTCGCGACCTGATCGTGGATGCGGGCGAGGTCGGCGGTGATGATCTCGCCGTCCCCCGCGCCGTGTCCGGTCAGATCGTCGCCCAGGTGCCGGACCGAGCCGTCCTTGGAGCTGAGCTGCGCGAAATACACGACGTCGAGCAGCTGGTGCCGGTGGTCGAAAAGCAGTGCGGCGGAGTCGAGGTCGATCCGCGCGGCGGCGTCGACCGTCGACAGCGGATCCCAGCCGACACTCATCCGGACGTGATCGAGGCTCTCGCCGGTGCCGGTTCGCAGCCGGATGGTCTGGCCGGGATCTAGCTCGAGAGATCGCGAAATGTCCACGACCGCTTCGGTGGGCGGCTGGACATGCACCGGGTGGCCGTCGAGGAACACGTGGTGCTGTGCCATCAGGCCGATGAAGCCGCCGGCGTGGCCGCGCCCGCGATCGACGATCTGCCACCGGTTCTCGACGCGTTCGATATCGAGCGCGATCAGCGCGCTGACATCGTCGAGGTCGAACAGCTTGTAGCTGTGGGCGATCGCGCCGCGATCGTCGCTCGCCTCGATCACCACCGTTTCGCCGTCGAACGTCCCATGGGGATTGTCCAGGCCCAGAACCACACGCACGGTGGTGATTTCGGTGGGAACTCGACCGAGATCCAGCTCCAGCGCGGAGAACATCCCGGGTTCCGAGTCCAGTGATCGCACCCCCGGAGCCTCACGCTTGGCACCGAAGACGAAGTCGGTGTCGTCGTGACGCGTACCGGTGGCGGTGAGCAGGAACGCTCCCAGATGCGCGGGCGCGTGGGTTCGCGCCGCCAGCAGCACGCGGGTGGTTCCGGCCGGTACGGGCCGCCGATCATCGACCAACATGGTTCCCCTTCAGAGCCCGGGAACGCCCGGATCGGCGTTCACGACACCGCCCACCGTATCGGCCCGTCGCCGCCACTGCTCGAACCGTTTTCGGCGCAGGCGAGTTCAGGCGGCGAATGCGCTGCGGACCACGGACTCATCACCGTCGATCCTCAGGCCCAGAGCGAGGGCGTCGTCGACGGAGAGCGCGCCCGCGGCGAGTCCGAGGATGAAGGCGGGATCGGCGCGGACGGTCGCGTCGAGTTCGCCGCCATCGTGAGGAGCTACTTCGAATCCCGTTCTCGCCGAGCGGAGTTGAAAGGTCCGCTCGCCGATCTCGAGGCCGATCGTCGCGGAGGGGCGGTCCCCGACCCGGGCGGCGAGCAGCGCGGGGACGGCGAGGGCCAGCCATTCGGGCCGGAACGTATCGGTGCCGGGGCCGGAAGTCATCAGTGGGGTGGACCAGCGGATGAGGCCTTCGATCGGCTCACGCAGCTGGGCGCCCCAGGGGGTGAGAGCGTATTCGACCGTGTTGCCCGTGCCCGTCAGCCGGCGTTCGATCACTCCGGAGGCTTCGAGGTCGCGCAGGCGGTCGGCGAGCAGGTTGGTCGCGATGCCGGGCAAGCCTTCGATCAGGTCGCGGTAGCGGGCGGGGGCGAGGAGCAACTGGCGCACGATGAGCAGATTCCATCGGTCGCCCACGACCTCGAGGGATCGGGCGAGCCCGCAGTACTGGCCGTAGCTACGCATCAATTCCTTCAATCGCTTGAGAATTTCAAGTGCACTTGAGAAGATCAAGCATACATTGATGGCGAACGTAGGGGGTTTCACCATGACCGATACCACCGGCCGCGTTCGACCCGCCTGGGTCGATGACGCTTTGTTCCCGTTCGAGAGCCGCTTCGTCGATATCGACGGCCACACCGTGCACTACGTCGACGAAGGGTCCGGTCCCACACTTCTTTTCCTGCACGGCAATCCGACCTGGTCGTTCCTGTGGCGTGCGGTGATCAGCGCACTGCGCGACGACTTCCGATGCGTAGCAATGGATTACCCGGGCTTCGGGCTCTCTGTGCCCGAATCCGGCTACCGCTTCCTGCCCGAGCAGCACGCCGATGTGGTCACCGGGTTCGTCGATGCACTCGGCTTGGAGCAGGTCACGCTGGTCGGGCAGGACTGGGGCGGTCTGATCGGTCTGGCGGTCGCGCAGCGGCGGCCGGACGCCTTCGAGCGGTTCGTGCTCGCCAACACCTGGGCGTGGCCGGTCAACGGCGTCCCGCACTTCGAAGCCTTCGGCCATCTCGCCGGTAATCCGTTGAGCCGCTTACTGGTCCGCCGGTTCAACCTGCTGGTCAACGTGTTCATCCCGACCGGCCACCGCAGGCGCAAACCCACCGTCGCCGAGATGGACCACTATCGGCGGGCCCTGGGCACCCCCGAGCGCCGTCAAGCCTCCGCGGTGCTGCCGGGCCGGGTCCTGGCGAGCCGCGAGTTCTTCGCCGAGGTCGAGGCGAAGCTGCCCGATATCGCCCACCGGCCGACCCTGATCATATGGGGCGATGCCGACATAGCCTTCCGCCCCGAGGAACGCCGGCGGCTGGAAACGACCTTCCCCGAACACAAGACGGTCATCGTCGAGGGCGCGGGCACCTACGTGGAGTCCGACGCCCCCGAGGAGTTCGTCTCCGCGATCCGCGACTG
Organism: Nocardia sp. NPDC057668; assembly: GCF_042799795.1. Taxonomy (NCBI): domain Bacteria; kingdom Bacillati; phylum Actinomycetota; class Actinomycetes; order Mycobacteriales; family Nocardiaceae; genus Nocardia; species Nocardia sp. NPDC057668. The sequence goes on along the minus strand of NZ_JBHVIC010000003.1, from coordinate 534,566 downwards.
GATCGCGACGTAGCTGGCTGCCTGCCTCGGGTATCGCCGTGTGCGGGGGCTGCGCCGCGAGGGGGTCGCGCTACCGGCCGAGATCAGCGTCGACTTGCGAACGGATGGGGCGGCACCCGGGTCGGCATCTTCGGCGAGGTCCCGCGGACTTTGGTTCGTGCCGAACGACGCGGCGTCCATCGCGCACCGTCGAGCGAGGGCCGATGTGCGAGGGTGAGTGCATGTTCGAACTACTCGGGGGCTTGTGTTTCTTCGCCATGATGGCGGTGGTGATCGTGCTCGTCATCAGAGCCGCTACATCGTCCAAGCGCCCGCCCCACCGGCCCGGCGCCGGTTACCCCGGCTACCCGCCGGGCCACAACATGCAGCCGGGACCGTATGCGCCGCAACAGCAATGGACTCCGCACCCCGGGCAGTATCCGCCGCAGGGCTATCCGCAACCGGGCCCGGCGAATCAGGCCCCGTATGGCTATCAGCAGCAGCCGGTGTACCCGCAGCAGCAGCCGGTGTACCCGCAGCAGCAGCCGGTGTACCCGCAGCAGCCGCCGGCGTTCCCGCAGCAGCCGCCGTCCGGCTACCCGCCCGCGACCTGACCCGAGCCCGGCCGGTGTGGCGCGTTGCGCCGTGAGCAGCCTCACCCGCCGCCCCTCCGGCACAGAGCTATGGTTGACCTGTCGCGAAAAGCGTGGCCCGCCGTCAGCGCGGGACATCGCCCGTACATCGATTCAGTTCTGATCGTTGAGCGTCTCCCTACCGGGATCGGGCCACACCGCCCGCTCCCGGCAACCGTGCCGACACGCGTCGGCGAGCCGGAGGAGCGCCACCATGCAGAAGACCATTGCCATCGTCGGAGCCGGACTGGGCGGACTGACTCTCGCTCGAGTACTGCGGGCGCACGGTGTCGCAGCGACGATCTATGAGGGCGAGGCCTCGGCGACCACCCGTACCCAAGGCGGCCTGCTCGACATCCACGAAGAGACCGGTCAACTCGCGCTGCGCGCGGCCGGTTTGTACGACGATTTCCGCACGCTGATCCGCCCCGGCGAGGACGCCAAGCGCGTGGTCGACCGTCACGGCGACATTCTGCTCGACAGGCCTGCGGAACCCGGTTCCGCTCGTCCGGAGGTGGACCGCGGTGAACTGCGCCGCCTGCTCATCGATTCGCTGCCTCCCGGGACGATCGAGTGGGGTCGCAAGCTCTCATCGGTCCGGCCCCGCACGGGCGGAGGCTATGACCTCGCTTTCGCGGATGGCTCCGCCGCTCACGCCGACATCGTCATCGGTGCCGACGGCGCGTGGTCGAAGGTGCGCCCGCTACTCACTCCCGCCGAGCCCGTGTACAGCGGAATCTGTTTCATAGAAATCGCTTTCGCCTCGGCGGCGCGGGCCGCTCGGGCGGGCGTGGCCGAGATCGGCAGCGGCACGCTGATGGCTGTCGCGCCCGGCAAAGGCATCATCGCCCATCGCTACGCCGACGGGCGCGTGGCCGGATACGTGGCTCTGAACAAGCCCGAGGAGTGGATGAGGTCGATCGACTTCACCGACCCGCCCGCGGGCCTGCGCGAAGTCGCCGCCGAATTCGAGGGCTGGTCGCCACGACTGACCGCCTTCGTGACCCGCAGCGACGCGGAACCCTGGCTCCGGCCCATCTACGCCCTCCCCGTCGGGCTCACCTGGGACCGGGTCCCGGGCGTGACACTCATCGGCGATGCCGCGCACCTGATGTCACCCTTCGCCGGTGAGGGTGCGAACCTGGCGATGTACGACGGCGCCGACCTGGCGAGCAAGCTTGTCGGTCACCACGATGCCGAAGCCGCGATCACCGAGTACGAGGAGCAACTGTTCCGGCGTGGCGGTGATGCTGCCGCTCGCTCGGCGCGAAACCTCGAGACCTTCTTCGGTCGGGAAGCGCCACGGAGCGTGGTCACCATGTTCGACCACTCCTGAAGCACCACAACCGTTCTGGACTCACACGGTCACTTTCTCGAGGTGTGCAACCGCTACAGTTCGATCGGCCGATACTTCAACGCCGCGTCCACGACCGACTCGGCCGAGAGCTCCGCGAGTCCGGGTTCCGGGTGGTAGATCAGATCCGCCGCGCGTGGGTGCGGCACGTTCGTGGTGAAAACCAAGAGGTAGTAGTCGGTCTCGGGATCCGCGGCCAGAATCCGCTCCACGACGGCTACCAGCTCCTCGCGCGTGATGTCGGGAAACCGGGGCCACGCCGGGCGGGCCGCCTCGCGGGCGAAATCGTCGAGGTCGCGGGCACCGTGATACCCGATGAAATCGAGGGGCGTGTAGCTGTGCCCGGTCTCGGCGTTGAACGTCGCCACCGCTTCCTCGGCGGGCGCGCCGCTGATGATCAAGTCGGCGATTCGCTCGATCTGGGTGCCGAGTTCGGAGAGGCGCGTTCGAGTCACGCTGGGTGGGAGCAACTCCGGGCGCAGGTCCATACCAGGCATTATGCGATGTAGCTCGCACCGACGGTGAGCGTCGGCGGGGTGCGCGCCCCGCCCGGACGCCGAGCCCGCGGAACATCTCGACCTCTGCCATGTCCGGACGCGTGCCGGTGATCAGGTCACGCGTGTCCCGAGAACACACGCCGGGCCGCCCCTGTGCCCGCGATCAAGCTGCGGAGGGGCCCCATGGTCGGGAGCTACGTGGTTGAGGCCTTCCTTGGTGGGTAAAGCGCGGAGGTACCGCGGTTGGGACCGGCACCGGTCCGGGCCGAAGACCTTGATCACGGGAGGTTTCGATGTCCGACGAACTCGATGGCATGCGGGTGCTGATCGCCACATCGAACACGGGTGTGGAACACGACGAGCTGGTGGTGCCGCGCGATCGGTTGCGTGAGCGTGGTGCGCAGGTGACCCACGGCGCGATCGAGCGGGCTCCCGTGCGGACGTTCCGGCATGATCTGGAGCCGGACGAGGTCGTGCAGCCCGATACCGCGCTCGCCGAGATCGATCCGGCTGCCTTCGACGTGCTGGTTGTTCCGGGCGGAACCGTCAACGCGGACAAGCTCCGCGTCGACCCGTCGGCACAGGGCCTCGTTCGGGCGTTCGTCGAGGCGGGGGCCCCGATCGCCGCGATCTGTCACGGGCCGTGGCTGCTGGCGGAGACCGGCATCGCGAAAGGCAAGACCCTGACCTCGTACCCGTCGTTGCGAACGGACCTGGTCAATGCGGGTGCCGACTGGGTCGACGAGGCGGTGGCGCGCGACCCCCGCGAAGGATGGACGCTGATCACCTCGCGCACGCCCGAGGACCTGCCGGATTTCGTCGACGCTATCGCCGCCGAACTCGCAGCGCACACCTGAGCACCGGCCGCGACCACCTGCCCGAGTCGGTGGAGTTTCGGTGCCGGCCGGGCGGGCATACGCGGTAGACCGACCCGCGGCCGGGCTGAGCGCACGGCCCGGACCAATGGACGAAGGTGGGAATCGGTGGGACAGCGTGTGCGTACGAGCGTTTCGATGATGGTGGCCGTGACCGCGGCGGTGCTCGCGCTCGCAGGGTGTGACAAAGCCGAGGACGTGGTCAACCGAGGTGGCGATACCCCGTGCAACGAGTTCGTCGCGCAAGACCGCGACAAGCAGGAAATGACGGTGCGCAAGTACCTGCAGAAGGACACCGAGCTGGCGACGCCGTCGTCTCAGGACATCGCCGGCGCGATCTCGGTCATCGATCCGATGTGCCGCGCCCAGTCCGACACCGAGACGCCGATCCGTAACGCCGACCTCTCGGGAATCCTGCCCCCCAGGTAATAGCCTCCGCCCGAACGGGACACGACCACACGACCACACCGCGATATCGCTCCCGGTGGCGATGCCGTGCGGCGGGTCCGGTCGTCGATCATGATGATCAATTCCCCGATCACGTGTCCGTCAGGAATCGGTGCACCCGTCCACCCGGGTGCATGATGAAACATCGACCGCACGAGATCGAGCAGCCGGACCCCGGACACGTGCGGCAGTGACGCGACGGGAACCGGAAGACTCGACGGCCTATGAACATTCGTGATTCCGACGCGATCACCTCTGCCGCGCGGGAGCAGTCGACGAGCGAGTCCGTCCCGCGCTCACGCCGGACGATCGGGCACGGGGTCGTCCGAGAACCGCGACCGGGCAGCGAGCCGGAACCGCTGTCCGGACGATCGCCTGTGCCACCGTGGGCGGTAGACGGCGCGGTCGCGGCGCTGGTGACCGCGGCCACGGTCGGGCCGCAGATACTCGAGGGGCGACCCTGGTGGGTGATCGTGCCGGCGTTGGCCGCGTCGGTGCCGCTGCTGTGGCGCAGGCGGGCACCGCTGCCGACCCTGGGCGTGGTCGCGGCCGCGGTTGTCGTACTGGCGTGCGTGCACGCTCTCCCGATGCTGCCGTACGGAACCGCGGTGTGCGCGTACACAATCGCCGCCTACGCCCGGCCCTTCGAACGCGCGACCGCGATCGCCGGGGGAGTGCTGGCGATCCCGGTTTCCCTGGTGCTCCCGGGTGAGCCGATCGAAGCCTACGGATACGCGGCCTTGACGTTCCTCACCGCCTGGGTCCTGGGCGCCGGCGTGCGGGCGCGCCGCACACAGATCGAATTGCTGCGGGAACGCACACGTCGCATGGACGAGGAACGGGCCGCGGCGGCGGCCCGCGAACGGGTCCGTATCGCCCGGGATGTGCACGATATCGTCACGCACGCACTGGGTCTGATGATCGTGCAAGCCGAGACCGGCCCGCTGCTCACCCACACCGACCCGGCCCGCGCCGATGCCACCTTCGCCGGAATCGCCGACACCGGCCGTGTCGCGGTGCGCGAGCTGCGGCACAGCCTCGCTACTTTGCGCGAGGGCGGTGACTCCGCACGACACCAACCGGGTCTCGACGCCATCCCCGATCTCGTGGAACTGAGCCGGCGCAGCGGTCTTCGGACGAGCTTCGATGAGAACGGCACGCGCCGAACAGTTTCCGGCGAGGTCGCCGTGGCCGCGTATCGGCTGGTCCAGCAGGCTCTGGCCAATACCCTCGAGCACTCCCGAGCCGGGCGTGCGGAGGTCGTCCTGCGCTGGTCCGATACCGGGCTCATCGTCAGCGTCACCGATGACGGCCGAGCCGAACCCGCGCTGCCCACCGGCTCGGGATCGGGCTTGATCGGCCTGCGGGAGCGGATCGAATCCTGCGGTGGCGTGCTTACCGGCGGTCCATCCGGGTCCGGCTTCACCGTCGTCGCTGAACTGCCGACCGAGAAGGAGCTGTGAGCGTGCGGATACTCGTGGTCGATGATCAGGATCTGTTCCGCGGCGGCTACTCGATGATCCTGTCGGCCGAACCGGATATGACCGTCGTCGGGGAGGCCGCCGACGGGCGTGAAGCCGCCGCGCAGGCCGAGGTGCTTGCGCCCGATGTGGTGGTGATGGACATTCGCATGCCGCGCCTGGACGGCGTCGCCGCCACCGCCCTGATCTGCGCCGCCACCACGGCGAAAGTCCTGGTACTGACCATGTTCGACACCGACGAATACCTTTACGCCGCCCTGCGGGCCGGTGCGAGCGGATTCCTGCTCAAGGACGCCCGCCGCGAGGAACTGATCACCGCGGTACGGGTGGTCGCCGCCGGGGAAGCCCTGCTCGCACCGGCGGTCACCCGCCGCCTCATCGCTCGGCTCGCCCAGCAGGGACACCCGCGACCGGAACTGGCGGCCCGGCTCGACGGGCTCACCGAGCGAGAACGCGACACGCTGCGTGAACTGGCGCGCGGGCAATCCAACGCCGAGATCGCGCGCGCCCTGACCGTCAGCGAACACACCGTGAAAACACATGTCAGTACCGTGCTCTCGAAGCTCGCGCTGCGAGATCGGTTGCAAGCGGTGGTGTTCGCGTACGAGGCCGGACTGGTGATTCCGGGCCGGGATCACCCGTAGGGACCAGGTGGAACTCGCTCCTGTCGGCGATGTGCGCGAGAGCCCGCGGAACCAGCATCGACGGTGTGAAAACATATCTGCCGGTGGTGGTCTCGGTGGCTGTCTCGGCCGCGCTGTGGCTGTTCGGGACCGGATTGCACCCGTATCCCGGGATCGTTGCCCTGGCACCGCTTCCGGTGCTGCTGATCGCCTCGCGCGTGCCCCGCCGAATCGCTTTCGCCGCCGCGCTCGTCTCCTGGCTCGCCGGCGCCATCCCGTTCGCCGTCTATTTCTCCCGCACGCTCGAACAGCCCCCGCTGCCGACGATCCTGCTGCTGGGCGGCACGGCCCTCACCTATGCCGCTCTGATCACTGTGACCGGCACGCTGATTCGCAGGGGCCGGGCGGGCGCGGCACTGCTGACACTGCCCGCGGGCTGGGCGCTGATGGAGTTCCTGTTCTCGGCCACCGGCCTGTTCGGCGCCTGGTGGAGTCTGGCCTACACCCAGACCGAGGTCCTGCCCCTGATTCAAATCGCCGCGGTGACCGGACGACTCGGCATCTGCTTCCTGATTCTGCTGATCCCGGCCGCGGTCACGGTGCTGATCGATGATCGAGTGCCGCGGCAGCAGCGGATTCGCTGCGCGGTCGGTGTGTGCGCGGTGGGCGTCGCGGTCGCCGGGTACGGGTCGTGGCGGTTGTCCGCGCCCGCGGGACCCGATTCGGTGCCGATCGCTCTCGTCGCGGTGGCTCAGCCGGACGATTTCGTACCCGTCGATACCCCGGAGGGACACGACATGATCATCAGAGTGGTCGCCGAAGTGGAACGGGTCGCCGACCACGGAGCACGAGTTGTCGTGCTCCCGGAAAAGTCGTGGCGGGCAGATGAAGCCACCCTCCCGGTCCTGGCCGGTCCGCTCACCGACGTCGCGCTCAGACGTGACGTGCACATCGTCGCCGGACTCGTTCTCAGTCGCGGCGAGACCAGCGTCAACGCGGCCATCGACTTCCCGTCCGGGCTGGTCTACGCCAAACAGCACCTGGTCGCGGGATGGGAGGCCGAACTCGTCCCCGGCACCCGCCTGGCACCCGTGCCCGGCACCGACTGGGCGATGGCCGTGTGCTTCGATCTGGACTTCCCGGACCTGGTCCGCGCCAACAGAAACCAGGGCGCCTCGCTACTGCTGGTCCCCGCCTTGGACTTTCGCGACGACCACTGGATGCACAGTCGCATGGCAGTGCTGCGCGGCGTCGAATCCGGCGTCGGCGTCGCGCGTGTGGCACAGCTGGGCGACCTGGTTCTCAGCGACGCGAACGGCCGGATCCGTGCCACCGCCCCAGCGGACTTCACCCGAACCGCGAGTGTGCTGGCGACCGTGACCCAACCCGCTGATCCGACCCCGTACGCGAGGTTCGGTGAGTGGTTCGCCGTACTGATCGGCCTGATGTTCGCGTTCACGGTCCTGACCACCGTCCGCACCCGCGGGGGCGACGACAACCACGAGAGAGCCTCATGACGCCCGGCGGACCGTTGCGATCCTCTCGTTCCCGTTCCTGGCCGATGTTGCTGCGATTTCGCCGCCGGGTCGCTATGCTTGTTCGTATCCGAACGAACAGCCTCGAAACTGCCGGTATCCCAACATCGTTCGGGAAATGCAGGTGGCTCGACCCGATGCGGGCACTGTGTGAGTGCCTCGTTCGATGCTCGTGCACTTGCGAATAGAGCTGTTGCGCAAAAGAGTTGGCGCATCGCCGCTAGAACCGCGGCGTGACCGCCTCATATCCATACCGGGAACGAAGATACGCAGTGTGGACCTCGTGGGCGAGGCTCAGCCAGGTCGGCGACGGCGGTTCTGATCGGCGTATTGACTTGGGGTGCAACCGATAGCGGTTCGGGAGGTGTATCCGGCGTACTCGATCGGCAAGACACCGGGCGGTCGGCGCTACGGGGTTCCAGGACCGTGCAACGTCGAACACGACTGTTCATCGCTTGCGGCTCGACTCGCCGTCGAGGCGGGCGAGGTGGTTCGTGCGTGGACAAGGGAAGGGGACGGCCGTTGTTATCTCAGGAGTCGGTGTCGTCGCATCTATCGATCGATACTCAGCTGCGAGCGTTGCGTCACCGCGTCCCGTATCTGATGGGCGCACTGGTCGCCTCCAGCGACGGGCTGGTGATCGCACACAACCTACCCGCGGAGATCGAGCCCAGCGGGATCGCGGCGCTGGCGGCGACCCAGTGGTCGCTGTCGGTGCGGTTCATCGCGACCACCCACGCTTCGGACCTGAACGAGGTCGTCATCGAAGGACGTGGTGGACGGGCCGTGGTCTACGGCGCCGGCGCCACGGCGGTCCTGACCGTGCTGACCGACCCCGACGCGGTACTGGCGCGCGTACACCTGGAAGCGCGACCGGTCGCCCGCGAGATCGCGGAGTTGCTGACCTCGGCGGCCGCGACGAGCACCACCTGAATTGCATTGCACCGCAGTCCATGAAGAAGGGATCGTGTGATGTCGAATCTGGATGTGGCGTTGAAGGAAATGATGGACGTCGACGGCGCGCTCGGCGCCGCGGTCGTCGATTACACCAGCGGGATGACCCTCGGCACGGCCGGTGGCTCGCCGGGGTTGGACCTGCAGGTCGGGGCGGCCGGGAACACCGAGGTGGTGCGCGCCAAGATGCGCACCATCGAGCAGATGGGCCTGAACGAGGGCATCGAGGACATCTTGATCACCCTGGCGGGCCAGTACCACCTGCTACGCCCACTGAACTCGCAGCCGTCCGCGGGCCTGTTCCTGTATCTGGCGCTGGACCGCTCACGCGCCAATCTCGCTCTGGCACGGCACAACCTGCGCAGAATCGAGGAAGGGTTGCAGATCTGACCCTGCCCCGGGCGGCGACGGAAGCGGCTATCGAGACTCGCGTTTGATCGTGCGATAGCCGGGCTGCGGCCGCGTGCGTGCTAGCGGTTGAATCGCGACGAATGCTTGTCGACGAACGCCAGGGCGAGGTCGGCGACCTCCCGCCAGCCGGAGTCGATGATCAGCGAGTGTCCCCGGTTCGGAACGATCGCAAGCTCGGTATCGGCAACCTTCTTCTGCTGTATGCGGTATTCGTTCTCCACGACCGCCTGCGGCACGGTGTTGTCCTCGGCGCCGGCGATCAGTAGCAACGGCCCTCGGTTCTGATTGTCGGTGACCACCTTCGTCTCCGCGAACGGATTGAAATTGGCGGTCGCGGCCTGGAAGATCGGCACACTCGACGCGGGGACGTGGAACTCCTCGTAGAGTGCGCGACCCTCGCTTTCGCTCAGCGCGTTCGACCAGCCGAACGCGAACTGCTCCCAGGTAAGTGTCACGCCGTGCCTGGTGTGATTGAAGCGGAGTAGCGCGGGCGCCGCGGCTTTGAGTGCCTTGGGCGGGAGCGCGGTCACACCCTGGAACTGGGCCGGGCTGATGGCGACCGTTGCGGCGTTCTTCGATTCGCCGGCGAGCTTCTGCGCGATGAGGCCACCGAAACTGTGACCGATCACCACCGGTGCTCGGTCCAGGGCGTCGATTGCCTCGGCGTAGTGCTCGGTGACCTGATTGACCATCTTCCCCGCGAAGGCGTCCGGGTTGGCCTTCGCTTGATCGACCGTGTCCGGGTCGTCGGGCCAGCCGGGAGCGAGGGTGGCATAGCCCTGGTCCTCGAACAGGTCACGCCACACGCGCCAGCTGCTGGAGAGCAACCAGAGGCCGTGCACGAACACGACCGGGGTCTTGCCGGAGGCGTTCGCGGCGGTGATCTCGTCGAGTTCCGTGGAGGTCAGAGTCATTGCGGTTCCGTTCTGTCGTGGGTTGTGCACGGGCTCAATCCGTTTCGGCGCCGATCGTGCAGCTCTCCGGACATCTCGAGAGCTGCACGGTCATCGCGTCCGCGCCGCTGCTTACCGCGCCGACGATTCGGCCGGCTCGTTCTGCGCGGCGGTCACGGCGGCGAGAGCCTCGCGGATCACAGCGACGACCTCCGCGGGACGGGCGTGCATGACGAGGTGTGAGGACTCGACCTCGACGACCGATACTCCGGCGCGCTCGTAGCCGAAACGCTGCACGTCGGGGTTGATCGCCTGGTCGGCGGAGGCGACGATGCCCCACGCCGGCTTCTCGGCCCAGGCGGGCGCGCCGACAGCGGGTTCGCCGAACGCGGCCGCGGCGAGCGGGCGCTGGGACACGGCCAGGACCGTGGTCAGCGCGGCGTCGACCTCGGCTGCGAAGATCGCCGGGAATCGGGTGACGTCGACCGACACGTCGGTGCCGGGCTCGGCTGCTCCTTCGATCGGATACGGGGTGTAGACCAGGGCTTCGCCCAGGGGCGAGGGGGCGAAGCGGTTCTGCAGTTCGCCCAGGCTCTCGCCCTCGGCGAGCACATATGCGGCCAGATAGACCAGGCCGGCGACGTTGGGTTCGTTGCCGGCGACGGTGATGACCGCTCCTCCGTAGGAATGCCCGACGAGCAGGACCGGGCCGTCGATCCGGCGCACCACGGAGGCGATGTAGGCGGCGTCGGCGGCGAGGCTGCGATTGCCCGACGGCGGCGCTACCACCTCGATGCCCGCATCCAAGAGCCGGCGGACAACGGGGGCGTAGCTCGAGGCGTCGGCGAAGGCGCCGTGGACCAGAACGACGGTGGGGGAGTTCGACATGATGGGCTTCTTTCGTGAACCGCCCGGGGCGGCGGACTCGTCCATCGGGATGCGATGGCCGATACTCGAACGCTAACCAGGGCCTGTTGATGGCGAGTGACCGATTTGTGTACCCGCACATCCGATTTCAGAGGTGTTTGCCGAGGAAGCCCACTACCAGAGCGGCGACGTCGTGCAAAGCGGTTTCGAGCAGGAAATGTCCGCCGTCGAGTAGATGCACCTCGGCATCGGGGAGATCGGTGACGAAGGCGAGCGCGCCCGCGGGCCCGAACACCGGGTCGTTGCGGCCCCACACCGCGAGCAGGGGCACCTGGCTGGCGCGAAAGTACCGCTGTACCAAGGGGTACAGCATCAGGTTGGCGGGATAGTCGCCGAACAGTGCGAGCTGTACCCGGTCATTGCCGGGCCGGGTGATCAGGTCGTAGTCGCGCGTCCACGTCGCCGGATCGATGAGCGTCTCGTTGGGTTCGCCCGATACGTACAGCCACCGGATCAGGTCGAGGGTGAGCATTTCGCGTGCACCCGCTTCGGCGTCCGGCACCGGGTTCTGCCAGTACCGGCGCAGCGGGACAAAGAACTCGGGCTGCAATCCCTCGTTGTAGGCATTGCCGCTCTGGCTGACGATCGCCCGCACCGCCTCCGGCGTCCGCAGCGCGAGACGCCAGCCGATCGGTGCACCGTAGTCGTGCACGTAGAGGGCGTAGCGGTCGATGCCGAGCTGAGTCAGGAGTCCGGCGGTGATGGTGGCCAGCGAATCGAAGGAGTATGCGAACTCTTCTGCCGGTGGCGCGTCGGAGAGTCCGAATCCGAGCAGATCGGGCGCGAGGACATGCCACCGGTCCGCGAGCAGCGGCAAAAGCCCCCGGAACATCGACGAGCCGGTCGGGAATCCGTGCAGGAACACCACGCTCGGATGGTCACGAGAACCGGCCTCGCGGAAGAACACTCGGTGCCCACCGACGTTGGCATAGCGGTGGTGGACAGAGACCATGTCAGCGCGTCCTCGACTCCGGTTCTCGGTGACCTCGTACTCGTCGCGAGCGTAGGAGAGCGTTGTTGACGATCAGTTGACGGGCACGGTCAGGGCTCGAGAACGGCGGATTCGACGCGCTCGAGCAGCCAGCGCTGCGCCCGGTCGATACCCCATCCGAAGGTCTCCGACGCCAGCACGAGCTGGGGGTTCCGGAAATGGAAGAAGATGATCCGCGCCGCGTCGGTCACCGAGAGTCCGTCGGCGAGCTCGCCGATATCCGCGATGCCCTGCGTGATGATCTCGAGCGCCTCGGTGTGTCTCCCGTCGGCGATCCGCATGAACTCCTGCGCCTGAGGTGAGCTGGCCGCCGCCCGTTCGACGATGCGCATGATGTCCCCGGCCTCGGCCGCGTGGGCGACGTATCCCTCGGCGAGGATGCGCAGTTTGTCGCGGCCGGTGCGGCCACGCTCGGCGTCACCGATGATGCGGCCGACCGTCGGGCTCGTGGTCCACATGTCCATCAGGGTGCCGAGCAGCCCCTCTTTGCCGCCGCATTGCGCGTAGACGGTGGCGGGGGAGACGCGCGCCTCGCAGGCGATCATGGCGACCGTGGTCCGCTCGTAGCCGTGGTCCGCGAACAGTTTCCGGGCAGCCGCGACGACCCCGCGGCGGGTCATCTCGGCGTATTCGTCGCGCCGGTTTCGAGTCGTTGCCTGCTCGGTCTGCTCGGACATCGACTGCCGCACTGCCTTTCCCCTTGGCGGAACACCGTGCGCAGCGGGTGTTCGTCCCCATCACCCGCTGTGCTCGAAGGTCTCTACTGGCTGGAGTGGCACTCCAGCCAGTAGAGTGTACCTCGACGCCACGCCGGAGCAGCCCCCGATCAAGGGTTCGACGACTGGGTCGCCTATCCAGGGAGTCGCACATGACCATCGAGCTCTTCGTGCAGAGCGCAGATGACGCGGAGCCCGAAGCGGCGGCCGATGAGCTGCGCCTGCAGGTGCTCGGGCCCCTGCGGGTATGGCAGGGCGAGATCGAATTGCACGCCGGACCTCGTCAGCAGGCCTACCTTCTGGGCCTGCTGCTCGCCCGCCACGGCCGCCCGACCGGGGCCGACGAGCTCATCGACCTGATCTGGGGCGAGGACGCACCGGCGAGCGCACTCAATGTGCTGCACAAGTACATCGGCGCCATCCGCCGAATTCTGCAACCCGACCTGCCTGCCCGCGAGTCCGGCGCCTTCCTGCTCAAACGGGCCAGCGGGTATGTCTGCACGATCGGGCCCGACATCCTCGACCTCGCCCGATTCCGGGAGTTCACCGCTCGCGCTCGGTCCGATCTCGCCGCCGGCGACACCGCGGCCGCATTCGATCGCTTTTTGGACGCCGTCGCGCTGTGGAGCGGCCCGGCCGGTGATGGCTGGACGCACAATCCCGACGCGGCACCGATCTTCGCCGCTCTGAACGACGAGTTCCTCCAAACCTGTGTCGAAGTGGCTCGGCTCGCCGACTCGCTCGGTGAATCGACTCGCGCGCTTCCCGCCCTGCGGCGCGCGGCCGCGATGGCTGCCCTGCACGAGCCGGTACAGGCCGCCTTGGTCACCCTGCTCGGGCGGGCCGGAAGGCAGGCGGAAGCCCTCGAGGTGTTCGACGCGGTCCGGCGGCGACTCGACGAGGAGCTCGGCATCGACCCCGGCACGATCCTGCGCGCGGCCCGCCAGGGCGTCCTGACCCAGCTGACGGCCGGGTCGGATGCCGTGCGAACGTCCCCCGTAATCCCCTCGCCCACAGCCACTCTCGGCGCGCTGTCGCCAGCGGACGAGAGCCTGCGGACACCGGTCGCGCGACCTGGGATCGTCGGCCGATCCGAGGAACTGGCCGCCCTGGATCGAGCCCTGGAACCGGCGCTGCTCGGTGGGCGGGCGATCGTGGTGCTCGAGGGCGAGCCCGGAGTGGGCAAGAGCCGACTGATGGAGTTCCTCGCGCACGATGCCGAATCCCGTGAGGCCCTGGTCGTCTGGGGCCATTGCCTCGACGGTGACGGCGCCCCGACGATGTGGCCCTGGGTCGAAGTGGCGACCGGACTCCTCGACGCGCTGCCGGCAGCGCGGCGTGAGCACTGGCTCTCGCGCGACCTCGGTCACTTCGTGGGCGCCCATCGCGACGAGATGCCCGCCAATCTCGATGGAAACGCTCGCTTCCGGCTGCTCGAGCAGATGGTCGATGTGATCACCGAAACCGCTGCGGCCCGGCCCGTCGCGCTCATCTTCGACGACCTGCAGTGGGCCGAGCCCAGCTCGCTGCAACTGCTCGATGCCGTCGTCAAGCGGCTTCCGCCCGCGGTGGCGGTGATCGCCGCGATGCGAGACCGAGGCACGGCCCCGAGCCTCGAACTGACCCGAACCCTGGCGACGATGAGCCGAACCTCCGGGCACCGGCGAATATTCGTGGGCCCACTCGCTCCGGTGGAGGTCGGCGAGCTCGTGCGCAGCGAGACCGGAACCATCCCCCCGGCCGAGGTCATCGAGATGATCTACCGACGCACCACCGGCAACCCCTTTTTCGTGCGAGAACTGGCACGGCTACTCGGGCCGCAAGGTGTGAGCGCCACCGAGGCCGTCGCGTTGAGCGGTGTTCCGCTCACCGTGCGCGATGTCGTGCGCGACCGGCTGGCCGCCCTGGGCGGTGACACGATCGCGCTGCTCGAGGTGGCCGCGCTGATCGGGCGCTCGGTCGAGCTGCTGTTACTCGCCCGTGCGGCGTCCCTCGACGTCGGAACCTGCCTCGAGCGGCTCGAGCCGGTGCGCGATCTCGGATTGATCGGCCCGGTAGCCGATGATCCCTTCTCCTATCGGTACACCCATGACCTGGTTCGCCAAGCGGTGTCGGAGGGAGTCTCGCCGGTGCGGCGCTCGGCGATCCACGGACATATCGCGGACGCGATCGAGACGGGCGCGCTGAGCGACGAGTCCGCTCCCGAACGGCTGGCGCACCACCTGTGGTCGGCGGGTCCGATCACCGATCCCGGCCGAACCGTCTCGGCGCTGATCGGCGCGGGTTCCCGGGCTACCGCCAAGACCTCGCTGCAGGCCGCCGAACGACACCTCGGGTCCGCGGTCGAGCTGGCGCGCAAGGCGTCGCTACCCGAACTGGAGCTCGCCGCCCTCTCGCAGCTGATCGCGGTCGTGGGCATGCGCTCGATGTACGGCATCGCCTCGGTCAGCCTGCTCGAGCGGGCCGAGCAGGTGGCCAGGCGACTCGGGGACGAACGCGTCGCCACCGGATTTCTGTTCTCGCGCTGGACCGCGCACGGTCAGGGACTGCAACTCGAGCAGAGCACCGTGCTCGCCGACCAGCTCGACCGGCTCGCCTCGACATCGGCCGATCCCGTCGTCCGCATGTACGGAACGACCGCCGTCGGCATCCATCGCTGGTGCATCGGCGAGGTCGGAGAATCCTTCCGCCGCCTCGATGCCATCAGCCCGGCCCTCGTGCCGCAGCTCGATCCGCTGGAGAACGACCCGGTTCGTGACGGTGTGCAGTTGATGGCCGCGGGTATGTTCGCCGAGATCACCGGCTACCACGGCGACCTGGCACGCGCCGACGACCTGTTCGCCATCCTCGGCATGGCAGCCGGTCGCGATCCCTACGCGGTCACCGTCGCCACCTCGTTCGAGGCCAGAACCGCCGCGGTCGCGGGTGATGCGCTCGGAGCACTGCGGGCGGCCGACCGCGGCATAGCGGTCGATCCCGAGTTCTCGTTCGTCTCCCTCGGCACCTACCTGCGACTGGCTCGCCTATGGGGGCAGGCACTGACCGGACTCGCTCCGGCCGATGCCGCCGGCGCGGCCGACGAGCTCATCCGCGGCAATCTCAGCAGCCCCGCACGGACCTGCGTCTCGACCTGGCTCGCGCTGCTGGCCGAAATGTATTTGGCCGCCGGCTCTTCGGCGGCCGCCGCGGCGGCCCTCGATCGCGCCGACGACGCACTCATCCGCTACGGGCAGCGATCGGCCGAGCCCCTCGCCATCCTCGTCCGCGCCGAACTCGCCCGGGCCGAGGGCGACGATCACGCCGCGTTCCGCGCGGCCGAGCGCGCCCGCGCCCTGGCTCGGAAGCGTGAGGCGCACCTGTTCGCCGAGCGCGCCGAGCGATTCCTCATCGAACTGCGTGGGTGAAACGGAGCGGTTGCCGGAATCCACCAACTCTCCACTGGGCGCCGGCGCTCGCCGGTCGATGCTGTCTTCGAACTCGGGCGTGAAGGGACGGCTGATCCGTCCATGGTGTCCTGACCGGATAACTCGAATCATGGCTTGGAACAGCACATTCCCGCGATCCGAGCCCGTGTCCGCTTCCTCGCACCGGCGTTGAGGACTTCACTGGTGTTCGCCACTCGGCACCACGGAAAGTGTTGGTGTCGAACGGCATACCCGGGGATCGGCAGGCCGACTTCAAGGGTTCGTCAACAGCAGACTGATTTTCGTGAACAAGGGGGAACACAGTGAAAGCAATCATCGCGGCCGTCACGATGGCCGGACTCGCACTCTTCGGCGCAGGTACGACGGGGATCTTGAAGTGACCGCGAACGACGCCGAGCCCGATCCGCGGGCGCACTGGCGGCATCTGCCTCCCGAGCCGCGCGAGTGGATCGAGGAGAAGCCGGTCGAACCCTCGGCCGCGAGCTACATACCCGAGCCGGATACCTCCGCACAGGCTGCTCGCTACGGCAACTGAGCCCGGCGAACCTCGTTTCGGGTCTCTCGGATGTCCGGAGCCGGTGACACTCTGCCGCGCGTTATCGGACGAACAGGGGGAGTGCGGGCGATGACGGGAACTGACATCGGCCGGCGAGCAGGCCGGCGTATCAGCGCTTCCGGCCCGTACAGATATGGGACTTCGCCATCTCCACCTGTTCGTCCGTCAGCGGGGGCACGATCAGCGCGAGGCGAGGAGCCGCGTCGCCGCGGATCCCGTTGAGGACGACGGCCTGGTAGCGCCTCCAGAGGTCGGGGTTCACCGGTCTGGCGAACTCGGCCAGCGAATCGATCATGTGGACCAGGGAGAAGATGTCCGACGGCTCGATATCGGGTTGGATCACGCCCGCCGCGCAGGCGCGACCGACCACCGCCGAGATGACCGGCTTGATGCGATTCCGCATCTCGGCCAGGCCGTCGAGATCGTTGTCGAGTTCCAGCATCACTTCGCTGAGCCCGCGGTTGGTGGCCAGGTGCGTGCACGCGTACTCGAAGAACTGCACCAGCCCCTCCCACGGGTCGGGGTGGGCGGCCGCGGTCTCGGCGGCGATCGCGAACCCGCCGACATTGGCCGCGAAGACCTCGGCGATCAGTTCGTCCTTGCCCGTGAAGCGGCGGTAGACCGTCCCGATGCCCACCCCCGCGCGCTCGGCCACGTCATCGAGGGAGATCTCCAGCCCGCGGTCGGCGAAGAGCTCGCGGGCCGCTTCGACGATCCGGCGCTGATTGCGGACCGCGTCGGCGCGCAAACGCCGAGGTGGGGACCCGGTTGTGGTGTGGTTCACATGTGCCTCCCGATGAGACGCGCGAGACTAAGTGGAGGAATGTCCTCCGTTATGGTGCTAGCTTACTCGATAAGCGGAGATTCGCCCTCCGCATCACGCTTCGACACCAAGGGGACTCATGACAACCACGTACGACCGTGGGGCACCCGCCCCCGAGAAGACGGATTCGGGCCGCCGCGGCTCGCATGCTCTGCGCTGGTGGGTGCTCGCCGTTCTGGGCGTCGCACAGCTCATGGTCGTACTCGACGCGACCGTCGTGAACATCGCGCTTCCCGCGGCGCAGGCGGACCTCGGCTTCGGCGACGGCGACCGCCAATGGGTGGTCACCGGGTACGCGCTGGCCTTCGGCAGCCTTCTGCTGCTCGGTGGTCGGCTCAGCGACCTGTTCGGCCGTCGCAACACCTTCATCGTCGGTCTGGTCGGTTTCGCGGTCACCTCGGCCATCGGCGGCGCGGCCACCAGCTTCGAGATGCTGGTCGCCGCGCGCGTCGGCCAGGGTGTGTTCGGCGCGCTGCTCGCGCCCGCGGCCCTGTCGCTGCTGAGTGTCACCTTCACCGAACCGTCCGAGCGCGCAAAGGCTTTCGGCATCTTCGGTGCCGTCGCGGGCGCCGGCGGCGCCATCGGCCTGCTGCTGGGCGGCATGCTCACCGAATGGGCGTCGTGGCGCTGGGTGATGTTCGTGAACCTCGCTTTCGCCGCCGTCGCGCTGGTCGGCGCGGTGCTGCTGCTGGCCAAGCACGCGGTCACCGAACGCCCCAAGCTCGACATCCCGGGCACCCTCGTGGTCACGGCCGCGCTGTTCGGCATCGTCTACGGCTTCTCGCACGCCGAGTCGACCAGCTGGACCAATCCGGTCACGCTGGGCTTCCTGATCGGCGGCGCGGTCCTGCTCGCGGTCTTCGTGTGGCTCGAGACCCGGGTCGCGAATCCGCTGCTGCCGCTGCGCATCGTGCTCGATCGCACCCGCGGCGGGTCGTACCTGACGGTGTTCGTCATGGGCATCGGCATGTTCGCGATCTTCCTGTTCCTGACCTACTACATGCAGCTGAGCATGGGCTACTCGCCGATCAAGACCGGCCTGGCCTTCCTGCCGATGGTCGCGGGCATGGTCATCTCCTCGACCACCGTGCCCTCGCTGGTGCTGCCCAAACTCGGCCCGAAGATCGTGGTGAGCGCGGGCTTCCTGGTCGCCGCGGCCGGCATGGGCCTGCTGACCCAGATCAGCCTGGACAGCTCCTACGTCGCCAATATCCTTCCGGCACTGGTGCTCATGGGCCTCGGCCTCGGTGGCGCGATGTCGACCGCCTTCCAGGGCGCGACCTCGGGCGTACACCACGAGGACGCGGGCGTCGCCTCGGCGATGGTCAACACCAGCCAGCAGGTCGGCGGCTCGATCGGCACCGCGCTGCTGAGTACCATCGCCGCCTCGGCCGCGACCGACTACCTCGGTTCGCATCAGCCCAGCGCACTGGCTGCCGCACAGGCCCAGATCGAGAGCTACACCACCAGCTTCTGGTGGGCCACCGCGATTTTCGTGGCGGGCGCGGTCCTGACCGGGATCCTGATGCCCAACACGGTTCCGGCGCCCGCGGAAGGGGAACCGGTGCTCGCGCACTGATTCCCGGAACGAACGACACAGCGCCCGCGTCAACGACGACGCGGGCGCTGTGCTGTGAGAAGACCGCTGTTTCGCAGACCGGGCGGTGACCACCTTCGGCGCGATCGGTGATGTTGCCGTGGTCGAGTGGCGTGAGATGGCAGGTGGTTCAGCGATACCCGGCCGCGATCTCCACGCGTCGCAATTTGCCCGAGGTGGTCTTGGGGAGTTCTCCGACCGGGACCAGATCCACCAACCCCGGCGTGACCCCGCATTCGGCCGCGACCCGTTCGGAGATCAACCGGCGAGCGGCTTTCTTGTCGTCGCCGGAGTACTCGGCCACGACGACGAGCTGGTCGCGCCGTGCTCCACTGCCACCACCATTGACCGCGGCGATGGCGCCCGGGCGAACCCCCGCGACACCCACGACCGCCCGCTCGATCTCCTGCGGGAAGATGTTCCGCCCCGCGATGGTGATCAACTCCTTGCTGCGGCCGCAGACGACGAGCTGGTCGTCGACCAGGTAGCCCAGGTCTCCGGTGCCGATCCATTCCCCGGCGCCGATCGGGGTGTCACCGTGATACCCGATCATCTGTGCGGCGGAACGGAATTGGATCTCGCCGACCGGGCGTACGGCATCGAATTCGGTGTTGTGGGTGGTGGGCGCGACTCGGAGCTCGACACCGTCGAGCGCCGAGCCGAGCAGTGCGGCCCGATGTGTCGTTCCATCGGGCGCCGGTACCTCGTCGTAGGTGAGTCCGGTCCCGGCCGTGGGCATCGTGAGCGCACAGGTGGCCTCGGCGAGCCCGTAGGACGGGCATACCGCGCTCGCGTCGAACCCCGCCGACGCGAGCTGCTCGCTGAATCGCTGCGTCGCGGCGACGTCGATGGGTTCACCACCGTTGATGGCGACCCGTAGCGCGCTCAGATCCGCGCCGGCGGACAGCCGCGCGTAGCGGCCGACCAGCGCGTAGGCGAAATTCGGTGCGGCAGTAACGGTCGCGCCGCTGGTGGTGAGCCATTGCAGCCAGTCGAAGGGTGATTTCGCGAATGCGGAGGTCGGTGCGAGCCAGGTGGGAGCGCCGGTCAGCAATCCCGCGAGCAGCATCATCAAACCCATGTCGTGATACAGCGGCAACCAACTGCACAGGACGTCACCGTCTCGAAACTGCTGGCGCGCAAGCACATCTCGGACATTCGCCAGCGCAGCGGGCGCGGTCAGCGCGACGGCCTTCGGCATACCGGTGGATCCCGCGGTGCCCTGATAGATCGAGACGGCATCGACCGCTGTCGGTGTCGGCCCGAATCCCGCCGGCGCGGTACGCCAGAGGTCGACTTCGTCGAATCCCCCTGTGCGGAAGCCGGATTCGGCGGCCTGGACCCCGCCCAGCGCATGTAGCGCGGTGCCCTGGCAATACACCTGCCCCACGCCCAACGCGCCGAGCTGGGTCGTCGTTCGCGCGGCCCACGAATCCAGGCTCGTGAAGCGGTTGGGCCCCGGCAGCAGGGTGGAGGCGCGTCCGGCCAGCCACGCCGCGAGCACGATCGTGACGGTTTCATAGCCCGATTCGCCGATCACCGCCACCGGCCCTGCCGCGCTCCCTCGGTCCTGCAGGTGAGCGGCGATGCCCTCGGCGTGCGCCAGCACCTCGCTCCACGGTCGACTGTCCCAGCGGTCTTCGTCCTTGTTCAGGATATGGAGGTCGGCATCACGGCTCGAGGCCGCGCGGACGGCCGCGGCGAGCGCGTTCTCCTTCGGTGGTGTCATCGCGTTCCTTACCTTGTCGCCGATCTCTGAGGCGTTGGCCGGCGGTCGACCGAGATCCTTCAGTCAACCGGGAGCGGCGGCCATGGATCGGGACTAATGAGACGGGATGTGTGACTCACATCACCGCCGCTGTCCGCCGTCGATCGGCCGGCGCACCACTGAGAACCCGCTTGCAGGGTCTGGATCCTCGCGTGCAGTGACATGGACGACCGCTACTGGACTGTCATGCGAGCGTCAAGCGCTCGTCTGACATGTCGTACCGCTCGGCGATGGGGTACCCGGGATCGGTTTTCGCGGGGGATTCCCACCGGACGAGGCGCTCGCCGATATCGGACGCCACGAACCATGCGGCCGACTCGGTGAGATAGACGTATTCCTTTGCCTTTGCCATGTCGTCAAAGGTGAGGTCCAGGCACCCTCGACACGGGGCCGAACGCGCCACACTGCTTGCTGAGTCGGCCACCGGCCTATCTTGTCAGGGCGAAAATGCGCAAATCGCGCGCGGTGCGGTTCTTGTAGGCGGTGTACGCCTGTGTGGTCTCCTCGAATCGCGCGAAGATCTCGCGCTTGCGCGTCTCGTCCTCGATGAGGCCGGCGCGCACCGGAATCCGCTGTCCGGCGATGGTGACCTCGCCGTCGGGATTGGCAAGCAGGTTCCCGGTCCAGGCCGGGTGGTGTTGCTGTCCGAAATTGCTGCCGATCACGTACAGCGTGTCCCCGTCATGTACGTACAGCAGCGGGGTGGTGCGGGGCTGCCCGGATTTGCGCCCGATGGTGGTGAGCAGGATGACGGGCGCGCCGATCGGCCCGAGCACGGTGTATTTGCAGCCGGTGCGCTCGAGAATCCGCCGATCCAGCGGCGTGAGCTTGCGTACCACCAGAGACCCGAGCTTGGTCGCGGCGAACGGGCTGGCAACACGGGAAAGGAGGTTGGTGCGCGAACCCCAGATTCGGTCCGGAAACTGCTCACTCATGTCCGGAACCTTAGTGCTCGGCATCGTGCCGTGTCGGCCCGTCGCGCACCTTTGGCTGTCGCACGGACGTGGTAGCGAGTGATGCGGCCGCTCTCGACGGTCAGGTCCAGGTCGAAGCGGGAACGGTCCCGGGCGTGGTCAGGTGGCTGAACGTTCGACCGCATTGACGACTTCGGCTGGCGCGGTGGCTATTACGGTGTCCAGCGCCCGGCGGGCGGTTTCCAGGTCGATGATGTTCGCGGTGATGCGGTCGCGTTCGCGATAGAGGTCGACCAACAGTTCGGGGCAGTCGGCGATGAGTTGTCCATCGCCGGTGGACATGCAGGGGAGCAGGTCGGCGATTGTCGTGGTGGACAGGCCCGCGGCGAGCAGGTTGCGGATGTTGAGCACCGTGTCGACGTCGGATTCGGTGTATTCGCGGTACCCCGACGGGTGCCGGTACGGGTGCAGCAGTCCCTGCTCCTCGTAGTAACGCAGCAGACGCGGGCTCACGCCGGTGCGCCGCTGCAATGCCCCGATTCGCACCGAACCTCCTGCGGATACTTGACTCTCACATTGATGTGAGACTTTAGCGTAGCCGCATGTCCGATTCCCACTCTCCGTCCAGCCATCGAACGGTCGAATCCGCTGCAGGCCCGCGCGAATGGCTCGGCCTCGCGGTACTCACCCTGCCCACCCTGTTGCTCGCGATGGATGTCACCGTCCTCTATCTGGCCGTACCGCACCTGACGGCGGATCTGCGGCCGACCGGAATCGAACAGCTGTGGATCGCCGACATCTACGGCTTCATGATCGCCGGTTTCCTGATCACCATGGGCACGGTCGGTGACCGCGTCGGCCGGCGCAGACTGCTGATGTTCGGCGCGAGCGGATTCGCCGCGGCGTCGGTACTCGCGGCCTTCGCCACCAGCCCGCTGCAGCTGATCCTCGCTCGCGCACTGCTGGGGATAGCGGGTGCGACCCTGATGCCGTCGACCCTCGCGTTGATCAGCAATATGTTCCGCGACGCCGGACAGCGCACGATGGCCATCGGGGTGTGGGCAACGTGTATGTCGGCCGGTATGGCCGCGGGTCCGATCATCGGCGGGGTCATGCTGGAGTCGTTCTGGTGGGGCTCGGTGTTCCTGCTCGCCGTGCCGATCATGGCGCTGCTGCTGGCCACGGCCCCGGCACTGCTACCGGAGTACCGGGATGCCGACGCCGGCGGCATCGACGTGCCCAGTGTGCTGCTGAGCCTGCTGACGATCCTGCCCCTGGTCTTCGGTATCAAAAAGGCGGCCGAGACCGGGATTTCCGCCCTGCCGTTGGTGTCGATCCTGGTCGGTTTCGTATTCGGCCGGGCCTTCGTGCGCAGGCAACGCACACTCGAGTCTCCGCTGATGGAGCTGCGCTTGTTCGGCAATCCGACTTTCCGTGCGGCACTGTTCATTCTGCTCTTCGGCCTCGGAACGGTCGGTGGCAGCTATCTGTTCATCACGCAATATCTGCAATTGGTGCGCGGTCTCACGCCGCTTACCGCCGGCCTCTGGCTGCTGCCTCCTGCGGGCGCGCTGATTCTCTCCTCGACGCTGACCCCGATCATCGTCCGCAGGACACCGCCGCGATTCGTCATCGCGGCCGCGCTGGCACTGGCGACATCGGGCTATCTGACCCTGGCGTTCGTCGACGCCGTCGGGGGTCTGCCGCTGCTGATAGCGGGTTTCGTCCTGGTTTACGCCGGCATCAGTCCGCTCATGGTGCTCGGCACCGATTTGGTCATCGGGACCACGCCGCCGGAGCGGGCGGGCTCGGCCGCGGCCATGTCCGAGACCGGCATGGAGTTCGGTGTCGCCACCGGCATCGCCGTGCTCGGCGTCGTCGGTACCGCGGTGTACCGATCCGAGATGTCCGCGGCTGCGCTGCCGAATATGCCTGCGGCAGCGCAGGATTCACTAGCAGCTGCCGACGCCGCTGCGGCAGACCTGCCTCCGATCCTCGGTGACGCCGTCCTCGCCGCAGCCCGTGCGGCGTTCACGAACGGCCTCAACCTCACCGCGCTCGTGTGCGGGGCGACGACGGCCGTACTCGCCGTCGTGACGCTCCGCTCGCTGCGGACGGTCGCGGATTCGGAGACGTCGCGGTGACACGACCCGATAGTCCGGCGTTGCCAGCAACACCCGAGGCGACCCACACCTGCCCAACGCCTGAAAAGCCCCTAATAAGAGGCCATTTCGGGCGTCATCATGTGCTGGTCCCGTCCGGGGCGATTTCATCCCTGGGAGGGCGTGGTCGGCGAGTGCGAGCATCCGCGAGACAGTGGCAACACCCATCGCGGTGTTCTCCGCGCAGAGCCGGGCCCGACTCTGGCGGGTAGGTTCGCAGGGATGGCACGCACCGGATGGACCACAACTGATATGCCTGCGCTCGACGGCCGCACCGTCATCGTGACGGGCGCGAACAGCGGGGTCGGACTGGCGACCGCAACGGCGTTCGCGCAGGCCGGTGCTCACGTAGTACTCGCGGTGCGCGACACCGAGCGTGGTAAAGCAGCCGCAGCTGTCGTGGGCGGGCGTAACGAGGTTCGCCGCCTCGATCTCGCCGATCTGGCCTCGGTACGGGAATTCGCCGGGAACTGGAACCGGCCGGTCGACATTCTGATCAATAACGCCGGGGTGGCCGGATTTCCCGGTTCGCGCACCGCGGACGGCTTCGATCTGCAGTTCGGCACAAATCATCTCGGCCACTACGCGCTGACCAACCTGCTGCTACCGAACCTCACCGACCGCGTGGTGACGCTGGCCTCGGGCGCGCATCGGGCCGGTGATATCCACTTCGACGACCTCGAACTGTCCCGTCGGAAGTACGGGTTCGCGGCCTCCTACGGTCAATCCAAACTCGCCAACCTGCTGTTCACTCTGGAACTCGATCGCCGTTTGCGCGCGGTCGGATCGCCGATCCGGGCGCTGGCGGCGCACCCCGGGTACGCCGCCACGAATCTGGGCACCCAGGGCCGCAACAGGTTCCTCGTCGCCGCCGTCCGCGCGGTGGGCAACGCCCTGGCCCAAAGCAGCGAACAGGGCGCGCTGCCCACTTTGTTCGCCGCGACCCAGGACCTGCCCGGTGCCAGCTACATCGGTCCGGACGGACGACGCGAAATGCACGGCCATCCCACACTCGTCGGCCGATCCGCCAAAGCCGCCGACCCGATCATCGCGCAACGCCTCTGGACGGCCTCCGCGGAACTCACGGGCATCGAGTTCGACCTGCGGCCCGAATCCATTCGGAACACGTGAAGCCCGTTGCGCCAAAACTAATCCGAGCGTCACTCCTCTGGCCGGTCAAGTCGGGCGCGGGTGCGTCCGCTTCCTGACGAGAAGTCGAGACCGAGGCGTGGGCTGAGACCTTCACTGAGCGTCTGTCCCATCGAGCCGCTCGTGATCGCGAGACCTGAACAGCTCCACCGTGATTCGAACCGGGATGTGACTCAGGCGCACTACGGCGAAACGCGGTGTACTTCGGATTGGCGGAAATTGGGCGGTGGGTCCACCCGCTTGGAGTGAACCCACCGCCGGCACGGGATCGGGGGCCGCCGCAGCCCTCGGGGCCTCTCTCGATCCAAACGCCACCCTGATAGTAGGACAGGCTTACCTAACTTGCAAGGTTGGTCGATGGGGATCTTTCGGTGCGGTTCGTGGGAGAAGTCTGTCGGTGGTCTTCGAGCCTCGCGCTCGACGACGTGGGATTGATTGGCGCGGAACCGTGTTCGATGTCGAGGTGGGTCCGCGGCGGCGGGGTTCTCGGCCGGTGGCCGACCGACCGGGCTCCGCTGGGGAAAGAAAAAGGGCGGTGGGTTCTCGCAGCCGAAGCTGGGAACCCACCGCCCGGCAGGAGATCGAGACCGCGGCAGCCCTCCGGGTCTCGCTCGATCCAAGCGCCACCACTAGTGTAGGTCAGGCTTACCTAACTAGCAAGTGGTGGTGTCGGCATCCGGGCCGAGACCTCACGGTTCCGAGCTTTGCGGCTGTCAACACCGCTGTTCGAGGCGACCCGCCATCCCGTCCAGTCATCACCGCCAGTGGCCAATGGACGGGCCTCGCCGGTGAGTGCGGCCACTGCCGCGGTCGAGGGGAGCCCGCCGCTTCGTATTTCCGGGGCCCGTGCGAATGTGACGGTATGACCGACGACTTCTCCCAGATCAAGTCCATGGCCGACGTGACGCCCGAGCTCATGACCAAATTCAGTGAGGGCACCTTCACCGATCTCATCGGGTTGAAGTTCACCGAGCTCAGCGTCGACCGCGTCACCGCCGAGTGGGTGGTCACCCCGCAGCAGTTCCAGCCCGCCGGCATCGTGAACGGCGGCGTGTACTGCACCGTCATCGAGACCTTGGCCAGCATCGCGGGCAGCGCGTGGCTGGGGGAGCGCGGGACCGTCGTCGGGGTCAACAACAACACCGACTTCCTGCGCGCGGTACGTGAGGGCACGCTCAGGGGTGAAGCCACCCCCGTGCATCGCGGCCGCTCGCAGCAACTCTGGGTCGTCGTCATCACCGACGAACAGGACCGCACCGTGGCGCGCGGGCAGGTCCGGCTGCAGAACCTCACCCAGAACTGAACGACCGGGCTGGGTTCTGGCGTCGCGCGCCGGGCCGGGCAGCGCCGAACTGCCCGGCCCGCACCGAAACACGGGGTTAACCCGGACCGTGTCAGAATGGCCGACGACCCGCCCGCGACCTCGGTGAGGAGCCCGAATGCGACTGTCGCCGCACGAGCAGGAACGCCTGCTGCTGAGTTACGCGGCCGAGCTGGCCCGCCGGCGGCAGGCGCGCGGACTCAAGCTGAACCATCCGGAATCGGTGGCGCTCATCGTCGATCACGTGCTCGAGGGCGCGCGCGACGGTCGTACCGTGGCCGAGCTCATGTCCTCGGGCCGGGGCGTGCTCAGCCGTGACGACGTCATGCCCGGCGTCCCGGAGATGATCCACGACGTGCAGGTCGAAGCCACCTTTCCGGACGGCACCAAGCTCGTCACCGTCCACCACCCGATCGGCTGACGCCCATGATCCCCGGTGAATACCTCTGCGCCGAAGGCACCATCGAACTCAACCCCGGCGCGCAACGTCTCGAACTCGAGGTGGTGAACACCGGCGACCGGCCGGTGCAGGTGGGCAGCCACGTGCACTTCCCGCAGGCCAATGCCGCGCTCGATTTCGATCGCGACGCCGCGCACGGCCACCGGCTCGACATCCCCGCCGGCACCGCCGTGCGCTTCGAACCCGGTCTGGCCCAGCGGGTTCGGCTGGTCCCGCTGGGCGGCACCCGCGAAGTCCACGGCATCAGCCTCACCCCTCCCGGAAAGCTGGATGCCTGATGGCCGAACTCTCCCGCGCCCGCTACGCCGAACTCTTCGGACCCACGACCGGCGATCGAATTCGCCTGGCGGACACCGACCTGCTCATCGAGATCACCGAAGACCGCAGCGGCGGACCGGGTCTGGCGGGCGACGAGGCGGTGTTCGGCGGCGGCAAGGTCCTGCGCGAATCCATGGGCCAGGCCCGCGCCACCCGTGCCGAAGGCGCCCCGGACACCGTGATCACCGGCGTGGTGATCATCGATCACTGGGGAATCATCAAGGCCGACATCGGCATTCGTGACGGCCGCATCAGCGCCATCGGCAAGGCGGGCAACCCCGACACCATGTCGGGTGTGCACCCGGATCTGGTCGTGGGTCCCTCGACCGAGATCATCGCGGGCAACGGGCGCATCGTCACCCCGGGCGCCATCGACACCCACGTGCACTTCATCTGCCCGCAGCTGCTCGAGGAGGCCATGGGCGGCGGCATCACCACGCTCATCGGCGGCGGCACCGGCCCGGCCGAGGGCTCCAAGGCCACCACCGTCACCCCGGGCGCCTGGCACCTGGGCCGCATGCTCGAGGCCACCGACGGCTGGCCTATGAATATCGTGCTGCTGGGCAAGGGCAACACCGTGCGGCACGAGGCCATGTGGGAGCAATTGCGCGGCGGCGCCGCCGGTTTCAAGCTGCACGAGGATTGGGGCACCACCCCGGCCGCGATCGACGCCTGCCTCACCGTCGCCGACGCGTCGGGCGTGCAGGTGGCCCTGCATTCGGACACCCTGAACGAGGCCGGATTCGTCGAGGACACCCTCGCCGCCATTCGCGGCCGCGCGATCCACTCGTATCACACCGAGGGCGCGGGCGGCGGGCACGCGCCCGACATCATCACCGTCGCAGCGCATCTCAACGTGCTGCCCAGCTCCACCAACCCGACCCGGCCGCACACGGTCAACACCCTGGACGAGCACCTGGACATGCTCATGGTGTGCCATCACCTGAGCCCGTCCATCCCCGAGGATCTGGCGTTCGCCGAGAGCCGGATCCGGCCCTCCACCATCGCCGCCGAGGATCTGCTGCACGACATGGGCGCGATCTCCATGATCGGCAGCGACTCCCAGGCGATGGGCCGCATCGGCGAGGTGGTCATGCGCACCTGGCAGACCGCGCACGTGATGAAGAAGCGCCGCGGCCCGCTCGCGGGAGACGGTGCGGCGGACAACAATCGGGTACAGCGCTACATCGCGAAGTACACGATCTGCCCGGCGGTCGCACACGGGCTCGATCACGAGATCGGGTCCATCGAGGTCGGCAAGCTCGCCGATCTGGTGCTGTGGGAGCCTGCCTTCTTCGGGGTGCGCCCGCACGCGGTGCTCAAGGGCGGCATGATCGCCTGGGCCGCCATGGGTGATGCCAACGCCTCGATTCCCACCCCGCAGCCGGTGCTGCCCCGGCCCATGTTCGGCGCCGCGCCGGTGGTGGCGGCGGGCACCTCGCTGTCGTTCGTGTCCGAGCAGGCCATCGAGGACGGGCTGCCGAATCGCCTGCGGGTGAATCGAAAACTGGTGCCGGTGGCCAACGTTCGCAAGCGCACCAAGGAGCACATGCCGCGCAACGAGGCCATGCCGCGCATCGAGGTCGATCCCGACACCTTCACCGTCCGGATCGACGGCGAGGTCTGGGCGGAGGAGCCCGCCACCGAACTGCCGATGGCGCAGCGCTACTTCCTGTTCTGACGCGGGTAGGCGCGCGGATCGCGGCATGTGGACCCGGCCGCGATGCCGCATGGACCCTCGCCGCGGCGTCGTGCGGGTGCCCGGTCGCGATAT
Source organism: Nocardia sp. NPDC057668 (assembly GCF_042799795.1). Classification (NCBI taxonomy): domain Bacteria; kingdom Bacillati; phylum Actinomycetota; class Actinomycetes; order Mycobacteriales; family Nocardiaceae; genus Nocardia; species Nocardia sp. NPDC057668. The sequence goes on along the minus strand of NZ_JBHVIC010000003.1, from coordinate 505,984 downwards.
GGCGTCGATCTCGGTCGCGATGCAGCTCGGATCCCGCACACGCGGCCCCCGGATCCCGATCACGCTGAATCGAAGGGGACCGGCGTTCTCGCCCCGGTGGCAGACTGGCGAGCATGACTACTGCCGACTGGGCCGATGTTGATCGCTATCTGGTGGACACCCTGGTGGGAGACGGGGATTCCGCGACCCTGGAGGCGAACGCCGCCGCCGGGCTGCCCGCCATCGATGTGTCGCCGCCGCAGGGCAAGTTCCTGTACCTGCTCGCCCGGACCGCCCGGGCGCGCCGCGTGCTCGAGATCGGCACGCTCGGCGGCTACAGCACCACCTGGCTGGCCCGCGCGGTCGGCAAGGACGGCCGGGTCGTCACCCTGGAATTCGAGCCCCTGCACGCCGAGGTCGCGCGCGAGAACCTGGACCGCGCCGCGGTGGGGGACCGGGTAGAGATTCGCGTCGGCGCCGCGCTGGACACGCTCCCGGTGCTCGCCGAGGAGGAGTCCGAACCGTTCGACCTGGTGTTCATCGACGCCGACAAGGTCAACAACGCGAACTACGTCACCTGGGCGCTGCGGCTGACCCACCCGGGCTCGGTCATCATCGTCGACAACGTGGTGCGCCACGGCGGGATCGCGGACCCGGATTCGGCCGATGCCGCGGTGCGCGCCAGCCGCGAGGTGCTCGAGCTGCTCGCGGCCGAGCCGACCCTGGAGGCCACCGCCGTGCAGACCGTCGGCGGCAAGGGCTGGGACGGATTCGCCTACGCGGTGGTCAAAGACGCCGACTGAGACGTGTTATAGCTCACCGAATGCCCCTGACCTGGTGTTTGGCTAACGGTGTGGCGCAGTTCTCGCGATTGCTGTTTGTATGCCGGTTGCCCGGTCAATACCGTCGGTGGGTATGAGCGACCCGTACGGACCCACCTTCCCGCCGCCCGGGTTCATGGCGCCACGGGAGCCCGGTGACCCCGAATCCGAGACCCTGCGAAACCGTCTGCGCCACACCGTCGTTCTCGTCGCTCCGGTCGCCACGCTCGTGCTGATGGTCGGCCTGCTTGCCGCCATCATGTGGCAGGGCGAGCACGGCGGCGCGGCGCACGTCAAGGACGGCCGGGCCACCACGGCCACGGTCGCGCCCACCGCCGGCCACCAGCCGTCGTAACCCCGGGCGCACGAGCCTCGGCCGCGCACCCGGGAAGGGGGCGCGGTTGTCTCGCGGCCGATGAATATGCCCATATGTGTTCTGCGACCGCGCTTTCGAAGGTCGGCCGACTGCACGGGCGTCGGCCGCCTCGTGCATCGGGCCATGCGCGAATGCGCCGGGCGGGTGTGCGGATGCGGGGCGGTAGGGGGTGCGGTATGCCGCCGTCCAGCACCGGGTCCGGTCCCAGCACAATGGTGCCCATGTCCAAGCGTGGAAAGCCCCGTCCGGTCGCTACCGACTGCCCCTGCGGCCTGCCCGCGACCTACGCGGACTGCTGCGGCCGGCTGCACGCGGGAACGATGCGGGCCGGTACCGCCGAACAGCTCATGCGGTCGCGATTCAGCGCGTTCGCGGTGCGGGACGAGGCGTATCTGCTGCGCAGCTGGGACCCCGGCACCCGCCCGGCCGACGTCGACTTCGATCCGGGCACCCGCTGGGAGCGCCTGGAGATTCTCGGCGCGACCGGCGGCGGGCCGTTCCACTCCGAGGGCACGGTCGAGTTCCGCGCGCACTACCGGGCCGGCGGCGCGGCGGGCGCGCTGCACGAGAACAGCCGATTCCGCCGCGCCGACGGCGACTGGGTCTACCTCGACGGTGACATCGAGAACTGATCGCCGAGCCTGGATGTGCCGCTGGGTCGCGCGGTTGACGCCGTGGCCCACGATCGGCAGGTCCGGGTCCCGCGGTTCAGGGCACTCCCGATTGCGGGCGATGGCCGTGCGTATGTCGGCCGAGACCCGGTGACCGGCGGCTCATCCGTGAGGCGATGCCCCTCAGCCCACGGCCATGATTCCGAATACCGCCCCGGCCTGATCCGCGATGACACCGACCCGGGACGGGCCCGGCAGATCCTGCGGCTCCTGAATGACGCTGCCGCCCAGTTCAATTGCCCGCGCCGCGACCTTGTCCGCGTCGGCGACCCGAATCGTGGTGCCCCAGAACGGCGCGGGCTCCCCGGTCGTCGCCCGATGCGCGCCGCCGAACTCGTGGCCCGCGTCGAGCGAGATCGCCTGATACGGGTTCTCCGTCGCGGTCTCCCAGGCGGCGTTGCCGTACTTCCAGCCCAGCACCCGCCCGTAGTGGGCGAGCGCGTCGGCGGGCGCGCGCACCGCGCCGTACTCGATCCAGCACGGGTTGTCGTACTGCCCCCAGCGTTCGGTGCCGGGTGCGGTGTGGAGGCGGGTGATGCCGTAGGGCGCGCCGTCCGGATCGGTGAGGATGGCGAACTCCAACTCCCCGAACGCTTCTCGCGGCTCGAGGAACACCGCGCCGCCGTCCGCCACGGCCGCGGCGGTGGTCGCGGCGACCTCCTCGACCGCGAAGTACGGCAGCCAGATCGCGGGTTTGACCGAGCCGTCGTCGGCCAGCGCGGTCACGATGCCCGCGACCTGCGCCCCTTCCAGCGACAGTCGCGTGTAGTGCCCGGCCTCGGCTCCCATGTCCTGCGCGGTCCAGCCGAACAGTCCGCGATAGAACTCCGCGGTCGCGCCGATATCGGGTGCGGTGACGTCGAACCAGCAGGGTGTGCCCGGGGTGAATGCCATGTCATCTCCTCGTCGATCGAATGGACACGCGCATGCGGGAACGCCGGATGTGCAGCGCGTGCACCAGTGGGGACGATGTGCGGCGGCGGAATTCATCGCCGCGCGCGGAATCGGCCGGCGGGTTACCGCGCGGTGCGGACCTCGAACCCGTCGCACAGCGCGGCCAATCCGCTGTCCAGCATGACGATGGGGTCCAGCAGTCCGGCATCGCCGATTCCGTGCAGGTCGGCCAGCGCGGGCGGGGTGGGCCAGCGCGGGTCGCCGTCCAGCAGCGCGGTGAGACCCGAGCCGGGCTCGGCCTCGGTGTCGCGCACCGCGAGCAGATGCGCGCTGACGTGCTGGAGGGCGACCCCGGCGATGTAGCTCCACACCGACAGCGACATGCGGGTCGCCTCGCGGGTGTCGACGCCGAGTTCGCGGAAGCCCTCGACCAGCCAGGCCAGCACGACCAGGCTGTGCTCGCCGAAGTTGTAGCGCGGCACCGCGAAGGTGAACAGCACCCAGGGATGTTCGCGGTACAGCCGCCAATCCACCTCGGCGGCGATGCGCACCCGATCGCGCCAGGTCCAGCCCTGTCCGTCGGCGGGTGGGTAGGGATTGCGCCGTGACACCTCGTCGGTCATCTCGGCCAGCAGCGTGTCCTTGTTGGGGATGTGCCGGTACAGCGACATGGCTCCGGCGCCCATCCGGTCGGCGATGCGGCGCATGGACAGCGCGTCCAGTCCGGCTTCGTCGGCGAGGGTGATGGCGGCCTCGACAATGGCCGTCCGGGTGAGCTTGGCCTCGGTCATCGGATGAATTCTTCCCTTTTCCACGATGGCGTGCGTACACTGTACCCCGGCCCACGCGTACGTCGTACGCACGGCCGCTCCGACTTCCCGGGCCGCCGCGTGCGACCCGAAAATTCAGCCCGAAGGATAGGTGATGACCAGTACTCTCGCGCGCTCTGCCGAGCAGACGCCGCGCCGCGCCTGGGCCGGACTGGCGGTGCTGCTGCTGCCGGTTCTGCTGGTGTCGATGGATATGTCCGTGTTGTACCTGGCCATGCCCACCCTGACCGCGGACCTGGATCCCTCGGCGACCCAGCAGCTGTGGATCCTGGACATCTACGGCTTCATGATCGCCGGCCTGCTCATCACCATGGGCAACCTGGGCGATCGCATCGGGCGGCGCAACATCCTGCTCGCGGGCGCCACGGTCTTCGGCGTCGCGTCCGTGCTGGCGGCCTTCGCTCCCAGCGCCCCGGTGCTCATCGCGGCCCGCGCGCTCATGGGCGTCGGCGGTGCGACCCTGCTGCCGTCGAGTCTGGCGCTGATCTCCAACCTCTTCCCCGAAGCCCGGGCCCGCGCCACCGCCATCGGCGTGTGGACCGCGTTCTTCGCGGGCGGCTCGGCGGTCGGCCCGATCATCGGCGGCGTACTGCTGCACCACTTCTCGTGGGGCTCGGTCTTCCTGATCAACACCCCGGTGCTGCTGGTGCTGCTGGTCTTCGGTCCGCTGCTGCTGCCCGAACACCGCTCCTCGGCCCTGGGCCCGCTGGATCTGTGGAGCGTCGCGCTGTCCATCGGCGGCATTCTGCCGCTGGTCTACGCGGTCAAGCACTGTGCCGCCGAGGGATTCGACGCGCCCGCGATCGGCATCGGCCTGGTCGGATTGCTGCTGCTGGTGCTGTTCGTGCGCCGCCAGCGGCAGTTGAGCGAACCGCTGCTGGATCTGAGCCTGTTCCGCCGCGGCCTGTTCTCGGTCGCCATCGGTTCGAGCACGGTCGGCATGCTGGCCCTGGCGGGCATGAGCTTCCTCACCAGCACCTACCTGCAATCGGTGACCGGCCGCGATCCACTGCAGGCCGCCCTGCTCGGAATCCCCATGGCCGTCACGGTTTTCGCGTGCTCGATGACCGGCGCGCGGGTCGGGCGGTGGCTGGGCAACCGGCGCAGCTTCGTCCTGGCGCTGGGTATGGCCTCGATCGGCAATCTGCTGCTGCTGGGCATGGGCGTGCACGACGGGATCGGTTACTACATCGCCGGAACGGTGATCGCCGGCGCCGGACTGGGTATCGCGTTCACCCTGGTGTCCGAGGTGGCGGTGTCCTCGGTGCCCCCCGAGCGCGCCGGTTCCGCGGTCGGGATCTCCGAGACCAGTTTCGAACTCGGCAACGGCCTGGGCCTGGCGCTGCTCGGCTCGCTCGCCGCGCTGGTGTTCCGTAACGGCGGTGATTTCGGTCAGACGCTGGGGGAGACCATCACCCATGCCGGGGACAACGTGGCGCTGATCGAATCCGCGCGCGCGTCGTTCGTGCAGGGCATGCACGTGGCCACCACCGCGGGCGCGATCCTGCTGGGGATCATGGCGATCATCGCCGGGGTCAGCGGCCGAACACCGCGCTCATGATGTCGCCGACCGCTTTGTTCATGGGTCGCACGACCTTCGCGTAGAGCCACCCGAGCGGGCGCACCACCGTCGCCCGCCACGCGGTGGCGATCGCGGCGAACAGCGGCCGCAGCACGGTGCGGTACAGGAAGCTGCAGGGTGCCACCACCAGGACTCCGACGACGATGGTGGCCACCCGCCAGCCGTAGGCCAGCGCGGCCCCGAAGACGCGCACGATCGGCAGGACGATCCAGCGCCAGATCGCCACCGCCGGGGCGATGATCAGCCATTTGACCAGGAACCAGGTGATCGCGGCGACGGCCCGGCCCACGGGCCGCAGAATCCGGCGATCGAGCCACCGGGCGGCCGGGGCGATGACACGGGTGCCGAGCCAGACCAGCGCGGGGCGCAGTGCTCGCCGCCAGATCCATTGCTCCACGGCGTTTTTCAGCGGGCGCAGGACGAAGTCGAGCAGCAGCGCGCCCAGCGGGGTCAGGATCGCGCCCCACAGCAGCTGCTGAATCAGCAGGCCCCACAGGTAATCCTTGACGAACACGATCGCCGGTCGCACGATCCAGCGCCGGACGAAGCGGCCGATCGGGACCAGTAGATGATCGAGGATGTACTGCAGCGCCGTGAGCACGACGCGGCCCAGGAGTTTGCAGCCCTCCCAGAGCAGGCGCAACGGCAGGAAGATCACCACCGCGATCGCGCGGGCTACCCAGCCGCCGATGGAGATGTTTTCCGAATCCCGCTGTGGCGGAGTCTGTGCCGACATGCATCCCATCTTTTCCGGTCGGGGACGTTCTCGATCCCGTAGCAAAACTCTGTGTGCCCCGGGTATTTCCACTCAGCCCCCCGCTCGCGTTAACGCGGTTACAGTCGAAGCGTGGGTGAGAATTCGACGCCGAACACCACCGAGAACTCCGGCTCGAACGGGCGGCCGTTCGCCGAACGAGTCGCTACCAGGCTGTTGTATCCGACCACCCGCCCGCGACCGAAAGAACTGCGCGAGGCCGTGTCCGGGCGCGTGGTGCTGGTCACCGGCGCATCGCACGGCATCGGCAAGGCGGCAGCCAAGAAGCTGGCCGCGGCCGGCGCGATCGTGCTGCTGGTGGCGCGCAGCCTCGACGATCTCGAGGAGGTGGCCGCCGAGATCCGCGCGGCCGATGGCGTCGCGCACATCTATCGCGCCGACATCACCGATATGGCGGCGGTGGAGGAGCTCGGGGCCGCGCTGCTCGCCGAACACGGGCAGATCGACGTGGTGATCAATAACGCGGGCAAGTCGATTCGCCGTTCACTCGACGAATCCTATGACCGCTTCCACGATTTCACCCGCACGATGGACGTCAATTACCTGGGCCCGGTGCGATTGCTGCTGACCCTGCTGCCGAGCATGCGCGAGCACCGCAACGGTCACATCGTCAATATCTCGACCTGGGGCCTGCGTATGCCGCCCGCCCCGCGCTGGGCGGCCTACGGCGCGTCGAAGGCGGCCTTCGACATCTGGTTGCGCACGGTGGCGACCGAGATCGCCGTCGACAATGTCACGACGACCTCGGTCTACATGCCCCTGGTGCACACGCGGATGAGCGCGCCCAGCGATTTCACCGGCGTCCCCGGGCTCACCGCCACCGAGGCCGCGGATCTGGTGTGCCACGCGGTGGTGTCGCGCCCGCACGAGATCACCCCGTGGTGGACCGGCCCCGTCCAGGCGTGGACGGACCTGCGCCGCGGCGCGACCCAGCGTTTCATGGAACGCAGCTTCCGCGGGCGGGAGTGAGGGGCTAGGGGATCAGCACGACTTTGCCGGTGGTGGCCCGGGTTTCGATGGCGTGATGGGCGGCGGCGGCCTGGGCCAGGGGGAAGCGGTGCAGGTCGGGGCGCAGGCGACCGGCGGCAGCCTCGGCGAGTGCGCGGTTTTCGAGATTGCGCAGACCGCCCGCGCGCTCGAGCATGGGCGGGCCCAGCACGAACCGGGAGCTCACGCCGAGGGCGGCCTGCTCCTCGTCGGTGATCGGGGCGGTGTCGTCGGCGAAGCCGTAGATCAGGCGCGTGCCGCCGGGCGCGAGCAGACCCAGTGCGACGCGGATGGTTTCGCCGCCGACGCTGTCGAACAGCACCTGTGCGGGACGGTCGCCGAACTCGGCGCGAATCCGATCGGCCCAGTCGGGGCGGAAGTAGTCCACGGCCAGATCCGCGCCGTTGCGCGCGACGAGATCGATCTTCTCCGGGCCGCCCGCCGCGCCGATGACCGTGGCCCCGGCGTTCTTCAGGTACTGCACGAGCAGGGTGCCGATGCCGCCCGCGGCGGCGGTGACGACGGCGACGGTGTCCGGGGTGATGTCGGCGAATTGCAGTATGCCCAGGGCGGTTCGGCCGGTGCCGATCATGGCGACGGCGGCCGGTGCGTCCAGGGTGGCCGGAATCTCGTGCAGGCGTTCGGTGTCGGTGACGGCGAACTCGGCGTAGCCGCCGGGCACCGGTCCCAGGTGGGCGACGACGTCGCGGCCGAGCCAGCTCTCGTCGGCGCCGGGACCGATAAGATCCACGCGGCCCGCGACCTCGCGGCCGGGAATGGTGGGGAGTTCGGGCAGGGGCAGTGGTCCCGCCGCGACGCCGCGCCGGATGGCGGTGTCGATGACGTGGACTCCGCTCGCGGCGACCGCGACGCGCACCTGCCCCGGTCCAGGGACGGGGTCCTCGACGGTCTCGTAGCGCAGATTCTCGGCGGACCCGAAGGTCGCGAGGCGAATGGCGTGCACGGCAACTCCTAGAACTCGACTGCCGCTAAGCCTGCAACCTCACCCCGGGTTCAGGTCAAGCGTCCGGTCCGCTTCGCTCTAAGATCGAACGATGCGATCCCCGGAGCAGCGCCGATGAGCCTGGCCACCCTGCTCAATCTCGCGGACTCGCGCCTGCCCATCGGCGGGCACGTGCATTCCGGCGGCATCGAGGAGGCCATCGCCTCGGGTCTGGTTCGCGACGTTCGCACCGTCGAGCTGTATCTGCGTCGTCGCGTGCGCACCTCGGGCGCGGTGGCCGCCGCCCTGGCCGCCGCGGTGTGCGCGGGCGAGCTCACCCCCGCCCGCGCCGAACTCGAAGCCGATGCCCGCACCCCGTCTCCGTCGGCGCGCACGGCGTCGCGCGCCCAGGGCCGCGGTTTGCTGCGCCTGGCCAAACAGGTGTGGCCGCAAGCGGATTGGACCGGCCTGCCCGCCCGCCCGCACCTGTCCACCGTCTTCGGCGTCGTCGGTATCGCCTGTGCCGCGGCGCCCGAAGAGGTCGCCTCGGTCGTCGTCTACACCACCATGACCGGCGCCGCGACCGCCGCCCAGCGCCTGCTGGCCCTGGACCCCGCGGCGGTGGCCGCCTGCACCATCCGCCTGTCGGCCCTGTGCGACGACACCGCCCGCACGGCCGCCGGGTCTCTCACGGCCCTGTCGGACCCGCTCCAGGATGTCCTGGCCGAACGCCATCTCCGGCGCGATATGCCGCTGTTCGCGTCCTGACCGCCGGGGACGGTGTTTCCGCGCCGGGATGCGGTTCGAGGCGCGACCCGCCGCGCGTTCGCGGTGGCGGGTTACACGCGGTTTACGTGCGTGCGTCAGGATGGGCGGTATGCCACCTCATTTCATCGATGGAGAGCCGCACGATCACGGGCCGGACCGGCCGCGGCGGGAGCGCACGGCGGGGGAGCCGGTGCGGATCGGGGTCGGGGGACCGGTGGGGTCGGGCAAGACGGCGCTGGTGGCGGCACTGTGCCGGCAGCTGCGCGAGGAACTGTCGCTCGCCGTGCTGACCAACGACATCTACACCACCGAGGACGCGGACTTCCTGCGGCGGCACGCGGTGCTGGCCGACGAGCGCATCACCGCCGTGCAGACCGGCGGCTGCCCGCACACCGCCATTCGCGACGACATCACGGCGAACCTGGACGCGATCGACGATCTGATCGAAGCCAATCCGCCGCTGGATCTGATCCTGGTGGAGTCGGGCGGGGACAACCTGACCGCCACCTTCTCCTCGGGCCTGATCGACGCGCAGATCTTCGTGGTCGATGTCGCCGGTGGCGACAAGGTGCCGCGCAAGGGCGGTCCGGGGGTGACCTTCTCGGATCTGCTGGTCATCAACAAGACCGATCTGGCGCCGATGGTGGGTGCGGATCTGGCCGTCATGGACCGGGATTCGAGCAAGGTGCGCGAGGGCAGGCCCTTCGTGTTCACCTCGCTGACCGAGGATCCGGCGGCGACGCCGGTCCTGACCTGGGTGCGCGAGCAGCTGCGCCTGGCCGCCGAGCAGGACGCCGCCGCCGTTGTGCCGCATGCGCATTGACGCGCCGACCGGCCGCGGGCCGGTGATCCGTGCGCACTGAGCTGCGTATCGTCGCGGCCGCCGGAACCCTGCCGCGACTGCACGCGGTCGGCGGCCTGGCGGCCCGGCACACCGGGCCCGACACGGTGCACCTGATCGGCACGGCCGCCACCCCCCTGGGCGGCGACGAGCTGGACATCTCGATCGTGGTGGGCGCGGGCGCCCGGCTGATCGTGCGCTCGGTGGCGGCCACCATCGCGCTGCCGGGGCGGCACACCCGGAAGTCGGTGGCGCACTGGCGCTTCGAGGTGGGCGCGGACGGTGACCTGGACTTCGATCCGGAGCCCACGGTGGTCGCGGGCGGCGCCGAGCACGAGACGTTCACCACGGTGTCGCTGGGGGAGAACGCACGCCTGCGACTGCGAGAAAGGGTGCAGATCGGGCGGATCGGGGAGACGCACGGGCACTGGTCGGGGGAGCTGCACGCCGACATCGGCGCCACGCCGCTGCTGCGGCATCGACTGGAGTTGGGCGCGGACGCGGTGACCGACGACGCGCTGTCCGGTCCGCGAGCGCTGGAGAGTGTGCTCACCTACCCGGATGCCCGGGACGTCGAGACCGCCGGGCTGGATTCGGCGCTGCTGCCACTGGCCGCGGGCGGCGCCCTGTTCACCCGCACCGCATCCCTGCTGACGGTCTGATCGCTACGGCCGTAAGAACTTTCACGCGCGGCGGGAGCCGGACCTCACCCCCGGTTCCCGCCGCGCGCGCACTACTGAACGCTGTACTACCGCGAGAATGGTGTCGACGAGGAGAATCAGTTGCCGACGACGCGCGGCGGAGCGTTGAACGCGTTCACCGCACCGACCGCGGCACCCACCGCGGCGCCGGCCACGGCTGCGGGTACGGCTACGGCGGCGGCGCCGGCCACGGCACCCGCCGCGGGACCCGCGACCAGGCCGACCGGGAACAGCGGCAGGCCGACCACGAGGCCCAGGACCGCGCCGACGGTCGCCGAGGTGAGCGCGACCGGCATCGACGCGCTGGCACCGGCCACCGCACCCATGGCGGCGGTGCCCATGGTCTGTCCGGCAATGCGATCCGAGCGGCTGCGCTCCATTCCGATGGAATCGAGGAACGTCGCGATGTTCGCTTCGGTCTGCGCGGACTGATCGTTGATCTGGATGGCCTGTTCTTTGTCCATCCAGGTCGGGGCGTCGACCGACACGTCGCCGAAGCGGAACTTTCCGGCGGGCGGGGCGATCGGCGGCACCGGGGCGACCGGAACCGGCGGGTGGAGCACGCCGACGGGCGCCAGGTAGCTCTTGTCCGGGGCCGACCGCGACCACTGGATGGAGCTGTAGGTTTCGTTCGGGATCTGCATGCCCTCGTAGGGCATGACATTCGGTGAGTCGGCGGCGGGCCACTGAGCGGGCGCGTCGTCGGTTTGCGTCACCGGATTGGGCTCTGCCGGAGCGGCATTGGCGGCGCCGGATCCGACGATCGCCAAGACTAGGGGAACCGCGCCTGCCGCGACAACATTTCCGACCTTGTTGCGATGCGGGTTGAGCGCGCGGTGCTTACCTGCGGCCATTACGACCTTTCTATCCGGGGGACATCGACGCCCGACATTCGGACCCGTCGGTCAACCGGATTGGTGGTCGAATCGGACTATCGGAATCGTCCGTATTGCCGAAAGTTAGCTAATTGCGGTGCTATTCGGGCAAAAGGGCCGGAACCCCCATTAGGGGATTCCGGCCCGTCCATTCGCCGATCACTCGAATGTTGCTATCGGCACTACCCCGCGGGGACGACCTCGGCCGGCGCCATGACGCCGTTGGCAGCCCCGACCGCGGCGCCGACGCCCGCGCCCACGGCGGCCGCGGGCACCGCGACCAGCGCGACGGCCGCACTGGCCCCGATGGTCGGGCCGAAGAACCAGCCGAAGGGTGCGAACGGGGTGCCGGCCAGCGCGCCGACGAGGCCGCCCATGGCCGCCGCGGCGATCTCGACCGGTGCGGCCACGCCGACGCCCACGACCGCGCCGACGGCGGCGTTGCCGATGGTCTGGGCCGCGATGCGATCCGAGCGGCTGGCCTCGAAGCCCGCCGAGTCGAGGTTCGCGGCCAGGTCGGCCTCGGCCCGCGCGGAGATGCCATTGATCTGCGCGGCCTGCTCCGGGGTGAGCCACGCCGGGATGTCGACCTGGGTGTCGCCGAAGCGCAGCTTGCCCTCCGGTGCGGCGATCGGCGCGACGGCCCGGACGGCGGCCGGATCGGGCATGCGCAGCGCGTCCGGGTTCACCGCGGCGAGCGGGGCGTTCGGGATCTGGCGGACCCCGGTGGCGGAGTCGCGGCCGACGTAGACGACCGGGGCGATCGCGGCGACGGCGGGCTCGGCCGCGCCGACGACCGGTTCGGGCTCGGCGGCGGGCTCGACCTCGAGCGCGACGGGCGCGGTCTCGGCGGCCGGCGGCGCCGCGAGCAGACCGCGCAGTTCCGCCGGTACCGCGAACTGCCCGAACGGGGTGTCGAGCAGGTCGGTTTGCGGCTCGGTGGCGGCGGGCTGGGTTTCTTCGGTTGGAATCGGCTCGGCCGCTGCGGTTCCGGCGGAACCGAGTGCGGCGACCAGCGGGAGCGCGCCCGCGATGGCGAGGGAACCGATACGCCGCCGGCGCGACGAAATCTGATCAACCGGTTGGCGTTTGCCCATGGATGACCTTTCTGCCGAATGTCAATTGATGACCGACATTCGGATCCGGCATATGGGCCGGATTGGTCAGGGGATCCCCCCGGTCGAGGTTAGGGGATTACCCCGCGCGCTGTTCTCCGGACGGACCGGTCTTGGTGTTCGCTACGGATTTGCCATTCTCCGTCGGTGATTCGCCGCCGATTTGCTTGTGCAGCTCGAGCGCCTCTTCGGGGTCGTCCAGCGCCTCGAGTGCGAGCCGGGCGAACACCCACTGCTCGGTCGCGGCCATCTGCCCGCGGTGCCGGCCCAGGAACGAGACGAACCATTCGAAGACGGTGACGAACCGGCTGCGGAACCCGACCAGGTACCACAGGTGCAGCGCGAGCCACGCCAGCCAGGCGATGAACCCGCTGAACTCGAGCTTGCCCACCTGGCACACGGCGTAGAACCGCGACACCGTGGCCATCGAGCCCTTGTCGAAGTACTTGAAGGGCTTGCGCTGTTCGGGCGTCTCACCCTTGATGCCGGACTTGATGGCCTTGGCCGCGTAGGTGCCGCCCTGGATCGCGCCCTGCGCCTGGCCCGGCACGTTCGGCACCGACATGAGGTCGCCGATGACGAAGACGTTCGGGTAGCCCTTGATGGTCAGGTCCTGCTCGACGATCACGCGCCCTGCCCGGTCGGTCTCGGTGCCCTTGGAGCGCTCGGCGAGCATCTTGCCGAGCTCGCTGGCCTGCACGCCGGCCGACCACACCTTGCACGCGGATTCGATGCGGCGGGTGCCGTCCTTGTCCTTCACGGTCACACCGCGCGCGTCGACGTTGGTGACCATGGCGTTGAGCTGGATCTCCACGCCCATCTTCTCGAGCCGCTGGTGCGCCTTGCCGCCGAGCTTGGGGCCCATGGGCTTGAGCACGGCGTCCGCGCCCTCGACCAGGATGACGCGCGCGTCGCGGGTGTCGATGTTGCGGAAGGTGCCGTCCAGGGTGCGATCGGCGAGTTCGGCGATCTGCCCGGCCAATTCGACGCCGGTGGGGCCGCCGCCGACCACCACGAAGTTCATGAAGCGCTCGCGGGTCTCCTCGTCCTTGGCCAGTTCGGCCTCTTCGAAGGAGCCCAGGATTCGCGCGCGCAGTTCGAGGGCGTCGTCGATCGTCTTCATGCCCGGGGCGTAGGTGGCGAACTGATCGTTGCCGAAGTAGGACTGCTGCGCGCCGGTGGCCACGATCAGGCTGTCGAACGGGGTGACGGTGTCCTGGTTGAGCAGTCGCGAGGTGACGTTGCCGCTGTCGAGATCGATGTCGTTGACCTCGCCCATGATGACCCGCACGTTGCGCTGTTTGCGCAGCACGATGCGGGTGGCGGGGGCGATCTCACCGACGGACAGGATGCCGGTGGCGACCTGGTAGAGCAGCGGCTGGAACAGGTGCGTGGAGGTCTTGGAGATCAGGGTGACGTCCACGTCGGCCTTGCGTAGATGCTGGCAGGCGAAAAGGCCACCGAACCCGGACCCGATCACCACCACGCGATGGCGCTGTTCGACGGAATTATCGGTGCTCATCTAGTCCCTGCTCCTCGCCAGACGGTGAAACTACGACACTTCACGCCCAACGGTAGTACGGCGTGAGGTGCGACGACCAATCAGGACCAATCGGAATCCGCGCCACGACAGCTCTGTCGAAAATACAATATGGGCGGTCGTTCAGGGGCAATCTCGTGGTCATCGTGGCCGGTCGGGTTTCCCGGTGTGCGGGACCGGTGGCCGCGACCCCGGCCGGAGCCGGGATCGCGACGTCCTCCGATACCGGTCAGCGACCGGCGAACAGCATCTTCGCGACGCGCGTGGTGGTCTCCGAGCCGTCGGTGTAGCTGCCGGCCGGGCCCTGCTCGCTCATGATGGCCAGGGTGTAGCGCTCACCCGGTCCGGCGAAACCGACCGAGTTCACGACCCAGCCGCCGTTCTCCTGTGACCAGCCGTTCTTCAGGCCCGGCTGCATCGCCGCGCCCGCGCCCCACACGCCCCAGTGCTGATTGGTGTCCACCCGGCGCATGCGATCGACCAGATAGGCGCGGTCGTCCGGGTGCATACGGGTCAGCACATTGTCCATGAGCGCGTCCAGATCGGACGGGCTGCACTGCTGGAAACCCCAGTCCGGGAACAGCTTCGTCTGCTCGACGGTGGTGACCGGCGGCAGCGGCACGAGATTGCTCATGCCATTGGCGCGGAAGGCGTTCTGGAACGCCATCCGGTCCAGGCCCGCGTACTTGTTCCAGAGAATGTCCGCGGCATTGTCATTGGACGTGGCGAGCATCGATTCGAGCAGTGCGCGATCACCGGTATCGAGGTTGATGGCCCCGACCCGCGCGCGATTGATCAGATCTTCCGCGATGGCCAGCTTGATGGTGGACGCGGTCCAGAACATCCTGTCCGCGTTGTCATTACGGTAGATGCCGCCGGTGACTCTGTCGCGCACCACATATCCGGTGGTGCCGGGGCGAGTGCGCAGATAGTTGTCGACCGCGGTGATTCTGGTGCTGAGATCGCAGTCGAAACCGGGCAGGCAACCCTGCGCCAGTACCGGCAGCGCACCGGCGGAAGAGACGAATACCGGTGCTGCGGGAATGAAAGCGGCAGCGGCGAGGACGCAAGCGGAGGCGGCCACGCGGGAGCGCCGGGCCATGGGGGAACGCACGTGGGGAACAATAGACATCACAATGCGGTTGGCGCACGTCTTGAGCGAAAGCAATGTGTGTGATAGCGAAATTCCACTGTCACACCGGGATTCGCATCCCCCTCCGGCGCGTCGATGCCGTCAGCGGAAGGCCGCGGTCAGTTCCTCGATGCTGCGCCCGTTGAGCCGGTAGCAGTGTTCGAACGCCTCGGTGTGCCGATCCCGCGGCCAAGCCGCCAGTACTACGCCGCGGCCGTAATACCGCGAGTGCACGAGTTCCCAGCGGTCTCCGACCCGGCGGACCGTGAACCCGCGCCTGGGCACCATGGGAATCACCGACGCTGACATGCCTCGAACCAGCCTTTCCTTCACCGATTTTCTTTCCTCCCCCGAAATGCACTGTCGCATACCACACTCGATATCCCGGGTGACGCGCCCTAGCTAATCTTCGGCATGTGGCGGGTGTCACCCGCCGAGCCGGGGTGCCCGGTGATTGCATGCGGATCGCTGACTGTATAAACACAGCTCGTGCACATTCATCGGGCCGAGCGTGCGGACACGCTCGCCGACGCGCTGGCCGAGCTGCTCGCCGAACCGCTGGGCGACCCCTTCACCCCCGAGGTGGTGGCGGTGCCTGCCAAAGGCATCGAGCGCTGGCTCAATCAGCGCCTGTCCGCGGTGCTCGGCAGCGGGGCGCTCGCCGATGGAGTATCGGCCAATATCGATTTCGCCGACCCGGCGGGGCTGGTCGCGGCGGTGCTGGCCGAGGCCACCGGGTACGCGCCGGATGAGGACCCGTGGGCGGCCGAGCGGGTGGTGTGGACCCTGCTGCCGGTGCTCGACGACGTGCTGGATCAGCCGTGGGGCGCGGTGCTCGCCCGGCATCTCGGGCACAACGACCCGGCCGGTTACCGGGTCGGGCGGCGCTACGCCACCGCGGCCCGGATCGCGGCGCTGTTCGCGGGCTATGCCCAGCAGCGGCCCGCCATGATCGCCGAATGGGCGAGCGGGGCCGACACCGACGGCGCGGGCGGGCGGCTGCCGGAGGATCTGCGCTGGCAGCCCGAGCTGTGGCGGCGGCTGCGCGCGGCGGTCGGCGCGCCGAGTCCGGCCGAGCGGCTCGAGGCGGCCTGCGCGCGACTGCGATCGGACCCGTCGGCGGTGTCGCTGCCGGAGCGGATCTCGCTGTTCGGGGTGACGCGCCTGGGCACCGACCAGTGGGAGGTGCTGTCCGCGCTCTCGATCGGGCGGCAGGTGCACCTGTGGCTGGTGCACCCGAGCCCGGCGCTGTGGACCAAGCTCGCCGACGCCGAGGTGATCCCCAATTCCAGTGTGCGGGTGCGGCATCCGCTGCTGGCCGCGCTCGGCCGCGACGTGCGGGAGCTGCAGGAGCGGCTGGCGGGCTACGACCACATCGACACCTACCACCCGCGCCCCGAACCGGCCGGCGCGCGCAGCCTGCTCATCGAGTTGCAGGCCGCCATCCGGCAGGACCGCTGGTCGCTGCTGCCCGATCCGAGCCTGGCCGACGGCAGCATCACCGTGCACTCGTGCCACGGTCCGGCCCGCCAGGTGGAGGTCCTGCGGGACAGCCTGCTGGGGTTGTTCGCGGCCGATGCCACCCTCGAACCGCGCGATGTCATCGTCATGTGCCCGGATGTGGAGAGCTACGCGCCGCTGGTGCGCGCGGCGTTCGGGCAGTGGTCCCTGGAGGGCGGTGAGAACGGGCATCCGGCGCACGGCTTGCGGGTGCGCCTGGCCGATCGGGCGCAGCGCGCGGTGAATCCGCTGCTGGACGTGATCGGGATTCTGCTCGAGCTGGCGGACGGTCGCGTCACCGTCACCGAGGCGCTGGATCTGGCTGCCTCCGAACCGGTTCGGTTGCGCTGCGGCTTCGACGACGACGATATCGAGCGGCTGCGGGACTGGGCCGCCGAGACCGGCGCGCGCTGGGGGATCGGGCAGCGCCAGCGGCAGGCGTTCGGGCTCGGTGACTTCGCGCAGAACACGCTCAACGCCGCGGTGGATCGGATCCTGCTGGGTGTGGCCGCGGGCGAATCCAGCGAGGACTGGCTGGAATTGGTGCTGCCGCTGGACGACGTGGACAGCAACGACATCGACCTGGCCGGGCGCTTCGCCGAGTTCGTGGACCGGCTCGCGGTCTGCCTGCGCGATCTGCGCGGGCCGACGCTCGCCGAGCCCGCCGGAACGGCGCGGCCCGCGGCCGACTGGGCGCAGGTGCTGGGCCGCGCTCTGGACCTGCTGACCGAGGTGCCGCCGGCGCAGGGCTGGATGGGCGTGCAGGCGCGCCGCGAACTGGCCGCGGCCACCGAGCACGCGGGGCGGATTCCGCTGCGGCTCACCGACATCGCGGCGCTGCTGGACGCGCGGCTGGCCGGGCGTCCCTCGCGCGCGAACTTCCGGACCGGTGAGCTGACGGTGTGCACCATGGTGCCCATGCGGTCGGTGCCGCACCGGGTCGTGGTGCTGCTCGGGCTCGACGACGAGGTGTTCCCGCGCGCGGGCGGGGTGGACGGCGACGACGTGCTGGCCCGCCATCGCCGCCCGGGCGACCGTGATCCGCGCAGTGAGGATCGGCAGCTGCTGCTGGACGCCATCATGGCCGCGGGTGAGCGACTGGTGTTGCTGCACACCGGATCCGATCCGGTGTCCGGCGCGCATCGACCGCCCGCGATTCCACTGGCCGAACTGCTCGACACGGTGCGCGCGCACGTCGGAGCGCAGGCGTTGGGGCGGGTCGTCACCCGGCATCCGCTGCAGCCCTTCGACCGTCGCAATTTCGAGGCGGGGAAGCCCTTCAGCTTCGACACCGTCGCGCTGGCGGGTGCGCAGGCGGCCCAGCGGCCGCCCGGGCCGCGCCCGCTGTTCCTGCCCGCGCCGCTGCCCGGGGGCGAGCGCGCGGATGTGGAGCTCGCCGATCTGGTGGCTTTCGTCGAACACCCGATGCGCGCTTTCCTGTGGCAGCGCTTGGGGATTCGGGTGCCCGAGGACGCCGAGGAGATCGCGGACCGGCTGCCCATCGAACTCGACGGGCTCACCAAGTGGAGCATCGGCGAGCGCATGCTGACCTCCCGGCTCACCGGGGTCGACCCCAACGCGCTGCGGGCCGCGGAGTGGCGGCGCGGCACCCTGCCGCCGTTCGCGCTCGGCGCGGCCGTGCTGGACGAGGTGGAGGGCACGGTGGACCGGCTGGTGCGCGTCGCCCAGCCGCTGCACGAGATCCCGGGCCGGACGATCGACATCGCGGTGGATCTGGGCGACGGCCGCCGCCTCAGCGGTACCGTGCCGGAGGTGCACGACGACGCGGTACTGCGCACCACGTTCTCCCGGGTCGCGCCCAAACACCGGATGGCCGCGTGGGTTCGGCTGCTGGCGCTGGCCGCGACCGGCGACCATCAGAGCTGGCGGGCCATCACCATCGGGCGCGGCAAGATGCAGCGCCCCACCTGGCAGTCCACCCTGGTCTCGCCGAACGCGCCGACCGCCCGTGCGCTGCTGCGCGACCTGGCCGACCTGCGCGACCGCGGCCTGGCCGAGCCGCTGCCCATAGCCCCCGCGGCCTCGTCCGTCTACGCCGAACGCCGCCTGGCGGGCTCCACCCCCGAGGACGCCCTGCTGGCCGCCGAACACGAATTCGACGGCGGCAAGGACGGTCCCGGCCGCTACGGCGAACACACCGACCGCTACCTGCGCTACATCCTGGGCCCGGCCCCCCGCTTCCACCAGCTCGCCGAAACCCTGACCCAGGACCCGCCGTCCGCGCAATCCGAACCGACCCGCTTCGGCGAACTCGCCCGCCGCCTGTGGAACCCCCTGCTCACCAACGAGCACCAGGGCCAGCCGTGACGACCCACCCGACGACCCCGGAAAGGCGCGGATGACCGACGACCTGTTCTCGCTCGCCGACGCCCCCGCCATCCCCCCGGCCCCGCGCGCCCGCCGCGACCCCGCACCCCCGCCCCGCCGGACCTCGGAAAATCCCGACGCCCCGGACCTTTTCAGCGTCCCGGGTGACGCTGCGACCGGCGCTGAGCCGGACCCCGCCCCCGCCGCGGAACAGTCCGGCGACCGCTCCGCCATGACCGGGCGGCATCCCGCGGACGACCCGGATCCCGGGCGCTCCGCCGACGCACGGCCCGCCGACCCGACCGGGTCCCTGCCGACTTCGGACTCGCCTGCTGCCCGGGATGTCGCGGGTGCTGGGGAGCCGGGGCTCTTCGATGACGTACAGCCTTCCGGTGGGGCCGACTTCCTGCCGACCTCGGACTCGCTCTTCGGCGATGTGGGAGGCGGCGGCGCGGGGAGCGAGCCGGATCCGGGACCCGCGTCCGGCGGGACCGTTCCCGGCCTCTTCGGTGATGCGGCAGCCGGTGGGGGTCGGGATTCGGTGGCGGAATACGCTGCGGGTGAGGCGGATTCGGGTGATCGCGGATCGGGTGTGGCGCAGGGCGAAGGGTTGTGGGGGGACGAGGAGAGGGTGGGGCCGGTGGGTGCGAGTGGTCTCGGGGGCGCGGACGGTGTTGCGGGCGGCGGGGATTCGGGGGACGGATTCGCGTTGACGGGGCCGCTGCCGGTCGGGACGACGGTGCTCGAGGCCAGTGCGGGGACGGGCAAGACCTACGCCATCGTCGGACTGGCGGTGCGGTTCGTGGCCGAGGCGGGCGTGGACATCTCGCGACTGCTGCTGGTGACCTTCAGCCGGGCGGCCACCCAGGAACTGCGCGAGCGCACCCGCGACCGGTTCGTGGCGGTCGCCGCGGCGCTGGCCGAGCCGGAGCGGGCCCAGGCCCAGGACGACGAGCTGATCCGGCATCTGGCACAGGCGAATCCGGGTGAGGTGAACGCGCGCCGGGAACGGCTGCTGGCGGCGCTGTCGGATTTCGACGCCGGGACCATCGCCACCACGCACAGCTTCTGCCAGCGCATGCTGGACGAGCTCGGCTTCGCCGGCGAACTCGATCCGGGCGTGCGGCTGGTGGAGAGCATCGAGGACGTGGTGTCCACCGTCGCGGACGATCTGTACCTGGGCAGGTACGCGCGCGGGGACGCCCCGTTCGGCCCGGCCGACGCCCAGCGCCTGGCCGCCGCGGCAGTCGGGGACCGGGCCGCGACGCTGGTGCCCGAGGCCGAGGGCGAGGATGACCCGGCGGGGGAGCGGGTCGCGTTCGCGGCCGCGGCTCGCGCCGAAACCGCGCGGCGCAAACGGCTTTCGGGCCTGCGCGACTTCGACGACCTGCTCACCCTGCTGCACGACGTGCTCGCCGATCCCGAGCACGGGGAGCGCGCCTGCCGCCGCATTCGCGACCGCTTCGAGGTGGCCCTGGTCGACGAGTTCCAGGACACCGACCCGCTGCAGTGGGACATCCTGCGCCGCGCCTTCCACGGGCACACCACCCTGGTGCTGGTCGGCGACCCGAAACAGGCCATCTACGCCTTCCGCGGCGCGGAGGTGCTCAGCTACCTGGACGCGGTCGTGCACGCCGACGCCAAGCGCGAGCTGACCACCAACTGGCGCAGCGACGCCGGACTGCTGGCCGCCCTGGAACACCTGCACGGCGGAGCGGCCCTGGGGCACAAGGAGATCACCGTCCACAAGGTCGCGGCCACCCGCGCCTTCACCCGCCTGTCCGGCGCTCCCGAAGCCGTCACCCCCTTCCGGCTGCGCTGCCTGCCCCGCACCGGCGCGGGCCCGCTGAACCGCTCGGGCTACCCGACCGTCGGCCGCCAGCGCGAGCGGGTGGCCATCGACGTCGCCGCCGATATCGTGCGCCTGCTGGAATCGGGCGCCCTGATCAACGCGGGCACCCCCTGCGAGAGGCCGCTCGGGCCCGGCGATATCGCGGTCCTGGTGCGCAACCGCAATCAACTGGACCTGATCCGCAAGGAACTCGAACTCGCCGGTGTCGCCGCCGTACTCGCCGGTGGCGCGAGCGTTTTCGGCACACCCGCCGCCACCGAATGGCTGTGGCTGCTGCACGCGCTGGAACAGCCGCACCGCGCCGATCGGGTGCGCCTGGCCGCGGGCACCGCGCTGCTCGGGGTGAGCGCGCAGGAGATCGATTCCGGCGGTGCGGATCTCGTCGGCCGGCTCGGCGCGGAACTGCGCGACGCCGCCCGCCTGTTCGGCCGCACCGGCTTCGCCGCCGTCTTCGAGAAGATGAGCGCGCACACCCGCCTCGCGCCGCGCCTGCTGGCCCTCGAAGGCGGCGAACGGCAGCTGACCGATCTGCGCCAGATCGCCCAGCTGCTCGACGAGGCCGCCCTGCGTGAGGGTTTGGGCCTGAGCGCGCTCACCCGCTGGCTCGCCGACCGCGTCCGCGACCCGCATTCGGGCAGCGTGGCCGACCGCAGCCGCCGCCTGGACCGCGACGCCGCGGCGGTGCAGATCGCCACCGTGCACGCCAGCAAGGGCCTCGAATTCCCGGTCGTGTACCTGCCTTTCGCCTGGGACGCGGCCAAACTCCGCAACCCCCCGACCATGCTCTTCCACGACGAGCGGGGCCGTCGCGTCCTGGACGTCGGCGGCCCGGACGCCCCCGGCTACGGCACGCGCCGCCTGCGCGCCGAGAGCGAGGAAGCCTCGGAGGAGCTGCGCCTGCTGTACGTGGCGCTCACCCGCGCGGGGGCACAGGTGGTGGCCTGGTGGGCGCCCGCCTTCGACACCCAGACCGCGCCGCTGCACCGCATGATCCTGGGCCGCGAACCGGGGAGCCCCGCCGTGGCCGACAAGGTCGGCGTTCCCGCGGATTCGGTGGTGCTCGACCGCATCCGGGAATGGGCGGCCGGCGCCGAGCCGGGCGTGATCGCGATCGAACCGGTGTCGGTCTTCCAGCGTGAACGCCTGCGCCGCACCGACGCCGGCGTCGCCCCCGAGCACCTGGACGTCGCGCGCTTCGACCGCACCCTGGACCAGGACTGGCGGCGCACGTCCTACTCCGCGCTCACCGCCGGGGCGCACGACGCGATGCCGGCCGGGGACACCCCCGACGGCGGTGGCGTCGCGGACGAACCCGTTACCCCGAGCGTGCTTCTCGACGACGCCGAGCTCTTCGCCGCGGCCGCGCCCTCGCTCATGAACACGCTGCCCTACGGCGCGGAGTTCGGCACGCTGGTGCACGAGATCCTGGAGTACGTCGACACCGACGCCGCCGACCTGGCCGCCGAAATGCACACGCGCTGTGCGCAGGCGGTGGCCGAGCAGATGTTCGACGCCGATCCCGAGGTGCTCGCGCGGGCCCTGCTCGCGGTCATGCACACCCCCATCGGCGTCGGCACCCTGGCGAGCATCTCGGCCCGGGATCGGCTCAGCGAACTGGATTTCGAGTTGCCCCTGGCCGGCGGCGACCAGCCCGTCGCGGGCCGTGTCACGGTCCCGGCCATCGCCGATCTGCTGCGCCGCCACCTGCCCGCGGGCGACGTGTTCGCCCCCTACGCCGATCAGCTCGCCCACCTGGACGACGCCCCGCTGCGCGGCTACCTCACCGGCAGCATCGATGCCGTATTGCGCGTCCCCGGACCGGCTTTCGTGGTGGTCGACTACAAGACCAACCGCCTGGGCGCCGGCGACCTGACCGTCGCGCACTACACCCACGAGCGCATGGCCGCGGAGATGATGCGCTCGCACTACCCCCTGCAGGCGATCCTGTACTCGGTTGCCCTGCACCGCTACCTGCGCTGGCGGCTGCCCGCCTACGACCCCGCCACCCACCTCGGCGGCATCCGCTACCTGTTCGTCCGCGGCATGATCGGCCCCCACACCCCCGGCGGCGCAGGCGTTTTCGACTGGAAACCCCCTGCCGCCCTGGTGGTGGATCTGTCCGCCCTCCTCGCGGGCGACGTGAACGCAACGGAGGTGGCGCGGTGACCGCGATTCAGCTGGCGCAGCGGGGGACAGGGCTGCTGCAGGTGTTCAACGCCGCCGGTGTGCTCAACGCCGCGGACGTGCACGTGGCGCTGCGGCTCACGCGACTCGCGCGGGAGAGCTCGGAGGCCGTGCTGTTCGCGACCGCGCTCGCGGTGCGCGCCGTGCGGTCGGGATCGGTGTGCCTCGAGGTGCGGCGCATGCACGAGATCGGCGTGGACGCAGAGGGTACCGAGGAATCCGCGATCGACCCGGCCACGCTGCCGTGGCCGGACGTCGGGCAGGTCATCGCGGCGCTGCGGGTGAGCCCGCTGGTGTGCGGGAGCGCGGCCGGGCCGTTGCGCCCGCTGCGGCTCATCGACCCGGCGGGCGGCTCGGACGCGGGTCCGCTGCTGTACCTGGACCGGTACTACCGGCAGGAGGAGACGATCCGGCAGGTGCTGACCGAACGCTCCACCACCCAGCCCATGGTGGACGCGGGATTGATTCGGCGCGAACTGGATCGGCTGTTCCCGGAACAGGGCGGACCCGGCGAGCCCCCGGACCGTCAGCGCCTGGCCGCCGCGCTGGCGACCACGCAGTGGACCACCGTCGTCGCGGGCGGGCCGGGCACCGGCAAGACCCACACTATCGCCCGGGTGCTGGCCCTGCTGGTCGCCCACCAGGAAGCGATCCCGGGCGCGCCCGCGCTGCGCATCGCCCTGGCCGCCCCCACCGGCAAAGCCGCTGCGCGCCTGCAGGAATCGGTGCGCGAGCAGGCCGGTGACATCGGGCTGCCCGAGCTCACCGCCGCCACCCTGCACCGGCTGCTGGGCTGGCAGCGCGGCGGGGCGGGGCGCTTCAAGCACAACGAGTTCAATCGGCTGCCGTACGACGTGATCGTGGTCGACGAGACCTCCATGGTGTCGCTGACCATGATGAGCCGCCTGCTCCCGGCGGTGCGCCCGGACGCCCGCCTGGTCCTGGTCGGCGACCCGGATCAGCTCGCCTCGGTCGACGCGGGCGCCGTGCTCGCCGACCTGGTGGCCGGACCGATTGCCGGACAGGCGAATCCGGCCCTGGAACAGATCCTGGGCGCGGATCTGCGCGCCACCGCGGCACATCCGGACGCCCTGTCCGGGCGCGAACGCGAACGCCTGCGCGGCGGCATCGTGCGCCTGACCCGGGGCCGCCGCTTCGGCGGGCGGATCGCCGAGCTCGCGGTCGCCGTGCGCGCGGGCGACGCCGACACCGCCATGGAACTGCTGGCGTCCGGCGGCGCCGAACTCTCGCTGCACACCCCCGACGACATCGCACAGGTGCGCGCCGATGTGCTGCGCGCGGCGCAGTCCGCCACCGACGCCGCGCTCACCGGCGACGCCACCGCCGCCCTGACCGCGCTGGAATCGCATCGCCTGCTCTGCGCGCACCGGCAGGGTCCCTTCGGCGTGGAGCGCTGGGACCGCCTGGCCGCGAGCTGGGTGGCGGCGGCGGGCATCAGCTCCGATCCCGGTCCCGGCCACTGGTATCCGGGTCAGCCGCTGCTGGTGACCGCCAACGATCACGAGGCGCGGATCTACAACGGCGACACCGGCGTCATCGTGCGCGCGCCCGACGGCACCCTGCGCGCCGCGCTGCAGCGCGGCACCGAACCGTACCTGGTGCATCCCACCCAGTTCCCGGGCGTCACCACGGTGTACGCCATGACGATCCACCGCAGCCAGGGCAGCCAGTACGACAACGTCTCGGTGGTGCTGCCGGGCCCGGAGTCGACGCTGCTGACCCGGGAGTTGCTGTACACGGCCATCACCCGTGCGCGGCGGCACGTGCGGGTGCTGGGCACCGAGGAGTCGATCCGCGCGGCAATCGGCCGGCGTGTGCTGCGCGCCAGCGGTCTGCGGGCCTGAATTCGCCGACACACCGGACGCGCGGGTGCGAGGTTCGCGAATGCTTTGCGGGCCTGCGCCGCAGGCGTAGCGTGTGCTCCGAAATACCGTTGTCGCGCGCGTAATTCGACACCGCGCCACTGGTCGGAAGGTTTCAGATGGGTGATACCGAATCGGAAATCGAGCAGAGTTCCGATACCGTCATTTCCGCGGACGGCACACAGATCGAATACCTGACCGTCGGTGACGGTCCCGCGGTGATCGTGGTTCCCGGCGCGCTATCGGTAGCTGCCGGATTCGCCCGTTTCGCCGGCGCTTTGAGCACCGGCTTCACCGTGCACACCATCCAACGGCGTGGACGCGGCGGCAGCGGCCCGCAGAGCGAGCACTACACGATCGCCGAAGATCGCGCGGATGTCGAAGCGCTACAGGCCAAGACCGGCGCGGCCCTGTTGGTCGGCCACAGTTACGGTGGGTTGGTCGCCCTGGAATCCGCGCGCGGCAATTCCGGATTCACGAAACTGGCGCTCTACGAACCCGGCGTCTCCATCGCCGGTTCCCTGCCCACGGAGTGGATGTCCGCCTACGAGAAATACCTCGCCGAGGACAAACCCTTCGACGCGTTCGTCGAATTCGTCCGCGCCCTGGGCCCGGATCTCGTGCGCAAGATGCCGCGCTGGATGTTCCGCAGCATGATGACGGTGTTCATGAAGGCTCCCGAGAAGGAGATGGTGTTCAGCCAGCTCGAGCAGAACCTGCGCGAACACCGGGAGATCGTGCGGCTCGACGACACCTATTCGAACTACGCCGAGATCACCGCCGCCACTCTGCTGCTCGACGGTGACAAGGACCGTCACGTATTCATCGACCCCAACCACGAGCTACTCGCGTCCACCCTGCCGCACTGCGAACGCCATACCATCGCGGGAGTCGACCACTTCGGCATGGACAAGGGCGATCCCGAACGCGTGGCCGGTGTCGTCGGGGAATTCTTCTCGCGCAAGTGAATCGGTGAACCGCGCGGCGGGCCGGAACGGAACCACGGGCATGCACCACGCTGTCCTGTCCGCCACCCGCCGCATCGGCCGCCCGAAAATTTCATCCATCATCGGCGCATTGCGACTGCGTACCTGATCGGCGCTTCGAGCCATCCCCTCGGCGCGGGTGGATACCCTGGGGTCGGATACGCCGGTGTCCGCCGGCCGGGTTCGGTTGACGACGAGCGCCGGATACATGCGAATCGAAGGGTAGATCGATGAGCACCACGCCCGAGCACGTCGATGTGCTGATTGTCGGGGCAGGATTGTCCGGGGTGGGTGCGGCGCACCACCTGCAGTCGGCCTTCCCGGGCCGGACCTATGCCATTCTGGAGATGCGCGAGGCGATCGGCGGAACCTGGGATCTGTTCCGGTACCCCGGGATTCGCTCGGATTCGGACATGTTCACCCTCGGCTACCGGTTCAGGCCGTGGCTGGGGGACAAGGCCATCGCCGACGGTGACTCGATCCTGAACTACGTGCGCGACACCGCCGCCGAGGGCGGCATCGACAGGCATATTCGCTACCGGCACCGGGTGGTGCGCGCCGAATGGTCCAGCGCGGCCAATCGCTGGACCGTGACCGCCGACCACGACGGCGAATCCGTGGTCATCACCGCCGGCTTCCTGTTCAGCTGCTCGGGCTACTACCGCTACGACCGGGGGTACACGCCGGAATTCGCGGGCCGGGACAGGTTCGCGGGCCCCATCGTGCACCCGCAGCACTGGCCCGAGCAGCTGGATGTGGCGGGCAAGCGGGTGGTCGTCATCGGCTCCGGGGCCACCGCGGTCACCCTCGGCCCGGCGCTCACCGCACAGGGCGCGCGGGTCACCATGCTGCAGCGCTCGCCCTCGTACATCCTGTCCATGCCCGCGCGCGACGCGTTCGCCGACCGGGTGCGCCGCGTACTGCCGGCCAAGGCCGCCTACGCGCTGGCCCGCGCCAAGAACGTGGTCTTCAGCACGGTCATGTACCAGGCGTCCCAGCGCTATCCCGCGCGCGTGCGCGCCTGGATCCACGGCCTGCAAACCCGCTGGCTCCCGGCCGGATACGACATCGGCACCCACTTCAATCCCGCCTACAACCCGTGGGATCAGCGCCTGTGCCTGGTGCCCAACGGCGACCTGTTCCGCGCGATCCGGCGCGGCGAACTGGAGATGGTCACCGACCACATCGACACCTTCACCGAGTCCGGTATCGACCTGCGCTCGGGCCGTCATCTCGACGCCGATGTCATCATCACCGCGACGGGTCTGAACCTCGTCGTCTTCGGCGGCGTCGAGATGGTCGTGGACGGCCGGTCGGTGCACCTGCCCGACGCGATGGCCTACAAGGCCATGATGCTGTCCGATGTCCCCAATTTCGCGTTCATCATCGGCTATACCAACGCCTCCTGGACGCTCAAGGCGGACCTGGTGTGCGAGCACGTGGTTCGCCTGCTGCGCCATATGGACGCCAACGGCTACGCCGCCGCCACCCCGGTCCGGGATCCGGCGGTCGGCACCGCCCCCTTCATGGATTTCGAACCCGGCTACGTTCGCCGCGTCCTGGACACCCTGCCCAAGCAGGGTGACCGCGCGCCCTGGAAGCTCACCATGAACTACCTGTCCGACATTCCCAAACTCCGGTACGGCCGTGTCGCGGACCCGGCCCTGCGCTTCGACCGTGCGCCCGCGAAAGTGCCTTCGGCCCACTGACTTCGGCGCCGCGCCGGCCTGTCAGGCAGGCCGTGCCCGATCCGGGCGCACGGCCTCAGCGCCCGAACACGCTCGCGCCGGTTGCGCGAACCCGGATGGACTCCCGCAGGTCCGGCTGAACGGAGTCACACGGCCGGATGTGCGCCCGACGAGACCGAGGAACACCATGGACATCTCTTCCCCCGGACACGAACCGCGTCCCGTGCGCGCCCCCCGCGGCCCCGAACTGACAACCCTGGGCTGGCAGCAGGAGGGCGCGCTGCGCATGCTCATGAACAACCTCGATCCCGAGGTCGCCGAACATCCGGACAGCCTGGTCGTCTACGGCGGCACCGGCCGCGCGGCGCGCAGCTGGGCGGCGTTCGACGCCATGGTCGCCACGCTGAAGACCCTGAAGAGCGACGAGACCATGCTGGTGCAGTCCGGCAAGCCGGTCGGGGTGTTCCGCACCAGCGAATGGGCCCCCCGCGTGCTGATCGCCAATTCGAATCTGGTCGGCGACTGGGCGAACTGGGAGGAGTTCCGCCGGCTGGAGGAACTCGGGCTCACCATGTACGGGCAGATGACGGCCGGATCCTGGATCTACATCGGTACCCAGGGCATCCTGCAGGGCACCTACGAGACCTTCGGGGCCATCGCGCGCAAGCGATTCGGCGGCACCCTGGCCGGAACCATCACCCTCACCGCGGGTCTGGGCGGAATGGGCGGCGCGCAGCCGCTCGCGGTCACCATGAACGAGGGCGCGGCCATCTGCGTGGACTGTGACGTCACCCGCATCGACCGCCGCATCGCGCACCGCTACCTGGACGTCAAAGCCGACGACCTGGACCACGCACTGGAATTGGCGACCGCGGCGCGCGATGCCCGCCGGCCGCTGTCCATCGGCGTGGAAGGCAATGCGGCCGAGGTCTTTCCGGCGCTGCTGGAGCGGGAAGCGCCCTTGGACATCGTCACCGACCAGACCTCCGCCCACGACCCGCTGTCATACCTGCCGATCGGCGTCGACTTCGCCGACATGAAGACCGTCGCGGAGAAGGATCCCGCCTGGTTCACCGAACAGGCGCAGTTGTCGATGGCCGCCCACGTGCGCGCCATGGTCGGATTCCTCGATCGCGGCGTCGAGGTGTTCGACTACGGCAACTCCATCCGCGACGAGGCCCGCAAGGGCGGCTACGACCGCGCCTTCGACTTCCCCGGCTTCGTGCCCGCCTACATCCGCCCGCTCTTCGAGGAGGGCCTGGGCCCGTTCCGCTGGGCCGCGCTCTCGGGCGACCCGGCCGACATCGCCGCCACCGATCGCGCCATCCTCGAACTGTTTCCGGACAACGAACATCTGCGCCGCTGGATCACCCTGGCGGGGGAGAAGGTCGCCTTCGAGGGGCTGCCCGCGCGCATCTGCTGGCTCGGCTACGGCGAACGGCACCGGGCCGGACTGAAATTCAACGAGATGGTCGCCGGTGGAGAGCTGTCCGCGCCCGTGGCCATCGGCCGCGACCACCTGGATTCGGGGTCGGTGGCCTCGCCCTACCGCGAAACCGAGTCCATGCGTGACGGATCCGATGCGATCGCCGACTGGCCGCTGCTGAACGCCCTGCTCAACACCGCGTCCGGCGCGTCGTGGGTGTCGCTGCACCACGGCGGCGGCGTCGGCATGGGCCGGTCCCTGCACGCCGGGCAGGTCGTCGTCGCGGACGGCACCGACCTGGCCGCCCGCAAGATCGAGGCGGTGCTCACCAACGATCCGGGAATGGGCGTCATCCGGCACGCCGACGCCGGCTACGAACACGCCATCGACACCGCCCGCACCCGCGGTGTCCGAATCCCCATGTCCGAGAACAACTGATCCACCGCGATCGCGCCACCTTCAGGTCCACCTTCGCCGGTAGGGTGCTCGGCTCGCAGTGGTCCATGACGTTCGGCGCGCTCATCGCGGCCGTGGCCGGGGATCGTTCATGAAGGGACCAGGTCGGGTTCATCGGCGATCTCGCCGGACCGGCGCTGGTTGCCGCGGCGATGTACCCGGTGATCGTGATCGGCAAGCTGACGGTCAACGTCGTGCTGGCGCGGCTCATGGTGCCCACGCCGTGGATCGCGATCAAACTGATCGACTACTACCTGATCTCCAAGGAGCGCATCGACATTCCGGCGCTCCACGACGCCGCGGGACGGTACGGGGCCTGGAATGTGACCGCACTGAGCTGCTACGCCCTCGGTGTCGCGGCGCAGATTCCGTTTCCGGCGACCAAGCTCTATACCGGTCCGGTCACCGGGTGGCTCGGCGGCGCGGACATCTCGTGGATCGTGGGCCCGGTCGTCACGGCCGGTCTGTACTACCTGCTCGCCCAGCGCACCGCCAACCCGCCGGAACGGATGATCTAGCCGCCGGACACCGACATGGCCGAGGTCTGAAGGGAATTCGATCGTGAACGCGTTCGTCATCGGCAACATCGGCACCCTGGTCACCAACGATCCGAGCCTGGGGGCCGGGCCGCTGGGTGTGCGGCACGACGCCGCCGTCGCCTTCTCAGACGGGCGGGTGGGCTGGGTGGGGGACAGTGCCCGCGCGCCCGCCGGGGATCACGGCGTGGATCTGGGCGGGCGGGCGCTGCTGCCGGGCTTCGTGGAAAGCCATTCGCACCTGGTGTTCGCGGGCGATCGCGCGCGGGAGTTCTCGGCCCGTATGACCGGGACGCCGTACACCGCGGGCGGGATCCGCACCACGATCGAGGCGACACGGGCGGCGAGTGACGATGCGCTGGAAGCCAATGCGCGCCGGCTGCTCAACGAGGCGCTGCGCTCGGGCAGCACGACCGTGGAGATCAAGACCGGGTACGGGCAGACCACCCGCGACGAGCTGCGCGGGGTGCGGATCGCGAGCCGGGTCACCGACGAGGTGACGCTGCTCGCGGCGCACGTGCCGCCGCCGGAATACGCGGGGCGAGCCGATGACTACGTGGCCATGGTGTGCGCGGAGATGGTGGAAGCCTGTGCGCCCTACGCGAAATGGATCGATGTGTTCTGCGAGCGCGGGGCGTTCGACGAGGATCAGTCGCGGGCGGTGCTGAAAGCCGGTGTGGCGCACGGGCTCGTGCCCCGGGTGCACGGCAATCAGCTCGGGCAGGGCCCGGGTGTGCGGCTGGCCGTGGAGGTAGGCGCGGCGTCGGTGGATCACGTCACCTACGTCTCGGCCTCGGACATCGATGCGCTGGCGGGCGGTTCGACGGTGGCGACGCTGCTGCCCGGCGCGGATTTCTGCACCCGCAACGACTATCCCGGCGCGCGGGCGCTGCTGGACGCGGGCGTGACCGTCGCGCTCGGCGCGGACTGCAACCCCGGCACCTGCTACACCACCAGCCTGCCGTTCTGCATCGCCCTGGCGGTGCGAGAGATGCACATGACCCCGGAGGAAGCGGTGTGGGCGGCCACCGCGGGTGGCGCGAAAGCGTTGCGGCGCGGCGATATCGGGACGCTGTCGATCGGCAGCCGCGCCGATGCCATCGCTCTGGACGCGCCCTCGTATCTGCACCTGGCCTACCGGCCCGGCGTCGCACTGGTCCGCGAGGTCTTCAAGGACGGCACACTCATCATCTCGGGAGGACAGCGATGACGGCCACGGATGGCAGCGACGGCGCGGAGATCGTCGTGGACGTTCCGCCCGCACCCTGGACCGGGCGGATCGACGGGGACGGTCCCGAGCACCTGCGCTGGCACGGCGCGGTCCGCCCGTACGATGCGTCGGCGTCCGAAACCGGCTGTGTGCTCATCGGTTTCGCGAGCGACGAAGGCGTCCGCCGCAACCTGGGACGCGTCGGCGCAGCCGCGGGCCCCGACGCCCTGCGGGCGTCCCTGGCCTCGATGGCCCTGGCCGCGCCCCTGCCGATCGAGGACGCCGGAACGGTGGCCGTCACCGACGGCGACCTGGAGTCGGGCCAGCAGCGCCTGGCCCGCGCGGTCACCGCCGCCATCGACTCCGCCCGGTTGCCGGTGGTCCTCGGCGGCGGTCACGAGGTGGCCTACGGCACCTACCTCGGCGTGGCAGCCTCCCGCCCCCGCCGCACCCGCCCCCGCCTGGGAATCCTGAACCTGGACGCCCACTTCGACCTGCGCGCCGATCCGGTCCCCAGCTCGGGCACCCCGTTCCGCCAGGCCCTGGAGGCCGAACGGGCGGCAGGCACCCCGCTCCGCTACGCCGTCCTCGGCATCAGCGAGCCCAGCAACACGCCCGCCCTCTTCGCCGCCGCCGCCACCCACGACGTCCACCACCTCCTCGACGAGGACTGCACCCCAGCAAATCTGACGAAGATAGACACTTTCCTCGACGCCTTCGTATCGGCGGTAGACCTGATCCACCTGACGATCGACCTCGACGTCCTCCCCGCCGCCGTGGCCCCCGGCGTCAGCGCCCCCGCCGCCTACGGCGTCCCCCTGGAAACGATCCACCACGTCTGCGCCCGCATAACCACAACCGGGAAGTTGATAGCCGTAGACGTGGCCGAACTGAACCCGTCCTTGGACGTCGACAACCGCACCGCCCGCACCGCCGCCCGCCTGATCCACACCGTGGTGACCCGGCATATAGCGCCCACATGCTGAGCTGCCCCACTCGCCGGTCGCCGATAAGGACCGTTTCGCCTCGGCGGGCCCGCAACGACGAGACCCGTATCGCCCAGAGGGGTCAACCGGTACCGGCCGAGTGCGGCTTCCAGCCCCCGCACAGGATTGCACTCTCTGCCGGGCGAGCGCAGCCATGGTGCCGAGGGGATGGGCCAGTCGTTTTGCGTCGTCGGTTCCCGCAACGGCGGAAGGCGTACCTCCCGGGCGGATCAACCGGCACCGGGTGAGTGTGGATTCCGGCCGCCCACACGAAATTTGGCTCCCGCCGGGGCGAGCGTAGCCATCGCGACGGGGGATGGATCAGTGGGCTCGCGTCGTCGCCGGGACGGTGGAACCGCGAGCCTCGACATTCGAACGCCCCGGTCGATCGGTCGTTTCAGCCCGCCGGTGGCACGGGGAACGGAACGCGCCGGGTCGATAAATGACTGTGGCACAGCGACTTTCACGCGATTGCGTACCGTCGACTACCGTCGGCAACGTGCTCTACGTGATTCTGTGGCTGGCCCCGCTGGTGAGCTGGGCGTTGATCGCGCGGACCTGGCGCGGGCGGATCACCGGGCTGGGGGTGCTGGGGCTGCTGGCGGGTGGGCAGCTCGTCATGTGGCAGGGGTGGGTGGGGCGGGAGTACCAGCTCACCTCGCTGGCGGTGCTGACCGGGGTCATCATGTTCGTGGCGGTGATCGGGCCCGTCGTGGATATCTTCCGGGCTTCGCCGCCGCCACGGTCCGCGCACGGGCGGATGGCGCTCGGGTGGCTGCTCAACGCCGGATACTGCGTGCTGTGCGGACTGATCCTGCTGACCTCGGCGACGGTCGTCGGTATGTTCGGGCGCATGTCCTGGGTGCCGGGCGAGGACGCGCTCGGGCCGTTGCCGGCGGGCCTGTCCGTCCGCGAGACCGTCGACCTGGGCTGCACCGCCCGCAGCTCCGCGAGCAGCTGCGACCGTAATTTCGTCATCGACGGTGCGAACAGCACCCCCGACCGGACCGCCGAAGACGTCCGCCGCCACCTGGAAACCACGGCCGGCTGGACCTTCGCCCCCGCCAAGTCGTTAGCCCGCGGCACCCGCGTCCTCTGGCAGGGCGCGTGCCGCTCGCAGGGCCGCATGCTGGATCGCTACGTCGCCTGCGCCTGGGTGTCCATCAAGGAGAGCGGCATGGTCGTCGTGCAGATGAGCTACCAGGACGACTGGTGAGACCCGTCCCGGCCGAACCGACCCATTCACCCACTGGATCCACGCGGACGTCACCGCACGCCCTGTGTCACTGATCGTTTCGATCCCGGGCGGTCGTGCCAAGGCGCGGCACCGAAGGCTGGGTTACCTCAGTGCGTGGTCCGCGCCGCGGTGAAGTTCCACCGGGGCGGTGTTGCGGGCCGTGGCGCGGTCTATGCCCTTCGCCGCCGGGTTGGCCTGTTCCAGTTGGGGTTTGCGGTCGAACAGGACGGTCGTCAGGGCGCAGGCCAGGTTCGCGTCGAGGTCGGCGCGGACCAGCAGGAGGTTGGGGACCACTATCGTTTTCACGTCGGTGGGGAGGGCGTAGGTCGCCGCGGGGATCGTGCCTGCCTCGTAGACCGGGTTCACCGTGCGCATCTTGTCCAGGAGATCGGCTATGTCGAGGAAGCGGACCTTGTCCTTCGCGGTGGTGAACAGGTCGGTGATGCCGGGGGTGGGGAGGCCGCCGGACCAGAACATCGCGTCCACCGAGCCGTCTTTCAGGCCGTCCACGGTTTTGGCCAGGTCCAGGCGCTGGGCCGAGACGTCGGAGTCGGGGTTCAGGCCGGCGGCTGTCAGCAGGCGCTGGGCGATCACCTCGGTGCCGGACTTCGGGGAACCGGTCGAGACGCGTTTGCCGCGCATGTCGGCGACCGAGTTGATGCCCGCGTCGGCCCGCACTATCACCTGGGTGTAGTTGGTGTAGATGCGCGAAAGAGCCCGCACCGGTTGCTTTTCGGTGAAACCACCGGTCCCCAGCACCGCGTCCGCGGCGCTGTCGGCGAGGGAGAACGCGACCTGGTAGTTGCCCGACACCAGCTGCTGGATGTTCTGCACCGAGGCGCCGGTCTCGGCGGCGGTGGCCTTGACCTTGCCGCCGGTCGCCTCGGAAATCTGTTGCGCGTAAGCGTTTCCGAGCGCGAAGTACACCCCGGTCGCGTTGCCGGTGGCGATGCCGACGCGGGCCTCCTGACCCACCTCGCAGGTCACCGCCCCGCCGGTGTCGGCCTGCGGGGCGTCCTGGCGCCCACCGCATCCGGTGAGCGCGGCCGCCGCCAGCACCGCCGCCACGGCGATCGTTCCGAACCTGGTCATGGATTTCCCTCGACTTCTGCCTGCGGCGGAACTGCCTCCGCCGGAGTGGATTCCCGGCCCGGCCGGGTCATACGGGTGAGCAGCCAGGCCACCGCGAGCAGCGCGAGCCCGATGCCGAGACTGATCAGGGTCGGATACAGCAGCACGATGCCGGCCGCGGCCGCCAGCACCCGGGCGGGTGTGCCCGCCGCGCCCGCGCCGAAGATCCAGCCGCCCGTCGCCATGGCCAGCGCCGCCACCCCGACCGCGACCATCAGCCCGGTCGCGACGATCTCCAGGATCGGCCCGCGCCCGAGCAGCCGCTCCCCGGATCCGGTGAGCACGAACACCAACGGCACCAGGAACGCGGGCAGCGCATAACGCAGCGTCTGCCACATGGTCGGCATGGTCCGCCCGCCGGTCACCGCCGCCGCGCCCACCGCCGCCAGCGCCGTCGGCGGGGTGACCTCCGAGAGCACCGAGTAGTAGAAGACGAACATGGCGGTCGCGGGCGGCGACACCCCGAGCGTGAGCAGCGCCGGCCCGATGATCACCCAGCCGATCACGAACGACGCCGTCACCGGAATGGCAAGACCCAGCAGCGCCAGCGCCACCGCGGCCAGCAGCACCGTGCAGGTCAGCACCACGGTCGCGTTGTCCGACACCGCCGAGGCCGCCCGCACCAGCACCGCCGCCAACTGCGCGCCCAGCCCGGTTTTGGTGGTCATGGAGGTGATGACCCCCGCCGCCGCGCACACCGCCACCACCGGCAGCGCGGCGCGAATACCACGGGACAGCGCGGTCAACCCACCGATCACGAAGTCGCGGACGGTCGGATCCGAACGCGGATCACGCCGCCGCACAGCACGATCCGCGACCGCCAGCACGAACGCGAGCGCGGTGGCATAAGCGACCGCGCGCGTAGCGCTGACCCCGATCAGCAGCAAACCCATGATCGCGATGAGCGACAGGAAGTGATACCCGAAGCGCCCCAGCAGCTTCCACGCCGACCCCGGTGCGTCCGCGAGCGGCGGCGCGGCCCGCGAGCGCGCGTGGAACCGTCGCGCGTCGATCTCCACCGCGAGCAGAATGCCCAGGTAGTACAGGATCGTCGGAATCGTCGCCCACACCAGCACCGTCAGGTACGAAACCTCCAGGTACTCCGCCACGATGAACGCCGCCACCCCCAGCGTCGGCGGCGACAGGATCGCTCCCACGCCCGCCGCCGCGAGCATGCCGCCCGCCTGCTCCGGCGCGTATCCCGCGCGCTTGAGAATCGGCCACGTCACCGCGGCGGTGCTGACCGCGGTCGCGGTTCCCGACCCCGACACCGTGCCGAGCAGGAAACCCGAGGTCACCGCCGTGCGCCCGGCCGCACTGTTCGAACGCCGGAACGCCGCCACCGACAGGTCGACGAAAAACCGCGCCGCACCGGAGAATTCGAGCACCGCGCCGTAGATGGTGAACAGCACGATGTAGCTCGCCGCCACGTCGAGCGGTGTGCCGTAGAACCCGCTCGCGGAGTTGTAGAGCGCGTCCACGATCTGCGCGAAATCCAGTCCGGCGTGTGCCACGGACCAGTGCTGGGGGAGCAGTCCGCCGTAATACCCGTACGCCAGGAACAGCACGCACACCACCGGCAGCACCCACCCCGTGGTGCGCCGGCACGCCTCCAGCACCAGCAGCAGCACGACCGCGCCCATGCCCACGTCGACCGGATCCAGCAGCCCCTGCCTGTCCAGGAACGCGTCGTACCCACCGCCGCCCGACCCGATGCGCACCGGCAGCACCGGGTACAGGCACACCAGCAGCGCGATCGCCGCCAGCGCCCAATCCAGCGGCGCCGGACCGTCTTCGCGATCGAGCGGCCGCAGCCGCCACCCCGACCGGTAGCTCAGGAAGACCAGCGGCAGCGTGCACGCCAGAAAGATGACCAGGTAGTACTGACTGCCCTGCGGCAGCGGCCGGAACACCTGCCACAGCGTGAACACCGCGATCGCCAGGGCGCACGCGGAC
The DNA here is from genome assembly GCF_042799795.1 of Nocardia sp. NPDC057668. NCBI lineage: Bacteria > Bacillati > Actinomycetota > Actinomycetes > Mycobacteriales > Nocardiaceae > Nocardia > Nocardia sp. NPDC057668. The sequence goes on along the minus strand of NZ_JBHVIC010000003.1, from coordinate 469,795 downwards.
ACGAACGCCGCCGACCGCCCGGACAGCACCCGCGCGGGCCGCTCGTCATCGTCCACGCCCAGGTCGGCCGGCGTCGCGAGCTCCGGACTGGCATCGCGCGTGGCCGACATGGGCGCGACCATATCAACGGGCGGTCTGTTTCGCAGCGGCTTGCGGCTCGGTGTCGTGCGATCTTCGCAATCGACGTGGTCCGCATCGAATATCCGCGTCCCGCTGCGGGTTCGGCGCGTGGACCCGCGTCCGCTGGCGACCGGATCGGCGGCGGCCGTACGCGCCCGTCCGGTCCGCGCGGCGCGATTGCGGCCGGGTGGAGCCACGGGCCCGGCTCGGTCGCGCAGGTCGATGCCGGCGATGCGCGGTCGGTCCCGCGTCGACCCCGAGCCCGCGCTGCCGCCCGGCGCCGGGTGTCGTGCTCGGCGCCGATCAGCCCCGGGTCGCCGCGCGGTACTCCTCGACCGGCAACCCGCCCACTCCCCAATCCTCGAGCGCCACTTCGTCGATCACCACGAACGTGGTCCTCGGATCCTTGTCGAGCACATCCACCAGCACATCGGTCATGCGCCGGATGATCTCGGCCTTCTGCTGAACGGTGACGCCTTCGCGGGTGACTTTGACGTTGACGTAGGGCATGTCGGTGTCCTTTCTCGGTTATGGGATTCAGCGGCGGGCGGTGACGTAGCCGCCGTCGGAATTGATGCGCACGCCGGTCGCGAATTCGGCATCGGTGAGATGCAGGACCGAGGACGCGATCTCCTCGGCCTCGGCGATGCGGTTCAGCACCGCGAGCGCGGCAAGATCCTCCGAACCGTTGGCCGCGTGCAACGGCGTCCGCACGATGCCGGGCGCGACCTCGTTGACCCGAATGCCATACTGCGCCAACTCCGCCGACAGCGCCACGGTCAGCGCCCGCACCCCGCCCTTGGACGCGAGCGCGGCACTGGCGGGCAGCCCGCCGATGGCATGGGAGAGCAGCACGGTGGTGATGTTGACGATGGCGCCGCCGCGACCCTGCTCGACCAGTTGCCGGGCCACGGCCTGCGTGACCAGGTAGGTGCCGCGCAGATTGCCGTTCAGGAAGCCGTCGAGCTCCTCGACCCGTACGTCCAGAAGCGGTGTGGCGCCGAAGGTTCCGGCGTTGTTGACCAGTATGTCGACCGATCCGAACGCCTCGACGGCGGCGGCGACCAGCGCCGGGCCGGTCCCGGGATCGCCGATGTCGCCGACCACGAACCGCGTGCGCTCGCCCCCGTCCAGGCGCTCGACGGCCGCGCGTAGTTTGTCCTTGTCGCGACCGCCGATCACCACGTTGTCACCGCGGGCGACCAGGGCCGCCGCCACCGCGTAGCCGATGCCGCTCGATCCGCCGGTGACGATCGCGGTACGTGAACCCGTAGTCATCTCAACCTCTTTCGTCCCGCCGGTCCCGCTGGACCGGCTTCGCTATCGAGGATCGCCCGTCCCGGGTATATAAGTCCAAGACGTACTTCTGCGATTAACGCTAAGCTGAGCTTATGGATCTGGATGTCCGTGACCTGGAACTGCTGGACGCGCTGGCCACCGGTGGCACGCTGCAGCAGGCCGCCGATCGGCTCTTCGTGAGCCAGCCCGCGCTGAGTCAGCGCCTGCTCAAGATGGAGGAGCGGCTCGGTACGGCGCTCTTCGATCGGGTGGGCCGGCGGCTGGTGCCGAATCTGGCGGGAAAAGGGCTGCTGCCCAAAGCCTCTCGCATTCTCGCCGATCTCTCGGCCGCGGAGCGGGAGGTGCGCCAGGTAGCCCGATACGGTGACCGGCACGTGCGCCTGGCCACCCAGTGCGCGACCACTTTCTCCTGGCTCACCCCGCTCATGCGCGAGCTGCGCGTCGCGCGCCCGGACGCCTCGGTCCGCATTCGCGATATCGCCGATGACGATCCGCTCGACGCGCTGCTGGCCCAGCGCATCGATGTCGCCATCGTCACCAAGCTCGGCACCGGCGCGGCACACGTGCGCCTGACGCACCTGATGGATGACGAAATGGTCGTGGTCGTGCCGCCCGGGCATCGCTGGACGGCCAGAAAGTACCTGACAGCGCGGGATTTCACCGGTGAGACCCTGATTCTGCACGACAGTTACGACCAGTCCCGGCCCAATCCCGCCCCGCTGCCGCTACCGGTGGGCGCGCGCCCGGCGGAGGTGACCATCGTCCCCATGGTCACCGAACTGCTGATCGAACTCGTCGCCAACGGCGAGGGTGTGGGCGTCATACCCTCCTGGGTCGCAGCGCCTTTCGTGCAGCGCGGCGAGGTGCTCACCGTGCGCATGGGCGCTCGCGGCGACATCCGGCCGTGGTTCGCCGGGGTCCGCCCGGACGAGGATCGCCCGCACATCCTGGACTTCATCACCCTCCTGACCGCGCATTTCGCCGCCCTCTGAACCCGGCGCGGGACACGGGCGCGTTCGTGCGCGCCCGGCTCCGCGGCTCACGCATGGTGACGGCGTCCGGCTGCTCCTGGAGTGTCGGCGTGGTGGGCAGGTGGTCGCGGAACACGACGCGATCGGGCGTTGGCGCGCGAGAGCCCCGGTCCGGCCCGGCCTGTGCCAGTATTCTCGGATGCTGGCGATGTGCTGGAGGCTCGGATGACGCGGGATGGATCGGCGCGGCGGGCTCGGCGGTTCACCGAAGTCCTGTCCGGTCTCCCGAATTGGGTGTCCCTGACCGCCGGGGTGCTCGCCGTGCTCGTCGGCGCGATCCTGGTCGTCCGACCGCTGACCTCGTTGACGCTGCTGGCCCTGCTGATCGCCTGCGCGGCCCTGGTCACCGGCGTCGGCGAAGTGCTGGGCGCGCGGGAGCATTCGGCGTGGGACGCCGTGCTGGCGCTGGGTTGGATAGCTCTGGGTGTGCTGATCCTCATCGCCTCCGGGCCGGCTATCGACCTGATCGCACCGGTGGTGGCGATCGCCCTGGTCGTCGGTGGTGTGCTGCGGCTGCTGCGTGCTCGCCGCGGAACCACCTCGGCTCGTCTCGTCGCACTCCTGCTGGGGATCGCCGAGATCATCCTGGGCATCGTGGCGCTGCGGTGGCCCGATGTGACGCTGCTGATCGTCGCCGTCCTGTTCGGCATCCGCACCGTCGCGTTCGGCGTCTCCATCCTGTGGGATGCGGTAACCGGCCGCCGCGCAACGACTTCCGGAGCCGTCGAACCGGCACGCTCACGCTGGGCCGCCTCCGGCCGGGTCCTGGCCGCCGCGACGGCGCTGCTGATCGCGGTCGCCGCCGCCCTCACGAGTGCGCATCTGCGTTCGGGCACCCCGCGGGTCGACGCCTTCTACACGGCTCCGGACGAGATCCCGGCCGCCGCCGGCACCCTGCTGCGCGCCGAACCCTTCACCCGCGACGTCCCCGGCAACGCCCGCGCCTGGCGGATTCTCTACACGACCACCTTGGACGCCGATCGCCCCGCGCTCGCCAGCGCCATTGTTCTGGTGCCGGAACGCGAAGCCGCGGAACCGCTTCCGGTGATCGCCTGGGCGCACGGCACCACCGGCTACGCGCGACCCTGCGCACCCAGCCTCGCCACGCACCCCTTCGAATCGGGCGCGCTGCCCGCCCTGGATCAGATCGTGGAATCCGGATGGGCCTTGGTCGCAACGGATTACACCGGGCTCGGAACCGAAGGCTCGCACCCGTACCTGATCGGGCAGGGGGAAGGCCGCTCGGTGCTGGATGCCGTCCGGGCCGCCCGGCAGCTCACCGATATCCGGCTGGCCGATCGCACCGTGGTGTGGGGGCATTCGCAGGGCGGCCACGCCGCGCTCTGGGCCGGGCTGCTCGCACCCGGCTACGCCCCGGAGGCCGGCGTGATCGGCGTCGCCGCAATGGCTCCCGCCAGTGACGCGGTCGGCCTCGTCTCGCGGCTGCCCGAGATCACCGGCGGCAGCGTCTTCGCCTCGTACGTCGTCGCCGCCTACACCGCGCACTATCCCGACGTGGATTTCAACGCCTACATCGATCCCGCCGCTCGCACCCTGGTCCGGCAGATGAGCGAACGCTGCCTCGCCGAACCCGGCGTGCTGGTCTCGGTGCTGTCGGCGCTGTCGCTGGAGAAGGACCGCCCGATCTTCGCCACCGATCCGCTCTCCGGTGCGCTGGGAGTCCGCCTGCGCGAGAACATTCCGGCGGGCGCGCTCACCGTGCCGGTCCTGCTCGCACAGGGCGCGGCCGACACCCTGGTCGACCCGGCTGTCCAATCCCGTTACGCCGCAGCGCGATGCGCCGACGGCTGGAATCTGGACTATCGCGTCTATCCGGGCCGCGACCATATCGGCGTGGTCGCCGCCGATTCCCCGCTGATTCCGGATCTGCTCGGCTGGACCCAGCAGCGGCTCTCCGCGCTGCCCCAGCAACCCGCCTGCCCGCCGCTCGGGTGAACCGCCGTCGCGCAATGTCCGCCATTATCGGCGTCTATTCGTCGCGTTTTCGACGGCCATATCGCCGGTATGCGGTTTCACCTGCCGTAATACATGCGTAGTATTGCCGCATGGGGTTTGATTGGGCCGATTGGGCGCTGGCACACCTGATCGGCATCGATCCCCAGGAGGTACGCCAGGTTTTGGCCACCGCGCGGCGCTGGCCGCGCACGGCGCACGATGGAAATGTCGAAGTGCTCAGCATTTGGGGGCGCACGGCGGGCGGGCGACCGCTGATCATCGTGACCAGGCAGACCGACCAGTGGACGTGGATGATTGTCGGCGCCCGCGAAATGCACGACGATGAGCTGAAAGCCTTCGAACACTGGGAGAAGGAGAGCCGGTGATGAGCGAGAACTTCCCGTCGACCCCGCACGAGACGGCCGCGTTCCTGGATCGCCTCGTCTTCAGCGATGATCCGGTCCCCGCGGACCGGGTTCCCCCGCGCCTGCAGCCCGACGACGACATCATGGTCACGACGTCGATCCGCCTCCCGCTCTCCCTGCACGGCCGCCTGAAACAGCTCGCCGAGGAACGCCACATAGGCGTCTCCACCCTTCTGCGCGAATGGGCCGAGGCCGCGGTGGCCGACCTCGACGACGAGAACCAGATGATCTCCCTGGCCGAGGCGAAACGGGCCCTGTCCCGGGTTCATCCCATCCACCGCGCGAGCTGAATTCCGAACGCCGCCTATGGTTCAGGGTCGGTCGTCCGCTATCCCCGACCGTTTCAGTCGGTGAAGAGGGTGGGGATCGTCAGGGCGTATTCGACGTCTTCGCGGCGGCCGAGGGTCACCAGGACGCTGCGGATCATGGTGAGACGAGCGGCGGCGACGGTCTCGGGGGTCGGTTCGCCGGCCGCTGAAATGCGGTAGACCACGTATTCGCAGGTGTGCAGGGCCGTGTCGAGATCCAGGGGTGAGGGGATCGGGCGGCCGAGGTCGGTGAACTTGGCGCGGATCAGGGCCCGGATGTCCTCCAGGGCGGATTCGCGGTAGGACGAGACGGGGGAGCCGGGGTCGTACAGCTCGGCGAAGAGCGGGGACAGCATGGGCCCGTGGCCGCCGGCCCAGTACAGGTACGCCTCGATCATGTTGATACCCAGCTCGACCGGGACCTCGGTGCGTTCCAGCGCTGAGCGGATGCCGCCCACCAGGTCGTCGTTGGAGACCGTGAGCACCGCGTGCAGCGGTTCCACCGCGTTGGCGAAATAGCGGTAGAAGGTCGGGCGAGCCAGGCCCGCCGCCTCGATGATGCGGGCCACGCTCAGTCCGCGCGAACCGTGCTGGGCGAAGACCTCGGCGGTGGCCAGGATGATGCGGGCGCGGACCTGATCGGCCTGCTCCTCGGTTTGCGGCGGTCGGCCGCGCCGGGTGGGCGAGGCGGCGGTCACGGGCGTGTGGCCCCGACGCGAGTGCGCGTGGTCGGCGCGAGGCTTGACATGAGGTGTGTCACGACTATTAATCTAACACTAGTGTTCACCTAACATTGGTGTTCAGAAAATAGTGGGCTACTGCCCGCGATATGCCTATCGAGAGGGCGACCAATGACGACTGCCCCGCAGCTCGCCACCGCCGACGCACTGCCCTTCGACCTCGTGCAGCGCCTGCTGGGCCATGCCGTGGCCGGCGGCGCGCCCGCGGTCGAGGTGTTCGCACCGGCCACCGGCCGCAAGATCGCCGACCTGCCGCAGTCCTCGGTCGCCGATGTGGAGACCGCGTTCGCGACCGCGCGCCGGGTCCAGGCCGAATGGGCCGGGACCCCGATCGAGGAACGCGTGGCCGTGCTGCGCCGCGTTCACGATCTGGTGCTCGCAGAGCAGGACACCATCCTGGACATCGTGCAGACCGAGACCGGCAAGTCCCGGGTGCACGCCTTCGACGAGGTCTCCGACGTCGCGGTCAACACCCGCTACTACGCCGCCGAGGGCAAACGCATTCTGGCGCACCGCAAGCCGCGCGGCGTCATGCCGGTGCTGACCCAGGTCGAGGTGCGCAACCGGCCCAAGGGCGTGGTCGCGGTCATCTCGCCGTGGAACTACCCGCTCGCGCTGGGCGCCTCCGACGCGCTGCCCGCGCTGCTGGCCGGCAACGCCGTCGTGGGCCGCCCGGACAACCAGACCGCGCTGACCCTGCTGTGGGCCATCGACATCGCCGAGCGCGCGGGCCTGCCCAAGGGGCTGTGGCAGGCGGTCCTGGGCCGCGGCGCGACCCTAGGACCCGAGGTCATCGCCCGCGCCGACTACGTCGACTACACCGGTTCCAGCGCAACCGGCCGCACCATCGCCCAGCAGGCGGGCGAGCGGCTCATCGGCTACTCCCTGGAACTGGGCGGCAAGAACCCGCTGCTGGTCCTGGGCGACGCCGACGTCTCGGCCGCCGCCAAGATCGCGGTCCGTGCCTGCTTCGCCTCGGCCGGTCAGCTGTGTGAGTCGATCGAGCGAATCTACGTGCACGCCAACGTCTATGACCGGTTCGTCACCGAATTCGTGGCCAACACGAAGAAGCTCGAGCTCGGTAAGGCCCTGGACTACGGCTACGAGATCGGCTCGCTCACCTTCCCGCGCCAGATCGATACCGTCAGTGCGCACGTCGACGACGCCGTCGCCAAGGGCGCGACCGTCCTCGCGGGTGGCAAGGCCCGTCCGGACCTGGGCCCGTACTTCTACGAGCCCACGATCCTCACCGACGTGCGCGAGGGCATGACCGTGTACCGCGAGGAGACCTTCGGGCCGGTCGTGTCGGTGTACAAGGTCGCGAGCGACGACGATGCCGTCACCCAGGCCAACGACACCCCGTACGGTCTCAACGCCAGTGTGTGGAGCCGCGATACCGAGCACGGGCGCGCTGTCGCCGCGCGTATCAACGCCGGGTCGGTGAACGTCAACGAGGGTTTCATCGCCGCGTGGGGCTCGATCGCCGCGCCGTCGGGCGGTCTGGGCATCTCCGGCACCGGCCGCCGGCACGGTCCGGAGGGGCTGCTCAAGTACATCGATACCCAGACCATCGCGGTGCAGCGCGTGCTGCCGATCGCGCCGCTGCCCGGTATGTCCGAGCAGCTGTGGGCCAAGACCATGACACTGTATTTGGGTGTCATGAAGAGCTTGCGGCAGAAATGATCCGGCGAGAACTTTGGACAAGGGGAGCGGCAGGGAATGAAGAACGTAGCGGGTAAGAAGGTCCTGGTCACCGGTGCGGCGATGGGGCTCGGAAAGTCCTTCGCCGAGCACGCGGTGCGCGAGCAGGCCGCCGACGTGGTGCTGTGGGACATCAACGAGATCACCCTGAAGCAGACCGTGGCCGAGCTGACGGCGCTGGGCGGCAGCCGGATTCACAGCTACGTGGTCGACGTGTCCGACCGCGACGCCATCGCCGAGGCGGGTGCGGCGGTGCGCGCGGAGGTCGGCGATATCGACGTGCTGGTCAACAACGCCGGCATCGTGCGCGGTAACGGGTACTTCTGGGAGACCGAGAACCGTACCGACATCGACAAGACCATGGCGATCAATTCCCTTGCCCCCATGTACATCACGCTCGAGTTCCTGCCCGCGATGGTGGCCGGCTCGGGTGAGGCTCGGGTGCTGAACATCGCCTCCTCCGCGGCCCTGGTCGCCAACCCGCGCATGAGCGTGTACGCCGCGTCCAAGTGGGCGGCGCTGGGCTGGTCGGATTCGGTGCGGCTGGAGCTCGAGCAGGCGGGCAAGGACCACGTCAAGGTCACCACGGTCTGCCCGACGTACATCAACACCGGAATGTTCGACGGCGCCAAGGGTTTCCTGTTCACGCCGATCCTCGAGCAGGACCACGTGGTGGACACCTCGTGGGCGGAGATGAAGAAGGGGTCGGCCCTGGTGGTCATGCCGTGGACCTCGCGCCTGAACCGCGCGATCTCCGGGCTGCTGCCGCTGAAGGTGCGCGACTTCTACCTCAACACCGTGGGCGTCTACACCTCGATGGAAGAGTTCACCGGCCGCAAGTAGAGCGGTTCGCGCGATGGCCCGTTCCCGGTGTCGGCCGGGGCGGGCCATCGCGTCGTTCAGGCGGTGAGCCTGCCGAAATCCTCGGCTGCGACCAGCTCGGTCAGCGATCGGATGACGGTGATGCCGTCACCCGAGCTGCCGGTGCCCGTGCGGTCGAGCCAGTAGGCCCGCAGGCCCGCGTCCCGGGCGCCGATCCCGTCGGTGTCGTAGCGGTCACCCACGTAGGCCACCTCGCCGGGCGGCAGACCGAGCATGGCGCAGCCCGCCAGGAAGATGGCGGATTCCGGCTTGGCCGAACCGAATTCGGCCGAACACAGGATCGCGTCGCCGAAATGCTCGTGCAGCCCCACGGCCCGCAGTTTGCCCATCTGATGGTCGCGCGCGGAATTGGAGACGACCCCGAGCGCGGTCCGTGCCCGCAGTCCGGTGAGGGCCTCGGCGACTTCGGCGAACGCCACCCAGTTGGTGTCCCGCCGCGCCGCGTACCCCGCGAACCACGCGGCCGGATCCTCGGCCCGCACCCCGATCCGCTCCAGAAATCGGGTCGTGCGCAGCAGCTGCTGTCCGTGAAAGGTCAACTCGCCCGCCAGGAATCGCGGATACTCCTGCTCTTCGAGCTCACGCCACAGCGCCACCGCCGCGTCCTCGGAGTCGAACCGCTCGACCAGCCCCTCGGCCCGCAGATGCCGCAGAATCCCCACCCGCGCCGTGGCCGAGTAGTCGATCAGCGTGTCATCGACATCGAACAAAATCCCGCGAATACCCACCACCCCAAGCTACCTCCCCGCCCCGACCCCCACCCGCCCCGCCACACCCGCCCACCCGGCGTGAGCCGAGTTTGTTGAGCTGCCCGGTCCTCAATAGCAATTGACTGGCAAATTTAGTCACCGTGGTCGAGCAGGGAGCCGCCGAGTCCGCGAGACCCTGTACCTGCCGGATCGGTAAGCGCCGTCCCGCTCGAATGCATCCTGCTTGTCCGGCCGCCGGCGTGCACTCGCAGCAGTTGCATGTCCTGGGCACCCGCATCCCCGAGCAAACGCGCGCGGGATCCGGACGAGACCGCCGAGCTGAGCCGACGCAGCAACTCCGGGCTCTATCCCCTTGCGGGCGAGTGTCTTTGCCGCTCGATGCCGCCGGGCCCGTCCGGCTGCATCGAATGCGGCTCCACCTGATCGCGGGGCGCCGAGCCGGCGGGGCGCCGAACCATCGCGACCTCCGGCGAAACCGGTCGCGTCGAGGCTGGTGCGCCGATCAGTCGGGGCGGGTGCCTATGACCACGGTGGCCCCGCGTTCCTCGTCCTCGGCGACGCGGGCGGACAGGCCGGCGGCGCGCATGATCGCGGCGGCCGGGTCGGCCTGGGCCTCGGACTCCTCGACCAGCAGGTGGCCGCCGGGGGCCAGCCAGTGGGGGGCCGCGGCGGCTATGCGGCGCAGGAGGTCGAGGCCGTCGGGGCCGCCGTCGAGGGTCACGCGGGGTTCGTGGTCGCGGGCCTCGGGGGGCATGGTCGCGATCTCGGCGGAGGGGACGTAAGGGGTGTTGGCGAGCAGGATGTCGACGCGGCCGGCGAGGTCGGCGGGGAGGGGCTCGAACAGATCGCCGTGGAAGACGGCGGCGGCCAGCGGCTCGAGGTTGCGGCGCGCGCAGGCCACCCCGTGTGGCTCGATATCGGCGGCCGTGAGGTTCACCCGAATACCTTCGGCGAGTAGGTCTGTCACGAGAGACAAGCCCAACGCGCCACTGCCGCAGCACATATCGAGTATGACCAGGTCGGAGGCGGACGAAACGGCAACGGGTGAAGGCGAGTTCGCGAATGCGGATCGCCCTCGACCGCCGGCGGGCGCATCGCCGGATCTGGGAACCGCGGCTGTCTCGGGCTCCGGGCCGGGGGCGCCGGGTGTGCTCGTCGCGACCGTCGGCGCCGTTGCCGGCGTGTTCTCGGCCCGGGCCGAGACGGGGTGATCCCGTGCGGGCTCGCCGGTCGAACCGGTCAGCCCGCGCTCGGCCCGGTCGCGGCCGAGCGTCACCGCCTGTTCCACCAGGAAGGCCGTGCGCTGTCGGGGGACGAAGACGTGCGGGCCGACCGCGACGCGCAGGCCTCGGAACTCGGCCCAGCCGAGGAGATGCTCCAGGGGAGAGCCCGCTACGCGTTGGGCGACAAGGGTTTCCAGGTGGTCGGGGTCCGCTGCCGCCGCCAGGAGCAGGGCGGCCTCGTCTTCGGCGAAGACGCAGCCGGCCGTGCGCAGGCGGTGCACCAGGGTGTCGAGGTCGTGCGCGCTCACCGGGTCATTGTGCGCCGCGGACCCGCGCCGAATCGACGCGGGTCCGCGGGAAAGGGGAGGTCAGCGCTCGGAGGGCAGGCGCATCGTCCGGGTGACATCGAGGTAGATACCGCGCTGGCTGCTGCGCGCGGGCGGGGGCAGCTGGGAGACGAGCTGCTCGAGCGAGGTGGTCGCGCCGACCACCGGGATGCCCGCGACGATGAAGTCGGCCACCGCGCGGCGAATGTGGTTGGGGGAGGTCACCACGATGGCGCTGGTCGCGCCCGCCTCGCGCAGCATGGCCGCGCCGTACAGCGCGTTCTGCACGGTCGATCCGGCGCGATGGTCGGTCAGGATCCGGCTGGCCGGAATGCCGCGCCCGATCAGCCAGCCCGCCATGGCCGCCGCCTCGGTGATCCCGTTCTGCGGGTTGCCGCCGGACACCAGGATCGGCGACATCGGGGAGGCGATGGCCTGCAACCACGCCGCCTGCATGCGATTCACCAGCTCGGGGCGCATGCTGCCGTCGGGCAGCAGCCCGTACCCGCACACCGCGATGCCGGTGCCGGGTCCGGCGATGGCCGGAATCGGGTTGGGCAGCGTGCCCACCGCCGAGCCGATCGCGTGGAAGACGTGCCGGGTGCGCCCGGCCAGTTCGGGATCGATCACGTTCAGGCGGTTCAGCGCGACCTCGCGGGTGATCAGGTCACCGGCGTAGTCCGACCAGATGGCCTGCAGTGACAGCGCGTGCGCGTCATCGGGAGATTCGGCGAGCAACTGCCGCAGGTCGGCCAGTCCCGCGGCGTCGTCGCCGTCGAGGAAATTGTCCTGGGCCGAGTTGTAGAGCGTGCCCGGGTCCGCGTACGCGGTGCCGGGTGCGAACAGGGTCAGGGCGGCGGCCGCCGCTACGAGCAGGGTGGGGATACGCCTGGCGATCTGCACTGCTGTCGACCTTTCCGAGAGATGGTCACGCATGCTTCCGAGCGGGTCTGCCTTCTTTGCTGAATAGTGGCTCGGTTCCGACTGAGAGCACGATACGGCTGGCGCGGGCCGTTGTCGGGGATTTGCCGTAGAGAAATTGCAGGTTTGAACGGACCTGTTACCGGCAACGCGCGTGGGCGCGCGGAAATCAGCGGAGAACGTCCCGCCTACCCAAAGGCGCGTGCGGCTCGCCCCGGCCCGCGGGTTAGGGTGTCAATCCGTGGACACGACTTCGCTCATCGGCAAGGAACTCGCCGCCGCCATCAATGCCGACACCAAGCAGCGCGCGGTCGCGCGCACCGAAGCCGGCAGCGCCCCGCGCCTGGCCCTGGTGATCGCCAACGACGACCCGGCCAGCGCCTGGTACGTGAAGTCGCTCAATCGCGCCGCCGAGCGCAACGGAATCGTCTGCGAGAACGTCGATCTCGGTGTCGAGGCGACCGCCGAGGAGATTCGCGCCAAGCTCGCCGAACTCTCCGCCGACGTCACGGTGGACGCCATCATGCTGCAGACCCCGCTGCCCAAGGGCGTCGGCCTGGACGATGTGAGCCTGTCCATCGCCGCGGCCAAGGACGTGGACGGGGTCAGCCCGCTCTCGCTCGGCCTGCTCGCCTCCGGCCTGCCCGGCTTCCCGCCCGCCACCTCCGAAGCCGTGGTGGAACTGGCCAAGTTCCACGGAATCGCTTTGGAGGGACGGCATGTCGCGGTCGTCGGCCGTTCCAACGTGGTCGGCAAGCCGCTGGCCCAGCTGCTGCTGGCCGAGAACGCCACGGTGACCGTCGCCCATTCGCGCACGCGTGACCTGCCGGCGATCACCTCGGCCGCCGACATCGTGGTCGCCGCGGTCGGCCGCGCGGGCCTGATCACCGCCGACCATGTGCGCGAGGGCGCGGTGGTCATCGACGTGGGCACCAACGAGGACGACAACGGCAACATCACCGGCGACGTGAACGCGGAGTCGGTCACCGGCGTCGCCGGCGCACTGAGCCCGGTCCCCGGCGGCGTCGGCCCGGTCACCACCGCGCTGCTGATGCGGCACGTGGTGCAGGCCGCGGAGAACGCGAATCACTGAGCGCGGCAAACTGATTCCCCGCTGACCGGGCGGGGTGTCGACCCCGCTCGCCGCGCGGCCCGGATCGGCCGCGCGTGGTCGAATCCGCCTCTCTCGGTGGAATCGGTCTGCGCACAGCCCGAGTCGGCCCCCGGACATCGGAATCGACGCGCGTACAGCCGAGTCGGCCTGCGCACATCCCGAGTCGGGTCGCGCACGTCGGAATCGCCGCGCGTACAGCCCGAGTCGGCTCGCGCACAACCGAGTCGGCCCGGCCAGCGGAGTCGGCCCAGCGCAGCGGAGGAATCAGCCCGTACGCAGCGGAACGGTGCGGGATTCGTATGAATCCCGCACCGCCGCCGTCTATTCGGGGTAACCGCCTACCAGTGCACGCTCACCGGATCGCCGATTCCGACGTTGTCGTAGAACCATTCGGCATCACCGGGCGCCAGGTTGATGCAGCCGTGGCTGACATTCGCGTAACCCTGTGAATCCACCGACCATGGCGCAGAGTGGACGAAAACACCGCCCCAGGTGAGCCTCTCGGCGAACTCACCCTCGATCAGGTAGCCCTCGGACGAGTTGAGCGGAATGCCGATGGTGCGCGAATCGAAGGTCACCGAGCGGAAGCGCTCGAGCACCGGGAACGTGCCGACCGGTGTCTCCCAGCCGGGTTTGCCCATGGACGCCGGCATGGTGCGCACCGGGACGCCGCCCATGAAGACGGTGAAGGTGTGCGCGGACATGTCGGCATCGGCGCTCACGCCGCCGTTCGTTTCGAATTGGGTGTGCAGGCGCCCCACCGACACCGTGATCGGCGACGAGGTGGGCAGGTAGCCGGCCGACGTCCATGTCAGTTGTCGATCGTCCACCCAGGAGAAGTTGCCCGCCAAAGTGGTGCCGGCGCGAATGTTCACTGCCCGCTCGGCGCGGGCGCGATCCTTCACGGGTTCGGCGAACCGCACGTTCACGGGTGCGGCAATTCCCACTGTCTGACCGGGCCCCGGCGTAATCGCCTGCACCGCCGGGAGATTGGGTGCCGATATCAGCACCGCCCCTGCGGCTCCGGACCCGAACGCGGCTGCCGCCGCCACCACGGTTGCGACGAACATGAGACGAATCGCGTTCCGCATTGGTTCCATCCCTTCACACAGGGGTGTGGTCCTGGACGCTCAGCCTATGACCGATTCGCCCTCGGCGTACGGAAACGTGCCCGCTTCGTGACCTACGCATCGGCGTGGAAGATGGACGGAAAGCCGCTGCTCTAGTAGTGATTCCCCCGCTGACAAGGGCTATTGGGACGAATGTGCCGATTTTCCGGCGGCACCCGCCCGGGCGTGGCGAGATACGCCCGCCGCGCGGATTTGGCGGTGTGTCAATGCCACTGCCGCCCGAACACGGCGGTCGCCCGCCGCCCGAAAGCGCCCCCGGAGCACAGTCGCGCGGCGGCTGACCGACCCGATGGTCCGGTATCCGGAGGGCCGCGGATTCACCGCCGCCGATTCCCGGCCGGACCGGATCCAATGTGCTGCTGCTCGGGGGCGGGCGGCGGCGGGGGCGGGACCTCCGCGGGCGGCGGTTCCGGAGCGGGCGGCGGCGCCGAATCGACGGGCTGCGTGGTCGACGACTTGGATCCGACGACTAGATCGTGGTGAGGCACTGCGCGCTGTCCGCCGGTATGTCGACGTCCAGGTACTCCCGGCCGGTGATTCGGCTGATTCGCGCCGCCGCGCGACCCCGCCGCCGCGCGACCCTGCTGCTGCGCGGCTCTGCTGTCACGCGATCCCGCTGTCATGCGTTCTGCTGCTGTGCGATCCCGCTGCCGCGCAATGCTGCTGCCGCGTAATCCCGCCACGCAGAACTACACATTTGCGATGCCGTGCTGGTCGGATACGTGATGCCGTGCCGGTCGGGTGGGCGATGCGTGCCGGTCGGATACACGAGAGCCCCGTCCGGCGCCGGACGGGGCTCTCGTGTGACGCGGGTCGATCCTCAGCCGGTGATGGCCGCGACCACGTCGTTGTGCAGCGCGTCGGCGCGGGCGATGACCTCTTCGATCTGCTTCAGTACCGGCGCGAACTCCGCGCCCGCCACCCCGTCCAGCGACGCGACGTTGATGGCGATGTTCAGCTGCGAGCTGGCCACCGCGGCCCGGGCGGCGTCGGCGGCCGCGCCGATGTCGGTGACCACGTTGGGGTTGCCGATGGGCAGCAGCTCGGCCGCCAGGGAGACGACCTCGTCGGCGGCGGCGACCACGGCCGCGGGGACACGAGCGGCCTCCAGCAGCGCGGCGGTGATGGCCTCGGCCCGGCTGGCCTTGTCCGCCTCGGACTCCTTCGCCAGCTTGTACGCGGCCCCGACCGCGGTGAAGGCGGCGGCGTCCGCGTCGGCCAATGCGAGCGCGCGTTCGCGGGCGGTGTCGGCGGCGGCGATGATGCGGTCGACGACCGGGCGGTTGTCGGCGTCCTTGGCGCGGGTGGTGTAGCGCGCGACCATGGCGACCAGGGCGGCCCCCTGTGCGGCATGCAGCGCGGCGACCGCGCCGCCGCCCGGCGCGGGCACCTTCGCGGCCAAGTCCTCCAGGTAGGCCTGCAGTGTCGAATCACCGAAGCTGGTGCCGGCCTGCGCGGCGTCCTGAGTCATGAGGAATGGCCTCCCTTGGGATTGCGGGTCTTTCGCACGCGTGGGCGCACGTTGTCCCCGCTCACGGTACCGGTTGCCGACCACCGCCCCGACTCCGGCAGCCCCGGCCGATGTGAACCGGGAATCGCATGGTGAGTAATGTCCCGGCTATGCGTATCGGACTGTCGATCAATTACACCGACGGCTTCAAGGAAATCGCCGCCGAGGTGGCCGATCTCGAGAAGGCCGGCCTCGACATCGTGTTCGTGCCGGAGGCGTATTCGTTCGACGCGGTGAGCGCGATCGGCTACCTCGCCGGCAAGACCGAGCGGGTCGAGCTGGCCTCGGGCATCATGCAGCTGTACACCCGCACGCCCACCCTCACCGCCATGACGGCGGCCGGTCTGGACTACGTCTCGGACGGGCGGTTCATCCTCGGGCTGGGCGCCTCGGGCCCGCAGGTGATCGAGGGCTTCCACGGCGTGCCCTACGACGCGCCCATCGGCCGCACCCGCGAGGTGCTCGAGATCTGCCGCAAGGTGTGGAAGCGCGAGCGCCTCGAGTACAACGGCAAGTACTACACGATCCCGCTGCCCGCGGAAAAGGGCACCGGCCTGGGCAAGCCGCTCAAGCTCATCAATCATCCCGTGCGCGAGGACATTCCGGTGCTGCTCGCGGCGCTCGGCCCGAAGAACGTGGAACTCGCCGCCGAGCTCGCGCAGGGCTGGCAGCCGATCTTCTTCCTGCCGGAGAAGGCCGACGCCATCTGGGGCGAGTCGCTGAAAGCCGGTCTGGCCAAGCGTGATCCGAAGCTGGGCGATCTGCAGGTCTTCGCCGGTCCGGCGCTGGCGATCGGCGACAACGTCGAGCCGCTGCGCGAATTCGTGAAGCCGCATCTGGCGCTGTACATCGGCGGCATGGGCGCCAAGGGCAAGAACTTCTATCACACCCTGGCCACCAAGTACGGCTACGGCGCCGAGGCCGACCGCATCCAGGAACTGTACCTGCAGGGCAAGAAAGATGAAGCCGCCAAGGTGGTGCCGGACGATCTGGTCCGCGACGTCTGCCTGATCGGTTCGGCCGGTTTCGTGAAGGAGCGCGTGGCCGCGTTCCGTGAGGCCGGCGTGACCGCGCTGAACGTGGTTCCGCTCGCGGCGACCTCCGCCGATCGGGTCAAGCTCGTCGAGCAGCTGCGCGCCATCTGCGACTGATCACCGAGTCGACGACGCCCCGGCCGTTCGTGACGGCCGGGGCGTTCTGCGTTCGGGGACTCGCGACCGCGTCGTCGCGGGCGGGGAATCGGTCAGTTCTGTTGCAGCGCGGTGAGGGCCTCGGGCAGCGTCGGGTGCAGCGCGAAGACCTGATCGAGATTGGTCATGCGCAGCTGCCGCCCGGTGGCGGGCCCGTCGGCGACGACGACGATCCGGGTGGCCCCGGCGCGCTGGTGCGCGGCCACGAGCGCGGCCATGCCGGCCGAGGCCAGGAAGCTCACCTCGGACAGGTCGATGATCAGGGCGCCCGGCTTGCCGCCCAGGATGGATTCGATCGCGTTCTCGAGCGCGGGTGCGGTCGCCAGGTCGACTTCACCGATCACGGCGAGCACGGTCGCATCGTCGTGGACGGTGACCGAGGTGGTCATCGTTTCGCCGAGTGGATACGCGTCTCCGGAAGTGTTGGTCACCTAAGAGACTCTACAAGTGAACGGTGACGCAAGTGTCCGCAACAGCCTCAGCTAACCCGCATAGCGCTGGTAGGCAATGATTTTGGCCGGTGTGCACACGCACTCGGGCGAACGGTGCGGGCAGGGCTTACCCGTTCTCGGCGGGGTGAAACACTCGCGATGAATCTCGCATGTCGGTGCAGGTCGGAGCATGGACCGCGGTGCATGGAACCGGCGTCGAGGGGTGTCGGGGCGGCTGAAATCCGGGTGACAAAAGATTCCGACCGGTACGGGCGAGTCGGGGCCAGGCCGCGGCGTGATCACGTGGCGGCGTAGATGCGCCGCTGACGCAGATGCGCCAGCAACGGCCTCGTCTCGTCTGCGCCTACGGCACCGACACCGGGCGCAGGCAGCTGTCGATGGGCGTGACGATCGAGCACAGGGCGGGTTCTCGGGTCGGGCGGTACTCGGCGGCGACCCCGGCGCGCGCGGTGATGTCCCGCAGCGCGGGGACGGCGGTGGTGGGCCGCCGCGTGAGAGCGGGGTCGGTCTTCGCGTCGACGGTGTACAGCCCGAAACGCGGTGCGTAGCTGCCCCATTCGTAGTTGTCGGTCAGGCTCCAGTAGTTGTAGCCGATGACGTCGATGCCGTCGGCCACGGCGCGCTGGATCCAATAGACGGTGTCCCGCAGGTGATCTCCGCGGTCGTAGCCGTCGGAACGGGGGAGTCCGTTGTCGGTCGGCATGCCGTTCTCGACCACGTAGAGGGGCAGGCCCGGAAACTTCTCGGCGTAGCTGCGCAGGTCGTAGTAGATGCCCTCGGGTTCGATGGCGTTCTTCCAGAGTTCCTCGCCCACCAGCGCCGGGGTCGGCGGATTCGACAGCGACGCACCGTAATAGAAGTCGATCCCGAGGTAGTCGAGCTTGTCGCGCACGCGGTCGACGAAGAGCAGATCGGTGAGGTTCTGCACGATGGGGTACTGCGCCACGTTGCTGGTGACCCGGGCGCCGGGCTGGCGGGCGTGGATGTAGTCGTAGATCTCGCGGTGCGCCTGCACGAGCCGCTCGAACATGGGCAGGGCGTCCAGCACCCCGATGTCGCCGATCCGGATCGACTGCATGACGTAGCCCATGGGCTCGTTGATGGTCACCCACAGCGGGTCCAGCGGTGCGTACCGGTCCACCACGCGGCGCATGTTGGCCAGCCAGTCGGTGGCCATGTTCTTGTTCTTCCAGCCGCCGCGGTCCGCGGCCCAGCCCGGGAAGACCCAGTGGTCCAGGGTGAGCATGGGCCGCATGCCCGCCGCGCGAATACGCTGCACGACCCGGTCGTAGAACTCGAAATCGCCGTCGTTCCAGACCCCGGCCCGCGGTTGGACGCGCGCCCATTCGATGGAGAGCCGGAACACCTTCACCCCGAGGCCGGCGGCCAGGTCGATGTCCTCGGCATAGCGGGTGTAGAAGTCGACCGAGTCGCCGTAGGTGTGGGTGGCCTTGCCCGAGTTCGCGTAGCGGCTCCAATTGCTGTCCGGGGCATGGCCTTCGGACTGGAAGCCGGCCATGGACACGCCCCAGAGGAAGTCCGGCCCCAGCGGCTGCACGGTGGTGGGCGCGCCGCCGAAGCTGCCCGTGCCGGAGCCGCTGCCCGAGCCCGATGATCCCGATCCGCCGGATCCCGATCCCCCGCTGCCGGTCGGTGCGGCGGCGGCCATGCCGGACCCGGCCAGGGTGATGACGACGGCCGACACGACCGTACAGAGCAGCCGAGAACGTCTCATGCCAGTACTTCCTCCGGGGCGATCCAGCGCGTTCCCGACATGGCCGCGCATGGTGCCCACACCCTACTGGTCACTTGTTCAACATGGGTGGTGAATGGGTAGAACCCGGGAAACCGCACGGCGGCAAGCTATTCGGTGGATCCGGCCCGGGTCACAGCCCCGCGCCGGATCACCCAACCGCCCGGATCAGGACGCCGCGGCGAAGTCCCGCTGCACCTGCTGGGGATCGGTGACGCCGTTGACCAGCAACAGCTGCAATAGAATCCGGGACTTGGCCGGGTTCAGCCCGAGCGCGGACACGGTGCCCAGCTCGTCGTCGTTGAGTTCGGCGTTGCGCACCACCGCCCCGGAGCCCACCCGGCTGGACCGCACGACGAGGACGCCCTTGCCCGCGGCCGCGCTCAGCGCGCTCACGACCGGCTTGGCGGTATTGCCGTCGCCCACGCCCGCGAGCACCAGGCCGCGCGCGCCGTGGCCGAGCGCGTCGTTCACCGCGGTCGCGTCCATCCCCGCGTGCGAATAGATGATGTCGACCCGCGGCAGCGGCGCGGAATCGGGCACCGGGAATCCCAGGCGCGTCTGCTGCGCGGCGGGTTCGGCGAAGGTCACCGCGGCCGCGTCGACGTGCCCGATGGGCCCGGTATTGGGGGAGACGAAGGTCTGCAGGCTGGTGGTATTGGATTTGGTCACGTCGGTCGCGCCGTGGATGGTGTCGTTCAGGACCACCATCGTGCCGCGATCGCGCGCTGCCGGATCGGCCGCGACCTGCACGCCCGAGCGCAGATTGGCGGGCCCGTCCGCGCTCAGGGCGGTCGAGGGGCGCATCGAGCCGACCAGCACCACCGGCTTCGGGCTCGCGACCACGTGATCGAGGAAGAACGCGGTCTCCTCGATGGTGTCGGTGCCGTGGGTGACCACGATCCCGTCGGCCCCGTCCGCGGCGAAGATCTCGTTGATGCGGTCGGCCAGCTTCAGCCACACCTCGTCGTTCATGTCCTGGCTGCCGATGTTGGAGATCTGCTCGGCCTGTAGCGCGGCGATCTTGTCCAGACCCGGTACCGCGTCGATGAGGTCCTGTGCGGTCGCCTCGCCGGCGGTGTAGCCGACCGCCGAATTGGCGTTGGCCTTACCGGCAATGGTGCCGCCGGTGGCGAGAATGGTGACCCGGGGGAGAGTGCCGGGGGATTGGGATTGATTCGACGAGGTCCCGGCGGCGGGTTGTGCGGCAGCCGATGTCTTTCCGGCGGCGGATTCCTCGGGGTCGTTCGCGCAACCCGCGACCAGCAGGCCCGAGCAGGCCAGCAGGCCGACGATACGGAGAATGGAACTTCGCGCCATGGAGACTCCTTCAGAATCGGGTTGCGCGCGTATGATTCTTCCGTTCAGTAGTGATCCTACGATTCTTCCTATCACGACGTGCGTTGCCTCGGAGAGTGACCGGACTTCGACATACGGAGAGTGGACGATGAGCATCGATAATCAGGTCGATCGCGGTACGGAGAAGAAGTACGAACAGCTCAGTCCGTTCGAACTGAAAGACGAACTCATCGCGCTGGCCGATGCGAATATGCGCAAGACCGCGCACGTGATGATCAATGCCGGTCGCGGAAATCCGAACTGGACCTCGGTCGTGCCGCGCGAGGCGTTCTATCTACTCGGGCAGTTCGCCGTCGCCGAAGCGAAACTCGACTGGGACGAGTTCCCGGGCCTGGCCGGTATGCCGCAGCCCGCGGGCATCGCGGGCCGCCTGGACCAATTCCTGACCGCGCAGACCGAGACCGACGCCGTGCGGCTGCTGCGCGGGTCCGTCGAATACGGCACCGCCACTTTGGGATTCGACGCCGACGCCTGGGTGGGCGAGCTGGCCGACGCCATTCACGGCGACCACTACCCGGTGCCCGACCGCATGCTGACCCACATCGAGCAGGTGGTGCACGCCTACCTCGACCTGGCCATGGGCGGCGCCCCGGACAGCGGCTGGGACCTGTTCGCCACCGAGGGCGGCACCGCGGCCATGTGCTATCTGTTCGATTCCTGCGTCGTGAACGGCATGCTCGCGCCCGGTGACCGCATCGCGATCATGACGCCGATCTTCACGCCGTACCTGGAGATTCCGCAGCTCGAGCGATTCCATTTCGACGTGCTCGAGATTCAGGCGTCCACGACCTCCGCCGACGGCATGCACACCTGGCAGTATCCGCCCTCGGAAATCGAGAAGCTCGCCGATCCCAGCGTCAAGGCGCTGTTTCTGGTGAATCCCTCGAATCCGCCGTCGGTCATGCTGGATTCGGCGACGCTGGAACGGATCACGCAGATCGCGACGAAGGAGAATCCGAACCTCACCATCATTACCGATGATGTGTACGGAACCTTCGTCGAGGGTTTCCGATCCCTCATGTCGGTGGCTTCGGCCAATACCATCGGCGTGTATTCGTTCAGCAAGTATTTCGGCTGTACCGGTTGGCGTTTGGGCGTCATCGCGGTGGCGAAGGACAATATCTTCGATCGGCGGCTGGCGAATATGCCCGCCGCCGATCGGGATCGGCTGACCGCACGGTATTCCAGCATCGCGCTGGAACCGGAGAAGCTGAAGTTCATCGACCGCATGGTGGCCGATTCGCGCGATGTGGCGCTCAATCACACCGCCGGGCTGTCCACCCCGCAGCAGGTGCAGATGGCGCTGTTCTCGCTCGCCGATCTGCTGGACAAGGATCTGAGCCATCGCAAGAACTGCGAGGCGATCATCGCGCGGCGGTTGACGATGCTGGCGGATGCGCTCGGGGTCGAGGCGCCCCGGGATCCCAACGCCGCCAACTACTACGTCGAACTCGATCTCATGGCGTGGGTGAAGCAGCACTGGAGTGCGGAATTCGCCGCGTGGCTCGAATCCGAGCACGAACCGGTGGATCCGGTGTTCCGGCTCGCCGAACAGGGTTCGATCGTGCTGCTCAACGGCGGCGGGTTCGACGGACCGCAGTGGTCGGTGCGGGTGTCGCTGGCCAACCTGCGCCAGGACAGTTACGCCGAGATCGGGCGGTGGCTGCGGCAGATCATGAACGAGTACCACCGGGAGTTCCAGGACCGCAGCAAGACCAACTGACCGGGCTCGCCGCGACAGAGGACGACTTCATGCATGCGATCAAGACGTTCCTGCAGGACACCCCCGAGGCCGCGCTGTTCCTGTGCCTGGCACTGGGTTACGCGATCGGCAAGATCAAGATTTGGAAGCTGTCCCTGGGCGGTGTGGCCGGCACGCTGATCGTGGCCATCTTCGTCGGCATGGCGGGGCACATCACCGTCAACGATCAGGTGAAGAACATCGCCTTCGCGATGTTCATCTTCACCCTCGGCTACATCTCCGGACCGACCTTCTTCGCCAGCCTGAACCGAAAGAGCCTGAAGTACGGCACTTTCACGCTGATCGAGGTGGCCAGCGTGCTGGCCATCACGGCGCTGGCGACCGTGATCATGAACCTGGATCCGGGCACCGCCGCCGGGCTGCTGGCCGGCGGCGCGACCGAATCCGCGGCCGTGGGCACCGCGACCGACGCCATCGCCCGGCTGGATCGCTCCGCCGACGAGATCACCGCCCTGCAGGCCAATGTCGGTACGGCGTACTCGATCTCGTACATCTGCGGGCTCATCGTGGTGGTGTTGCTGTCGAGCCAGATCTTCCCGCTCATCATGCGGATCAACCTGCGCGAGGAAGCCGACAAGCTGTGGAAGCAGCTCGGCGGCGGCAGCGACGACGATGACGGCACCCACGTGGAGGCCGCGCCCGATCTCGTCGGCCGCGCGTTCCGGGTGCAGCGCGTGGCCGGGCGGACCCTGGCCCAGGTGACCGCGGATCTCGGCGGTCACCTGACCGTGGAGCGAATCCTGCGCGGCGGCAAGGTGATCGCGGTCGCCGACGACGTGGTGCTGCTGGCCGGCGACCAGGTACTGGTCGTGGGTCCGCGCACCGCCATGGTCCCCGCCGAGACCGCCATCGGGCCGGAGATCGTGCCCAGCGCCGATCTCGAGACCGCGCTGGAGATCGACCAGGTCGTGCTGGATCACCGCCAGCGCGCGACCACCCTGGACGGCATCACCAAGCAGCTGGGCAACCGGCTGTACGTCACCGGTCTGGTCCGCGAGGACAAGGACCTGCCGTTGCGGCCCGGCATGCCGGTGCAGCGCGGCGATACCCTGAAGCTGACCGGCGCCAAGGCCGATCTCGACAAAGTCGTTCCCGCCCTGGGCTATCGACTGGACCCGACGGTCAAGGCCGACATCATCTACATCGCGCTGGGCCTGGTCCTCGGCTTCGTGATCGGCAAGATCGTGCTCACCGTGGGCACGATTCCGCTCACCCTCGGAACCGGCGGCGGCTGCCTGCTCACCGGCCTGCTCTTCGGCTGGTTCCGCTCCCGCAATCCCGAGATCGGCCAGTACGCACCCGCCGCGGCCGATGTCATCAAGACCCTCGGCCTGTCCGTGTTCATCGCCGTGGTCGGCCTCACCTCCGGTCCCCAGGCGGTGGACCTGGTCAAGAAGTTCGGCTGGGGCCTGCCGATCGCGGGCGTGCTGATGACCGCGATCCCGGCCTGCATCTCCCTGGTGGTGGCCTGGAAGTTCATGAAACTCCCCGCGCCCCTGGCGCTGGGCGCGATCACCGGCCAGCAGTGTTCCACCCCCGGCATCAGCGCCGTCCAGCAGGTGGCGGGCAACGCCACGCCGCTGATGTCCTACACGATCGTCTACGCCCTCTCCAATGTCGCACTCCCGCTGCTGGGTCCGATCGCGGTCGCCATGACGGTCGCCCTGACCTGACGCACCCCCGCGGCATGACGCCCGCGCTCGATCGCATCCGGCGATCGGCCGCGGGCGTGGTGATTTCGGTGAGCCGAGTCGACAGGGCGAGGCGTCGGGCCCGGTTCTACGCCGCGACCGGGAGCAGGAACTGGGAGATCAACCAGCCGGGGTGGGTGCCGGTTTGGAGCATGCCGGTTTGGACGAGGACCGTTCGGGGCGTGCCGGTGTGGAGATCGTGCAGGTTGAGGCGCCAGACCGGGGGAACGGCGGCCACCGTGCCCTCGGCCCAGATGCGGCGGAACTCGGGGTGGCGGCCGAGCTCGTCGAGGAGGTCGGCGAAGGCCGCCGCACCGCCGAAGCCACCCATGGCCAGGCGGAAGGCCTGGACCGACAGGGTGGTCGCGGCGCGCCAGTCGGCCAGCACCCGGCGGGCCAGCGGATGGGTGAAGAGCCAGCGAAACTGGTTGCCGCTCTCCAGCATTCCGGGGAAGGCGCGTTCCCAGCCGGGATTGCGGAGCAGGATGTGGCCGCCCACGGCCGTGATGGCGGCGGGGTGCGGGCCGTCCAGCAGGCGCTGGAGTTCGGGGGTGACGGCCGCGCGCAACTCCCGCAGCGGCGGGCAGCCGACATTCGACAGGCCGGCGAGTTCGCGCACGTACCGGCGCTCGACCTCCGAAAGGTGTTCCACGCGATCGAGATACCGGATGACGGCGTCGACCACTTCGTGCGTGGGGTGGCTGCGCGTGCCCTTTTCGAGGTGCGTGACATAGCTGGCGCTCACCCCGGCGTTGAAGGCGAGTCGTTCGCGTGAGATCCCGCGTGCGTCGCGCAATCGGCGCAGGAGAACGCCGAAAGTCGGCGCTGCCGGTTTGCCCGCGCGCCGTTCGATGGATAGCTCCGCTGTCACGACGGTTCTCCTCCCCTTGGTCGCGCAAACGGCTGTTTTCCGGGTGCGCGACCCCTCGACTGTGTCACGAAATCGGTCGCGCCGCAGGTCTGTGAGCTGAGCAAATGTGTAGCCACCGGCGAATATGAACGCGCACAATCTGTGTGCGCGTGGACATCCGGCCGGTCCGAGGCCGGAAAAGTGTTCTGGGTCACAGTCGATTGTGCGATTGCCCCAAGTTTTCGGGGCGCGCCCGGCAACCTCGCGCTCGGTGTGTCCTACGGCGAGTCGCAGGAGCCGGGTCGTGCCGCCGCGGGCGTCGACACTCGACGCGGTCGGCGGCTCGCCGGCCGGAAACCCGCCGAGCGACCCGGCGACGTCAGACGCGGCTGGCGGCGGAGAACGAGACGGCGGGCAGGCGGGTGGTCATCCGGACCTGGGTGCCCGGCCCGGAGTGATCGAAGTCCAGCTGCGTGGTCAGGGCGCGCATCATGGCGATGCCGCGGCCGCGATGGCCCGGATCGGACGGCAGCGGCCGCCAGACGCCGGTGTCGGTGACCACGAGGGTGACGGTGTCCGGCCCGCATTCGGCGGTGAGCAACACGCGATCACCGGTGCCGCCCTGCAGATACGCGTGTTCGATGCTGTTGCTGCACGCCTCGTTCGCGGCGGCGATGAGGTCCGCGGCGCAATCGTGCGGGACGGCCGCGGCGGCGAGCCAGAACTTGAGATCGCGGCGGATGCCGGAGAGTTCGGCGGGTTCGGCGGGCAGGTCCAGGCGCAGCGGTTCGGGGGGCTGCCGGTAGACCACCATGGCGATGTCGTCGTCGTATCCGGTGTCGGGCCGCAGCCGATCGAGCACCGCGTCGGCGACCTCGCGCGGCAATTGCCCTGCCGCGCCTGTCAATTCGTCGGCGAGGTCGACGAACCGCTCGTCGATGTCGATGCCGCGCTGTTCGACCAGGCCGTCGGTGAACAGCACCAGCGTCGAGCCGGGCGCCATGGCGGTGGTCGCCTCGGGACGGCGGGGCAGGTCGAAGGTGGCCAGCGGTACCGCGCGCCCGCCCTCGAGCAGCCGCCCGCGCGTGCCGGGTTCGGCCAGCACCGGCGGCATGTGCCCGGCGCTGGAGTAGCGCACGAGCCCGCGCACCGGATCCAGTATCGCCGCGCACACCGTGGTACACATGGCCCCCGGAATTCGCGAGGCGACCGTGTCGAGTTCGGCGAGCAGCTGCGCCGGTCCGGCCCCGCGCAGCAGCAGCGCCCGTGCGGCGGTGCGCAATTGGCCCATGACGACGGCGGCGGACAGCCCGCGGCCGACGCAATCGCCGACGACCACGCCGATGGTGTCATCGGCCAGGCGGACCACGTCGTACCAGTCGCCACCGATCTCGAGCGGCGGCAGCGCGGGTTCGTAGTGCACCGCGAAGCGCGGCGGCAGCTCGATCGGCCCCAGCATGGCGCGCTGCAGGGTCAGCGACGTGGCGCGGGCCTGATCGAAGTTCCGCGCCCGCTGCACCGCCAGGCTCAAATGCCCGATCAGCAGCGAGAACAGCGCCCAGTCGCCCGGTGTGATGACCCGCGGCGCGGCGAACCGCAACCACAGCGCCGAGTCCCCGGACTCCCCGAGCGGTGCGACGATGCCCTCCGAGCTCGCCGCGCCCTCGGGAATGGCGAACATGGTGCGGCCCGGTCGCAGTCGTGCCCGGTCCAGCAGTGCGCGCGCTCGCGCGTCGAGCACCTGGCGCGATTCGCGGCCGTCCCGGCCGGCGCCGTAGCGCCCGTCGCCCGCGGCCGCGCCGAAACTGTTGTGCGCGGCCAGCGAATTGCGCATACCGCTGACGCTCTGGGCGCCGTTGCCCTGCTTGGCGGCCTGCTCGGTCGGAAAGTCGTCCGAGACATAGAATTCCGGCCCGCTCTGACGGCTGTCCCACACCGAGACGACCGCGGATTCGGCGCCGACGGCCCGGCGCAGCTCCTCGAGCCCGACGGCCAGCACCTCGCCGACGCTGGTGGCCGCGACCACCTCCGCGGCCATGCGCGAGATCGCCTGATCACGCGCCTGCGCATCGTGTTCGGCGGTCACGTCGCGAATGGTGCCCACGAAGATGCGCTCGTCGTTCTCGGGTTTGACCAGGGAGCTGGTGCTCACCGCGAGCCAGAGCTGGCGCCCGTCGCGATGGCGGACCGGGGTGACGAACCGCGCGGCGTCGGTGCCCAGATCCGGGTAGCGCGGCGCGTCGGGCACCGTCCAGGGATGGGGGAGCGGGTACGGCACCCCGTCGGGGCCGTACCCGGTGAGCGCGCCGAAGGCCGAATTGACCTCCACCAGTGTGCCTTCGGCGTCCACGACGAAGAAGCCGTCCTGCAGCGACTCCACCAGCGCGGTGCGGAAGGCGTCGCGGCCCGCGAGATCGTCCGCGCGCGAACGCTGTTGCTCGTACCGGCGGTTGCCGTCCAGGAAGCCGCGGGTGGCCACGTCGAGGGCGGCCATGGTCTGCAGCAGGAATTCCAGTGCCGCTTCACCGCGATCGCCGACCTCGGGGCCGGGCAGCAGCTCCTCCTGCTCGAGGATGCGGAAATGGTGTTCGGTGAGATCGAGAATGCTGACACCCTCGACCAGGGCGCGCCGGCCGAGTTCGTAGCCCTCCGCGAGGGTGTTCTGGTTCGGGGCGCGCAGATGCAGCCGCAGCGCGGTGGTGTACGCGTCGCGGAAGGCCGCCAGCACCGAGCTCATTGCTTGGCGCCCGGGTGTCCGGGGACCGGGTGACCCGCGAGGGTGTGCCCCGGCCCGGAATGACTGTGCGCGGCTTGGCTCTGCACCGAATGCCCGTGCGGCACATGCCCGCGATGGCGGGCCGCGAGCACGAGGGCGTCGTCGGTGTCCTTGGCGTAGCGGGCCAGCACGTCGGCGGTGATGTCGGAAGTCGGCTTGCCCAGATCGATTCCGTCGGGGAAGTCGCTGGTGATGCCGTCGGTCGACATGAGCAGCAGATCGCCGGGGCGCACCGGCACGGTTTGCGGTTGCAGGTTCGGCGGCAGCAGATAGCCCACGATGCCGCCGGCGAGCAGGGCGGCGGCGCGAACGGCGGGTTTGCCGGGAGCCGCTGCGACGACCCGGGATTCGACGTTTCCGACGCCCAGCCAGTGCAGGCGGTCGCCGGAGTCGAACAGGGCCAGCGATACCGCGGCCCCGCGGGTATCGGACATGGCGCGATGGCACAGCAGCATCAGCACATCCAGGGGTTCGGCGCGATTCTCGGCCAGCACCTGTGCGGCCCGATCGGCGGCGTCGGCGGCGGCGGCGCCGTGCCCGAGTCCGTCCAGGACCGCGAAAAGCACTGAGCCACCGCCCGCGTCGAGGACGACGGAGCGGTCACCGGATACCCGCTGGCCGGGTAGCGCGCGCCCGGCCACGGCCCATTCCACCGCGCCGATGAAACCGTCCTCACGCACCGGTGGGTACCCACTTCCACATTTCCACAAGCGTGCCCTGACCCGGTTTGGAAGTGATGGCGAGACCGTCCATCAGACGGCGCGCGCCGGGCAGGCCGAGTCCGAGACCGCGGCCGGTGGAGTAGCCGTCCTCCAGCGCGCGGTCGATGTCGAGGATGCCGGGGCCCTGATCCTGGGCCTGAACCACCATGGAGCGGCGGCCTTCCCGGTCCTGCACCGTGAGCCGGACCTCGCCGGTGCCCGCGTAGCTCGTGATGTTTCGCGCCACCTCCGAGATGGCGGTGGCGATCATGGTGCGATCGGAGAGCGAGAAGCCGAGAGCGCTTGCCATCTCGAGTCCCGCTTGCCGTGCGGTCACGATGTCGTTGGACACCTTCACCGCGATCACCACGTTTTCAGCGGCCACGATCACGACCATCTCGTTGGCCACGTGCATTGATCTTGTGGTTCAGCCAGGCGAGTCCCTCTTCGAGGTCCAGTGCGGTGTGCATGCCCTCGAAGGTGAGTCCGAGTTGAACCATGGCGAATGCGACTTCGGGTTGCAGGCCGACGATGACCGTTTCCGCGCCTCTCAGCTTGGTCATGTGGGCGATGGTACGCAGCGACCTCGCGGCGAAGGAGTCCATTACATCGATTGCGGTGACATCGACGATGATTCCCTGCGCGCGGTACTTGCTGACGTACTTCATCAGGTCGTCCTGCAAGCGCTCGGTATCGGCGTCGGTGAGTGCGGACTGCACCGACGCGATCAGATAGGTGCCCTGCTTGAGTATGGGTACCGGCATTGGCCTGTCCCGGTTTACCGTCCGTCGCGATCGGCGGGAACTCGCGACACCTCGTAACCCAGGAGTCGCTCCGCCTCTTCGATACCGCCCTGAAGGTCGCCGACGGCGTTCATCTTCGACAGATCCAGGCCGATGGTCACCAGTGTGAGCGCGATCTCCGACGACAGGCCGGTAATGATGACATTGGCGCCCATGAGGCCGGACGCGTCGACGGTCTGCACGAGGTGGTTGGCCACGGTGGAGTCGATCGCCGGCACACCGGTGATGTCGATGACGACGACCTTGGCGCGGTTGGCGCGGATGGCGCGCAGCAGCTGTTCGGTGAGCTGCCGGGCGCGCTGGGAGTCCAGGACGCCGATGATGGGCAGAATCAGCAGCTGCTCGCGCACCTGGAGCACCGGGGTGGAGAGTTCGCGAATGGCTTCCTGCTGCTGGCGGATAACGCGCTCGCGCTCCTGCACGAAGGACACCGATACGGTGTTGGCGATGCGGTTGGCGGCCGGCTCGTACGCGTCCAATACTCGCTTGAGCAGCTCGAAGTCGCTCTGGTACTTCTCGAAGAGGCTGCGGGCCAGCACATCTCGCAGCAGGAGCACGATGCCGACGACCTCGTCGGTCTCGACGCCTCGCGGAATGATTCGTTCGGACAGGTCGCGCGCGTAGGTCTGCAGCGCTTCGACGCTACCGGTTTCGAGCACCTCGACGTAGTTGTCGTAGACCGAGGTCGCCTCGGAGAAGATCTCCTCCGGGGTCATCGCGGTCAGCAGCTGGGCATCGGTGATGCGACGGGCCCACTCCTCGCGCAGCTCGGTGCGGTTCTGCCGCAGATGCTCGACCAGCTGCGGGAGCAGATTGTCGACAGAACCGGCGGATTGTGAATCCGCCGGAAGGCCGATGGACACGTCGGACATGGAAATTCCTGCCCCTTTCGCTAAGGCCAGGTCGGGTGCTCGCTCATCTTCAACCAGCACAGCGCCGGCCGATTTGCCGACCGTACGCCGGTGCCGACCGCGGTCGGAAGCCGGTGCCGAGCCTAGTCTTACCCACTACCCGGCGTGTGCCAAACCAAACGCCGGTCAGCACCTTTTTCGGCATCGAAACGCGGTTCAGGACGGGTTCCGGGTGGCCGGTCGGCGGTGATGGGCCAGCAGGGTGTCGTAGATATCGGCGAGTGCGGTGAGTTGTCCGCTGTCCAGCACGTCGATCATGTGCCGGCGCACGCTCTCCACGTGCGCGGGCGCTGCGCCCGCCAAGACCTGCTCGCCCTTGGCGGTCAGCACCGCCGCGGTGCGCCGGGCGTCGTCCGGCACGGCCTCGCGCGCGACCAGCCCGCGCTTCTCCATCCGGGTGATCTGATGCGAGAGCCGGCTCTGCGACCATTCGAGCACCGCGGCCAGTTCCGCGAAGCTGCGCCGGTGGTCGGTGGCGTCGGCGAGCCGGGCGAGGACCGTGTATTCGACGTAGGTCAGGTTGGATTCCCGCAGGGAATCACGTCCGACCGCGGCGGCGATGAGGTCGCGGGTGAACACGAATCCCAGCCATGCGCGCGTCTCGACGTCGTCGAGCCAACGGGGTTCGGTCACGGTTCCACTCCCGGGTTCTGCACTCATGCTAAGTCCTCCCCGCCGCCGATAAGCGCATCATCACAGGTAACCACCCCCCGACTTGAAGGTGCAACCTGTGCCGACACACACAACTCGTTGCCGATTCACACAAGTCCGGGCGCGAATACGCAGTTCACCGCTTGTGCGAACCGAAGCAAGTGTGCAGCGCGCCCGCGCTCCGCGCGCCCGGGGCGGCGCCCACCGCGACCTCGGCGCGGCCGGGGATGACGAGGGTGACCGGGGCGGTCGCCATGATCAGCGGCGCCGGGACGTCGATCGGCACGCGGTGTCGCGGTCGCCGCGGTGGTCCCGCCGGCCGGTCGCACGGGTTCGCTGCTTTCGCCGATCGGACATTCGGTTCGCACCGGTATCCGCCGCACCACTCAGCCCGCCAGTTCGTTCAGCAGATCGATGGTGTGCCCGCTGCTCGCCGCCTGCCCGGCCAGGAACACATGGAACTGGCGATAGCGCTCGGTCTCGTGCGGGACGACCGAGAACCGGGTGTCGGCCAGTTCGGGCTGGCAGAGCAGATCGGGAACCGTGGCGTCGGCAAAGCGCAAGCAGGTGAAGGGGTTTCGCACGAACGCCGGCCCGCAGGCGTGATCCTCGATGATCTGCAGCGTGATGTGCGGGCGCTGCGCCAGGCCCAGGAGGTGCTCGACCTGCTCGGCCCAGACGGCCTCGCCGCCGAGCGGGCGGTGGAACGCCGCGTTCTCGACGATCATCCACACGTGCGGGGGATTCGAGCGCCCCAGCGTCAGTTGCGACCGCATGCGCTGGGCGAGCATTCGATCGATCTCGTGCCGGGCGTGATCGGGATGGGCGGATTTGAGTGCGGCGCGGGCGTATCGGGGCGTCTGGGCGAGCACGGGAACCAGCGCCTGTTCGTACTGCAGGATCTTGGCCACCGGTTCCAGATCCATCAGCAGATCCAGTCGCAGGGTGTGGTCTACATCGCTGCGGTCGCCATAGCCGCAGGCCAGGTACCGCGCCTGCGCGGAGTCCGGAATCCCGTACAGCCGCAGCAGTGCGCGGACGGTCTCGATGGGAACGTGCCGATAGCCGCCGGATTCGAGTCGGCTGATCTTGGATGCGTCGAAGTGGATGGCCGCCGCGACCTGCTGCTGGGTGAGACCGCATCCGTCGCGTAGTCGGCGTAGCTGGATTCCCAGTAGTACGAGCAAAGCCGGTGGGCCGGTTAGGTTTCGCGCCGGCCCGGGATGTCTGGTTCGGCGGCTGCGCGTGTCCTGTGTATGAGGCACCTGCCCGAGTGTTCCATGTGTCGCGTGTCACTTTCCAGGGCAATTGTCCGTGCAGATGCAATTGCATATGACTTCACAGCGCGGTGGATCGCACGTCGTGAGGGGTCCTGAACCGTGCGGTAAGGCTTGCCTTTGCTCGGGGGCAGGGGCGGCGGTGGTTACAGTCTTTCTGCTTGAACCGTTGGCTGAACAGCCCCAGCCCTGCTCGAGGAGTGCGATTCGTGACCGCGCCTGACTTCCTGTACTCGGATCTGCTGCCTATCGGTGCCGACGAGACCCCGTACCGGTTGCTGACCACCGAGGGTGTCAGCACGTTCGAGGCGGGCGGGCGCAGCTTCCTGCAGGTCGAGCCCGAGGTGCTGCGCATGCTGACCGCCGAGGCCATGCACGACATCAGCCACTTCCTGCGGCCCGATCACCTGAAGCAGCTGCGCAAGATCATCGACGATCCCGAGGCCAGCGGCAACGACCGGTTCGTGGCCCTGGACCTGCTCAAGAACGTCAACATCTCCGCGGGCGGCATCCTGCCCATGTGCCAGGACACCGGCACCGCGATCGTGATGGGCAAGAAGTCCGAGGGCGTGCTCACCGGAGCCGATGACGCGGAATGGATTTCGCGCGGTGTGTTCGACGCCTACACCAAGCTGAACCTGCGCTACTCCCAGCTCGCCCCGATCACCATGTGGGACGAGAAGAACACCGGTCAGAATCTGCCCGCGCAGGTCGAGTTGTATTCCGAGCAGGGCAATCCCGCGTCCCCGGCCTACAAGTTCCTGTTCATGGCCAAGGGCGGCGGTTCGGCCAACAAGTCGTTCCTGTTCCAGGAGACCAAGGCCATCCTGAACCCGGACCGCATGCTCGAGTTCCTGGACGAGAAGATCCGCTCGCTCGGCACCGCGGCCTGCCCGCCGTACCACCTGGCGGTCGTCATCGGCGGCACCAGCGCCGAATTCGCCTTGAAGACGGCCAAGTACGCCTCGGCGCACTACCTGGACAACATGCCGACCGAGGGATCGATGGCCGCGCACGGCTTCCGCGACCTCGAGCTCGAGGAGCAGGTCTTCAAGCTCACCCAGTCCTTCGGCATCGGCGCGCAGTTCGGCGGCAAGTACTTCTGCCACGACGTGCGCGTGATCCGCCTGCCCCGGCACGGCGCCTCGCTCCCGGTCGCCATCGCGGTCTCCTGCTCGGCCGACCGCCAGGCCCGCGCCAAGATCACCGCCGAGGGCGTGTTCCTCGAGCAGCTCGAACGTGAACCGGCGCAGTACCTTCCGGAGCAGACCGACGCCATCCTGGGCGGCGACGTGGTCCGCATCGACCTGAACCGGCCGATGGACGAGATCCGCGCCGAACTCTCCAAATACCCGGTGAAGACCCGGCTTTCGCTGACCGGCCCGTTGGTCGTGGCGCGCGACATCGCGCACGCCAAGATCAAGGAGCGGCTGGACGCGGGCGAGCCCATGCCGCAGTACATGCGCGACATGGCCGTCTACTACGCCGGTCCGGCCAAAACCCCGGACGGCTACGCCTCGGGCTCGTTCGGCCCCACCACCGCGGGCCGCATGGACTCCTACGTCGACCAGTTCCAGGCCGCGGGCGGCTCGCACGTCATGCTCGCCAAGGGCAATCGCTCGGCCCAGGTCACCAAGGCGTGCAACGCGCACGGCGGCTTCTACCTCGGCTCGATCGGCGGACCCGCCGCGCGGCTCGCGCTCGATTGCATCAAATCCGTCGAGGTTCTCGAATACCCTGAACTCGGCATGGAGGCGGTGTGGAAGATCGAGGTCGAGGACTTCCCGGCCTTCATCGTCGTGGATGACAAAGGCAACGACTTCTTCGCCGAAACCTCGAAGCCGATCGCGCTGCGAGTGCGCGAGCGGTCCAAGGAACGAGTCTGAGCGAAGGAGCTGATTCGATGCGGGCGTACGGCCGCGACGACGTGCGGGGTTCGACCGCACGACGGAATGTCTCGACCGTCCGGCGGTATGCCGCGATAGCCGCATTGGCCGGCGCCGGCGTGGTGGGCGGCGTACTGCCCGCCCCCGCGGGCGCCGCGCCCCGCCCGCACGCCGCCCCCGTCCTGCCGGGGCACACCGAGGCGCCCGGGAACGCCGTACCCGCGGCCACGGCCATCGCCGATGACGCCGACGGCCTGAATCCGCTACTGGCGGCGGCCTATTGGGCCGCGGCGGCGGAAGCGCACGCGGCCGGTGTTCCACTCTCGATCACCTCCGGGCACCGCACCTACGGCGAGCAGGACGCGCTGTGGCAGGACGGCATCGCCACCTACGGCAGCCCCGACGCCGCCCGCCGCTGGGTGCTGCCCCCGGAGGAGTCCACCCACGTGTCCGGCGACGCGATCGACGTCGGCCCGCTCGAGGGCGCGCAGTGGCTCGAGGCCAACGGCAATCGCTGGGGGCTGTGCCGCTCCTACGAGAACGAGTACTGGCACTTCGAGCTGGAGACGCTGCCGAATCACCCCTGCCCGCCGCGACTACCGGACGCGAGCGCGCGCTAGCAGCGAACAAATCCGACCGGACACTCTGGTGTCCGGTCATTCGCCGCTGTGCGCACGCTCCGAGTTCGGCATTCTGGGTTCGGCACATATCTAGCTACGGAGGCATGGGTGGGCAGGCAACGCACACGAACGGCATTCGGCTCCATGGGCCGGCAGCGCCCTCCCGTTCGCATCTCGCGTGTCGCCCCCAGAAAAGCACCGCCGCGCACCGGGCTGGACGCCGTGCTCACCCCCGGCTGGCTGATCCTGGAACTGCCCACCGCGATTCTTCTCGCGGTGTTCGTCGGCACCGGCTGGCTCGGCTACGCCCAGCATTCGGGCACCCCGGCCCAGCCGCGGCCGGCGGTCGTGGTGCCCGCCGACCAGCCGCCCGGCCGCTGAGCGCCGCGCCGGTCGAACAGGTTGCCGCGTAAGGGATGCGGCTGTGCCCGTGGGGCGCGTGCTGTGCCGCGGCAACGTGTGAGCGATCGGTGCGGGGCGCCACGCGTCGCGGGCAAAATCCTTCTGCGCGAAGCCGATCGGTCAGCCGCAGGGCGGCCGCTGTTCAACGGGCGGCCGTAGCGTCACCGGTGTGCGGTGACCCTGCGGACGGAGGCCCCCATGCTGGATCCTCGACTTCGGACCGGATGGCTGGCGGGCGCCGCCACCGGCGCGGCGGCGGTGGCCGTGCGCGTGCCCCGGCCGTCGGCCGCGAATGCCGTTCGGGCGACCGGCAATTCGGTGGTGGCCTCGGACCTGGAGGTCGTCACCGTCACCGACACCTCGGTGATCCTGACCTGGACAACGCGCGCTCGCGATCGCCGGGGGAGCTGGCGGCCAGAACCGGCCGACACCGAGGTGCGGATCGGACCGGGGGACAGCCGCGAACCCGTGCCGGTGCGGCTGTTCGACGCCGAGCGCACCCCCTACCACTACGCGGAGATCCACGGCCTGGAACCGGGCCGCGCCTACCGCTTCGAAGCCTATTCCGACGGCGGTCGCGCCCACCCCGCCCGCACGCTGGTCACGCGCCGCGCCGGAACACCGGAATCCACCGGGATTTTCACCACGCTCACCCCGCCCCCGGGCCGGCTGCTGCGCACCCTCGCCCTGCTGAACGACCTGCACTACGGCGAGGACCGCAGCGGGCAACTGGTGCCCGGGCTGCTCGAGGGCGAACGCGGCGAGCAGTACCCGGAATTCATGCTGGGCGCGGCCCTGGACGAACTCGCGGCTCCGAATCGGCGTGCCGACCAGTTGATCGTCGCGGGCGATCTGACCGACACCGGAACCCTCGATCAGACCCTGGCCGTGCGTGCGCGCCTGGACGATTGGGGCGCGCTGGGCCGGGAGTACTTCGTCTGCCGCGGCAATCACGACATGCCGCCCAAAGGCGAACCCGACCACTGGGGCTCGATCTTCCATCCGCATCAGCGGTTGATCGAGTACTCGGTGGGCGGATTGCGCCTGATCGCACTGGACACCACCCGGCTCGCGGGCTCCGGCGGCACCCTCGGCGGGACCCAGGTCGAGCGCCTGCGCGAGCTGCTGCGCGGCGACCCCGACCGCCCGACGCTCGTATTCGGTCACCATCCGGTCACGAGGCACGCGGCGGTAAGCAACCCCGGCGGACCGGGTTTCGTGCTCGACAGGGCGAATGCGGCCGCATTACACGGCATCTACCGATCGGCGCCGGGCGTCTTCCTGCATCACAGCGGGCACACGCATCGAAATCGGGTGACCCGGCCCGATATCGGCGTCGGCGTGGAATTCCTGGAAGTGGCGGCGGCCAAGGAGTATCCGGGCGGCTACACGCTGCTGCGCGTCTACGAGGGCGGCTACCTCGCGAACTTCTACAAGACGCGGTCCGAACCCGCACGGCGCTGGAGCACCCGCACCCGCCGCCAGTACCTCGGCCTGCACCCGGATCACGCGCTCGGCAGCTGCGCCGACCGCAATCACGCGGTGCGGCGCGACTTCTCGGGTCTGCGGGCCGCCGGGGCCAGTTAGGCCGCGGGCACGGACGCGACCGGCCACGGCCCGAATCGCGTGTGGGCACGGTGATTCGTGTGCGAGGTCCAGCGCCGATCACTGGCGACCGCGCCCGGAGTGGGCAGCCCGTGGGCGGCGTTCTCACCCGGCGATCAGCTGATTATCGCCGGGTGAGCCGGACTCGTGCACCCGGTGCGAGTGGGTACGCCGGGGGCGGGACGACTCGAAGGAGTTGTCGCGCAGGGTTGGTCGCGAGCGCGGGGGCGCTCGGCCGGATCAGTCGTCGAATCCGCCGGAGCCACCGTTGCGGGCACGCGCGGCGGCCCGGGCGCGACGGCGCGCGGCCTGCAGTTCGGCGAGTTCCTGTTCCAGGGTCTCGGCGATCCGGAACTGGCCGGTGTCGTACACGTTCAGCGGGGGCACCGGGTCGGCGCCGTCACTGAGCGAGGACTCGGCTTCGAGCATCTTGCGGGACTTCGTGGTGGCCGAGGTGCGCTCCTCGCGTTCGGGCGCGCGCGGGGCCTCCTTGGGCTTCGCCTTCGGCTTGACGGCCTCGGCGCTGTCCACCACCTGGGCGTTGCCCATGTCGCGAATCTGCTCGGACTCCACGTGCGGCTGGCCCGCGGTCAGCGCGGGCGTGGCCGGAGCCATGCCCGGGCTCGGCGCGGGATTGCGGGTCGGCCAGCTGACCACGGTCGGCAGCGTGCGCCGCATCTGCTCGGCCGGGTCCGGCAGATCCCGGATCTGATCGGTGGCACGCACGATGGCCAGGCCGTACCGGGCGCTCGCGGCGTTGTGGATCAGCAGCGCGACACCGATCATGATGGGCGCGATGGCGTGCACGGCGACGTCGTACCAGCTACCCGACTTCAGGTACGGGTAGGTGTTCAGCGTGACCGTCAGGCCCAGCAGGGCCATCTCGGCCGCGACGACCTGCTTGGTGCTGTCCAGCACGCCCCACTCGGCGACCTTGTTGGTGCCGATCATGATGATCACGAGGCAGACGCTGATCATGCCTTCGAGCAGGTAGCTGAACCAGAACAGCGGATCGCTGGGGCCGCCGGGCGCGATGTTGTGCTGCACGTTGACCGCGGACCAGAGCATGCCGGCCGCGACGACACCGGCCAGCGCGCGCAGCGACCAGGCCCGATGCTTGTACAGCGACGCCAGTTTGGCGTGCGGGCTGGACTCACGCCGCTGCGCGGCGATCGCCTTGCGAGCGAGCAAGAGGTCCCGAATGTCGGCCTTCTCAATCTCTTGGGTGGTCTGCCGCGTGCGGTCGGCCGTGGCGGCCGCCGCCTCGGCTTGCTTCCAGCGCTGCGAGCGATCCTCGTCGCGGATGCGCTCGGCCAGCTCGCGTTCGGCTTGCAGCTCGTTTTCCGAGAGCGCTTCGGTGAGGGCGGGATCGAACTGGTAGACCAGCCGGCCGCGGGCCTTCTCGACCCGCCGCGCCAGCTGGGAGACGTCGTCCTCGGGCGGATGTTCGAGAGTCATCAGGACCCCTGTCCGGGGAAGTTCGATGGGCGAGCGGTGAACTCGAAAGGGATCGGCACGGAAAACATTTCTAGTCGATAACTGCCTCTCGGCGAAACTGTTGATTTGCCGATGCACCAATCCTTACGGCGCGCCGCGCCGCGACACGCGCAATCCGATCTTGCCCGGGACGTTTACCGGGTGGTATCGGCCCGGGTGTCAAGGTGGGTGATCGGTACTGTCCCGCTGACGGATTCGCGAGATTCGGTGATGCGGAACGGGCATGGATCGGTCGCGCGGCCGGGTGGCGGTGCGCGTCGGGCGGCGGCGAATCCGGCATCGCGCATCGAACCGGGCGTTCGGAACCAATCGCCGGGACCGTGTGCGCGGGCTCACTCGACGCCGCGTTTCGTAGCGTAGTGAATGTGCTGCCGTCGGCTGCCACCCGAATCGGGTGCCTTCGGTACGCGTTTCGGGCAGGGGCCGCGGGCGCGATTCCGGGCATATCGGCGGGGCGCGACTGGCGGGCCGCACCGGTGCGGCTTGTTGTGCACCGGACAATTCGATCGAACTTCCCGAATGTCCGGTGCACGAGCAGGACTCAGAGCAGCGCTACCGCACCCTCCACCGCGTGCGGGAGCCGTCGCCGATTAGGGGAGCCCAGCGCCGTGGTCAGGTCCGAGCCGTCGTGCTCGGCCAGCAGATCGGCGCTGTCCCACACCAGCAGCGTCGCGCTGACGGTGTTCTCCGCCGCCGAGTGCGCCAGATCGTAGTGCGCGCAGCCGGGCACGTGCGCGTAGGTGATCCAGAGGTCGTAGCCGGTCATGAACAGGTCCAGATCGAATTGCACGGACAGGCCCAGCAGTTCGCTCTTACCGTTGTCGTCGACGCCGGCGAAGGCTTCGTCCAGCGCCAGCAGGCGCGGGGCCTGCGGGTCGGCCGAATCCAGCATGACGTGCGCGGCCGCGAACAGCGGCAGGTGCAGCGAGACCGACTGCTCACCGCCCGAGAGCGCGCTGTGCCGGGCCACGGTGAGCCGGTCCTCGGTGCCGTCGGAGGTGATGATGGTGAAGGAGAACACCCGCCACGCGCGGTAATCCAGTGTCGCGGCCAGGATCTCGGGGAACGAACGCTCGGGGTGCGCGGCGCGCGCCGAGCGGATCTCGGCCGCGAAGTGCGAGCGAATGGTGGCCAGATCGTCGGGCACCAGTTCCGAGGAGTCGCGGTCCAGGAGCTTGCACACCGCGCGGGCGGGTTCGGAGAGATTGTCCGCCAGCACCCAGTGCACGCCGATCGTGTTGCCCGAGGACATGCGCCGCTGCTTCATCTCGGTGCCCATGCGGGTGATGAGATCGCGGGCGTCGCTGGTGCGTTCGTGAATCTGCTGCGCGAGTCCGGTCAGCAGCGCGTCCTCGAGGATGCGGCGTTCGGAGTCGGTGAGCAGCAGTTCCTGATCCTTGCGCGCCCCGCCGATGCGCTCGGCGAAATCGGCGAGCGCGGACAGGCCGTGATCGTCGTGGACCTGCACCACGGTCAGGCCGTCGGCGGCGTCCCAGTGCAGGCGGTAGTCCTGGCGGGCGGCGGTGAGCGCGGCGTCGAACTCCTGCAGTGCGGCGGTGACCGCGCTGCGGGTGGACTTTCGGGTCGCCTCGCCCGCGCGCACCGAAGCGGTTGCGGCGGCGAGGTTCTCGAACAGGGTCGCGACCTCCTCCGGCAGCACCCGCATGTCCTGTTCGGGGTCGCCGTTCTCGATGCGGTACAGCAGCTGCTCTGGGGTGGACCAGGCGGCATCGCTGGCGGGCCAGCGGTTCTCGACGGGTGCGCCGAGCAGGCTGAGCAGATCCGGGCGCGCGTAGGGGGCCAGATGCCGGACGTCGGCGAGCAATTCGGTGAGGGCGGTCCGCAGGGTCTCGTGCGCGGCCCGGTGCGCGCCCTCGGCGGTGCCGACCGCCTCGATGGCCTCGTGCGCGGCCTTGCGCGCCGACTTCTGTTCGGCCCGAGCCGCGTCGATGCGTTCGCGGGCGGCCTCGAGTTCGCGATCGATGTCCGCTGCCCCTGCTCCCAGGGCCTCGCGCAGGGTCTCGAGCTTGCGCAGCTGCTCCTCGTAGCCCGAGCGCGCGGCCTCGGCCTCCTCGGCGAACGCCTCGGCGAGATCGGTGGCCTCGTCGAGCCGGTCGGAGGTCTCGCGGGAGCGCTCGTGCTCGCGGGCGTGATCCCCGCGCAGGCGCAGCAGCGCGGTGCCCGCGTTCTCGAAGTGCCGGACCGCCGCGGCGAGCGCGTCGAGTTCGGCGGGTTCGCGCGGGACCCGGTGCTCGGCCGCGATCGCGCGCACCTTCTTGTCGGCGGCGGCGTACTCGTTCACGGCCTGGTCGATGTCGCGCTCGGCCTGCGCGGCGGCCTCGGATCGCGATCGCAGCATGCCCGCGGCCTCCGAGACCGCGCGCAGGGCGGCGGTGACAGCGGTGGTGCGCGGCAACGCCTTCGACGCCGCGGACACCCGTCCCAGTTCCTCGGTGGCGGCCTGTTCGGCGGCCTTCGCGTCCCGGGCCTCGGTCTCGGCGGTCTCGATGGCTGCGGCAAGCTCGGCCAGGCGCAGTTCCCGGCGCCGGGCGCGCGCGGTGCTGCCGATGAACTCGGCATCACCCTTGGCGTGCCGCCCGACCTGCACCCCCTGCCGGAACCGGCCGTCGGTGCCGACGGTCAGCTGCCCGTCCGCGCCGACGGCGGTGGTGGCGGTCGCGACCCGCGCGGTCGTCTCCTCGTACAGCGCGATCGAGGCCAGCACATCGGCGACGCGCTCGCGCGGCACCGCCAGGTCACCGGAGTCCTCCTCGACGACGAGCACGTCGGCGAGCGTGCGCCCGGTGGGCCGCTGCCTCGCCGGCAGGGGCACCAGGAACTGATCGGAGGCATGCTCGGGCAGATCCGCCCCCGCGCACACCCACCCGTCCAACAGGTTCGCCGCCTGCAACGCGGCCTCGATCCCCGCGGCGGCACCGGGCTCTACCGAATCGGCGAACCGCACGAGCCGCCACAGCGGTGCGCCCGCGGGTGCGGCCGAGGCGGTCGCGCCACCTGGCGAATCATTCGAGACCTGCGCGCGCGCCGCGCCATCCGCACCGGCTGCGCTCGCGGCCGATGCGGTCGTGCTCCCTGCGGGACCGTTCGAGACCTGCGCGCCTGCCGCGTCATTCGCACCGGCGATCTCGTCGACCGTGCTCTCGGCCGCGCCCCGCGTGCGACTCGCAGCGCGTGCGGCGCCCGGCGTACCGGATGTCCCGGCGTGCGGCGTTCCGAGCCGGTTGCGATCGGCTCGAGCGTGGAAAGCCGGTGGGGCGTCGTCCCGTTCGGCCGCGACCTGCTCGCGTTCGGCGCGCAACTCGGCGGCGCGCGCGGTGGCCTGGGCCGCGTGGGCGCGGGCCTCCTGGCGGCGGGTCCGGATCTCCTCGGTGAGCGGCTCCGAGCGCTCGGCGAGCACTTCGGCCGGCGTGAGCGCGACCGATGGCTCGTCGGAAAGCGCTGCCGCCAAGGTGTTTCGGGCCGGGGTGGTCGCGGAATCGCCCGGGGTCACGGGGGAGCCCGTGCCGGAACCACCCGCGTCGCCAGCGCGGTCCGCGCCGGAACTGCTCGCCGGGCCCGTTCCGAGCGCGCCGCCCGAACCGCTCACGGAACTGGTTCCGAGCGCGCCGCCGGAACTGCTCGCGGGGCCGGATCCAAGCGCGCCGCTCGAACTGCTCGCGGGGCCGGATCCAAGCGCGCCGCTCGAACTGCTCGCGGGGCCGAATCCAAGCGCTCCGCCCGAACCGCTCGCCGGGGTCGCCCCGGCCGACGCACCACGTCCGCGTCGCTTGCCCTTCGCCGCTGCGGGCGGCCGTGCCGAATGCTCGGTGCCCGCCTGGGCGAGGGCCTCGTCCAGGGACTCGAACAGGCCTTCGCGGATGGGGGAGTAGACCTCGCGGTGGCTGTCCCACCAATCGCGCAGAGCGGTCGCGGTGTCGGCGCGGGTCAGGGCCACGGCGGCCTCGGTTTCGGCGAGGTCCACGGCCGCGGACTCGCGGAGTTCGGTGGCGCGCTGGGCGGCTCGTTCGGCCCGGGTCCGTTCGGTGGCGGCGGCCTCGACCAGGGTCAGGGCGCGGCGGACCGCGCGCACGTCGGCGTCGCGTTCCTCGGCGTGCGCGCGGACCGTGGTGGTGAGGTGTTCGGCGCGAGCCTGTTCGGGCAGCGCGGTCCAGGCGATGCCGGCTTCCTCGGCGGCCGTGCGCAATTCGTCCTCGCCGCGGGCCAGGGCCGCGGCGGCGTGCTGCACGGCGGCCAAGGCGCGCTCGGACTCCCCGGCGCGCTGATCGACGGTCTGGCGGGCCTTGAGGGACTTGTCGTGGTGCACCGCGGACGAGGCTTCCAGGCGGCGCACCGCGTCGGCGAGGTCGTCGAGCTGCTGTTTGCCCTCGTAGGCGCTCGAGCGCTGCAGCGTCTCGCGATCGGAGAGCGCCTGTTCGTAGGCGCGGTCGGCGTCCTCGGCCCGCGTTTCCACGGCCGCGCGCTCACCATCGCGACGCCGGCGCAGCGCCGCGGCCGCGTGCAGCGCGGTTCCGGCGTGTGTCACCGCGTCCAACCGCGTGCGAACCTGGTCGACATCGGTCTTGGCCTGTACCGCAAGGTATTTGCGGTACACCCCGACGAACGCGCGGGTGGCGGTGTCGGCCTGCACCAGGCCCTCCAGGGTCCGCCCGACCTCTTCCATATCGCTGAACGAGCGCGCCGCGTCCAGGATCATCTGCTCGTCCAGCGGGCGCAGACCGTCGGTGAGCGCTTGCGAGA
This sequence comes from Nocardia sp. NPDC057668, assembly GCF_042799795.1. Taxonomy (NCBI): domain Bacteria; kingdom Bacillati; phylum Actinomycetota; class Actinomycetes; order Mycobacteriales; family Nocardiaceae; genus Nocardia; species Nocardia sp. NPDC057668. The sequence continues at coordinate 427,455 of NZ_JBHVIC010000003.1, read as the reverse complement.
GCCCGCGCGGGTCGAGGTTCTTGGCCAGCTGCGGGCGGCGCAGGGTCAGAATGAGATTGATGAGCTGGTCGTAGCGCTGCTGCCCGAGCCCGAACATGCGCGCGTCGATGGCGGCGCGATACTCCACCGGCCGGTCCACGATCGCGTCGCCGCCGATCTGCTCGGCCAGCTGCTTGCGGGTGAGCGGGCGGTCGTCCGGGCCCAGCAGTGAGAAGTCCACGCCCACGCGGCCGTCGGCGACGAAGTACCAGCGCGTCACCTTGTCCGAGGAGCGGGTGGCGCGCATGCCGATGCCGATGGTCACCGCTTCGGGCGCGTCCCAGCTGCCGCGCGCGAACTCCATCCACACGTACGAATACGCCGATTCCTGCTTGCGGTACAGCAGATTCGACTTCATGGTGCGCTCTTCACCGGCGAACGGATTGAGCCGGCGCGGCTCGATCCGCCCGTCCAGCACGAACGGGAACAGCACCTCGAGGGCCTTGGTCTTACCCGAGCCGTTGGGCCCGCGCAGCACGAGCCTGCCGTCGCCGAAGCAGAACTCCTGGTCGCGGTAGTCCCACAGATTGACGATGCCCGCGCGCGTGGGAACGAAGCGGACGCCACCGTGAATGAGCTCTGCCATCAGTCCCCGGAACCCTTCTCGATGAAATCTGCCGTCTGCATATCGCCCCGCCGCTCCGGACCCGCCGCCGTGTCGGCCGCCGGCTCGCGGTCACCCGGTGAGCCGCTGCCCGCTTCGTCACGTGGCGAGTCCCCGTCGCGCTCCGCACCCGGGTCGGCGTCACCCGCCGCCGGTTTCGGACCCGCGGCGTCCGGCGGCCGTGTGCCGCCCGACATGTCCCGGGTCGAGGGGTCATCCGCCCGTGCGGCGGGGCGGTCGGTCTCCCCGTGTCCCGCGGCGGTCGACGGATCCGGCTCCACAGCATCGGACGGCAGGTCTCCCACCGCGCTGAGGTCGGAGACGTCGTGCTCGGTCGGCCCCGCGCCGGGAACGGTGTCCCCGGCGACGGATTCGTCAGCTCCAGTGGCGGATTCGTCCGCCCCGGCCACGGATTCGACCGCGTCCGCCACGGATTCGATCGTTGCGACCGTGTCTCCAGCCGATGCCGCGGCACCTCCGCCACCCTCCGGCGGCGCCGTTGCGGAGGACAGGTCTCGATCCGCGCTGAGGTCGGAGACGTCGTGCTCGGTCGGCCCTGCGCCGGGAGCGACCACTTCGGTGGCGGATTCGACCGTCGCGACCGGGTCGGCGGCATTGGCCGAGGACGTTCCGTCACCGTCCGCGCTATCGGACCGGTCGTCGCCGTCCGCGTCGCGCACGGGCTCCCCGGCCGCCGGTGTGCCGAGTTCGGTTGCGGAGCTGAACAGTTCGGTCTCCGCACGGCTGCGGATGGTGACTATCGCGCCGCGGTAGCGGGCCAGGGCGGGCAGGACCAGCAGGCCGGTGCCGATCGGTTCGACCAGGCGCAGGCGCTCGAGCAGGCTCACCGCCTCGGCCGTGAGGCCCGGCACGTCGGCCTGCCATTGCGCGGCGAAGGTCGCGCCGTATCGATGGGTGAGCATTCGGACCGTGTCGCCGATCCATTCGGACGCGATGAACGGGAACTCCGGAACTTCCGGCTCCGCAACGTCTTCGAGTTCGGTCGCGTCCTCGTCCGCGGCGAAGATGTCGACGGGATCGGCGAGGGGAGCGAAGACGCTGGAACGGGGGATCGCGCTGTCGAGCTGTTCCACCAGATCTGTCAGGGGCCGTTCGGGCCGGGGCATGCGGAACACCGGATTGTCGATGTCCAGCACCAGATCCGCGATCTCCCCGGCCAGCAGCAGCGCCACCTGCGCGAGGGTGCCGGTGCCGGGGAACCGCACGTCCGAGAGCCGCCCCGAACTGTCGATGAGCGCGACGCCCTCCGCGCGCCGTTCGGCCCGCAGACCGGTGATCAGCTCCACCTCGGCGACGAGCTTCTCCTGGGCGAGCATCGTGCGGTGCGGTTCGGCGAAGTCGTCGGCGTACACCACCGGCTGTTCGACCAGGGCGCGCCGCACCTTGCGCGCGGCCAGCGACTGCGCGGGGGAGCGAGTGTCCTTGCCGCCGGCCTCCTCACCCAGCAGCCCGGTCACGCTGTGCAGATGCTGCAGCGCGCGCGGCGGCCGGAACAGCGCGAACACCACCGAGCGGTCGATGTCGTAGAGCGCTTCGCCCGCTTCGGGATCGCTCGCCCAGCCCCCGGCGTCACCGTCCGCCAGGGTCACCGCGCCGCGCGCGGCCAGCCAGCCCACGGCGTCGACGAAGGCATCCCGGTCCGCGGCGCGGTCGGCTGCCAGGTCCAGCCCGTCCACCCGCTCGGTGTACGAGGCGACCTGATCGGCCAACTCCGACAGCGTGATCTGATCCCCGGCTCGCCCGAGCGCGGCCAGCGCCAACGCCAGATACGCGTAGCGGCGGCGGTCGAAGAGCCGATCCGCGGTGGTCCGCCCCGGCCGCCCGGACTCCAGCCGATCCAGCACCGGGAACAGCCGCGCGGTGGTCTCGGTGACCTCGAGTCGGTACCCGAACAGCTCGGCGAGATCCTCGCGCAGTTCGGTCGCCCACCGCCGGACCAGCGGCAACGCAATGCGATCCGGGTACTGCCGGGTGATCAGGTGATTGGCCAGCACCACCCGCGCCGCACGCTGATAGCCGTCCAGCGCCAGCGAATCGATGCCTCGCGCGTGCATCAGCGCACCCCCTGCTCGACGGCGGCGTCCGCGCCACCCGCGCGCCCGGCATCCGATCCGGCGGCGGTGACCTCCGGCTGCCGGTCGCCGACCGCTGATGTGACGCCAGGGTCGGTCGCCACCGTGTGGCCGCCGGCATCCGGCGATGTGCCGCCGGTGGCGACCGACGATGTGCCGTCGGTGGTGAGAGCGGACGCGCCGCCGGTGCCGACCGGAGCTGTGCCGCCCGTGCCGGGCGATGATGTGCCGCCGGTGGCGGTCTCGACACCCGGACCCCGTTGTGCGGCAGCGGCATCCGGTCCGCCCTCGCGCGGCCCGCCGGGCGCCTTCGCGCGGGCGGGAGAACCGGACTTGTCCTTGCGCAGCGCGGCGGTGTCGCGCACCTGGAGGCGGCGATTGTTCAGGTGCAGCAGCCCGCGGGCCGTGCGCACGGCGGTCGAGCCCTCGCATTCGGAGACGGTGAGCGTCACCCCGCTGTCGGAACCCGTGGTGCCCGGCACCCTTCCGCTGACCGGAACCCAGGCGGTGGAGGCCGCGTCCAGCAGGCGCAGCAGCACCTCGGTCTCACCCTCGTCGAGCTCGCGTTCGTGGATGTCGGAGGCGGCCAGCGAGGCCGCCGCCCGGGCCCGTGCGCGCTGGGAGTCCAGCTGGGTCTGGCGCAGCCGGCGGATGCCCGCGTCGTTGCGCTGCAGCCGGGCGGGAGCGCCGGGCGTGGGCGGGCGGCCGGTCTCCGCCAGGGTGCGCGCGATCTCCAGAGGCGGTGCGTCCCACCAGGACCGAATGGCCGGAATGACATCGGCGTCGGGATGCTGCATGGCCAGGTGCCGGGGCCGGCCCAGCCCGAAGACCGCGTCGAACAGCGCGTGCGCGGCGTCGGCGGAGGGTGCGGCGGTGAACCAGCCCGCCAGATGCCGCAGCGCCGATTCCCGGCTCACCCCGCCCTTGCGCGTCTCGGTGACCCGGCGCAGCAGCGACAGCACCGCGGCGATCGCGCTCATGGTGGCCTCGCGCAGCCGATCGCATTCGGTGATGCCGCCCTCGCCCGCGTCGTTCACGAACCAGGAGCGCAGGCCCTGCCAGCGGGCGCGCCAATCCTCCTGCCGCTCGGCGCGATTGAGCAGCACCCGTTCGTCGCAGTGCGCCGCGCGCTCGATGAGCTCGTCGACCCCGGTGTCCTCGACCGCGCGAATCGCCGCGGCCAGGCGCGGCGCGAACCGGGCCAGATCCATGGAGAACTCGCGCATGTGCGCCAGCAGCGCGTCCTTGTGCGCGAGGAACGCCTCGGGCGTGGCCTCGGTGGTGCGCACGAGATCGCCCAGGGTCAGATAGAAGTGCGCGGCCCGCTCGGCCAGATCCGACAGCGCGCGGTCCAGGCGCGCGAGCACCCGGTAGACCTGCGGCGAGTCCCCGGTGCGATTGGCCTCGGCGAGGGTGTGCAGATCCGCCAGCAGTTCCGGCAGCACGAGCCGCGACAGCGAGGCTTCGTCGAGCCGCGCCTCCAGCACCTCCGACACTGCCCGAAATGCCTGAAATCCCGCCTGGGAGAACTGATACACGAAGTGCCGGTTCCGGTATTCGGCCAGCGTCGCTGCCCGCGTCCCGTCATAACTACGCTCCAGTACGCCCCACTGATGCAGCTGCTCGAGCAGCGGCCCCACCTCGGTGGGCGTCAGCTCCGGCGCCCCCGGGCAACGTCCGAGCGTCTCCACGACGTCGGAGGCGTGCAGCAGCACCACGTACGCACCCCGGGCGATATCGAACGCGCGCAGAACCCACAGGTAGTCGCCCCGCTTCTCGGCGGTGGCGAAGGAGAACAGCCGCAGCCGGTCGGCGTGCGGGAACTCCTCGGCCCGAACCCCCTCGGGGCCGGGCAGCAATCCGTCAGCGGACTCGTACACCGGGGCAAGGGTAGTACCGCCCACCGACCGGTCCGGCATTGCGGCGGGTATCGGCGCGCCCGCGTCGCGCCCGCGCGAGCGCTCGGTCCGGCTAGGTCGCCTCGACGGCCGCGCGCTCGACTGTGAGCAGACTCTCGGTATGGTGCTCGGCGTAATAGGCGGCCGCGCCGCCGTGCAGGCCGAACAGCCGCTTGGACCACAGCAGCCACACGATCGCCGCCAGATTCACCAGCAGCGCCAGCACCCGCAGCACGGTGACCTTCTCGGTGAGCTCGTAGATCTCGAGCGGCAGGAAGAGGCTGGTGGCGATGACGGCGAAGTACTCGCCCCAGCGCTGCACGAGCCAGAGCCCGGTCGCTTCGACGAGTTGGACTGCGGCGTAGGCGAAGATGGCCACGGCCAGCCAGGTCAGCGTGGTCGGCGACAGTGTGAACGCCTTGTCGGTCCAGGTGAAGATCTTGGAATGATCGGGGTCCCAGCCGATTTGGTCCGCCAGCTGGCGCAGTAGCGGCAGGTCCTGATCCCAGATCTCCCGCCAGTGGTCCTGCGAGCCTCGCAGCTTCAGCACCCCGGCCCCGAGCAGGATCAGCACCAGCGCGCGCAGGACCCGCTCGGCGGCCAGCAGCCGCATGATGACCCGGTCCCGCAGCAGCCGTCCGCGCGGCACCTCGGGCGCGTCCTCGGCCGGGCCGTGCGCGCGGGCGGGCCCGGGCACGAAATCGCCGCAGCGCAGGCACCGCCACGACTCGCCGGCGGCGGTGTCGACGTGCAGCCGCGCGGCGAGCGCGGGCTCGTCCGGAGCGTAGGTCTCGTGGCCGCGAACGGCGCAGGTCCAGAGACTGATGTCCATGAATTGGAGCGTAACGGGCATACCGCCCGTGGCGGGTCAGCCCGCCGCGAGTGAACGCAACTGGTCGAGGTAGGCGCGGGTGCGCGGATCACCCGGGAAGCGCTGGATCATCTCCCGCGCGGTCTCCCCGGCGATCCACATGAGCGAGGGCAGCGACCGCCGCTTGCCGGTGAAGGCCCGCAGGCCCTCGTCCAGCGCCAGTTCGAGATTGCGGTCGCGCACCGCCACCACCGCCAGGGTCAGGTGCGCCTCGGCCACCCGCATGGGTTTGCGAATCGACCCGTCCGGCCGGGTCGAGGACAGGATGACCTGACGCGCATAGCTTTCGGCGAGCCGGTCGTCCCCGGCCACCCGGCAGCAGTCCATGGCGTAGAAGTCGAACTTCTGTGGATCGACCACGAAATGATTGTCCAAATTGGTGGGATGGTCCATATTGTCCAGAATCGAACGGCCCTGGGCGAGAGCGGCTTCCACCTCGCGCCGGTCACCCAGCCGCGCCCACGCCTTGGCGCGCTGCGCGGCCAGCTGCACCCCGACCCCCAGCTGCGCGGTCCCGGCGTGCGCCGCCTCGGCCGTTTCGATCGCCCCGCGGTAGTTGGCCTGGGTCAGCGCGAACCACGCCGCCATTTCCGCACCCCAGCCGATGATTTCGGCGTGATCGGCCTCCTGGCCCAGCGAGAGCGCCGCGCGCCGAGTGGCTTCGGCGGCCGTGCGCCAGCCCAGGTCGTAATCCACGCACCCGACCAGCAGCGCCACCCAGCCGGCCAGCACCAGCACCTCGCGATGCTGGGCCAGGGTCAGTCTGCCGTCCAGCAGCGAGGTGATCCGGCGCAGCCACGCGGTGCCCTCGGCGTGCAGTTCGTGTGGGTCACAACAGGGATACTCCGAACACAATCGATCGGCGGTGATGCGAATGGCGTCCAGGGTGGCCGAGGAGACGTCGGACATCCGTAGCCTGCCGATGAATTCGAGCGTGTCCATCCCGGTGGCGGAAAGCAACTCGTCATCGCGATTGGGTCGCGCCTTGGGAAAGAACGCGGCCGTGACGGTGTCGAATGACGCCGCGATTATGGGCGCGTAGAAATCGTCGGGTCTGGATTCGCCGGACTCCCAACGCCTCCAGTTGCGCAGCAGTGTGCTGTCGGTGGGTAGATTGTGCGTCGACTTACCGCGCATCGCGCGCACGGCGTCGGCTTGTGACCACCCCCGAGCATCACGTTCGGAGCGCATTCGGACAGCCCAGACAGGTCGATCATCACCAGCGGACACGTCTGTAGTATCTCACCAGTTAACGTTCGATGGACCCGGATAGGGCACGCAGATGTCAGTGGGTTGACATCTGCAATTGCATCCGCGAGAACGTCATGCTGGTTGCGGGCACACTTCACGACAGCGATCCCCTATCCAATGGAGGTTCGGGTGGAAGCGTTGATCTATGGGTACGTGCGTGACGATCTGGCCGATGGCCGCAGCGAAGAGCTGGAGAACGCCATGAGCAGCCTGGCTCAGTCGGCCGGATTCTGCTTCGCCGCCACGTTCCATGAATCGACCCCCGGCGACGGCACCGCTTTCGCGGAGCTCACCGCCGAACTCAAGAGAGCCGATGCGCACCACGTGGTGGTGCCCTCGCTCGATCACCTTGCCGGCCAGACCATTCCGCGAGACATCCTCATCGCGAAACTGGCCCACGAGGCGGCCGCTCAGATCTGGGCCGTCGAACACTGACGCCGCCGCTCCGGCTGTTCCGTCCTGCACCGGCATGAGCCTGGCTCGATATCCCGTGCCCATGTCATGAACCGCGCGGCCGTCACCCGGCCGCCGACCACCTTTGCAGGGCGAGCAGTAGGCGTGCGTTGCCCCACGAATTCCCTTGCCCGCGCGGGGGATTGCCGACCGGCGCAACACGCCGGGTATTCGGCGTGGGCGGAGACGACCGCCGGTGTCAGTCGGTGCCATTCGGCCACAGGCCGATTCGCGCACGAGCGCGCGAATAGACGCCGGTCGGCGGTGCACAGCGAATGGTGGTGCGCCGTGAATCGTGATGTGCCGCGAATCGCGGCCGTGTGCGCTCCCGGCCGCGCACGCTCGTCGAACGCGCCGGGGCAGGGTCAGAGTCCGAAGCCCCCGCGGCCGCGCCGGCGCAGGTACTTCTCGAATTCGGCGGCGATCGCATCGCCGTCGATCTTGGCCATGGCCTCGTTGAGATCGACCTCGGCGTCGCCGCGCTCCTCGAGCGAGCGCACGTACTCCGCGATTTCCTCGTCGCCGGTGGTCATTTCGTTGACCGTGGACTCCCACTCCTCGGCCTGCTCCGGCAAACCGCCCAGCGGCACTTCGACATCGAGCACGTCCTCGACCCGGTGCAGCAGCGCGATCACGGCCTTGGGATTGGGCGGCTGCGAAACATAGTGCGGGACCGCGGCCCAGAAGGAGATGGCCGGCACGCCCGCGCGCACGCAGGCGTCCTGCAGCACGCCGGTGATACCGGTCGGGCCCTCGTACCGGGTCTGCTCGAGATTGAACCGTTCGGCCGCTTCCTTGGAATAGGCGGTGCCGGTGACGGGTACGGGCCGGGTGTGCGGGGTGTCCGCGAGCAGGGCGCCCAGAATGACCACGGTGGTCACGTCGAGTTGCTCGATGAACTCCAGCAGGTCGTTGCAGAAGCTGCGCCACCGCATGTTCGGTTCCACGCCGCGCAGCAGCACGACGTCGCGATCGCTGCCGGGCGGCGAGCACACCGAGAGCATCGTCGAGGGCCAGTGGATTTCGCGGGTGACGCCGTCGACCTGACGGACGGTGGGCCGGTTCACCTGATAGTCGTAGTAGTCCTCGGAGTCCAGCTCGGCGAGGGGCTGCGCGTCCCAGATCAGTTCCAGGTGCTCGACCGCGCCACTGGCGGCGTCCGCGGCGTCGTTCCAGCCTTCGAAGGCGGCGACGAGTATCGGATTGCGCAGGGTGGGCAGGTCCGATTCGGGTGGCACCGGGGGTTCACTGGCGTTCACCCGGTCAGCTTAGGGGGTTAGGTGGCCAGACGTGCCAACGACGCGCAACCGCGCTGGTCGCGGGGTCCCGGTCAGGATATGCGGGAGGCCGATACCGAGAGCCCCCGGTGAGAGCGAAGTGGGCGACCCGCCGCACGGCGCGCGGAGCTTGCGGAGCGGCGCGCTACACCGAGGGTCGGATTGTCCGGAGCTCCCACTACTCTTGAGAGCATGTCTGTGTCCCCACGCGCCGAGTTCGACACCACCCTACTCGACACGCTAAGTCGGCGTGTCGTGATCGGCGACGGCGCGATGGGCACCATGTTGCAGGCCGCGGATCTGACTCTGGACGACTTCCGCGGCCTCGAGGGTTGCAATGAGATCCTGAACGAAACCCGCCCCGACGTGCTGAAAAGCATCCACCGGGCGTATTTCGAAGCCGGCGCCGACGCCGTGGAGACCAATACCTTCGGTTGCAACCTGCCCAACCTCGCCGATTACGACATTTCGGACCGTATCCGTGACCTTTCCGAGCGCGGCACCCGCCTGGCCCGTGAGGTAGCCGACGAGATGGGCCCGTCCGCGGACGGCACCCCCCGCTACGTCCTGGGTTCGATGGGCCCGGGCACCAAACTCCCCACCCTGGGCCACGCGCCCTACGCCGTGCTGCGCGACGCCTACACCGAGGCGGCGCTGGGCATGCTCGAAGGCGGCGCGGACGCGATCCTCATCGAGACCTGCCAGGACCTGCTGCAGGTCAAGTCCGCCATCGTCGGCAGCCGGCACGCCATGGCGCGGACCGGGCGCAGGATCCCGATCATCACCCACGTGACCGTGGAGACCACCGGCACCATGCTGGTCGGCTCGGAGATCGGCGCCGCGCTCACCGCGCTGGAGAACCTCGGCATCGACATGATCGGCCTGAACTGCGCCACCGGCCCGGACGAGATGAGCGAGCACCTGCGCCATCTGTCCAAGCACGCCGGGATGCCGGTCTCGGTCATGCCCAACGCCGGGCTGCCGGTGCTGGGCGCCAACGGCGCCGAATACCCGCTCACCCCCGAGGAACTCGCGATCGCGCTGAGCGGTTTCGTCTCCGAATTCGGCCTGGGCCTGGTCGGCGGCTGCTGCGGCACGACCCCCGAGCACATTCGCCAGGTCGCCGAGGCCGTGCGCACCACCACCCCGGCCGTGCGCGCGCCGCTGCACGAGCCCAGCGTGTCCTCCATCTACAGCCAGGTCCCGTTCCAGCAGGACGCCACCATCATGATGATCGGTGAGCGCACCAATGCCAACGGCTCCAAGGCTTTCCGCGACGCCATGCTCGCCCAGGACTGGCAGAAGTGCCTGGACATCGCCAAGGACCAGATCCGCGACGGCGCGCACATGCTGGACCTGTGCGTGGACTACGTGGGCCGTGACGGCGCGGTCGACATGAACGAACTCGCCGCCCGCCTGGCCACCGCCTCCACGCTGCCGATCATGCTCGACTCCACCGAATTGCCGGTGCTGCGTGCGGGATTGGAGCAGCTGGGCGGGCGCTGCGCGGTCAACTCGGTGAACTACGAGGACGGCGCCGGCCCGGAATCGCGGTTCCAGCAGACCATGGCGCTGGTGGCCGAACACGGTGCGGCCGTGGTGGCGCTGACCATCGACGAGGAGGGCCAGGCGCGCACCGCCGAGACCAAGGTCGCCATCGCCGAGCGGCTCATCGCCGACATCACCGAGAACTGGGGCCTGCGCGAGTCCGACATCATCGTCGACACCCTGACCTTCACCCTGGGCACCGGCCAGGAGGAGTCGCGCAAGGACGGCATCGAGACCATCGAGGCCATTCGCCTGCTCAAGCAGCGTCATCCCGAGGTGCAGACCACGCTGGGTCTGTCCAACATCTCCTTCGGTCTCAACCCGGCCGCGCGCCAGGTACTCAATTCGGTCTTCATGAACGAATGCGTCGAAGCCGGACTGGATTCGGCCATCGTGCACGCCTCCAAGATCTTGCCCATGGCGCGGATCCCCGAGGACCAGCGCACCGTCGCCCTGGATCTGGTGTACGACCGCCGGACCGAGGACTACGACCCGCTGCAGGAACTCATGACCATGTTCGAGGGCGTCTCGGCGGCCTCGTCCAAGGCCTCGCGCGCCGAGGAACTCGCGGCGCTGCCGCTGTTCGAACGCCTCGAGCGCCGGATCGTGGACGGCGACCGCAACGGTCTCGAAGCCGACCTCGACGAGGCCATGACGGAGGTTCCGCCGCTGCAGATCATCAACGAGACGCTGCTCGCGGGCATGAAGACCGTCGGTGAGCTGTTCGGCTCGGGACAGATGCAGCTGCCCTTCGTGCTGCAGTCGGCCGAGGTCATGAAAACCGCCGTGGCGCACCTGGAACCGCACATGGAGGCCACCGACGACTCGGGCAAGGGCCGCATCGTGCTGGCGACGGTCAAGGGCGACGTGCACGACATCGGCAAGAACCTGGTGGACATCATTCTGTCCAACAACGGTTACGAGGTTGTGAATCTCGGTATCAAGCAGCCGATTTCGGCGATCCTGGATGCGGCGGTGGACAAGAAGGCCGATGTGGTCGGCATGTCCGGGCTGCTGGTGAAGTCCACGGTCATCATGAAGGAGAACCTCGAGGAGATGAACGCCCGCGGGGTCGCGGAGCAGTTCCCGGTGCTGCTCGGTGGTGCGGCACTGACTCGTTCGTACGTGGAGAACGATCTCACCGACGTCTACGAGGGCGATGTGCACTACGCCCGCGACGCGTTCGAGGGCCTGAACCTGATGGACCAGATCATGACCCGCAAGCGCGGTGGCGGCCTGGATCCGGACAGCCCCGAGGCCATCGCCGAACGGGAGAAGAACGCCGAACGCAAAGCGCGGCACGAGCGTTCCAAGCGCATCGCCGAGGAGCGCAAGGCCAAGGAGGTGCCGGTCGAGGTGCCCGCGCGCTCGGACGTGGCCGCCGATCTGCCGGTGCCGACCCCGCCGTTCTGGGGCACCCGCGTCATCAAGGGCCTGTCCGTCGGCGAGTACTCCGGTCTGCTGGACGAGCGGGCGCTGTTCCTGGGGCAGTGGGGACTACGCGGTCAGCGTGGCGGCGAGGGCGCCTCCTACGAGGAGTTGGTGGAGACCGAAGGCCGTCCGCGCCTGCGGTATTGGCTCGATCGGCTCATCGCCGAGGGCGTGCTCCAGCACGCCGCGGTGGTGTACGGCTACTTCCCGGCGGTCTCCGAGGGTGACGATGTGATTGTTCTCACCGAGCCGAAACCCGATGCGCCGGAACGGTATCGCTTCACTTTCCCGCGCCAGCAGCGTGACCGATTCCTCAATATCGCCGACTTCATCCGCTCCCGCGAACTGGCCGCCGAACGCGGTCAGGTCGACGTGCTGCCGTTCCAGCTGGTCACCATGGGTCAGCCCATCGCCGACTTCGCCAATCAGCTGTTCGCGGACAACAACTATCGCGACTACCTCGAGGTGCACGGCATCGGCGTGCAGCTGACCGAGGCCCTGGCCGAGTTTTGGCATCGCCGAATCCGGGAAGAACTTGTGCTGGAAGGGCATTCCGTCGCCGACGACGATCCTTCCGATGTGCAGGAATACTTCAAGCTCGGCTACCGTGGCGCTCGCTACTCGTTCGGCTACGGCGCGTGCCCCGACCTGGAGGACCGCGCGAAACTCGTTGACCTGCTGGAGGCGGGCCGGATCGGAGTGGTGCTGTCGGAGGAGTTGCAACTGCATCCGGAGCAGTCGACGGATGCGTTCGTACTGCTGCACCCGGAGGCAAAGTACTTCAACGCCTAAGATTTTCACGAGGTTTCCGGGCTTTCGCGCAGAGTTGCAGGGTGGCTCGGCGTGCGAGACCAGCAGGAGGGGTACAACCACATGACTTCAGACCGGCTGATTGCGGGGCGGTACCGACTAACGGATCCGATCGGCACCGGTGCGATGGGGGTCGTGTGGCGCGCGACCGATGTCCGGCTGCGTCGGACGGTGGCGGTGAAGCAGTTGCTGCTCGGGCCCGGGCTCACCCGGTCCCAGGCCCTCGAGGCCAAGATGCGCGCGATGCGGGAGGGGCGCATCGCCGCGCGACTGCATCACCCCAACGCCGTGACCGTGTTCGACGTCGCGGAGGAGGACGGCCAGCCGTGGCTGGTCATGGAGTACGTGAACGCGGCCTCGCTGGCCGCGCTCATGCGGGAGAAGGGTCCGCTCGAGCCCACCGAGGTCGCCCGGATCGGGGCCAAGGTGGCCGCGGCCCTGGCCGCCGCGCACAAGGCGGGCATCGTGCACCGCGACGTGAAGCCCGCGAACATCCTGGTCGCCGACGACGGCACGGTGAAGATCACCGACTTCGGCATCTCGCGCGCCATCGGCGATGTGACCGTCACCTCCACCGGTTTCCTGGCGGGCACGCCGGCCTACCTCGCACCCGAGGTGGCGCGCGGGGAGAACCCGGAATCGCCCTCGGACGTGTTCGCGCTGGGTTCGACGTTGTACGCCGCCGTGGAGGGCATGCCGCCCTTCGGTGAGGGCGACAATCCGCTCGCGGTCCTGCATTCGGTGGCCCGGGCCATGGTGCCGCCGCCGCGCCGGGCCGGTGCGCTCGGTTCGGTGCTCATGGACCTGCTCGCCGCCGAGGCGGACGACCGGCCCGACATGGAACAGGCCGCCGAACGGCTCCAGGCCGTGGCCGACGGGCGGGTGCCCGCGCCGCATCAGCCGACCAAGATCCTGCCGGCCGCGGGAGCCGCAGCGGTCGCGGCCGCCGCCGGCCCCGCCGATACGTCGGGATCGGACGCCACCACGGTGCTGTCCACCTCGCACACCGGCGCTTCCGGCAATGCCGGGGACGCCACGGTGCACATCGATATGGACAAGGGCAAGGAACGGGCCGCCGCGCCGGTGCCGTCCGCGACCGGTCCCATGGTGCCCTTCGCCGCGAAGAACGGTGGCGGCGAGGGCAATTCACGCCGGTTCGCCCTGGCCGCCCTCGGTGTCGTCGCGGCGTTGCTACTGGCCACCGTGATCGCCCTGGCGGTGAACCGCGGCGGTGACGAGCCGCCGGTCACCGCCGACGGCACCAGCGTCACCGCGCCCGCGCCGGGCCAGGAGTCCTCGGAGAACCCCGGGGCGGAGCCGGGCGGCGGCAACGTGCAGCAGCCCTCGCGCACCGGCGCGGCCGGTCAGGCCCCGCGCGCGACCACCACGACCACCGTGCCGCCGACCACCACCACGTCGGCGAATCCGAGCACCACGACCACGACCACGACGACGACAACCCCGCCGACGACAACCCCGGCCGGCCCGCCGTCCGCGGCGTCGGTGGCCTCGTTCGTGCAGGGTTACTACGGGATGCTGCCCGGCAACGTGGGCGGTGCGTGGGGCATGCTCACGCCCGGCTACCAGGCCTCGACCGGCGGCTACAACTCGTATTCGCAGTTCTGGTCGAGCATCGCCTCGGTCAGCGTGGGCGGGGTCACGCCTTCGGGCGAGAACCGGGCCGTGGTCAACCTCACCTACAAGATGAAGAACGGTCAGGTCAGCAGCGAAAGCCGGTGGATCCAGGTCGATTCCGCCAACGGCCGGATGATGATCGCCGCCTCCGGCCTCTGACGCGCGGAACGCCCGGCCCGGGCACCCGGGCCCGGGCGTCCTCGTCCGGTGCTCAGCGGGCGCTGGTGCGGAACGGCTCGGCGGGTGCACCCAGATTCGGTGTGCCCAGCAGGGAATCCGAACTCAGGGCGTAGATGCCGTCGTTGGTCAGCAGCCACACGATCTTGCGGTCGTACTCGACGTACACCCCGTGGGTGGGGTTGCTGCGCGCCCAGTCCTGGGTTTCGGGACCGAAGGTCGGCGGCGCGAAATAGCCTGCGATCCGGGGGTTCTCCGGATCCGAGACGTCGAAGAACTGCGCACCGGCGTTGTAGAAGTCGTAGATCAGCAGACCGTCCTTCGGATCGCCGGGCGAGGTGTAGTAGCCGCTGCGTTTGGGGCCGAAGCTGCCGCCGCGCTGGCAGAAGTCGGTCACCGGCGCGTTCTCGGGCGGAGTCGGCCGGGGGAGGCGGTCGACGATGCGCGGATTCGCCGGATCGGTCGCGTCGATCTGGAAGATGTCCTTGTACGGCTCGTAGCAGTCCTCGGACAGCGGATAGCCGCTCAGGTAGACCATGCCGGTCCGTTCGAACTGGGAGACGTCGACGTTGTCGGCTTCGGTGCCCGAGACCGACATGGGGATGTCGAGGTGACCGACCTCGCGCAGATTCGCCGGATCGGAGATGTCCAGGATCGACAGGCCGAAGCCGCCCATGGCCGCGAAGCCGTACCTGCCGCCCGCCTCGATCGGGGTCGGGATGTAGAGCGGATTGCGCGAACCCATCCACGAGGTCCGGTTGCCGCAGCGCGGATTGGCCCGGTACGCGGCTTCCTCGCCGCGCACCATGCCCTCGCGATGCCAGGTGTCCAGCAGTCGGGGCTGCGCCGGGTCGGCCATGTCCCAGACCTGGAATCCGTTGGCGTACAGGTAGGTCGGGTACTCCTGGTTCGACCAGTCGTCGCTCGGTGCGGTCGAGACGAACATGTAGCGGCCGCCGTCCCAGTGCGGGACGTCGAGCGAGCCCGAACCCTGCTGCGGCCCGCTCATATCCGGGGCGAGCGGATTGTCCTGGGCGGCATCGGTGCTCACCGTGGCCAGCAGTTGCCAGTCCTGTTTGCGCGGCCCGTTCAGTTTGTAGACCTTGAAGCCTTTGAGCTGGGTGTCCGCGCGCGCCGCGGCCACCCCGCCGGGCGCGCCGAACTTACTGTGCTCGGGGGTGTCACCGAGCCAGAAGGGGATCTGGCGGCGCATCTCGAAGCTCTGCACCATGATGTAGCCGCCGTACCGCTCACTCCACTGGATGGTGGACGCGCCCCAGAAGTCGTGCGCGGCCCAGTCCTTGCCCGCGAGGGCTTCGTCGTTGCCCTCGACCTCGCCCAGGTCCGAACGAGACAGCGATTCCACGACCCGGACGTTCTTGACGTCGGTGATGTCGTAGACCCGCGCCTCGCTGCGGTCGTACTGGAACATGTACCGGCGGCCGTCGAAATCGACGATGTTCTGCCAGGAGTGGAACGGGTCGGGCGTGAAGCGCTGCCCGCCGTAGTGCGCCTCGACCGTCACGTTGTCGCTGCGATAGGTGTTGGGGTCGTAGCCGCCGGTCGCGGGGAACAGCTCCTCGCCGCCCCCGGGGAACGGATGCTGTTCCTCCTCGTTCACGTAGGTCAGCGCGGGATGCAGGAACGAGCCGTCGTTCTGCATGCCGTAGCTGCCGGGATCGGCCTGCGACGGCCGCCTGTCCTCGCACACCATCGCGATATCGGGATCCACCGCCGCGGCGGCCGCGCGCTCGTCCGCGGTCCGCGTCACCACCACCGTCGCGCCCGTCGCCGCGATCACCGCCGTCGCCGCGGCCGCCCATTTCATTCGCCTGTTCACAGCCATGAAGTCTGCTGACGCGGGTGCTGCGGCAACCCCTCCTCGAAGCCGCACTCGCCCGCCGGAATCCGGCCGCCGGGCCCTTGCCGTCCGGCCGCGCCGGTGCTAAGGCAGCGCCGGCCCTCCGTGCCGGTCGCGTCGAACGGATGGTCGATCCTCGCCGGACCTGTTCGGGCCGGGGCCGATACGCTGGGCACGGCCGTACGGCGTATGCGGTCCCTGATGAGGCATGTGAGAGGAGTCGTGACCCGGTGACCCGGTTGCAAGCCGTGCTGTGGGATATGGACGGAACCCTGCTGGACTCGGAGAAGCTCTGGGATGTGGCGGTGCGCGAACTCGCCGCCGAACTCGGCCACGAGATGAACGACGACATGCGGCGCGCGCTGATCGGCGCCTCGGGCCCCAACGCCCTGCGCATCATGTTCACCGGGCTCGGGCTCGATCCCACGCCCGATGCGTTGCGTGAGGCCGGGCACTGGATCGAGCAGCGGGTGATCGAGATGTTCCGCGATCCGATTCCGTGGCGCCCGGGCGCGCGCGAGACCCTGGCGGCGCTGCTGGCCGCGGATCTGCCGATGGCCCTGGTCACCAACACCAAGCGCTCCCTGACCGAGTACGGCCTGGACACCCTGGGGCGTGAGCACTTCCGCGCCACCGTCTGCGCCGACGAGGTCGGTCAGGGCAAGCCCGCGCCGGATCTCTACCTGCGCGCGGCCGAACTGCTCGGTGTGGACCCGGAACACACTGTGGCCATTGAGGATTCGCCCACCGGTGCGATGTCGGCCGAAGCGGCGGGCTGTACGGTGCTGGTGGTGCCCTGCGAGATCGAGGTGCCCGCGGCTCCCGGCCGCAACTTCCGCGAGTCGCTGGTCGGGGTGACGCACACCGATCTGCACGAGCTGGTGCTCGCCCGCCACGGTCGTTGATCCGCTGGCGCGCAACACACATCGGGGCGTGCGCCGGAGTGACGGGGGTCACTCCGGCCGGCCGGAGTGGTGGAAAAGTGCCTGTTCGGCGGGGGTGAGCAACGAGTCGGTGATAGCCGATCGGTTGCGTAAGTAACGCTTCCGGGGCCGGTGACGACGTCTCCTGTGACACTGGCCCGTTCGTCGGGGGCCCGGCCATCCGCTTTGTGGAATGGGGATATTGGCATGCCTTTGGGCGAATTTTTCGCGAAACACAAGATTGCTTCGGCGGTGGCGGCCCCGGCAATCCTGGGAGTGGTAGCGGTGGTCGGCGCGACCCTGTCGCTGTCCTCGCCCGAATCCGAGACCGCGGCGCCGCAATTGCGCTCCTCGGTCACCGAATGCCATGACATGGTCACCATTTCGGTTGCCGGTCGCGGGGATACACCGGTCGCGGGCACCACCAAATTGCTCGTCGACGCCAATGGCCAGGAATTGCCCGCGGCGCTGTCCGGCGATCACAAGAGCCCCTGGCTCGACCCGATCGTGAACGCTCCGTCCGATTACGTGAACCCCGGGTCGAACGCTGCCATCTATATCGCGTACCCGGCGAACATGGCCACCTACGAGGACGCGGTCAACACCGGTGTGGCAAACACCGAGCGCGTCATGACCGAGATCTCCAAGGCCTGCCCGGACACCAAGTACTCGATCGTCGGCTACAGCGAGGGCGCCGATGTCGTGCGCCGCGTGGCCATGAAGATCGGCAATCAGGAAGCCGACGCGAGCGGCAACTACGGCATCGTGAACCCGGACGACGTGGTCGGCGTGGTCATTCTCGCCGACGCGGGTCGCAAGGAAGGCGATTGCACGTTCCTCGGTGCGAAGGATCCGTGCAGCAACCCGGACAACTTCGACCAGAAGTACCAGAACGGGTCCAACACCGCCGGCGGCGCGGGCGCGCTGCCCGGGACCAGCGGTGATTTCGGCAAGCTGAACGGCCGCATCGCCTCGTTCTGCTCGGACGGCGACCTCACCTGCGCCGCGCCCAAGAACATCTCGCTGCTGACCCTCGCGGTCAACGTGGGCCGTCAGGTCAACGCCGATCAGCTCGAGCGCGAGGGCCTGACCCCCGCGACCGGCATGGACGTCGCGATGGTGCTCGGCGACATCGCCCTCAAGGCGTTCGCGGACATCCAGTCCCAGCCGAACTGGATGGCGAGCAACGAGACCTTCCTGTCGGTGCTGCTGCGCGTGTCGGACCCGAACTACACCCCGGGTGAGAAGCGCGTCGTCGCCGAGGCGGATTCCATTGCCGCCGAAGGTATGTCGCCGCTGGCCTACCTGCCGCAGAAGGTCTTCAACGAGATCATCGGCCTGATCACGACCAACCAGAACACCATCCCGGTCATCATGAGCGACCCGTACAACCTGACGCTCGGCCCGAACCACTCCGGTCATCACTTCGATTACTGGAAGGACGCCAATGCTCAGAACGGTAAGCCGCTGACTTCCGCCGAGTACGCGGCGGCCTGGCTCACCGAGCTCGCCAAGAAGGCCCAGGCCGGGGACCTGGACGTGACCACCACGCCCAAGACCACCACCAAGGCCGTGGAGAAGGCCGGTCTGGCCGCCGATCCCGCGGCGCCGCAGACCACGAAGTCGACCACGACGACGACGGCGAAGCCGAGCACCACCACCTCGGACGCCAAGGTCGACGCGAAGGCTCCGGCCACCACGACGGATCCGTCCACGACGGCTCCCTCGACCACTACGGACCCGACCACGGTCGCGCCCACCACGGTGAAGCCCGCCGAGGCGGCCCCCACGACCGCCGAGGCGGCCAAGCCGACCACGACGGCTCCGACCACGACCACCACGGTCGCGCCGACCACCACGGCACCGGCGAACTGATATCGGAAATCCGCTGCGGCCCCGTCGAATCAGACGGGGCCGCAGTTCTGTTTTTCCTCGCCTCAGCACGCCCTGGGCCAATTGCGCGGGACCCCGAGGGGAGTGGCCCGGCGCGGATTCAGCTGTTCTTGAAGGGGTTGAGCGTCTTACCGACGAGGTAGCCCAATCGGACGGGCATGGGCTTCATGGCGGCTGCGGAGATCTTGTTGAAGGTGCCCGGGACGCAGACGGGGTTTCCCTTCATCACGGCCGCCCAGCCTTCGGTGACGACGGCGTCGGGCTGCTGCCAGAGGATTCGGGGCAGGTCGTTCGCTCGGTCTCGGGTGCCCATCACGTCGTGGAACTCGGTGCGAGTGAAGCCGGGACACAGGGCGGTGACGTGGATGCCGTGGGGTTTGAGTTCCATGTCGAGGGACTGCGAGGTGTTCAGCACGTAGGACTTGATGCCGGTGTACAGCAGGCTGGCCGCGGGGGGAGCGAACGCGGCGGCAGAGGACACATTGATGATGCGGCCCCAGCGGCGGTCCTTCATACCGGGAATGACCAGGTGAATGAGCTGGGTCTGGGCGGTCACCATCAGCTGGATCTCACCGGCCAGGACCTCCCACGGGGTGTCGGCGAAGGCGGTCTTGCCCGACAGTCCCGCGTTGTTGATCAGAATGTCGATGTCCAGGCCGACGTTGCGGGCGTGGTCGAGAACGGCGGTGGGTGCTGCGGGGTCGGTGAGGTCGGCGGCGAAGACCTCGCAGCGCACCCCGTGTCGTTCGGTCAGTTGCGTGGCGAGTTCGCGGAGTCGGTCTTCGCGCCGGGCCACCAGCAACAGCTGGTAGCCGCTCGCGGCCAGGTGGTGGGCGAATGCCGCGCCGATGCCGGCGGATGCGCCGGTGATCAACGCGGTGCGGGGTGGAGTCGTCATGGGTCCTTCGTTCGGGTGCGGGAGGCGAGGCGTCGAGGACGTCAGCCGGGACAGGGTCGTGACGGCCCGGGACGCGGGCGGCGCCGATGTCGCCGCGGTACGGGGTCTCTTGAACGATGCTCAAGAAGCCTAACGTTTTCTTGAGCGCCGCTCAAGATATGGTGGTGCGGTGCCCAGGAATCGAGGTCCGCAGAACCGTGAGGAGAAGCGCGAGGAGATCGTCGCCGCGGCGCATCGGCTGCTCATCGACGACGGCTTCGAGTCGGCATCCACGGCGCGGATCGCCAAAAGCGCCGGGGTTACCGTCAATACGATCTACTGGTACTTCCGGGACAAGGACGAGGTGCTCATCGCGGTCCTGGACCGCATCCTGGCCGAGGCGCTCGCCACCTACGCGGAGATCGACGCGCTGCCGTTGACCGACCGGCTGCTCTGGGTGGTCGACCAGCTGGAACAGCTGCACGGCCTGGTCAATACCGTGCATGCGCGCGCGGCGACCTCCCCCTCGATCGAGGCCTGGCACACGGGTTTCCACCAGCTCGCCGACGCGCTGTTCGCCGACAGTCTCCGCGCCGCCGGTGCGTCTCCGGCCGACCTGCCCGCGATGTCCGCCATCGGAACCTTCGTGATCGAAGGGCTCCTCACCCACAGGCGCGACGACGCGGACAAACGAGCGGTCATCGACCTCCTGGTCCGCAGCCTCACCGCGGCCCCCGGCGACCCCGGACGGCACTGACCGCGGCATCTCTGCGGGCCTGCCGTGATTACCGTCAGTACGCTGGGTCCGTGACGGTCTCGACGTTCTTCTGCTCCTCCTGCGACGGGGTACACGAGGGGCCTCCCCTGAGCTACGCCGCCGTCGCACCGGTCTATTGGACCGACGCTCACACCTCGCAGCAGGGCTGCGTGCTGGGCGAGGAACAGTGTGTGATCGCGGGCGAGCACTTCTTCGTCCGGGCGAGCCTGGCGCTCCCGATCTCCGATACCGGTGGCGAGTTCGACTGGGGCGTCTGGGTATCGCTGAGCCCGGCCAACTTCGCCCGGATGTCGGAGGTGTGGGAACGGCCCGAAAGGGTCGAGGAGCCACCGTATTTCGGTTGGCTGTCCACGGAGCTACCCGTATACGAGCCGACGACGGTGAACCTGAAGACCAGGCTCCACACCCGCCCCCTCGGCGAACGCCCGTCGGTGGAGCTGGAGCCCACCGACCACCCCCTCGCCGTCGACCAGCGGGAGGGGATCACGATGGCTCGGGTCCGCCGGCTGGCCGAACGCCTGCTGCACACCGACCCGCAATTCGGCTGAGCAGCGCGCCGTTTCGCCGCGGATCGTCCCGGCGCGGCCGAGACTGTCGCGCGCCGCGAGCCGTTACGGCAGGATCGAATCGACGTAGCCGCCGTCGACGCGCAGGGCCCCGCCGGTGGTCGCCGAGGCGAACGGTGAGCTGAGGTAGACGACCATATTGGCGATCTCGTCGGGCTCGATGAGCCGCTGGATCAGCGACTGGGGGCGGTGTGCGCGCATGAACTCGCGCTGCGCCAGATCCCAGGGCAGTGCCGGGTCCACCAGTTGATAGACGAAATCCTCCACCCCGGCGGTGTGGGTCGGCCCCGCGATCACGGAGTTGACCGTGACCCCTGTTCCGGCAACGTCTTTGGCGAAACCGCGGGAGAGCGCCAGCAGCGCGGTCTTGGACACCCCGTAGTGGATCATCTCCTCGGGGATGACGATGGCCGAGTCGCTGGCGATCTGGAGGGCACGGCCCCAGCCCCGGTCGACCATGCCCGGCAGGTACGCGCGGAGCAGGCGGGCCGAGGTCAGGACGTTGACCTCGAAATAGGTGCGCCACTGCGTGTCGGTGATCTCCCGCGCCGGGACCGCCTCGAAGATGCCGAGGTTGTTGACCAGGATGTCGACGGCGGGCAGTTCGGCGAGCAACCGGTCGACCCCCGCGTCGGTAGTGACGTCCGCACTCACCCCGAGTACGTCCCCACCCGCGGCGCGCAGTTCGGCGACCGCCGACTCGACCCGGTCCGGCGTCCGCCCGTTGACCGCGACCCGGGCCCCGGCGCGGGCCAGACCCGCGGCGATGGCCAGTCCGATGCCCTGCGTCGATCCGGTGACCAGCGCGGTCCTGCCCCCGAGGTCGATGTTCACGAGCGACACTCCTTCGCGGATGGTCATGTGGCGTGCGATGTTCGCTGCGCCGGCCGAGTCTATGGAGTCGGCGGGAGTCGCCCGCACAACCCGACGTTCTTCGGCGAGGCGTGCCGCGCCCGCCCACGGTGGCGAGCGGTACGCTACGGCCCGGGGAATCGGGCGGTCGGCACGAGATGCGGAAAAGCTGTCCCGCATGCCATTTCCACTGTGATACGGGGGGTTTCGATGACTCATATAGATGCGATGCGAGCGGGCGTGCAGTCCCCCTACGCGAATGTGCCCGAGGTTCGGCGACTGACCCGCCTCGCCGGATTCGCAGCACTAGCGCTGGGCATCGCCCTCGTGGCCTGCGCTGTCGGACTGGTGGCATCCGGTCTGGTGAACACCGAATACCTGATCGCGGTAAGCGTGGTAGCGCTGCTGCCCGGGATCACCGGCATCAGCCTGCTCATGGCATCCCGGCGGATCCTGCGCGGGGAGATCTACGGCGCGATCAAGGCGATGACGACCCTGGTCGCCACGGTCGGCCTCGTCCTGCTGGGGACGGTGGGCGCCCTCATCGAAGGCCCTTGGCCCGCAAAGCTTCTGATGGTCGTTCTCACCGTCGGGACCGTGACGACCATGACCCTGGTCAACCGCGCCGATCGAGCGCTGAAGGGCCAATAGCACAGGCGCCGTGGTGTTCCCGTCCGGACCGGGCGCACTCTCGTGTACGAGATCGCTCAGCGCTGTCTCCGATGCAATGGTCACGGGCTCGCGGGAGGCCGCGATCCGCGATCCGCACGTCGTGTCGACACACGCCGCGTCCTACCCGTCGGCTGCGATGTGCGCGCCGTGCTCGCTGGTCCGCGACCACTTCGCTCTCCGGCCCCGGTGCGTTGTGGATGCCTCTGATCGGTGCTAGAACAGGGCTATGCGCCGGTTGCTGGTCACCGAGAACATCACCGCCGACGGGCGGATCGAGATCATCGACGAGTGGTTCGCACCGACCCCCGAGGGCGGCATCGTGGAGTGGCTGTCCGCGACCGAGCGGGTGGGCGCGGCCTCCGACACCGTGCTGCTGGGGCGGCAGACCTTCGAGGACTTCCGGGGCTACTGGCCGCAGCACACCGACGAGCCGGCGGGCGCCTACCTCGACCAGGTGCGGAAGTACGTCGTGTCGTCGACGATGACCGACCCGCGGTGGCGTAACTCGACGGTCCTGTCCGGCGACCCGGTCGAGGAGGTACGCCGGCTCAAGGAGTCCGACGGCGGCGACATCACCCTGTGCGGCAGCCCGACGTTGGCGCACGCGGTGCTGGCGGCCGGGCTCGTCGACGAGATCCGGCTGCTCGTCTTCCCCGCCGTTCAAGGCCGCGGAAAGAGCCTGGTCGCCGACGGCACCTCGTTCGACCGGCTCGAGGTGCTCGAGTCGCGGGTGTTTCCTTCCGGCGTGACGCTGCTCCGATACGCCGTGAGCTGATGCGCACGTTCGTGTGGCAGGGAATCGACGAGCCGCGGATGGAGATCGTCCGGGTGGAGAGCCCGGACCGAGCACGCGGCACCCTGATCGGGCTGGTGTACGAATTGCGCTGGGAGCTCGATGGTTCGGAGCTGATCGTCGACATCGGCGCGGGCCCGGTCCGGCACACCCTCGGCGAGGCGGACTTCTTCGATCTTCAGCACTCGGCATACTTCAACTCGCTACCCGTCCTGCACGACCACCTGTTGTCGAACGCCGCACCACCCCGGGACTACACGATGCGTTTCGTGAGCGTCCCCCGGCTGAGTTCCGAGCTCACCGCGCAGCGCTACGAGCCGCGCGGCGACGACGTGGTCGGCTTCGCTTCCGGCGATTACCACGCCGAAATCGAGTTCGACCGGGACGGTTTCGTCGTCACCTACCAGGACTACATTCGGCGGCTACATCCCTGAACGCAACGCTCGAACACCCGGGAGGACAGGACGATGGATGACAAGGTGACGACCATCGATGACTATCTCGATGGCGTCGACGCCGCTTTCCGGCCGGAGCTCGAACGTATTCGCAGTCTCGTGACCGAGCTGGTGCCGAGTGTGGAAGAAACGATCAGCTACCGCATGCCGACCCTGAAGTACAAGAACCGCGCACTGGTGTTCTTCACCGCGTCGAAGAAGCACATGAGCTTCTATCCCTCGTCCTGGGCGATCGCGGAGTTCGAGGACCGGCTGGCGGACTACCGCACCTCCGAGCACGCGATTCGGTTCACGCTGGAGAAGCCGTTGCCGAGCGACCTGATCGAAGACCTGGTCCTGTTCCATGTCCGCCAGATCGACGCCGACCGGAGTTGACCGGCCACGCCGGGACGGCTTCGAGACATCCCGGGCAGGCACCACCGAGCTGGAGGTTTCCCCAGTGCCGAAGGACATCTCTCGTAATGAGCTGTGGACCATGGCCCACTCCGAACGCGCGGCGCTGGCCGCCGATCTCGCCGATCTGGACGACGCGCGGTGGGCCCGGCAATCGCTGTGCGGACGTTGGACAGTGGAGGAGGTCCTGGCCCACCTCACCGCGGCGGCGAGCACGGGCCGGCTCCGCTGGCTGATCAGCGTCGCGGGCGCCCGCTTCGACTTCGACGAACACAATGCCCGCCGGCTGGCCGAGCACCGTGGCACAACCGCCGCGGAGACGCTGGAGCGATTCCGGAAGATCATCACCAGCACCACATCGACATTCGGCCCCACCGCGGCATGGCTCGGTGAGGTGGTCGTCCACGCCCAGGACATCCGGTATCCGCTGGGCCTGTCGCGTGAGCCCGCGGTCGAGGCCGTCACCGAGGTCGCACGGTTCTACGCGAGCCGGGACTTCACCGTCTCCGGCCACAGCGTGATCGAAGACCTGCGCGTGGAGGCGACCGACGGCCCCTTCGCCGCGGGAACGGGCCCGCTGGTGAGCGGAACGACCCTCGCCTTGACCATGGCGATGGCGGGCAGGGCCGTCTACTGCGAGGAGCTCACCGGGCCCGGCGTGCCCACCTTGCGCGGTCGCCTCTGAGCCACTCCCCGTCGTTCCGGTGCGCGAGCGTTCGACGGGACACGGCCGGCCCAGCGTTCCCTCAGCGCGCGTACACGCTCACGATCGAGCCGTCGAGATTCGCCGCGATGTACCCGCCGCCGCTGTATTCGTCACTGAGATAGACCATCAGCGTCGGCTTGTCGTCGTTGAACGTCCAGGCCGGATTGACGATCAGGTAGCGGCTGGTCGGATTCGCCAGGCCGAGCTTCTCGTGCGCCGTGGCCAGCAGCGCTGGCAGGATGTCCCAGTTGATGCTGTTGAGCGTGATGGTCGGCTCGTCGGCGATCTGCCCGCCCGCGCCCTGACGGCTGGTGGTGCCGTTGCGGTAGGAGTACTCGTCGTACACCGTCGGCCGGTCCTTGACCGGCGCACCGAAGTTCGCGTACTCCGGGTAGAACACCGTCTCGGTGAAAACCGTTCCGCCGGTGGCTTTCTCGAAGCTCTCGATCGCCTGACGAATACCGGCCGGGGTGAGCAGATCGGTTTTCGCCGACGTGCTGGTCGTGGTCCGGGCCGCGCCGCCGGTGGTGGGAACGATCGGAATCGGGATCGTTGCGCGCACGTCGGTGGTGCCCGGGATCTGGCTCGGCAGCGCCTGGCTGTCCGAATCCTCGGGCAGCAGGGTCACCGCGGCGACGACCCCCACCGCCAGCACCGCCGCGACCCCGGCGCCGACCAGAATCCAGCGCCGCTGCCCGGACGGCGCGGGCGGGTGCTGCATCGGCGCCTGCGGCGCGGTGGCGGGCATGGTCGGCGCGTACGGCAGCGACTGCTGCGGCGCCGAGTTGTACTGCGGGCGTGCGTAACCCGCCGGCGGGGTCTGCACCTGCGGCATCGAGGGGTGCGACGGCGCGCCCTGATACACCGGCTGCGATCCGGGGAAGGTCGTCGCGGCATGCGCAGCGGGAAAGCCCGGGTTCGAACCCGTGATCGCCTGGGAGAGCAGCCAATCCAGCTGATCGGCCGAGGGCCGCTGATCGGGGTCGGGCACCAGCAGCGCCTGCAGCGCCGCCGTCAGCGCGCCCGCCTGCCGGGGCGGCGGCACGTCACCGCGCAGCACCGCGGCCAGCGTGGCCACCGAGGTGTCGCGCCGCATCGGGTGATAACCCTCGACCGCGACGTACAGCACCAGGCCCAGCGACCACAGATCCGAGGCCGGATGCCCCTCCTGCCCGCCGAGTCGTTCGGGCGCGACGTAATCCAGCGACCCGACCACGCTGCCGGTGGAGGTCAGCCCATCCATGTCGTTGATGGCCGCGATGCCGAAGTCGGTCAGCACCGGCGAACCGTCATCGCGCAGAATCACATTGGCGGGCTTGATGTCGCGGTGCAGGATGCCCACCGCGTGCGCGGCCTTGAGCGCGGCCAGGATGCCGCGCCCGATCTGCGCGGCCCGGTCCGGGCTCATCCGGCCGCCGTCCAGGCTCGGGCCCGGATCCAGGTGTTCGGCCAGCGTCTTGCCGCGCACCAGTTCCATGACGATCCAGGGATGGGCGACGGTGGGGGAGTCCACGATGTGGTGGATGGCCACCACGTTGGGGTGCCCGATCCGGGCCAGCGCGCGTGCCTCGCGCAGCACACGTTCGCGCTGGACCCCGGGGGTGCTCTCGCGATCGGGTTCGGCCGGGCGGACTTCCTTGAGCGCCACCTCGCGATGCAGCGCCAGATCGTAGGCCCGCCACACCGTGCCCATGCCGCCGCTGCCGAGCGGTTCGAGCAATTCGAAACGCCCGTCGATCACTGTCCGCTCGGAAATCACGGCGTCAGCCTATGGGCAGTGCCCGTTCGGCGCTAATCCTTCGTCGCGGCGGGCGCTGCCGATTGCGTCACTGTCCATTCGGCGACGTGATCACCGTGCGCGAGCCGCCCATTCACGGTATCCGGCGCACCTGCGCCATCGCGCGAATTTCCCGGTCGACGGTGAACCAGAGCGTGAGCGCGTCCGATTCACGCCGGGTATGGATCTCGATCTCCTCGCCGAATCGGATCGGGCGGTTGTATTCCAGGACGAACCGGTGCGGGCCCGCGGTGAGATCGGCGGCGGAGTCCGTGAATTCGTGCACCCCGTGCCAGTAGGCGGTGTTGGTCACGTGCTGGAAGTGGTCGATATCGGTGCGGCGCAGCGGGAATGGGGTGCCCCCGGCCGCCGGCGCGGGGTCGGTCAGCCACTGCTGCCAGCGCAGGCGCTGTTCGTCGGTGGTCGTGCACATGAGGTCGAAGAACTTGTCGTCGACCCGGGAGGGGCTCATGGTCTCCTTGTTCATGTGGATCCAGAAGCCCTCGGTCTCGACCAGGCCGCCGTTGTCGGCGTCGATCCGCACCCGCATCGTGCACCAGCGCGGTGAGATGCCCGAGCACCAGCGCCGCGTGCGCAGCTGCGCGGGCCAGGTGATGGGCCGCACCACGTCGATGACGGTGCGGCGCACGATCCAGTGCGGATGCGATTCCAGCGCACCGCAGTGCACCAGGTGATCGACCCCGGCCTCCTGGATGTGGCGGGCGATGCCGTCGATGCGCAGGCCCTGCTCCTCGTCCATGTCGCAGGTGCCCAGGCGTCCGGGGAAATCGAAGATATGGCCGGTGGACGGCACGGGGGCGAGCGGGCGCAGCAGGGGATGATCGGCGGCAACGAGCGGCGGCGCGGTCGCGGGTCGAGCGGCGAGCTGGGTCATCGGCAAACCTCCGGGGCGTCCAGACAGGGCGGAGAGCGGGGAGTGCACTGAAGTACTACGGCGGCCTATATCAAGGGGGCGCAGGCAATGCCTCGCCGAGTGATACGCAGCGTAATGCAGCATCGGTTCGACACCCGGAGCGACGCTTCCCATTCGTCCAAGGCGTTCCCCGCGCGCACTGACTAGCCTTCGATCATGGGCGAACAATTGGACTCGTTACGCGCACTCTGCACCGCGCTGCCGGAGGTGAGCGAACGCCTCAGCCACGGCGAACCGACCTGGTTCGTGCGCAAGAAAGTCTTCGTCATGTTCGCCGACCATCACCACGATGACCGTCTCGCCTTCTGGTGTCCCGCGCCGCCTGGGGCGCAGCAGGAGTTGATCGCCGCCGAGCCCGACCGGTTCTTCCGCCCGCCGTACGTCGGCCATCGCGGCTGGCTCGGGGTGTATCTGGACGTACCGGTCGACTGGACCGAGATCACCGAGGTGGTGCACGACGCCTATCGGATGGTCGCGCCGAAAACCGTACTTGCGCAGTGGGAAGGGTGACCGGTACCGCGGCCGCCGTGCCGGGCGCGCGCGACTGCCGCAGCCGGGCCTGAAGCTATGCCGCAGCCCGCGCGATCACAGCCCGCGATAATGGTCGTCCAGTACCGGCACCGGGTCCAGGTCGGGAATGTGGTGGCCCGCGTTGCAGTGGTCGGTCAGATCCTTGCCGTCGCGGGCCTGCACGACGCGGATGCGGCCGACGAGCCCCTCGATCGACCGTGCGACCCGGTCGGCGTGCCGGTAGCCGGGGGCGTCCCGGTCCGCGATGATCCAGACCCGGCGCGCGCCCGCGAGCATGCGGCCGTGTTCGGGTCGCCAGCCCTGGGCCCCGCCGGCATTGCAGGTGGCGGCGAGCCCCGCGTGCACGGCGGTCAGGGTGTCGGCTTCGCCCTCGCACACGACGATGTCGCGCCCGGCCCGCACGGCCGCGAGCACCTCGGGTAGGCGGTAGGGGAGCGGCTCGAATCCGCCCGGCTCCCAACCGTGTTCGCCGTAGCGCTCCTGCCAGAAGGTCTTGGCGTGACCGTACCGGTGCGGGATGTGGGCGCGAATGATCCGGCCCGCCGGGGCGCCGTCCGCGCGGCGATAGAGGTAGGTCGCCACCCGGTGCGGCCGCCCGATCCGGGCCCCGAGGTCGCGCCGGTGTACCTCGAGGGACAGGCCGCTCGCCTGGAGCGCGCGGTCGGCCAGCTGCACCTGCGCGCCGGCTCGGCCCGGACGGCGTGGCAGCGCCCCCGGTCCGGGCCGGTCGAACAGATCCCGCACGCCGAGCCCGAGCCGGTACAGCACTTCCTCGTCGGAGCAGCCCGCGAAGCACCGCACCACGGTGCGCCCGCGCTGCCGGTTGTAGACCACCCCGAGCGAGGGATGATGGCGGCGGCCGTCGGCCTCGTGCACCGGGCACAGGTAGGTGAGCCACTCCCCGCCCCGCCGGCCGGGTCCGGAAACCCGTTGCAGGGCAGCGGTAATGGTGTCCCAGGAGTGATTGACGCTCATGACGCGGTCCTCTCTCCTTCGGAGTACCCGAATTCGAGAGTCGTTGAACCACACTGTGCCCGGCCGTTCGGCGATCGTTCGACCGCCGCGCGATGAGTTCCGCGGCGACGGCCCGACGACCGCCGTGCGGGCCGGAACCGCCCCGGCGCGCGGACAGCCGCGGCGACCGGTTGTCGCGCCGGTTATCCCTTGGGCAGATCCAGCCCGTCGAGCTTCTTCGCGAGCCGGTCGAGGTAGGTGTACGCGATGTCGTTCGAAGCGTCGGGCACGCCGTAGAGCACGTCGGTCACCCCCGCCTCGGCCCAGCGCTCGAGGCGTTCGGCATCGGGTTTGAAGTCCAGGGCGACCACGCGCGGCGCGCCCTCGCGGCCGGCGTCCTGCCAGGCGCGCAGCAGTCGGCTGGTGGAGCCGTGCACGTCGGTTTCGGTGGGCGTGGTGATCCAGCCGTCGGCCGAACGCGCGATCCACTTGAAGGTGGTGTCGGTGCTGCCCGCGCCGATCAGCAGCGGGATGTGCGGCTGGACCGGCTTGGGCCAGGACCAGCTGGGCCCGAAGGAGACGAAATCGCCCGCGTATTCGGCTTCCTCCTGCGTCCACAGCGCCCGCATGGCTTCCACGTACTCGCGCAGCACGGTGCGCCGCTTGTTGGCGGGCACACCGTGATCGGCGAGTTCGTCCGTGTTCCAGCCGAATCCGGCGCCCAGGGTCACCCGGCCGCCGGAGAGGTGATCGAGGGTGGCGATGGTCTTGGCCAGGGTGATCGGGTCACTCTCGGTCGGCAGCGCCACGGCGGTGGACAGCTCGATGCGCGAGGTCACCGCGGCGGCCGTGGCCAGCGCCACCCAGGGATCGAGGGTGCGGGTGTAGCGCTCGTCCGGCAGTTCGGCGGTCCCGGTGCCGGGGTGGGCCGCTTCGCGCTTGACCGGGATGTGGGTGTGCTCGGGCACGAAGAACGAGGAGAAGCCCCGGTCCTCCGCGGCCGCGGCCGCCGTCGCGGGCGTGATGCCGCGGTCGCTGGTGAACAGTACGATGCCGAAACGCATTATGCGCCAGCCTTTCTCACGATGCTGCGGGTTGTCTCGAACGACGATTCCCGCCGAGCTTGCGAATATTCGCAAGCTAGTTTACGAATATCTGATTCGGTCGTACGCTAGCGAGAATTCAGCGACTCGACAAGAGGAGTGCAGGTGCCCGGATCACCGCCCACACAGCGCGTTCTCGACGTGCTCGAGCTGCTCGCGGGTTCGTCGGCGGCCCGCACCGCCTCCGACATCTCGAACGAACTCGGGCTCAGCCGCTCCACCGCGGGCGCGGTGCTCGGCGTCCTCGAGGAACGCGACTGGGTGCGGCGCTCCCCGGAGCTGACCTACCAGCTCGGGGCCGGCGCGATGGCGTTCGCCGCCAGCGCGCAGGCGCGCGGCGACCTGCCCGGACCCGGCGCGCTGGCCGCCATCGAGGCCCTGGCCGCGGACCTGGACTGCGGCGCGGCGCTGGCCATCGTCGCGCGCTCGCACATGGTTTTCGTCGCGGTCTCCACCGGCCGCGGCCGGATCCCGGCGGTGATCACCCCCGGCGCCCGCCTGCCCTATCGCGCACCGACCGGGGCCACCATCGCCGCGTTCAACGACGAACAGAGCCAACAGCAATGGCTGCGCCAGGCCTCCACCCGCGCGCGCATGAACGAGTACCGCGATGTGCTCGAGCAGATTCGCACGCGGGGCGTGGCCGTCTGGGGCGTGGCCGCGGAGAACGCCGGCTTCCTCGATGTGCTGGCCGAGGTGGCGGGCCATCTCGACGACCACCCCGCCACCGGCGCGCTGCGCGATCGCGTGCTGACCATGCTCAGCGACCTGGGCGGGCGGCCGTATTCGGCCGCGACCGTCGACTCCGATTTCGACCTGCCGATCAGCTATCTCACCGCCCCGGTCCTGAAGGCGGACGGCCGGGCGGGCTGGGAGCTGCAGATCGGCCCGCTGCGCCCGGCGGTATCGCGCGCCGAGCGCGAGCACTACAGCGCCCGGCTGACGGCCACGGCACGACTGCTGAGCCACGGTAACAACAACTGAATCCGGTGGCGGGGCAGGCGAATCCGAGCCCGGCTACCCCGAGATCACGGCGCCCCCGGCGCCCGTTCCCGTTCGACCGCTATCGACCCGCGCACCGGGCGACGCCATCGCGGCGTTCGCCTCTCTCGCGCACCCCGAAAGGATCTGTCATGCGTTATACCTACGCCGAGGCGATGACCAATCCGGACTACTACGTCCCCCTCGCGCAGGCGGCCGAAGCCGCCGGATTCCACAGCATCACCATCGCCGACAGCGTTGCCTACCCGGCCGAATCCGACTCCAAGTATCCGTACAACGAGGACGGCAATCGCGAGTTCCTCGAGGACAAGCCGTTCATCGAGGCGTTCGTGCTCTCGGCGGCCATCGCGGCGGCCACCACCACCCTGCGCCTGACCCCGTTCGTCATCAAACTGCCGATCCGCCCGCCGGTGCTGGTGGCCAAGCAGGCGAGTTCGCTTGCCCGCCTGAGCAACAACCGCTTCGCGCTGGGCGTGGGCATCAGCCCGTGGCCCGAGGATTTCGACATCATGGGTGTCGACTTCGCGCGCCGCGGTAGGCGCATGGACGAGTGCATCGAGATCGTGCGCGGATTGTCCACCGGTGAGTTCTTCGAGTACCACGGCGAGTTCTACGACATCCAGAAGATCAAGATGACCCCCGCGCCCACCGAACCCCTGCCGATCCTGCTGGGCGGGCACAGCGATCCGGCCCTGCGCCGCGCGGTCCGGCTCTGCGACGGCTGGATGCACGCCGGCGGCGACGCCGAAACCCTGGACAAGTACCTGGCCCGGATCAACGAATTGCGCAGCGAGCGTGACAATCCCCGCGATTTCGAGATCCACGCGGTCTCCCTGGACGCCTACAGCCCCGACGGGGTCAAGCGTCTCGAGGACAAGGGCATCACCGACGCGCTCGTGGGCTTCCGCAATCCCTATGTCGCCGAACACGATACCGAGACCCTCGAGCACAAGATCTCGATGATCAATTGGTACGGCGAGAACGTCATCGCCAAAGTCAAGTGAGCACGGCCGTGACCGATCACCGAACGCCTTGGGCGGCACTGGAAGACAAGCAGCGGGAACTGGCCGGGGTGAGCCTGCGCGAGCTGTTCGCGCGCGAGCCCCGGCGCGGTCCGGCCATGACGGCCGAACACGACGGCGTGGTGCTGGACTACTCGAAGAATCGCGTCGACGCCCGCACCCTGGACCTGTTGGTCGCGCTCGCCGAGGAGCGCGGTCTGCGGGCCGGAATCGAGGCCATGTGCACCGGTTCCCCCATCAACACCACCGAGGGCCGGGCCGCGCTGCACACGGCCCTGCGCGCGCCCGCCGGCGAATCGATCATCCTCGACGGTCACGACGTGGTGCCCGACGTCCACGCCGTCCTGGCCGAGATGAGCGCGTTCGCGGTGCGCGTGCGCACCGGCCAATGGCGGGGCGCGACGGGCGCGCCGATCCGCGCCGTGGTGAACATCGGCATCGGCGGCTCGGACCTCGGGCCCGCCATGGCGTACCAGGCGCTGCGCGAATTCGGCCTCGACACCCTCACGGTCCGGTACGTCTCGAACATCGACGGCCACGACCTCGCGCGGACCCTGCACGATCTCGAGCCCGAGACCACCCTGTTCATCGTCTCCTCCAAGACCTTCACCACGGTCGAGACCCTGACCAATGCCTACACCGCCCGTGAGTGGATCCTGGCGGGCACCGACGATCCCGGCGCGGTCGCCAAGCATTTCGTCGCCGTGTCCACCGCCGCGGCCGAGGTCGAGAAGTTCGGTATCGACCGGGACAACATGTTCGAGTTCTGGGACTGGGTCGGCGGGCGCTACTCCCTGCCCTCGGCCATCGGCCTGTCGCTCATGATCGCGATCGGTCCCGGCCGCTTTCACGAACTGCTGGCCGGTGCACGATCGATGGACGAGCATTTCCGGACCGCGCCGTTCGGCGCGAACCTGCCGGTACTGCTCGGGCTGCTCGGGGTGTGGTACCGAAACTTCTGGCGGGCACAGAGTTACGCGGTGCTGCCCTACGACGAGCGCCTCGCGCGGCTGCCCGCGTACCTGCAGCAGCTCGACATGGAGAGCAACGGAAAGTCCACCGGCCGTGACGGTTCCCCGCTCACCGTGGACACCGCGCCGGTCATCTGGGGCGAACCCGGAACCAACGGTCAGCACGCCTTCTTCCAACTGCTGCACCAGGGAACGGTTCTCGTGCCGGGCGACTTCATCGGGGTGCTCGAACCGGCGCACGAGCTGTCCGGTCACCACGATCTGCTGATGGCCAACCTGTTCGCCCAGACCGAGGCGCTGGCCTTCGGACAGCCCGCGCCGCAGCGGGATTCGGGTTCGCACCGCGAATTCCCGGGCAACAGGCCCAGCAACACCCTGCTGATACCGCGGCTCACCCCGTACACGCTGGGTCAGCTCATCGCGCTGTACGAGCACAAGGTGTTCACCCAGGGCTGGATCTGGGGCGTCAACTCCTTCGATCAGTGGGGCGTGGAACTGGGCAAGACGCTGGCCCGGCGCATTCACGCCGAGCTGCGCTCGGAGTCGGCCGGGGAGCACGACAGTTCGACCGCCGCGCTGATCGAGCGGTACCGCGCCGCACTGTAGCGGCTCGCGGCGCGCCGTGCGCAGCCGTCGTTCCGCGCTGCGAGGGGGCGGGGTGCCGCGCGGCGCGCCGAGATCTTATACCGCAATGTGGCGCATGAAAACTGTTGGTGCACAGGAAATGTGAATTTCCACAATTGGGTCGCATCTCGGGCGTGTCGGCGAATTCTGAGGCAAGAATGATCGACATGGCTGCGACCGGGGGTAGGACAGACGCGTGTGATCAGTCGGATGCCGACGGGATCGGCACACCCGTTCCGGGAGTGGACAATCAGCGCTATCCGCTCGGGGAACCGGGCAGCGAACGCTGGCGCGCCGCCGTGTCGGCCGCGCGCGCCGATCTCGCGGCGGACGGCTGCACGGTGCTGCGCGGCTTCATCCGGTCCGATCTGATCGAGACCCTGCGCACCGAAGGGGTCGCACTCGCACCGCACGCCTACTACGCGGTCGAGCGAGTCAACGCGTACAACATCCCGCTCGACACCGAACTGCCCGCCGGACATCCCGGGCGCATGGTGCTCGAACGCGGAAACGCCTTCGTGGCCCGCGATCTCATTCCGGCCGAGGCGCTCGTGCACCGGCTCTACACCCATCCGCGCTTCCAGCAGTTCATCGCCGACTGCTTCGGGCTGGACACGTTGCACGAGTACACCGATCCACTGGCCGGCCTGTGCCTCAACGTCGTCGCCCCCGGAATGTCGCACCCCTGGCATTTCGACACCAACGAGTTCACCGTCAGCATGCTCACCCAGGAGCCCGAATCCGGCGGAACCTTCGAGTACTGCCCGAACATTCGATCGCGTACGGCGGAGAACTTCGACGATGTGCACGCGGTGCTGCGCGACGAGGGCGATCAGCTGGTCCGCAAGCTCGAGTTACGCCCCGGCGATCTGCAGTTGTTCCAGGGCCGCTTCTCCCTGCACCGCGTGGCGCCCGTCGGCGGTGCGGTGCAACGACATTCGGTCATCTTCGCCTACAGCGACATTCCGGGCGTAATCGGCACCGCCGAGCGCTCACGCCAACTGTTCGGCCGGGTCACCTCCGAACACCTCGCCGCCGCGGCCGTTCGCGGCGATGGCCTGCTCGACTGAGAGCACTCGACTGACACCGCTCGACCGCTCGACCGTTAGATTGCTCGACTGAGAAGAGGACCAGCACGTGCCAGCCTCGTCCCGCAGCACCGTCCTGCACAGCACCGGAAAAGCCTCGTTCGACGACATTTACACCCGTCCCGATCCGCGTGCATACCTCGCCCGAATGTCCGAATTGGACTATCGGATACCGGAACTGGCCAAGCCGCACTTCCAGCAGCTGCTCCTCGACCATCACGCCGCCACCGGCATCACCGCCCCGACCGTCCTGGACATCGGCTGTTCGTACGGCGTGAACGCCGCGCTGCTGCGCCTGGACACCGATATGACCGACCTGTTCGGCAGCTACCGCGCGCACGCGGCCCTGGACTCGGTCGAGCTCATCGCCCGCGACCGGGCCCGGATGCTCGAACACGATCAGCTACCCGGGGTACGCTTCATCGGCATGGATTCCTCCAGTCCCGCACTGGATTACGCGCGCGCCGCGGGTTTCCTGCACGCCACCGTGCACGCCGATCTGGAGGCCGCCGATCCCACCGAGACCCAGCGCCGGACCCTGGCGACCGCGGATCTGGTCATCTCCACCGGATGCGTCGGTTACGTCACCGATCGGACCCTGCTGCGCGTGGCTCGCGCGCACGGTGGGAAGCTGCCCTGGATGGCGCATTTCGTCCTGCGCATGTTCTCGTTCGACCCGATCGCCACTCGCCTGGCCACCCTCGGATATCAGACCGAACTGGCGCCCGGAGCCTTCCGGCAGCGCCGCTTCGCCTCCGAGGAGGAACAGGCACAGGTGCTGAACAGCTTGGCCGCCAAGGATATCGACACCGGCGACCTGGAATCGGACGGCTGGCTCTACGCCCAGCTGTACCTGTCCCGGCCGTCACCCGATCTAGCCACCGATCACCCCTGACCATCCGACCACGAGGACAAGCATTGAGCGAACGGACCTTCGCCCACGACGACCAGCTGCCGCGGGTGCCGCTGCCCACGCTCGAGGAGAGCTGCACCCGGTTCCTGCACTGGAGTGCACCGCTGCTGACCGGCGACGAGTACGCCGCCACGGCGGCGGCCGTCGAGGATCTGCTGCGCCCGGACAGCCCGGCTCGCACCCTGCACGCGGATCTGCAGCGATTCGACGCGGAACCCGGTGTGGGCAGCTGGCTCGACGAGTTCTGGCCCGCCCGCTACCTGGGCCGGCGTGATCGCATCGCGCTCAACGCGAACTTCTTCTTCCTCTTCCACGATGACACCGCGCTGGCGGCCTCCACCTCGGCCGATCAGGCCGAGCGGGCCGCCGCGCTCATCACCGCGGCGGTGGACTACAAGCTGCGCCTGGACGCCGAGGAGATCCCGCCGGTCACCCAGCGCGGTCAGCGGCTCAATATGGCGCAGAACAAGTTCCTGTTCTCCGAGACTCGAATTCCCGGGGAACCGCAGGACACCGTGCGAGTGCCGTACACCGAGGAATGGCCGGGGCACTCACAGGCCCGGCACATCGTGGTCTTCTACCGCGGCAACATGTTCCGGATGGATGCACTGGGCCCGGGCGGAGCGCCCTACACCCCGGAGGATCTGACGGCGGGTCTGCAGGCGGTCATGAAGGCGGGCGCGCGGCGCGCGGCGGTCAACGCCTCCGCCGGGCATCTGACGACCCTGGCCCGTGTCGAGTGGGCGCCGGTGCGCACGGAACTGCTGGCCACCAACGCCGAGGTCTTCGAGACCATCGAGACGGCACTGTTCTGCGTCTGCCTCGAGGATTTCGCACCGCGCGACACCCTGCACGCGTGCGATCAGCTCCTGCACGGCGACAGCGGCAATCGCTGGTTCGACAAGGCGGTGTCCTTCGTCGTATTCGCCGATGGACAGGCCGGCATCAATGTCGAGCACTGCGGTCTGGACGGCACCACCATCCTGTCCTTCGTCGACACACTGCTGCAGGATCCGGTGAGCGTGCACGCCGAGCGGTCCGGCGCCCAGGCGCAGGGACTGCCCGCGATCGAGCCCATCGAATTCGTCCTCGAAGCCCAGCACCGAGCGGTGATCGCTTCCGCCGCAGCCGCGTTCGCGCAGTTCGCGGCCGATACCGCCACCTCCACGGTGTCCTTCGATTTCGGTACCTCGTTCGTCAAGACCCTGGGCATCTCCCCGGACGCGTTCGCGCAGTTGAGCTATCAGCTCGCGCACCGGCGCAGCAAGGGCCTGACCGGAGCGACCTACGAATCGATCGCGACCCGCCAGTACCGCAACGGCCGCACCGAGGCCATGCGCGTGGTGACCACCGAAATCCTGGATTTCGTTGCCGCCATGCAGGATCCGGCCGCCGATGCCGAGACCAAGCTGGCCGCGGCCCGCGCCGCGGCCACCGCGCACGTGCAGCGCGCCCAGGAATGCCAGCGTGGAGAGGCTCCCGAGCAGCACCTGTGGGAACTGCAACTGCTCCAGCGCCGCCGGGGCGAGCAGTTGGGCGCGACGGCGCCCATGGCGTTCTACGACAGTCCCGGCTGGCGCATCAGCCGCGACGACTACCTGAGCACCAGTTCGGCTCCCTCGGTCAACATCCAGTACTTCGGTTTCGGCTCCACCAGCCCGACCTGTATCGGCATCGCCTACGTGCTACTGCCGGACCACTGGAACCTGTACCTCGCGACTCCGAAGTCGGTGGCCCACGAAATGCACGAGTTCGCCGCGCAATTGCGTATCGCGGCAGACGAATTGGCGGCACTGCTGAGCGCGTGAGGTGAAACCGATTGTGACGGACCACAAAGGGTGATCGCCGACGGGCGCATCACGCTGTGCTCGTCACAGCCGTTCACCACCCGCGTTGTGTGGCGTCGGGTGACCCGCACTGTGATGCACGGCATTTCGGGATGCTGAGCGCCACGGTGCTTCGGCCCGCCGGGGATTCCGGCGGGCCGATTCGCGTTCCGGGGTTCGTGCGATGGCCGACGCCGGAGGGTGGTGTCGCATCGTGGAGTTTCCCGGAGCCGGGCTCGCGTTCGGGCATTGGTTCGACCCGGTCGGCATCGGAGACGGCGAACCGACGGGGCGGATTGCGGGCTCGAGGTGCTTCCCGCCTGATCGGTCGGCGTCAGCGGGCGGGCTGAACCGCGTCGCGGCGCTCGCGCAGCCGGGCCGCGCGGGTTCGATCCGACACCCAGGTCAGAGCGCCGGGCTTGCGGGCCTCGGTCGCCAATTCCTTGACCGTCTGCTTGCAGACCAGCTCCTTCATCGTGGCGCCGGGGCGTCCGGCCAGGTACATCCACTTCGGAGTGTCGTCGCGGTCGGCCATCTGGAAGATGCCCGCGCGGCGGCCCAGACTGAGGCAGAGACCCGCGAAACCGAGGCGGATGGCCTCGGGGCGATCACCCGCTATCCGCGCCAGCACGGTGTCGGCGGCGTGCGCGCCCAGTGGCCGCGCGGCCTGGCAGCTCATGCGATAGGGCAGATTCGACGGGGCAGCCGAGTCACCCGCGGCCACGATGTGCCGATCGTCGACGCTGGTCAGAGTCTCATCGGTGAGCAGTCTGCCCTGGGCATCGGTACTCAGGCCACTGCGAGCGGCCAGATCTGGTGCGCCGAAGCCGACGGTCCAGATGGTCACCGCACTCGGTAGTTCGCCACCGTCGGCCAGATGCACGGCATCCCGGGTGACAGCGGTGACCCGAGCGGTGGGTCCCTCGAGCACCGTCACACCGAGTTCGGCCAATCGTTTGACGGCCGAGCGTCGTGCCTTGGGGTGCAGGTACGTCCCGAAACTGTCCCCGCAGACCATTGTGACCGTGCGATCCGCCTCGGCCAGTTCGGTCGCGATCTCGAGTCCGGTGGAACCCGCGCCGACAACGGTGACCGGTGCGCCATCCGGAGTCGCGCGCAGCACCGGTCGCAGTCGCTCGGCCTCCTCGAAAGTAGCTATCGGATAGGCGAACTCGGCCGCACCCGATACCCGCGGATCAGCGCTACCACTGCCCGCGGCGTAGACCAGATAGTCGTAGCCGAGATCACCGCCGCTCGCGAGTTCGAGTCGCTGGACATCATGATCGATGAGTGTGACGGTATCGACCAGCAGGTGAACTCTCGGAGCCAGCAGTTCGCGGTAGTCCATGACCGCATCGTCGGATCCGGTGACCAACTGGTGCAGGCGAATTCGCTCGACGAATTCCGAGCGCGGGTTGATCAGAGTGACCGTGACGCCATCGTGCTTGGTCAGGCGATTGGCAGCTATTACGCCGGCATATCCGCCGCCGATCACGACGACATCGGTATTCGTGGTCATGTTGTTCGCTTTCGCTCTCTGTGGAGTGGACTCCGGCTCATGCGCCGGAGCCGAATGAATGCTGTTGTGCCCGCGCGGTAGTCGACTAGCCATCCACTCGCTCGGCTGTGACCCGCGCGTGAGCACCCTCCAGCAGCGTTCGTACGAACCGCAGGTGAGCGGGCAGCGCCAGATCCCACACCGCGCGCCCCGCCGCTTCATCGAAACGGATGAACGTTGCCAGCAGCACACCCCGCGCATCCCGCCGGAACAGCAGCTGTCCCTCGAACCCGAAGTCCGATGCCACCTGCAGCAGTGCGTAATCGAGCTCGATATGCGCAATCGGCCAGCCCTGCACGGTGCGCGCCGCGCCGATCGGATGCCGCCGCAGCGCGATCTTCTGCCAGGCCCGCTCGAGATCGGCCCGCATCTCCGCCGATGCGCCTTCGAGGATTATCCGCGCCCATTGTTCGGCCGAATGCGAGTCGGCATTCGCGATGTGGAGCAGAGTCGCGTCGATGTGCCCGATATCGGCCAGCGTGCTCAGTGCGAGTTCGTCCGGGCGGAGTTCGATCTTCTCGACGCGTGCCCCCTCGATGAGGTCGTTCCGCTCATGCACTTCGTGTCGCGCCATGTCTTTGCCCATCGATAGTCGCAGGTAGGACGCTGATTATCGCCAGCGCCGATAGATACAGGACAGTACTGTATCTATCGAGGATGATGTAATCAAGACCCCCTGCGACTGATTGGTTGACTGCCGATGGCCCCTCCGGTGCGAACTCCCCGCCAGGCCTGGATCGACGCCGCCCTGAGCATCCTGTCCACCTCCGGCCCGGACGCCATTCGCGTGGAAACCCTTGCGGCGGAACTGGGCGTCACCCGCGGCGGGTTCTACCGCCAATTCGCGGGCCGCCAGGAATTACTCGACGCAGTCCTGGATGCGTGGGAGCATCGGGCCATCGATGATGTCCTGCGCCGCCTGGCTGAAGACAGCGGCGATGCCAGGTCCAAAGTCCGTAAGGCCGGCCGCTGGACTCTCTCGAAGGACCTCATGCCGATCGATCTGGCAGTGCGCGAATGGGCGCGCCGCGATCCTGCCGTGGGCGCCCGTCTGGAACGGGTGGACAACAGTCGGCTGTCTTATCTTCGTGAGCTGATCGGCACCCTGCATGAGGACCCTCGGGAGGTGGAGGCTCGTAGTCTGCTGGCGTTCTCGCTGATGATCGCGGATTATCTGATTGCTGTGACTCCGGAGACGGGTAGTCGGGCTGAAATCAGTGCGGCTGCTACGGATCTGATTCTGGGGTAGGTTGCGTCTCGCTGGGTCGTGAGGGGCTGAATCTTGGTATGCGCGGCCGGTTCTCGGGGGTATCGGAACGTTGGGAGATGGTCGCGTTCAGGGGCGGCTGGATAACGGGAAACAGCTTTGGGGGACAGGCTGCGGGTTGGGTGCCCTACCGCAGGAAGAGCGGCCTGGATAACGAGTACCAGCCGAGTTCGGTGGGGGAGTTAAGGCTGCGGTTCCAGCCCTTCCGGGGCGGAGCAGCCTGGATAGCGGGATACCAGCGGGGACCGGTTGAGAGGCTCGACTGCGGTTCCAGCCCTCCCGAGGGAGAGCGGCCTGGATAACGAGAACCAGCGGAGTGCGGTCGGGGTGAGCGGGCTGCGGTTCCAGCCCTCCCGGGGCAAAGCAGCCTGGATAACGGAATTCCAGCGGGGTCCGGTTCGGAGCCTCGATGGCGGTACCAGCCCTACCGGGCTGATAAACGTGATCCACCACCGGCGGGGGTGCGAACCAACCCTCGGTTCGACTACCGCTCACCACGATCACCCTCTGAGGCAGTACCAGCATTCAGCGATGACGGATCTTTGTCTGTAGGTCTCGAGAAGGTTCCTACGGCCATCCAGCCAGGCTGGGAGGGTGAACAGGCTCTCAGCTGGGGAGCCGAGGTCGGGTACGGCAGGCGAGGTAACCAGCATTGCCTCGTTGTTCTTGCTTGTTCTCCCGAACCCCGTCGGAAGATGAAGGGTGCGTGTGGGTCTCGGCTACGTCGGCCACTGGAGTGAACACCGATGCCGCTCTTTCGGGTTGGGCTTTGGGGTTTGGGTTTCAGCTGTGGGGCAGCGCTCTAGCAGAGTCGCCGCGTCGGGATACCCGGGATCCCCGAAGGACTCGGCACACGCGGGTGATGACGGAAATTCACCCGGGGTCTGCGAGCGGGGTCGATATGGGGTGGTGGTATCCACCCGGTTTTGCCCGGATGCTCCGAATCATCGGGCATGGTGATCGTTTTCCAGCCGTTCGGACCAGTGTTGATCTGTGCGTGGCAGGCATCGCACGCGAAGGTCAGGTTCTCGATGTCCGTTTCGCCGCCATCAGCCCATTCCTTGATGTGGTGCACGGCGGAGCGGGTGGCGGGGGCGTCGCATCCGGGGCGGGTGCAGCCCCGCTCGACCGCGGTGAGTGCCAGGCGCTGCTCTGCCGATGCCAGGCGTTGACCACGGGAGAGGTGCAATGGACGGCCGGTGGCATCCACGATCACCAGGTACGGGGTCGAACGCGCGGCCAGCCTGATCGCTTCGGTGATCGAGAGCGTCCCACCGGTGTTCGTGGTAGCGAGCCCGGTACGCTGCTCCAGGTCCGTCAGGCGCATGGTGACCACGGTCGAGACCGGCAGCCCACGGTGGTACCCGAGCTTGGTGGGCCCCATATCGGGGTGCAGGAACCGCAGCAGCGCATCATGATTGCGTTGCGCTTCACTGCGGTGGTCACGCTTGGCAGCAGCCCGCAACACGTTCCGAGCAGCGACGGTGGCAGCATCGGCGTCACTGTCATCGGCTTCGGTTTCGGTGTCGATCCCGAGTTGCGCGGTGGTGTGCGGGCTCTCGGGATCATCAGGGTTGCACATGCCGGGTCGCGCGAACTTGGCGAACATCGGCAGGAACACCGCACCCAACTCCGGGGTCAGCAACCCCGAGATCGGGAACATCCCATCCGCACGTTGACGGCCGATGCAGATCCCGCGCATCCGCTGCCGGTCCTTGTCCGCGGTCAACACCCCGTCCGGGTCGGCGTAGGCCAGGACTCGGATACCGGCCTGGGTCACCCCTTTCGGGTCACCGACGCACGCGAAGTCGGTCAACGTCTTCTCTGCGAGTTCCTTCAGCTTCGGTTCCACACTGTCAGGGATCCGGTCCAGGACCTTCACGATCGCCTGCACATGCTCGGCGGAAATCTCTCCCGCGCGTTGGGCGGCGGCGATGTGCGGGAACACCGGTGGCCGCTGGAACGACCCTTCGGACACCGTGGAGAGCCGGTCGGCGTTGCGCACTCGGGCGGCGGCGTCGAAATGGGAGATCCGCAGGGTTTGTTGCAGGAACACGATCAGGCTCTTCACTCCGGCCTGCGTGTTCAACCCTCGCACGCCGCATTCGAGGACGAAGCGTTGCTTCACCGCTTCGAGCATGCGGAAACTGGTCTCGAGTTCCTGCATCTTCTCGATGAACTCGGCATCGGGCAGCGAGAACAGAGGTGATTCGAGCAGGTTCTCCACGATGGCAGCGTGTGCGGTGACACTCTGCGCGATGGTGGTTTCCCCTCCTGAATTCATACCCCTATTCTACTCCTCGATAGCAACCTGCAATAGCCCAATCCCATTGTGATACAACAATATTCAGACAAGAAGTCAGTTCAGAATCGCGCGGATTCCGCCCCCGTAATCATCCAAAATCTAACTGGTCGCACAGTGACCCCGCCGACCGCTACGCTCACCTCGCGGAGGCAGGGGAGGCCGGGTCATCCCGCGCCACCGATAATGAGCGAATGGCGGGTGCCGCATGACGAATAGAACTGAAGCCCAGATAGGCGACGGCCTCGGAGCCGGGGTTTCGCCGGCGGCTGCGGCACTGTCCGCGGAGATCGACCCCGGCCGGGTACCCGTTCGCATACACGACGTCGGCGTGTTCTACCGCCGCTTCTTCGACCCGGCGGACGGCCACTTCGGCCGGATCCGTGCCGAGCACGAGTTCCAGTCGCTGACCGAGTCGACCAAGCCGGGGGCCGCTCACCGCAGCGGCATCTATTTGACCCCGGTCACCCGGGTCGGCGACGAGCTGCATTTCCGGTTGCTGCGCTGTTCCACGAACCTCTCGGGTCCGACGGAGAATTTCGGGCCGACGGACACGAGCATCGTCGACGCCTTGAATCGCGAGGCCGACAACATTTTTCGCGACCATGCGCCACTCAATCATGTGCTCGCGCAGGTCTACCACAACACCCGGGCAACGGCCGAGCGCAAGCAGTCCAAAGCCAAGATCTCGGCCCACGCCGACAAGACCAAGGACATGCCGGGCAACGGCATCATGGCCTTCTGCACGTTCTATGACGGGCTCGACGAGCTGCGCCCGCTGGCGGGCGACGGCTTCGATCGGGGCGTGCGAAACACCAGTGGGCTGACCAAACTTCGTTTCCGGCTGAAGGACTCGGTCACCGAGGCTGCCGACCTGCCCGCGCAGTTCGAGCTCACCCTCTACCCGGGCTCTGTCTTCTTCATGCCGCTGTCCACCAATCGCCTGTACACCCACGAGATCCGGCCCTCGGCGTTGGACGCCGAGTCGCTGCCGACGCGGTTGGGCTACGTGGTTCGGTGCTCGAGCACCGAAGCCGTGCACAAGGACGGCCGCACATTCCTCGAGCGGCCGAGTGGCCGGGTGGAATTGGAACCGCCCACACCGGAGGGCATGGACGACCTCCGCAGGCTGTATTCCGAGGAGAACAAGACCCCCGCACACATCGACTACGGCGACCGATTCCTCTTCAGCATGAATTCGGGGGACTACGTTGCTCCCCGAATGTGAGCACACGCACGGGATC
Source organism: Nocardia sp. NPDC057668 (assembly GCF_042799795.1). Lineage (NCBI taxonomy): Bacteria > Bacillati > Actinomycetota > Actinomycetes > Mycobacteriales > Nocardiaceae > Nocardia > Nocardia sp. NPDC057668. The sequence continues at coordinate 383,483 of NZ_JBHVIC010000003.1, read as the reverse complement.
TCCTCCTACGCTCTGCCGTTCGAGGAGAACCCGTTCGCAGAGCTGTACGACTCGATCCACTGGGAAGATCTGGGCAAAGGCAGGCGCGGCGCAACCCTCACCAACCCCGCCGCGGACGGCTCCATACCGCTCGTCCGCACCACGACCCGCTACGCCAACCCGGCCCAGCGCTTCCGGCCGGTGCATATCCAACTGGCACAGCGTATTTGCTCCCACGCCGGCCTCCCCGCGGATTTCAACAACGCGCTCGTCGAGACGTACACGAACGCCTACGCCACGATGGGCGGCCATTCGGACCAGGCCCTGGATCTCGCCGACGAGTCCCATATCGCCGTCTTCTCCTGCTACCGCCACCCCGGTCCCGTCGCCCCCAGAAAACTGATCGTCGAACCGAAGGGATCCACCGAAAGATTCGAGATCCCCCTGTCCCACAACGGTTTCGTCGTGTTCTCCGTCGCCACGAACCAGCTCGTGAAACACAAGATCGTCCTCGACACATCGGCTCGAACAACGGAAAACGACTGGCTCGGCATCACTTTCCGAACCTCGAAAACCGCCATCCATTTCCACGAAGGCCATCCCCATCTCCCACAGGGCGACCGCCTGACCCCGGCCGACGAATCCCAGCGGAAAGAGTTCTACCAACTCCGTCGCCGAGAGAACACCGAAACAGACTTCCGCTACCCGCCACTGACCTACACGGTCAGCGCCGGCGACCTGCTGCCCCCGGTCTGACCCATTCGGCTTGCTCCTGACGTAACGTCAGGTCCTAACGTCCTCGGTACCCGCGCGAAGTGCGCCGGGGGAGGTGGGTTCGATGCGGATGGACGAGACGGGGTCGAGCAGGTGTGGAAAGTCGGTGAGCTCGCCGCCGAGGCCGGACTAACGGTTCGGACGTTGCACCACTACGACCGCCTCGGGCTCGTGCGCCCTGCCGCGCGCACGGGTGCGGGCCACCGGCTCTACAGCGACGCCGATGTCCAGCGTCTGTATCAGGTGCTGGCACTACGCCGGCTGGGGCTCGGCCTGGACCGGATCGGCGAGGTGCTCGCGGGCGGCGTACCAATGGCGCAGGTTCTGGCCGCGCATCGGGATTGCCTCGCTGTGCGACTGGATGCCATGCGCGACCTGTACACACTCGTCACGGCACTCGCGGCCACGGCGGAGAGCCGTCCCGACCTTCGCTCGGATCACTTCCTGGATTTGACCAGGAGGACTGCCATGACCGACGACACGATCGACAACCATTTCACCCGGGACAACGCCGAGGCGTTCGCCGCGCTGTATTTCGCGCAGCTCACGGCTCGGCAGGGTGCGCTGCGGTTCTGGTACGCCGCCGACGCGGTACTCACCCTCGACGACAGCGCCTACGTGGGCCCACCGGCGATCGTCGATCGACTCGGCCGGCTTCCGCGGGCGGGCTATGCCGTGAATGCCGTTGAGGTCCAGCCGGATACGATCGCGTCCACGGTGTTTCGAGTGAGCGGAGGGCTCGTGCGAAAACCGGCCGAGGACCTTCATGCTTTCGAGACGTCCTTCACCCTCACCAGATCCTCGGTGAACAACGCCTATCTGATCACCGACCAGACCTTTCGAAGCGTCGCGGCCGCGTAGTCGTTTCGGTCCGGCGTGGCATCGACCGCCTGTTGATCCGCCGTCTCGGGGTCGGAAAGCGGTACCGAGTCCGCCTGATTCAAATGCGACATCATCACCGGATATCGCACGGGCCGTGCACTGGTGAACGTGATGTCACGAACGTGGCTGAAGTCCGACCACAGCATGCGCCCGCCCCTGAATATCCACATCGGCCTTACGCGCCGCCGGACCTGGGTGAGTTCGGAATCGGTGGCGGGGCGGCGTGGCCCCGCCGTTCCGTAGAGGCGTACGCCCGGGGCGGCGGGGAATCGGCCGGACAACAGCGACCGGAACCAGAACCACGTGCCGCGATCGACCGCCATCAGGCAGACATGGGAATTCGTTTCCAGATTGCTGGTCAGGGCCGAGGTGTACTGGTCGAAATAGAACGCGGTGCGGTCGTTTCGAAAGAACACCGTGCCGACGGGTGTGATGTTGGGGACGCCGTCGGCGTCCACCGACGCGATCGCGAAATGCCCGGTCGATCTGCGTCCTCGATTCAGGATGTCGCGAATCTCGTTCCATCGCGTGCCCGCATCGGTCACAGCGCACCCGCCACGATGCTCGAAGCAGCACGCTCACAACAACAATCGTTCCCCCGCCGAGACATACTCCGGACGCTAACAGTCAGCGCCTCGTGCCGCTAGCGGCCGATTCGCCAGGGTGGCCACGCCCTGACGCCCGGCAGCGTTGTAAGACCCTGTCGGGCAATGGTTTCCGGCCGGGCATGCCGGGAGCCTCGGATACCGCGCTATCCGCCGTAGAGCCGGATGAAGTCCTGGGCCGGGTCGACCATCGGAACCGTGTAGTTCGACGAACCCCCGTCGACCTGTGTCTCCTCGACGTACCGCGCCGGCTCGGGCGGTAGCTTCCGCCATTTGGCGCGCGGATCGTCGACCTGCTCCGGATGAGTGTCCGATGACATGACGTCCCCCTTCGAAATCACGTCACTTCATCGTACCCGGCCGGCGGCGGCCTCCTCGGTACGTTGTGGTGCAGCGGAAGACGCCTGCGCGGGCCCGGCGGGCCGGATCAGAACGGCTCGAGGGCGAGCCGGCCGACGACGATGAACACCGCCAGGGCGAGGTAGATCGCGTTCACCGCAACGAGTTTGGGCTGGTGGTGCCGAGCGTGGGTCCGCATCGCGCCGATCATGAGCAGAATCCACGCGCAGGCGGTCACGACCACCATGATCGGGAGGATGTCCAGGACCGCGGGCAGGATGAGCCCGAGGGCGGCCAGCAATTCGGCGACGCCCAGGGTCTTGATGAAGCCGGGCGTGAAGTCGGCGGTCCACTCCCCACCGTGAGCGGCGGCCAGTTTCTGCTTGGGCAGGAAGGTCTTGGTCAGGCCGCCTGCGAAGGCGACGACCGCCAGCAGACCGGCGGCGATCCATAGTGCGACGTTCACGTGCTGCTCCAATTGCGTTGCGGGAAAGCTGGTTCGGGGCGGGTCCCCGGTGCTTGTTTCAGCATCGAGGCAGGTCAGGCGTCGAACAAGGTAGGGTTCGTGCACCTATCAATAACCCTGGAGTTATCAGTGGAGCTACGCGACATCGAGATCTTCCTGACCCTGTCCGAGGAATTGCACTTCGGCCGGACCGCCGAGCGATTGCACGTGTCGCAGGCGCGGGTCAGTCAGGCGGTGCGCAAACAGGAGCGGCGGATCGGGGTGGAACTGTTCGACCGCACCAGCCGCAGTGTGCGGCTCACCCCCGTGGGCCGTCGCCTGCGAGAGGATCTCCAGCAGGTTCAGGACCTGCTGCACGCGGCGCTCGCGCGCGCCGAAGCGGCTGGGATCGGCAGCGGTAGTACATTGCGACTCGGCCTGTTCGGGCACGCCGGACACGAGTTGCGCACCCTGCTGGACGCCTATGCCACCCGGCACCCGGGCGCGGAGGTGAGCTTCGCCGAGATCAACGGCGTCGACGCCTTCACATCGCTGCGCGCCGGCGACAACGACGTGAACGTGCTGTGGCTCCCGGTCACCGAGCCCGATCTCACGGTCGGCCCAACCGTGCTCACCGGCGGCCGGGTGCTGGCCGTGTCGTCCGAGCACCCGCTGGCCGCGCGGGGCGTCGCCTCGCTCGAGGACCTGGCGGACAACCGGGTCGCCGACCTGGGACCCGATGCGCCCGAATACTGGGTCGCGGCGATGGTTCCCACGCACACGCCACTGGGACGCCGCATTCCGCGCGGCCCGATCGCCCGCACCTTCCACGAACTCCTGTCCCTGGTCGCCACCGGGCAGTGCGTGCATCCGCTCGGTGAGATCGCGGCCCGCTACAACAGTCCGCCGGGCATCACCTTCCTGCCCATGCCCGACGCCCCCGCGCTGCAGTGGGCGCTCGTCTGGCGAAGCACCGCGGACAACCCCGCCATCCGCGCGCTGGCCACGCTCGCGACCGAGACCGGCCCGATTCGATTGTGACGACTCGGTTTTCCGGGTCGTGCGGGGTTGCCGTCGAAAGCATTTTATGGCTCCGGCAACCCGCCGCTAGCGTCGAATTCATGGAATGGAGCTTTCTTTCGGCCGGAGAACTCGGCGCCGCTCTGCGTGCGGGTGAAGTGACCTCGGTGGAACTCACCGACGAGGCGATCGCCAGAATCGAGCGTGCGGACAAGGCGATCAACGCGATCTGCGTGCCTGATTTCGACCGGGCACGGGCCGCCGCACGCGATGCCGACCGCGCCCGTGCCCGCGGCGCGGACGGCCCGCTGCTCGGCATCCCGGTGACGGTCAAAGAGTCCTACAACATGGCCGGACTACCCACCACCTGGGGCATTCCGCAGTACGCGAACCATATCGCCGCCGAGGACGCGGTGCAGGTCTCGCGGTTGAAAGCCGCGGGCGCGGTGCTGCTCGGCAAGACCAATGTCCCGATGACACTGCGAGATATCCAGAGCTTCAACGACATTTACGGCGTCACCAACAATCCGTGGGATCACAGCCGCACCTCCGGCGGCTCGTCCGGCGGTTCGGCGGCCGCCCTGGCCGCGGGCTTCGGCCCCCTGTCGATCGGCTCCGACCTGGCCGGATCCCTGCGCACCCCGGCGCACTTCTGCGGCGTCTACGCGCACAAACCGACCCTCGGCCTCGCCCCGACCCGCGGCATGGTCGCACCGCCCGCGCAACCGCTGCCGATCGACCTCGATCTCGCCGTTGTCGGCCCGATGGCGCGCACGGCCCGCGACCTCACCCGGCTGCTCGACGTCATGGCCGGCCCCGACCCCCTCACCCACGGCATCGGCTACGACATCGCGCTTCCCCCCGCGCGGCACGACCGACTCCCGGACTTCCGCGTCCTGGTCATCGAGGATCACCCGCTCATCCCCACCGGATCGGCGGTGCGGGCGGGCGTCAATCGGGTCGCCCAGGCCCTCATCGACGCCGGTGCACGCGTCGAACGGCACAGCTCGCTGCTCCCGGATCTCACCGAGGCCGCGACGGCCTACATGCTCCTGATGATGTCGAACGCCGCCGCCAATCTGCCCGCCGACGTCTATGAACAGCTGCGAGCCCACGCCGCCACCCTGAGCCCGGCCGACCGGACCCTCGACGCGGCGCGCCTGCGCGGCATGGTGCTCAGCCATCGAGAGTGGGTCGAGGCGAACAACATCCGCGAGATCCACCGCGATCAGTGGCGCAGGCTTTTCGCCGAGTTCGACGCCGTGGTCTGCCCCATCACGCCGACCCCGGCGTTCCCGCACGACCACAGCGGCGGTCTGGACAGCCGTCGTATCGATATCGACGGCGCCGACCACCCGTACTTCGACCAGCTCGTCTGGGCGGGCGTGGCCACCATGCCCGGTCTGCCCGCAACCGCGATCCCGGCGGGCCGCTCGCCGGCGGGCCTGCCGGTGGGGGTGCAGCTCATCGGCCCGATGTTCGAAGACCGCACCCCGTTGCGCCTGGCCGAACTGCTGGAGCGGGAGATCGGCGGTTTTGAGAAGCCGGAACTGATACTGCCGCAACCGGATTGCTGATCACCGCACTCGATCACGCGGTGCTCCAGGCGAACCCGGCCGCCACGCCGGTAGACGGTGTGCCGGCCTGGACGGGCTCGTCGCCCGAATTCTCCTGGAGTCCTGCCGAGCGCTGTCGAGCCCCGTCAGCGCCCGGCCGAGTGATAACTGTTCGGCCGGAACAGGACTCAGCGTGAGCGCTGAACCACCCCGTCGAGCACGGCTGTCCACTCCGCGGGATCGGCCACGATGAATCCGTACTCGCCATCGGACGTGGTGACGACGAGGTGGGTCGTGCCCCCGTGAACCGCGCCGTTGAAACCCTTGGACTCGCGAACGCCGGTCATCGCGGACACCGGAATCTCGACGAGTCGCGACGTGGCGGTGCGGAAGACGAGCCGGCGGGCGGTGGAGCCCCATCTGTCCGGTGTTCTTGACCTTGGGCGCACCGGGGACCGTGGAGCCCCGGTAGCTACCGCGTTCCATGGGCCGAATGATCGTCTCGGCGGCCATGCTCGCGGCCAATTCCCGATCGAGCCGCTCGTTCTCGCGCCGGAAGTGGAGCACGACGGGAACGATCCAGAGCAGCTGGACGACCAGCACCGCCAGGACGATGCCGATCACCAGGAGCGCGACGTTCACGGCGGTCTCCGTTCTTTCGACGACGACGGCCCGTGCCGCCACCCGCGAGAATCGTAAGCCTGATCTGCGCCGCGAGGGCGAGCATCGCCCCCGGCGTCGCGGAGACTACTTCGAGCCCAGCCGGTCGGCGATCGCCAGCGCCGTCCGCTTGGCCGAGCCGGGGTTCTGCCCGGTCACCAGATTCCCGTCCACGACGGTGTACGGAACGAACGGCAGCTTGGCCTTCTCGTACAGTGCGCCGCGCTTCTTCATCTCGGCCTCGGCGTTGTAGGGCACGAGCTGGTTCACGCGCGCCAGCACCTCCTCCTGCCAGGCGAACCCGGTGAGCTTTCGCCCGGCGACGAGGTGACTCCCGTCGGACAGCGTGGTCTCGAGCAACCCGCAGTAACCGTGGCAGACCGAGGCGACGATCCCGCCGCGTTCGTAGATCTCCCGGGTGAGTCGTTGCAGCCCGGTGTTGCCGGGGAAGTCGTACATGACAGCGTGCCCGCCCGTGAAGAAGATGGCGTCATAGTCGTTCGAGTCGATCTCCTCGGGGGCGACGGTGTTCTCCAGCAACGCCATTCGTGCCGGGTCTCGATGCCAGGCTTTCGCGGACCTGTCGTAGTTGGGGAACTTCAGCGACCGTGGCTCCAGCGGAACGTGCCCGCCGGACGGGCTGACCAGGGTCTGCTCGAATCCGTTCGCGGCGAACACATCCCAGGCATGCGAGAGCTCGGACAACCACAACCCGGTCGGATGTGACGGGTCGTCGTAGTGGCCCACGTTGGTGACGACGGTCAATATGCGCTCGACCATGGCTGACCTTCCTCCGGTGCGGTCGCGGGGGTGATGTGTTCGATCGTCTTCGTGCTCATCCGGCCGACCGGACGGATGTGGGAACGGGCATGTGCAGGGCGTTCTGCCCCGCGGTCATGACGTCGAGTCGAATTGTCCGCAGCGGTCGCAGTGAGCGGATGTCGTCCGAGATCCGTCCGGCGCCGAGTCGCAAATCCACTCCTCCGGGAAGATGTGCGGCGCCGGTCGACAGGACGTTGGTCTGACTCGAGGTCGAATGCCAGGCCCCGTTGATCGTGGTGTACGAGGTCAGGCTCGAAACCCGCTCACCCGAGCCGACTTCGGTCTGCCGCGGCGTGCGCGCGGACAAGCTCACGTCAGTATCGCTGTCCGCGTTCGCGACCCGGGCCGCGACGCGCCGGTCGTCGATGTCCACGTCGATGTCGGTGACCCACTTGGGGAATCCGTACCCGTCGTGCCCGCGCACCTGGGCGATGTCGCTGCTGACGGGCAGCGAGAGCACATACGAATGCAGGTGATCGTTCTTCAGGCCGGTGAGCAGATCTAGGAATCCCGCGCCGCCGTGGCGCGCGGGCCGCACGCCGATGCCGACCGCCGCCTCGGTGTAGAAGTCGATGTCGCACACCTCGTAGCGGAAGAACATCACCGACACGAGCCCGAGTCCGGGCGCGAGTCGCAGCGGAGCCAGTTCCCGGGGCAGGCGTTTCCGGATCGCGGGCAGCGGCGCGATCATCGTCAGGCGCGCGGTGGAGATCCGGTAGTAGAAGTTCGGTGTCCAGGTCGGCCCGATCGGCGAGTCGACGCGGGTTTTCGGCAGCCGCCGGAAGAAGTCGACCCCGCTGACCCGCGGATCCGTCGCCACGGCGTCCAGATCCGTGTTCATCCGGTAGCGGTCGTACAGTCCGCCCTTCGGGACGGCGACCGAACGGCCGCCCAGCTCTACGACGACCTGTTGTGCTGTGGGTGCCATACCAACCCCCTCATGTTGACGATGCTTACATCGATGAGGCTAGGGGTAGATGTAAGCATCGTCAACATCCCGGGATGTCGCGGTTACCTGGCTGTCGTGAGGATCGCGGAGAACGCCGCGCGCACCTGATCGGCCCTCGTGTCGGCGGAGTCCGCCGCCAGCTTGCCGTCCAGATACAGGCAGGCCAGACCGTGTGCGAGACCCCAGCCCGCCGCGGCCAGCGCTTCGCGATCGCCATCGGGAAAAACCAGTCCCATGCCGAAGCGCAGCAGTTCGTGGATCTCCTCCGCCGCCACCGCTCGGTCCTCGTCGGACTTGTCGCAGGGGTTCCCGAACATCAGCCGGAACAGTGCCGGCCTGCGCAGGGCGAATTCGACATAGGTCACCGCGAAATCGCCGAGTTGGCCGGGCGCCGTGGGCAACTCGCGTCCGTCGAGCAGGTCCGCCTTCAGGTCGCGCAGCCCCTGTGCCGCCAAGGCCGATTCGAGCGCCTCGCGGTCCGCGAAGTGGCGATACGGCGCGGTGGGGGAGACGCCCGCCTCGCGTGCGACCGCGCGCAGCGAGAACGGTTCACCGGCCTCGAGCATGCGCATCGCGGCGGTCAGGAGCGAGGCTCGCAGGTCGCCGTGATGGTAACCACCCTTCGCTGAAGTTGACACTGCTTACATTCCTTTCTAGCCTCATGTTAGCAATGTAAACATACCGCATGTGGGAGCAACCGATGTCAGTGACACCCCCTACCTCGGGCGAGCTCGACGAGGCCGTTCGCACCTCGCCGGTGTTCACCCCGTTCACCCTCCCGAACGGCGCGACGATTCCGAACCGGCTGGCCAAGGCCGCGATGGAGGAGAACATGGCCGCGGCCGGTCAGCTCCCCGGTGAGGCCCTGTTCCGGCTGTACCGCCGCTGGAGCCACGGCGGCGCGGGCTTGATCATCACCGGCAACGTCATGGTGCACGCCGAGGCGCTCACCGGTCCGGGTGGTGTTGTCCTGGACAAGGATTCGCCGCTCGAACCGTTCCAGGAGTGGGCGACCGCGGCCAAGAGCGGCGGCGCTCGGGTATGGATGCAGATCAACCATCCGGGCCGGCAGATCCGCGCGGACATGCCCGGCGTCGCGTGGGCGCCCTCGGCGATCCGGGTCGATATCGGGCGCAACAGCGGGCGGTTCGCGGAGCCGGTGGAGATGAACGCGGAACAGATCGAACAGACCGTGCGCCGCTTCGCCGAGACCGCGCGCCGGGCCGAGGCCGCCGGGTTCGACGGGGTGGAAATCCATGCCGCACACGGCTATCTGCTCTCGCAGTTCCTCTCGCCGCTGTCCAACCGGCGTTCCGATCGGTGGGGCGGGTCGCTGGAGAATCGGGCACGGCTGCTGCTCGACATCGTGCGGGCGGTGCGGGCCGCGGTCGCGCCCGGCTTCGCCGTCGCGGTGAAACTGAACTCCGCCGACTTCCAGCGCGGTGGCTTCGACGCCGACGATGCCGCCGCGGTGATCGCGCTGCTGGCCCCGCTCGGCGTGGACGTCGTCGAACTCTCCGGCGGCAGCTACGAGGCCCCCGCCATGACCGGGCAGGCCGGTGACGAGCGCACCCGCTCGCGCGAGGCGTACTTCCTCGGGCTGGCCGAGGATCTCGCCGCGACCAGCCCGGTGCCGCTGATGCTGACCGGCGGGGTCGCCCGGCTGCCGGTGGCCGAGGAAATCCTTTCCGGCGGAATAGATCTCGTGGGCATGGGCAGCGCGCTGGCCATGGATCCCGGCCTGCCGAATCGCTGGCGGCACGATGCCTCGGCCCGGGTCGTGCTCACCCCGGTGCGGATCGCGGACAAGGCCGTCGCGTCCGCCGCGGGCATGGCGCGGATCCGGCAGCAGCTGCGCCGCCTCGGGGCGGGCCGGAACCCGCGTCCGGGCATCGGTCCGGTCGGGTCGCTGGTGCGGGAAACCCTGCTGCAGCGGGGTGCGCTGCGGCGCTACCGGCGCTGGCTGGGCGGACGCACCCCGGTAGCTCCGTGAAAGTCCTTCGCGTGGAACCTCGCACTGGCTGGCAAGATCGAAAACGCTGGCTTGGTCTATGCAGCTTCGAGGAACGATCGAAGGAGATGTGATGACGGAAGCGTTCGTGCTCGGTGGTGTTCGGACCCCGTTCGCTCGATACGGCGGGTCGCTGTCGCACATTCGGGCCGACGACCTGCTGGGGATGACCATGAAGGGCGCGTGCGAGCGCGTCGGCGTGGGTCTGGATCAGATCGAGGACATCATCGCGGGCTGTGTGAATCCCGCGCACGAGGGAATGGGCGATGTCGCGCGCTGGGCCGCGCTGGCGGCCGGTTTTCCGGACACCGCGGCCGGTGCGACGATCAACCGGTTCTGCGGGTCCTCACTCAGCGCGACGGTCAATATCGCGCACGCGATCAAGGCCGGGGATCTGGGTGTCGGGATCGCGTGCGGCGTCGAGTCGATGTCGCGGTCGGGCTGGGCGTATATGAAGGGCGACAGCGCTTTCGGGCCGCGTGGGCCGCAGATCCTGCTCGACACCATGTGGGCGGGGGCCGGTGGTCCGGCGAATCCGACGCTGCTGGCGCGCAACGCCTACATCGGAATGATCGAGACCGCGCAGAAAGTGGCCGACCGCTACGGGATGACGCGCGAGGAGATCGACGCGTTCGCACTCCGCACGCAGCGTAATGCGTTGGCGGCCAGGGACTCGGGCCGACTGGCCAAGGAGATCATGCCGGTTGAGATCGCCGGGACCCGCACGACGCCCGCGCGGTTGTTCGAACACGACGAGTTCATCCGGGCGGACACCACGGCCGAGGGCCTGGCCGCGCTGCGTCCGCAGCCCGGCACGACCCAGATGACCGCGGGCAACTCGACGCCGTTGACCGACGGTGCCAGCGCCCTGATCCTGGCCTCGGGCGAGCGCGCGGCCGAACTCGGTGTGGAGCCGCTGGCCCGGGTGGTGTCATCCGCCGTGTACGGGATCGATCCGCAGTTCATGGGTCTGGCCCCGGCGTGGGCGTTGCCGTTGGCGTTGCAGCGGGCCGGTCTCGCCCCCGAGCAGATCGACGTGTGGGAGGTGCACGAGGCGTTCAGTGCCCAGGCGCTCGGCGTGCTGCGCGAACTTCCCAATCAGCTGGGCGGTTTCACCGTTCCCGACGAGAAGCTGACCCCCAACGGCGGGGCGGTGGCGATCGGCCATCCCTTCGGTGCGACCGGCGCCCGGTACGTGCTGACCTTGGCCACCGAACTGCGCGAACGCAATGCGCGATACGGGGCGATCGGGGTGTGCATCGGCTCGGGCCAGGGTGTGGCGATCGTGCTGGAGAACCCGGCCGCCGCCTGATCCCGAAGCCGTCTCGAGGCGGTCTGCGCTCGCGCCGCCGGCCGCCTCGACATCGCTTCTAGCCGTTCATCTCTCGCTCGCGGACGGTAGCCAGCTCGATGGCCCGATCGAACGTGCCGGCGAGCACGGCTCGGCGCGCGGTCTTGAATTCCGCGTCGGGCCCGAGCTCGTCGATGTATCCGTCCCACACCCGCAGGTACCGCTCCCGCCACTCGCCCAGCACCGCCACCGACGGGAATGTCGTTCCCACCCTTGCGGGTTCGGCCAACTGTACGAGCACTTCCAGCCAGGCGGGCACCATGTCCCCACCCCACTCGTCGGGTTCGAGCGGGGTGTCGTCCTCGGGGTCCTGAAACTGCTCGCTGATGTTCCCGATGAGCAGATCCGTCAGCTCCCCGAGCCCGTCCGCCGCGGTGTCGCTGTCGAAGTTCCCCGGACCCCAGACTCCCATACCAAACCTCTCCGCCCGACCGCTCGTGGTGCGGGCAGCGTATCAAGATCGCATTCTGCGGTTCGGCCGTGAAGGTATGCCGGTCGCGCTAGTCCTCGAAACCGGTGCGCGCACCGAAGACGAAGCGCACGGCCGCGACGATGACTCCGGCCCAGAGAATCGTCCACACGCCTCGAAAATCCACCCCGTAACCCACCGACTTACAGACGACGGTCAGCAGCCAGCATTTCAGCACGTTCGACGCGATCTCGCTGATCCCGCCGACGTGGATTCGGATCGGGGACAGCATGAAAGCAACCAGCTGGCCCAGCCCGAACAGCGCGTACAACAGCCCCGCGCCCGCGAATGCCAGTGCGGCGCCCCACCCGCCCCACCCCTCGGGCAACACGAGCCGAGCGTCGTCGAGCCACCAGACGGCAGCCGCGATCCCGAGTGCGTTGGCGATGGGCAGCAGGAATCCGCCCGGTGAACAACCGACGCGAACAATGGGCTCCCCGACCCCGAACGCCGGTCCGGCTGCTGGCTCCATCTTCGAATGATATGGCGGGCAACGGTTACCGAGTTATGAATGTGCGTTTCGGTCGCGCAGATCTCCGCTGACTTCGTGATGGTATGCGAAGAGCAACGCGAAATCGGTTGTGCCCGGGAGGACATCGGCCACACATTTGGCAATGAAATTGCGAGGAGATCGAGACTGCTTGCTCCAGCCGGAAAACTGGACTGCGGGCTACAACCGTGAGCGGCTAATCGAGGCCTTCCACGGCGAGCCATTCGGCTTGGAACTCCGAAGGTGCGATCGACTCCAGGACGAAGAGTCGGCCATCGACCGTTTCTGTCAAGGGCAGCACCGGATTCGGATCGATGCGAGTTCGCTCCCCGTCGAAGTCGAAGCTTGCGTTGTCGGCGGAGCCGTCGGGGAAGACCTCGACTCGGCGCGTCTCGTAGCCGTCCGTGCCGACCTCGATGAATATCTCGGCGGGCGTCGCGTCGGACTGTTTCTTCCGGGTGAGTTTCGCGTAGACCATGCTCGGCTCATCGGGCTCGAACGCGTTCAGCACGGCTTGAAAGAGCGGTGAGTTGGTGTCGTGCCGAGCGGTCGTTGGTGTCGCGGCAGCCATCTCCGCGTGCGTGCGATGTGCGGTTGCCGGCCCGGCCGGTTCGGCGAGTGCCGTCGCAATCCACCCGGGGACCGTGTCGCGCGGGTAGAGAACGAGGTCTTCCTCCAAGGCCGCGCCCAACGGGTGTCCCGGGTCCCCGTACTCGAACATCGTGGTGACCTCGCCCGCCGCGATCTCGAGGCGCATGCTGAACCATGTGCCTCGCCCCGGGCGGTACATCGCGTCGCGAAGGGCCATGACCGTGGCGTGCGGGTGGATCCGGGGTGCGGCGTCGATGTCGAGCTCGACCTCGTACCGCAAGCTTCTGCCCGCGGCGATGAACAAGAGGTCCATGGTCGACCAGCCCGGCGGGGCTTGGGCCGAGACCTCGTCGACCAGAGCGCGAATCAAGGTCTGCTGTTGGTCCATGTCGAACGTGATCCATTCACCGGAAGGACATTGCTGCTGCGAGACAGGTTGTCAGACCGCGCTGTTCACTTCGACACCGCGTGCGAGGTCACCGACTTCCAGGGCCGGAGCGCGCGGCGTGACTCCACCACATATCGACCGGCAATGGTGGTCCGGCCCTGGTCGGGAGGCTGCAGTAGATTTGGCCTCGACCGTCAGAGGGTTGGGGGAGACGTGAGTCGAATGATCGGCATCGATCTGGGTACGTCGAAGGCGCTGGCAGCCACGGTGGAGGGCGGGCGCACCGTTCTCATCCCGCCGTCCGAAGGCACGGCTGCCCTGCTGCGCGCGGGCCGGTTCGCCGAGTCGGAGTTGCTGTCCGCGCTGCGCCGGGACGCGGAACAGCAGCTCGGGCAAGCGGTTACCGGCGTGGTGGTGTCGAACCGGGCGGCTGATTCGGATGCCGGTCGGCGTCGGCTGGTGCTCGCCTGCGAATCGGCGGGATTTTCTGCCGTGCGCGTGGTTTCCCCGACGGCCGCGGCGGGTCTGGGGTGGGCCGCGGAGGGCGCGAAGCAGGAGCGCACCGCGGTGATCATCGATCTCGGGCGTGCGGGGTGCGAGGTCGCGGTGGTCAGTGCCCAGGACGGTGTCGCCGAGATGGGCGCCGTGGTGGTGGATTCGGAACTCGGTGGGAGCGCATGGGATCGGCGGATCGCCGATCGACTGGTACAGGCCATTCGACTGCGGTACGGGGTCGATGCGAGCGTGGACACGGTCGTGATGGGGCGACTGCTCGAGGCGGCGGAGTCGGCCAAAGTCGCGCTGTCGAGCGCGCAGAGCGCCGACCTCACGGTGCCGTACATCATCAATGACGCCGCGGGGGAGCCGGTGACGCTCCAGGACGCGGTATCCAGGACCGAATTCGACCGGTCCACAGCGGATTTGGTCGATCGCTGCCGGGATGCGGTGCGCACCGTGCTGAAAGAGTCGTGGAACGTCGACGCCGTGGACGAGGTCGTGCTGGTGGGCGGCGGTGCGCGAATTCCCGCCATCGCCGCCATGATTCGCCAGGAGACCGGGCGGGAACCTGCTCGCCGGATTCTTCCCGAACAGGCGGTGGTGGCTGGCGCCGCGCTGCAGGCGGCCGTGCTGCGGGGTGAGAACCGCGACCTGATTCTGCTGGACACGGCCCGGCGGAGTATCGGAATCGAGCTGGCCGACGGCCGCCTGCACGTGCTGGTGGAACGCGGATCGACCATCGAGACCCGCCGCTCGCTGACCGTCACGACGACGGCGCGGGATCAGCGATCGGTGTTGATCCGAGTGTTCGAGGGCGAGCACCCGGTGGCGCTCGCGAACAGTCTGCTCGGCGAAATGCGGCTCACCGGAATGCCTTCCGGCGCGGCGGGCACGGTGACGATCGAGATCAGCTGCCAGGTCGACGTGGATTCCGTCGTGCGGGTGACGGCGCGGGAGTCAGGGTCGAGTCAGGAACTGACCCTGCATGCGAACGGGCTGACCCCGCCTACCGAGAACCGTTTCCCCGGCACGATCGAGGCGATTGCCGAGCATTCGGCAGCCGATGGCACCGGGCGCGCCACGGCAGCACAGGCATCCACCCCGGAGTCCGTAGCCGCACCCCAGCAGCCGCCGAAGGGCCGCGGCATCGCGAAAGCGGTCGCGATCATCGGTGCCGTCCTGGTCGCCTTGGGCGCGTGGGCCTGGGCCGCGAATTCGCCGTCGGACAATCTCGAATGCGGTGGTAGCACGATGAAATCGGGGGACATCTGCCATAGCTACAGCTATCGCAGCGGCAACAGTTGGGACACCACCTACGACGACAGGGTGGAAGGCGCCGCGAACGTGCGTTCGTCCGGCCGGATCGGTGTTGTCATCGGACTGGTGTTGCTGGTGGCCGGCGGTGTCGGGCTGGTCGCGACCGCACGGCCAGAAGAGTTGCGTCGCAACCAGATGCGCTCCGCCTGACCTGCTTGCGTTCCGACTCCAACTCGGTCACAGGGTGCTCGTGGAGACACGGGCGAGGGCTCCGATCTCCAGCGCGGTCCACAGCGCACCGTCCGGGCCGAGGGTGATGCCGTGTGGTTCGGAGTTGGGGGTCGGGAGGTCATAGGCGGTGAGGGAACCGTCCGAGGTGATCGTGCCGACGCGATTGCCGGCCCATTCGGTGAACCACGGGGTGCCGTCGGCGTCGACCGTGATCGCGTGCGGCCGGGCGGTGCGGTCGGGCAGTGGGAACTCGGTGATCTGCCCGTCCGGAGTGATCCGGCCGATCTGCCCGGCGGCGATCTCGACGAACCACAGCACGCCGTCGCGACCGGCGGCGATCCCGACCGGTGCTGCCGCCTCCGTCGGAAGCCGGTGCAGGACGACCGCACCGTCCATACCGATCCGTCCGATGGCGTTGTCCTGGTTGAGGGTGAACCACATCCCACCGTCGTCACCCGCGGTGATCGCCGAGGGGAATGCGCCGGTGACGGGGAGCGGGAACTCGGTGATGTGACCGTCGACCGTGATTCGCCCGATCCGGTCGGCCGCTGTCTCGGTGAACCACAGCGCACCGTCGGGTCCTGCCGCGATGCCGAACGGTCCGCAGCCGGGGGCGGGTACGTCGAACTCGCGCAGGACGCCGTCGGTGGTGATTCGCCCGATCCGGTCCGCGCGGTACTCGGTGAACCACAGCGCGCCGTCGGGGCCGGGCGTGATGATGGTCGGCCCGCTGTCTGGCGTGACCCGGTGGGTCGCCGGCTGCTCGCCGGGGACCAGCCGGCCGATGTGGCCGCTGTGGACGAGGGTGAACCACAGTGCGCCGTCCGGACCGGTGGTCAGGGCATAGGGTCCGGCGGTGGTGTCGGCCACGGTGTGCTCTTCGATGGACATCCGGTGCGACGGGCTCACAAGAGGTTCCTCCAATTCGTTTTCGCCTGCAATGCTTTCGACGCCGGGCGGTCGATTCCTGCCGGGTGCCCTGCTACGAAAACCGTTGCATCCTACTGAGTTTCCTCGCTGATTCGAGCCGCAAGGGTGGCCAGGGCCGCTGGATCGCCCCACTCGGTCACAGGTGCATTGCCGGGGTCGCGATTCCACAGGTGCAGGAGCAGGTCTTCCGGTGTCGCGGTGATCTGCGCGTCCGGGGGCGTGTCTTCGTGCGCGCGGTCGACCCCGTTGGCGCGGAGAGTGAGTGCCCAGCGGCGGGTGTGGGTTTGAAGCCGGACGGTGCGGTTCGCGCCTGCCGTGAGCGTTGGACTATCGCCGAAGTCGTAGGTGAGGAAGTCGATCATCTCGTCTATGCCGGCTACGGCAAGGTCCGGATCGATGGCTGTGTTTGTGCCGGTTGCGAGTTCGGCGTCGACGCGGTGGATGGCCGTTTCCAACGCCATTCTGCGGAACCAGAAGCCCACGGATTGGTCGGGCGGAAACCAGGTGAAACTCGGCTGGGCGGGGCCGCGTTCGGTCAGTTGCTCCAGCAACGCATCTCGTGTGGAAATGAAGAAGGCCCATAGCGCCGGACCCGGCGTCGGCAGGGGTTTCCGCTCCTCGGCGGGCGGTTCGTGGCCCAGGGTCATGCACAGCACCTTGTGCTCGTACACCTGGGCCACGTGCCCCGCCACGTCCGCGGCCGTCCACCCCGGGCACGAGGGCGCGGCCGCGCCGGGATCGAGCCGCGCGGACGCGAGCAATGTGTTGCTGTCGGCCAGTATCAGGTCGAGGTACCGGGAGGGCTCCATTGGGGCGATTCTGCCGCATCGGAGACGTGCGAACCCGGGTGCCGAGTCGCCGTGCCCCTTGGTTCCTGCCCATTCTCGTTCCGCTACAAAATGATCCGGTCGGCCGGATTCGCGGAAGGACGGGTGGTCCTGTTGGACGCACCGCCGGTGAGTGTCAGCGCTCGGCCTGGGATTTGATGTTCTCCAGGGTCCGGCGCATACCGGCGCGCATGCCCGCGGTGAAGGCGTCGTTCCCGCCCGGGTAGTTCTCGGTGAACTGCTTGGACAGGGGCGAGATGCCTTCCGGGGTGTCTCGCCGCTGGGTGAGGCGGGTGCCGTCGGCCCCGGCCCGCTCGAGCGTGTACGACCAGATGACCCAGTTCTCTTCGATGCGGAAGGCCAGCTCCCGCTGGTCCGCGAAGCGGACGACTTCACCGTGGGTCACCCAGTCGAAGCCGCCTTCGCTGTTGAGGCTCGTGAACTGCGCGCCCAGTTCGACCTGGTCGAAGCCCTTGCGCAGCCGCGTCGAGCTCACCTGGGGACTCCAGTCCGCCATCCGGCGCACGTCTTTGACCAGTTCCCAGACCTGCTCGAGCGGGGCGCCGATTTCGATGTCGTCCTGTAGGAGCGGTGCGGCGGGTGACTCGGAGGCGGTGGACGGCGACTCGTCTGACATATCTGGCTCCTGAACTATGCGATCAACCGGTCGTAAATGTCTCGCCTCGAACGTAGCGGAGGCGGAGTATTTACGTCCAGACGGTCGTATAAAATCGCCGGATGGTCTCTCCCGTTGACGGCCGCCGCGCCCGCGGCGACGTGACGCGCCGCACCGCCGCGCGCAAGGCCGCCGAGATCGCCACCACCCACGGCCTCGACGCGATCACGGTCGGCGCGCTCGCCACCGCGACGGGCCTGAGCAAGAGCGGCATCCTCACGGTGTTCGCCACCCGCGAGGAGATCCAGGTCGCGGCCGTCGCCGAAGCGCGCCGCATCTATCAGGCCACCGTCATCGCCCCGGCCTGGGACCACGAGCCCGGAGACCGCCGGCTCCGCGCGCTGGTCGACTCCTGGATCGCCTACCTGCTCGACGGCGTGTTCCCCGGCGGCTGTTTCGTGGCCGCGACCTCGGTCGAGTACGGCCATCGCCGCGGCCCGGTGGCGGACGCGGTGCGCCGGCTCAAACGGGAGTGGCTCGAACTGCTCGAATCCGAGTTCGCCGCAGCCGGTTCGGCGGATCCGTCCGCGGACGCCTTCACGTTCGACGCACTGCTCACCGCGGGCAATGTCCGCCGCGAATTGTTCGGCGACGATAGGGAACTCGAGACCGCGCGCAGGCTCGCCCTGGCTGTACTCGGGTAGGAATGCGCAGATCGCGCACCTTTCAAGGTTCGATCACCCGGCTGGCCGGTACGCAACGGTTCGCCGGCCGGTGTGCGGTTCCGGCACCCAACAGCGGGGTGAACTGATCGCCAGGCGGTCGTAGAATTGAGCCCGTCCGGTCCGGAGTGGCCGACATTCGAACGAGGGAGGCGAACCATGACCGACGAGGAGATCGTGCTCTCGTTCGCCCTGACCAGGCTGGACAACGCGAACAGCGACTTGGATCTGGAGGAGGTAGCCGCCCTGGTGGTACGCCGCCTCACCCCCGATCAGGTGCTGGATCTGGCCACCCGCAATCTCGCCACGCGAGATGAGTTACGGGGAGCGTTGTTCGAATCCGCGGTGGAGCATGTGCTCCGGACCGTGCTGACTGCCCGAGGGCCTGTCGACTGACGAATCGATCTTTGCTGAGGTGGCGTCGGCCAAACGCTCGGAGGTTGTTCGAGGCGAAGTCCGGTGACCTGTCGACCAATTGGTGGGCGCAATCGGCAGTATGAGGCGTCGAATCGCGGTCGCCGATCAGTCTCGGGCCGTCGCGCCGCCACCGAGCCTGTAACAGCCGGTGACGGCACGAGCCGATCGAGCTACGCGGTGTGGCAGCGAGACTCCCAGGCACCCGGGATGTCGTCGGATAGTGCTGGGGCTCCCAGCTTTTCGTCGTCCAGTCCGAGAGCGTCCAGTACCGCGGGCAGCTGGTCGGCGAGGGTATCGAGCGCCGCGCGGCGATTCTGTTCGATGGTGTTCACCGCCGCGAGGTCGAGCATGCCGTGGTTGAGGTACCACAGGGCGTGTTGCGACAGGTAGGAGAGCGCGAACACCGCACGCACGGCGGCGATCTCGGGGTGGTCCGCGTATCGGTGGAGGATCTGCAGAGCTTCCTCGGCGGAGTATGCCTCGGCGAGGGAGAGCGCCTCGGGGATGACAGCCATGCGCGCGTCGAGCCCGGGAGTGGTGAGGTATTGCTGGGTCTCGTCGACGATCGTCAGGGTGCGCGCGTGGAAGAGGCCGAGCTGCTCGCTCTCGTCGGCGGGGTCGTAGATCCGGGTTTCGGGCGGACGCTTGCCGGCCAGGTGTTTGGCCAGGACTCGGCCGCCGTAGGAGCCCATGACGTGGCAGTCGCCTTCGCCGGTGATTCCGCCGTGGCAGACCCCGAGGTAGTCGGCGATCCGGTTGGCGCTGAACATCCCCTGTGCGCCCATCCGAATGCGGCAGTGGGTGACGGTGTCCAGGGCGTGCAGTTGGATGTAGTGCTTGGCCAGCATGACGGCTACGACGGTGTCGTGACCGGTGAGGTCGCTGGTTGCGAGCTGGGTTTTGACCGCGTTGCCGTAGAGCGTACGGGCGAGGGTGCCGGCCAGGTCGGTGAGCAGGGTGTCGCGCACGTGCGGTAGTTCGATCATGTGCGGGGTGTCGAATTTGGTGAGGGGCACCGCGCGTTTGGCGGCGTAGCGCAGGGCGATGTACAGCGACGCCCGCGCGGTGGAGTTGAGCGCCGAGGCCAGCGCCAGCCGCCCGACGGTGAGCTGGCTCGTCGCCGAGGCGAACGATCGGCGGCGACTGTCTTCGTCGCGCCAGGTCAGGACACCGTTGTCGTCGATGGTGGCGAGGTCGTTGCTCAGCCATGCCGCGCGCTCGAGGCGCAAGGTGTCGAAGCTGATGACCGAGTTGTCCATGATGACCAGTGGTTGGTGGTCGAGCGGGGTGATCGTCACCCCGGGCGCGACTTCGCCGTCGGGGCCGCGTAGTCGTGCTGCGAAGGCGTGCACGCCGTGATCGGTGCCGGTGGAATCGATCAAGCGTGCGCCCACCACGCATACCCGGGACACGGGGATGCCGATGCTGGGCATGAACTTTCGGGCGCGCGGGGTCGGGGTGTGGAGGGTGAAACCCGTGCCGTTCCATGTCGCGCGGGTTTGCATGAACTGGATGTTGGACCCGCATCCGAACTCGGTCAACAGCATGACCCCGATGCTGGAGGCGTCGTCGAGATCGCGCAGATACGGTGCGGCGGTGTCGGAATCGGTGAGGGTGGACAGACTGCCGGTGGCCAGGTTGTAGTGCCCGGATATCAGTGGCACCAGGTCGGTCGCGAGCACCGCCGCCCAATCGAAGATCGCGAACAGTCGCGGCAGGTCGATCGCGATGTCTCGGGTGCCGCCGACTTCCTGCGCCAGGTTGGCCAGCTGGTCGTAGGCGTTCTGCCGCCGCTGCTGCTGGCTTTGCGTCTCGGTGACCGCGTAGTCGGGGTTGACGAGGATCTTCTGCAGTTGCTGGTCGAATTCGAGGCTGCCGTGGCGCAGAATATCGGCCAGCGAGCGCTGCTCCTGGTGCTGGTGCATGATCCGTCTCCTACTTGTTCGGTTCACCCGATCGGCAGGTGATGCCGCGGGCATAAGAGGCGGTCGCGATGCCCGGAGTTCCCAGGTGGGACGCCGTGGCATGAGTCATGCCACGGTGATGACCGAGGGTCGGGGCGGGGCGATCGCCTGTCGGAAGTTCGACGGACCACTCACCATTACGCCATGCCGCGGCACGGTCGCCGCACGCGACCGAATCGCGCTGGCAGGGAGAGTGATCGGCTCGCGGGCACGTGCGGAAAGCGTGATGCCGACCGGCGACCATCGAGCATGCTGCGCTCGTGAGTTGCTGCGGCAGTGCTTGATTCGACCTGCGAGTCACGAATTGTATGGTCGCACAAATTCTGTGGATGCTCGTGGTGAACATTCCCAGCCCTGGCCGAGGGCGTGCGGAGCCGCACGATCGCTGGCTTCGATCGTGCGGCGATGCGCGAGTGGACGGTGGTTATGGGGTAGGGAACAGGTAGCGCGTGGGGGCGAAGGTCACAGGTAGTTCGGTCAGGGCCCGGTGGAAGCCGCCGGGACGCCACACCAGGTCATGTTGCGGCACTTCGAGTTCGAGATCGGGCAGATGGTCGAGGAGCTGGTCGATGATTTCCTGGGCGAGCACCCGAACGTACGGGCGTGCGGGTGCGGGGCACGCATGATCGCCCGAGCTGAAGGCCAGGTTCCATCCGTTGTCGACGCTGATGCCCAAACCCTGGGTCAGTGCGGGGTCGGTGTTGCACGCGGTCATGCTGATGATGACGGGCTGGTGCGGCGGCAGCCACTGCCCGTCGATGGTCATCGGGCGCGGCGGATAGGTGATGCAGAAGTTCGCCATCGGTGGATCGGTCGCCAGCCGTTCGTCGATGGCCGTGCCGGTTGACAGGGGCGGCGCATCGGCCGAACTCAGGAAACGGGCATCGGTCAGCAGCAGAAGCAGTGTGTTGGCGATGAGATTGAACGAGGGTTCGATGCCGCCGGCGAAGAGCAGCACCAGTTGGTGGATCATCTCCTCGTCCGTCAACGCAGTGCTGTGCTGGACCAGCCTGGTCGTGATGTCTTCCCCCGGGTGGGCACGTTTCAAGCGGGTGAGGTCGAACAGTGCCGCACCCATCGCGGCGTTGACCGTCTCGGTGTCCACCCCGTCGAACATGGCGGCCTGGGCGGCGGCTACCCGCTGCCCGATCTCGGGCGGGCAGCCCAGGATCTCGCAGAAGACGGAGAACACCATCGGCAGCGCGTATTGGCTCAGGATGTCGGCGCGGCCGACGGTGGCGAAGCCATTGATGACCGACGCCGCGGAGCGTTCGATGCTGGTACGCACCAGGTTCAGGTCGACGCCGGCCAGCGCGTCGGTCAGCGCTTGACGGTAGCGGGCGTGCTCGCGACCGCTGGTGCGCAGGGCGTTGGGCCGATACTCGAGCATCGGCATGATGGGGATGTCGGCGGGCACGGTCCGCTGCCACTGTCGTGGGTCGGCCGGAAAATGGCTGGGGTCGTTCAGGATTCGAATCGCGGTCGCGTACTTGATGACCAGCGTCGCGGGCACTCCCGGCCAGATGTCGACCGGCACCAGCGATCCGTACTCGCTGCGCATTCGCCGGTAGTGCCCGTGTGGGTCCGCCGCGAATTCGGGACTGTAGAGCGGAACTCGCGCGGCCTCGCCTTGCCCTGCGCCGAGAGGTTCACCTTGATGCGAGTGCTGCGGATCCACGTCGAGTCTCCCACTGGCTGCTGTGAAATTGCTTGCGGCAAAATATATCCCAGTACCCGCAGCTCTTCAGCGGGGGAGACGCCGAGGCGCCGGCGGGCAAGGTCGGCGCGTGGGCTCAACGAGAGTGCCGGTTCCTTCAGCTCGGGGGCGGCGTATTGTCGCCTGCGGTTTGAGCTTTCAGTGCTTCGGCTTTGCGCTGTTCGGCGCGCAGCGCTCTTACGAACACCACGACGGCGGCCACCCCCAGAACGGCGATCCCGCCCAGAGCGCTGCCGCTCGCCCAGGTCGCGACCGTGCTGATCACCAGCAGCGCGATGCCGATCGGTGACGAACGTATTCGCTTCATGACAAATCCCCTCCGTGCCTGTGGCTTTCGAGCACCCTAGAGCCTTGGTTGATTCGGGCGATCGGTGACCGCGGCCCGTCAGTGCTGGATCAGGCCACCGTATGGAGTGGGCGGGACGTGGCCGGTCGGCGGAACAGTTTGCGCCAGACTCATGCCCGTGTCGACGAGAGAGGATCTGCGCAGGCCGCTGACCTGACCTAGCGGTGTCCAGGTCGGATCGATCGTGGCCCCGTCTGTTTCGGCTCTGAGCAGGCCTCCGATTATGCGGACGCGGTAGAAGATTCCAACGTTCTGATGGTCGACCCCTGCGCGGGCCGCCGCCGCGGGAATCATCCTCGAATCCACGCCCAGTAGGCGTTCGACAGCCCCCTCGAGGCCGGTTTCCTCGCGAAGCTCGCGGGTCACCGCGTCGAAGGGATCCTCACCGTGCTCGACCCCGCCACCCGGCAGCGTCCACGTGGGTTCGCCCTGGCTGGCGACATGACGGGCAAGCAGGACGCGGCCCCGCTCGATGCAGACGGCATAGGCCGCCAATCTGAAGCTCACTCGATGAAGCCTATTGCGGCCTTCGATAGCGTAGCGGGACAGGAACTTCCGGAGCGATGTGCGTGCTTTGCTGCGCGGTGAAATCGTTGTCGCTGGGGCAATGACCTTGTTTGTCGACCTCGAGGGGGCGGTGCGTATCGTGCGGCTTGCCGTTCCGTTCGGCTGGACTTGGACCCTGGGCGACGTACGTAGCTTCTGCGAGGCCGCCGGGTGGCGTGAGGTGGGAGAGGACGACGTGGCGGTCATCTTCGCGACCGATCTCGGCGTCGCGGAGCCGCGCGCGAACGCGTACACCAATTCACGTCTTGCGCCCGCGTTGGCGTTGGCCGGTCAGGATATCGAGGAGATCTCGGTATACGTCGCGGACTCCGGACCGCAGCTGGCCGCCGATGCGGCAGTGGCAGAACCTTATTCGAGGCTGGCCGATCTACTTGCCGGTGAGTTGGGACCGCCGATGTGGAGCATGGTCGACCCTCGGATCGAGACCGGCTGGGAACTACCGGATGTCATTATCGGCGTGGTGGCCGAACCCGGTTGGGTGGAACTCGTTTTGACGAATCCGTTGTACCGGCGGCGGATTGAACGACTGGAGGATGAGTGGGATGCGGAGCAGTAGAGCCGTCCGGTCGTCGTCCGAGCAGTCAGGGTCCTCTTCCGGCCAGTGCTGAGCCTCCCGCGGTCAGCTGCTGCGCGGCTACCATGTCGGAGCTGATTCGCAGGTGAAAACCCAAGAGGACGGCGGCTATCCGATGTATCTCCATGTTCATCGGCGACAGCACGGTCGAATGCGCGGGTGGCTCGGCGACGGCGGCTTCGTTGTCGAAGCCGAGCGGACGGTGAACTCGGCCGAGAGCCCCCTGGGCGGGATCGTTCTCGCGCGCCGCGCAGCTGCCGGCGAGTTACCGCAGCGGGGAGCTGGTCGGCGACCCGTTCGAAAGAATTTCGCGATCTCCGGTCCAACTAGGACCGTAGTTGTCCTATCTGCTGGAAATACTCATCTCATGAGCGAAATCGAAGCCGCGGGACAGCCCGACATCACCGACTACAACGACCCGGACGCGCCGTGGAACCAGGCGTGGGACGGGGAGGGCGGCATCGCCGACTGGAACGGCGACGTGATCAAGGAGTTCCGGGAGAACTCCGGCAAGGTCGGCGGCGCCTACGCGGGCGGCGACCTCATTCTGCTCACCACCACGGGAGCCAAGAGCGGGAAGCAGCACACGACCCCGCTGGGGCCGCTGTACCGGGGCGAGGTGATGTACGTGAGCTCGTTCATCGAGAACAAGTACCCGGCCTGGTGGTACAACATCAAGGCGAATCAGCAGGTCACCATCGAGTTGCGGGATGAGACCTACCGCGCGATCGGGCGGGTTCTCGAAGGGGCGGAGTACGACGAGTTCGCGGCCTGGGTCCTGGCGAACAACCCGCTGCTGGCGGATTTCCAGTCGAAGGTAGACCGGCCGCTGCCGTTGGTGGTGCTCACCCGCGAGGGGTAGGGCGGGACGCGAACGGCATGCCCGCGGAGCGTCGATGAGGGCGCGCGGGCAATGCCGTCGGCTCGCGAACGGGGTTCGACAGTACGTAATGCCCCAACGGGGCCCATATGGATGCGCAAGGGCCGGTCGGGCAGAATCAGGCACCCATCGGATCGTGCACGGAAGGGGTCGATTTGCCCGTCGGCACCGCGGACTACCTCGAGTTGATTCGGGGCCTGCTCTGCGACTCACCCGAACGTCGAGACCGCGCCGCCGACGAGTGCACCGACCAGATCGGAGCTTACGATCTCGCGCAGAGGACCACGCTCCTCCACGTGCTCTTGTGGTCGGCGCAGGTCGAAACATCGCCGGCCGCAATGGAGTCCGAGCTGAACGCCGCGTGCGCGATTGTCGACTCGGGAGCACCGAGCGGCACGATCGCGGCAGTGTTGTCCGGAATCGACAGGTCGAAGCTATCCGGCTCGGCGATCGAACACTACGACTACCTGGTAGGCGAGGCCGGCCGAACAGCTTGATGGTGCGCGCTCATCTGTAGCTCGGTGTGTTCGGCGGCCGGATACGGCACGGCGAGCTGCTCTTCCGCTGCCAGCGGTAACCGGTTCGGTCGGTGGCGTTGCGGCGGAGCAGGACGTAGACCTTGCTGCTCGGCCGTTCCGGCTAAGTGAAATGCTTCCTTCATTCCAGGTCGTAAACCACCGTGGTGATACCCCGGCTGGAGAGTCGATCGTTGATGAGCGGTTCGATTCGGTCCCAGGTACCGCCCGCCAATCCGCACCCGATTCGCGGCATATGCACGGACGCGTTCGACAGGGCCGCGAAATCGGCCACGTGGCCCAGGCATCGGTCGATGGCGTCATATCGGATTGGTGGGTTTCCGGCGCTGGTTCGGATGCCGTGTTGCCCGATCATATTGGCTACGTGGAGATCAGGCGCGACCGAGACAAATTGGACGGCACCCAGGCCGAAGTCGTTGGCATGTCGTTGCCTGTGCCAGTCCCGGAACGCGTGTTCGGGTTGCCCCCAGCGGGCGGACACCGCGACAACGAAGCCTTTGCCCCAGCGACCGGCGTCATTGCAGATGTGGGCGATGATCGCGGGTCCGTTGATGCTGGGTGCGGTGGCATCTCCGGTTCGGTACTCGATCGCAGCCATGGTCATGGTGTCGAACCTAGGCATTCGCACCGACACAAATCGGTTGGTACGCGCTGACCGCCCGGGCCCGCCAGCAGAAGCGGACGCCCAGCGCCTCAGACGCATGATCAACCGGATCTTTGCTGCGAAGGGCGAAGGCCCCAACTCGGCACGAGGGTGCGTTCGGCCGGCGTCAGATCGGCTCGACCTGTTGACATCCGGCTCGCCCGCTAGCCGGTTCGGTCAGCGCACCATATGGCGGATGGGTGCATTTCCATCGACGCCGACCGTGATACATGTCGACTGCCATTGGTAGAGATGATGTCCAGGTGTTGAGAAGTTGAGATCCGGGAGTTGTTGCGATGGAGCGCGTTCGCTTGATCACGGTCTGTGAGCGATTGCTCCCACGTGAGCCGTCTGTCTCGACCGCGGTCAGGTCCGCGGTCGAGGACCAACAGGCATTGGTTGCACTCTCCGGCGGCTTGATAGATGCCGGGCTCATGGGCTACATCGATGCAGCAAGCGATCCGGAAATGGCGCGGGATGTGTTGGCGTCCCTCAGGTTTTGTCCTACGTCGATGTCGTGGGAATGGTGGGAGGACCACCGTGACGACGTCGATCAGGACGAGGATATCGAGCGGTTTCTTGGTTTGGCGGGGGAGCTGTGCCGGGAGAAGGGTGTGCTCTTGCTCGAACTCGGCTTGGGCTCGGACGCCTACCTCGTCGGATTCTTTCCGGTCGGCATGGTGGAGGATTTGATCGAGGAGGGTGAATTCTGGGTCGTGCGTCGTGGGTGGCAGGGGAGGGACTGAATCGGCTCGCCTGGCGAGCGTCGCTTGCCGCTCACTCAAGAAATCAGCAGAAACGGACGTTCCGCTGCGCTCGGACCGATACGGCCACTGACATTCCAAGGCTTCTCATTGGTGTGCAGCGTTCGCTTTCCGCTGGTCCCAGCGTCAGCCGGTTCGGTAACGGTTCGACCGTCTGTGGGGCGCCGAAGGTGATCCCTGCCTGGCGTAGGTAGTCGTAGGCGGCTCGGGCGACTTCGGGTTCGAGGAAACTCAGGTCTTCCTCGCGTACCTCGTGACGTTCGGCCGCCTCGGTCAGGCGTGTCAGTTCGTCGAGACCCACGTGGTCGAGGTCTTCGAGGGTGTCGTCATCGAAGGCCACATTTGCGGCGTTCTCGTGGGCTTGTTCGACCCGGTGGGCAAGGCCGGCTGGGCCCGCGTTTTCGTGCAGGCACATGTAGAGACCGTCGTCGTATTCGGTGGGGGTGGAGGACCAGTGGTCGTTCTCCCACCAGCGTACGAAGCTCACGGCATCCGCGGTGAGTACACGCGGGTGATGCGCTTTCAGTTCGATGGCGCGAACCCATTCCGGTGCAACGGCTCTGGGGTCGTACGGCTTGTCGTAGACGTCGTTTTCACGATCCCACCCGAACAGTACGGCGCGATCGCCCGGGTATCGGACGAGAGCGAACCAGTTGCCCGCACAATCCTCCGTGTCCAGGCGCCCACCGGCGACCACCGTTGTCTCCCCGACACACTCGGCCAACTCGCCAGGTTCGTACACATCTCCCGGGAATGCGGCGAACAACAGGTCGGTGACCACGGCTCTGACCCACAACACGCCAGGATGCGGCAGCTCGAAATCCATGTGCGGCAACCTAACACCGGTCGCCGACACCGGATGCCCTCGCGATCTCGGCGCGATCAGCGGGGGATGAGTACGTCCTGCGCATTGCAGCGACGGTCTAGACGTCCGCGGGTGCATCCACCACGAAATCGCGTGAACCGAAAACGGGTTCGTCAAGCGTCAGGCGCGACCGGGCGTTCGGTAGAACTCGTCGAGCGGTGCCGGTGCGGATTCAGGCCGTTATCGCAACACCTCGTCGAGTGCTTCTGGCGGTGTGTTCGGTCGAGACCGAATCAGGTCCTCGTTGCCCCTCGCCCGCGTGGACCGACCGATTTGCTCGACGCGCTATGGGGTATGCGTTCATGTCGGCTGGCGCACGCTGAGCTGCTGACCCACCGGTACGCCGACTGATCTTGGCGGTGCCGTCCGCCCGTCAGAAACCTTGATCAACTCAGAAGGTATGAATCGGGCGAACCCGGGTATGGCGTGATCGGAACGTCACCGACGTCGTTCGCAAACCACATCCGCAGAGTGGAAGGAACGCCATGAGTGCAGCTGAGAACAAGGCCGAGGAGTTCAAGGGCCGGGCCAAGGAGGCCGCGGGCAGCCTGACCGGTGACGAGGATCTGAAGGCCGAGGGTAAGGCCGATCAGGGTTCCTCGAAGGTGAAGCAGCACGTCGACGACGCGGCCGAGAAGGTCAAGGATGCCGCCGAGTCGGTCAAGGAAAAGCTGCAGGGCCACTGACGCTCACCGGTCGGGGGGGGGGGCCCCGGGGCAGGGGGGGCCCCCCCGCGCCGAGGGTTGATGTCTGACCCGCGGAGGGGGCGGGGGGGGGGGGAGGGCCACGGGGT